>NZ_CP053660.1:2509336-3136670 GCF_013177455.1 Nocardioides marmotae
ACGACGGCAACGATCCCGACCGGCAGAGGGCCCAGAAGCTGATCCTCGCGCAGACGACCCGGCTCGACGTCGTGGCCGGGGTGCGGCTCACGCCGTACGCCGCCGGCGGCATCGCCGTCACGAAGAGGATCCGGGGCGCGGGCGCCGGGCTGCAGGGCCCGGTGGTCATCCGCGTCGTGTGCACCCCCGCCGAGGGGGGTACGCCGGTCGAGCGGCGGGTCAGGATCCCGGCCCGCACCGGTGCGGGCTCCCGGACCGTCACGCTCACCGGGCTGCCCGCCGAGGCCACCTGCACGATCACCGAGCCACGCACCGGCCAGAACCGCCGGGTCGAGCTCACCGCGAGCTCCATCGAGCCGGGGAACGTGACGGTCGTCCAGGACGAGGTCACTCCCGTGGCGACCAGCAACACCTACGCGGCCCGGCCGGACATCCGGAGCCGCACCTCCGACAAACGGGTCAGGCCAGGACGCCCCTTCCACGACCGGGTCCGCCTGACCGGGCTCGCGCCGGGGACGACGGTGCCGGCCACGGCCCGTCTCTACGGCCCCTTCACCTCTCTGGCCGCGGCGACCTGCCGGCCCGAGAACCTGGCGCGCACCGTCACCTGGCGCGCAGGCCCCGGCTGGACCCGGACGCCGGCGGTCCGGGTGCGCGCCCCTGGCGTCTACACCTGGGTCGTCAGCACCGAACGGACCGCGGCGAACACCGCCACGAGAACGCGGTGCGGCGTGCCCGCAGAGACCACGACGGTCGCGAAGCCGTCGTACCCGGCACCGGAGGTCCCCGGCGGGTTCTCCGGCACCCTGCCCCGCTCGGACGGCGGGCCCACGCGCACCGCCCCGACGCTCATCCGCGCCCCGGGGATCGGCCTGCGGGCGAGCGTCGTGCCCACCGTGATCCGGGGCCGCCGGATGCTCCTGCCCGCGAACGTCGGCGCGACCGCCTGGCTGCGCCGGTCGGCAGCGCCCGGTGACCGGATCGGCGCAACCGTGGTCGCCGGTCACGTCTCGGACCGCCACGACCGGCCCGGTGCACTGTGGGGCCTGAGCCGCGCCAAGAAGGGTCAGGTCGTCACCGTGTCCCGGCGCGGCACGACCCACCGGTACCAGGTGAGCAGCACCGCCCGGTTCCAGCGGACAGGACGCCTGCCGCACCGGTTCTTCACCACCACCGGGGCGCACCGCCTGGTGCTCATCAGCTGCACCGGCCGGGTCGTCTACGCCAACGGACACTTCCACTACACCAAGTACCAGGTCGTGGTCGCCACGCCCGTCGGCCGGAAGGGCTGAGCCGGAGAACCGTCTCTCGGGCGGCCGACGGAACCGTCGGCCGCCCGAGCGTCGCTCAGGCCACGACCTCGGCGACGGCCTCCGCGGCGAGCTCCACCGAGCGCAGCCGAGCCTCGACCGACGGGGCCTGGTGGGCGGTGATCAGCTCGTCGGCGCCGACCCGCTCGGCGAACGCGCGCAGGTAGGCGCCGACCTCTGCCGGCGTGCCCAGCGCGGTGTAGGTCAGCATCGAGTCGACGTGGGTCGCCGCGCCGCGGCGCAGCAGCACGTCGGCCTCGAGGTCGGAGAGGTCCTGGCCGTTGCCGAAGAGGTTGACCGCGAGGCTGCGGCGCACCTTCTCGTGGTTCTCCCGGGCCTCGGCGGCCGTGTCGGCCGCGACGACGTTCACGCCGGCGATGACGTACGGCGCGTCGAGCTGGGCCGAGGGCAGGAACTCGCGGCGGTAGGCCTCGACGGCCGACTCGAGGGCCTGGGGCGCGAAGTGGCTGGCGAAGGCGTAGGGCAGGCCCAGCTGCGCGGCGAGGTGGGCGCCGAACATCGAGGAGCCGAGGATGAACAGCGGCACGTGCGAGCCGCGGCCCGGGACGGCCTGCACCCCCGGGACGCGGGACTCACCGGCCAGGTAGGCCTGGAGCTCCAGCACGTCCTCGGGGAAGCGCTCGGAGGAGCGCGGGTCGCGGCGCAGCGCGTACATCGTGTTCTGGTCCGAGCCGGGCGCGCGCCCGAGACCGAGGTCGATGCGCCCGGGGTACATCGCCTCGAGCGTGCCGAACTGCTCGGCGATCGTCAGCGGGGCGTGGTTGGGCAGCATCACGCCGCCCGCGCCGAGCCGGATCGTGGAGGTGTGCGCGCCCACGTGGGCGATGAGCACGCTGGTGGCAGAGGAGGCGATCCGCGGCATGTTGTGGTGCTCGGCGTACCAGACCCGCTCATAACCCCGCTCCTCGGCGCGACGGGCGAGCGCGACGCTCGCGGCGATGCTGCTGGAGACGGTCTCCCCGTCGGCGATGGGAGCGAGGTCGAGGACGGAGAGCCGGAAGGTCATGTCCTGCCGAACGCCTAGGTGGCCCGGTTCCTTCCCGTCCCCCGGCCCGGCCCCCGGCCCGTCCCCCGGGTCGGCGGCGCGGTCCACGGGTCCTCGGGCCAGGCGTGCTTGGGGTAGCGGCCGCGGAGCTCGGCGCGCACCTGCGGGTAGGCGTTCTCCCAGAAGGACGCGAGGTCGGCGGTGACCGCGACCGGGCGGCGCGCCGGGGAGAGCAGGTGCAGCAGCACCGGGACGCGCCCGTCGGCCACGCGCGGCGTGGCGGCCCAGCCGAAGGTCTCCTGGAGCCGGACGGCCAGCACGGGCTGCTCACCGGAGTAGTCGACGCGCACGCTCGACCCGCTGGGCACCGCCAGCCGCTCGGGCGCGAGCTCGTCGAGCCGCCCGGCCTCCGGCCACGGCAGGAGCCGGCGCAGCGCGGCCAGCACGTCGATGCGCCGCAGGTCGCGGGTCCCGCGGACGCGGGCCAGCTCGGGCCCCAGCCAGGTCTCCACCTCGGCGGTCAGCCTCGCGTCGGAGACCGACGGCCACGGCGGGCCGAAGGTCCGGTGGAGGAAGTCGAGCCGCTCGCGCAGCGACCGCGCCGCGTCGGTCCACGGCAGCACCGCGAGCCCCTCCTGCCGCAGGCCCTCGCGCACGGCGGCGGCGACCCCGGCGACCGGCGGCTCGGCCAGCGGCACCGAGGCCAGCTCGACGGCTCCCAGCCGGGTGACCCGCCGGGCCACGACCCGGCCCTCGGCCCAGGTGACCTCGTCCTCCTCGCGCCAGCGGGCCGCGGCCGCCTCCAGGGCGAGGTCCTCGTCGACCGGGGCCGCCGAGCGGATCGTCGCGTCCCGCTCCCCCGGCCTGCGGTCGACGTCGGCGACGGCCAGCCACGGGGTCCCGGCGAGCGCGGAGCCGCGGGGCAGCACCGCGCCGGTGCCGCCGACCATGAGGTACGCCGCCGAGCCGGGCCGGCTCCGGGCGACCCGGTCGGGGTGGGCCAGGGCCGCGACGGCGCCGACTGCGAGGTCGTCGGTCAGCCGCTCCCGCGCTCCCCCGCCTGCTCCCTCCCCTGCGACGTGGGCCCGCAGGTCGGCGACCGACCGGCGCCACGCGGCCGGCCGCTCCCGGCGCGCCTGCCGGAGCGCGGCGACCAGGTCGCCTCCGGGCGACCGGACGTCCTCGGCGAGCAGCGCGACGACCTCGGCGGCGCGGTCGGGGCCGACCAGCGCCGCGCCGTCCAGGAGCGCGCGGGCCAGGCGCGGGTCGGCCGGCACCCGCGCGATCGCCCGGCCGCGGTCGGTCACGGCGCCGTCGTCGTCGACCGCGCCGAGGTCGGCCAGCGTGCGGCGCGCGGTGGCCATCGCGGCCGCCGGCGGCGGGTCGAGCAGAGCCAGGCCGGCCCCGTCCGGGCTGCCCCAGACCGCGAGCTCGAGGGCGAACCCGGTCAGGTCGGCGACCGCGACCTCGGGCTCGGGGTGGGCGGCCAGGTGGGCGTGCTCGGCCTCCGACCAGCAGCGGTACGCCGCGCCCGGGCCCTCGCGGCCGGCCCGGCCGGCCCGCTGCTCGGCCGCGGCACGGCTGACCCGGGTGGTCACCAGCCCCGCCAGGCCGCGGCGGTGGTCGGTGCGCGGCTGCCGGACCAGCCCGGCGTCGACGACGGTGCGCACGCCCGGGACGGTCAGCGAGGACTCGGCGACCGCGGTCGACACCACGACCCGGCGGCGTACCCCCGGGGTGAGGGCGCGGTCCTGCTCGGCGGCGGTGAGCCGGCCGTGCAGCGGGAGGACGTCGGCGCCGACGTCCGCGAGCCGGCGGGCGACCCCACCGACCTCGGCGACGCCGGGCAGGAAGGCCAGCACGTCGCCGTCGCGCTCGGTGAGCGCGCGGCGCACGGTCGCGGCGACGTGGTCGAGGAAGGCCGGGGTGACGCCGCGGTCGTCGGTGCGCAGGACGCCGGGCGGCAGCGGGGCGTGGACGACCTCGACGGGGTGCAGGGCGCCGGGGACCTCCACCACCGGGACGGGCGGGCTGCCCAGGAGCGCGGCGGTGCGTTCGGCCTCCACGGTCGCGGACATGGCCACGAGGCGCAGGTCCTCGCGCAGGTGGGCGCGGACGTCGACGAGCAGCGCCAGCAGCAGGTCGGCGTCGAGGGCCCGCTCGTGCACCTCGTCGACGACGACCGCGGCGACCCCCGGCAGGTCGGGGTCGCGCTGCAGGCGGCGCAGCAGCACGCCGGTGGTGACCATCTCGACCCGGGTGGCGGCCGAGGAGCGGCGGTCCCCGCGCACGGCGTACCCCACCGTGCGGCCCACGGGCTCCCCCAGCAGGTCCGCGAGCCGGCGCGC
This sequence comes from Nocardioides marmotae, assembly GCF_013177455.1. Classification (NCBI taxonomy): domain Bacteria; kingdom Bacillati; phylum Actinomycetota; class Actinomycetes; order Propionibacteriales; family Nocardioidaceae; genus Nocardioides; species Nocardioides marmotae. Next base: position 2,514,001 of record NZ_CP053660.1, read on the forward strand.
CGCGGCCCGGGCGGCGATCCGGCGGGGCTGGGTGACGACGACCCGACCGCCGCCGAACTCATCTGCGAGCTCGGCGACGGCCGGGGGGACGAGCGTCGTCTTGCCGCTGCCCGGGGGCGCCCACAGCACGGCCGCGGAGCGCTCCCGGAGCGCGGTCGTCAGCGCCGGCAGGCCGGCGCGGACGGGGAGGTCGACCTCAGACCAGTGCACCGGCGAGGACCGTCGGCCGCCCGCGCAGGAAGGTGGCGACGACGCGGCCGGGCAGCTCCATGCCGCGGTACGGCGTGTTGCGGCTCAGGCTCGCCGACTCCGCGGGGTCGACGGGCCGGCGCACGGCGGGGTCGTAGAGCACGACGTTCGCCGGGGAGCCGGCCTCGAGCGGCTGGCCGTGGTCGGCGACGCGGCCGATCCGCGCCGGCGCGTACGACATCCGCTCGGCGACGCCGGCCCAGTCGAGCAGGCCGGGGTCGACCATCGTCTCCTGCACGATCGACAACGCGGTCTCCAGGCCGAGCATGCCGAAGGCGGCGGCCGCCCACTCGCAGTCCTTGTCCTCGTGCGGGTGCGGCGCGTGGTCGGTGGCGACGATGTCGATCGTGCCGTCGGCCAGGCCGGCGCGCAGCGCCTCGACGTCGGCGCGGGTGCGCAGCGGCGGGTTGACCTTGTAGATCGGGTCGTAGGTCGCCGCGAGCTCGTCGGTGAGGATGAGGTGGTGGGGGCAGACCTCCGCGGTGACGTCGACCCCGCGGGCCTTGGCCTCGCGGACGATCTGCACCGAGCCGGCGGTCGAGACGTGGCACACGTGCAGCCGGGAGCCGACGTGCTCGGCGAGCAGGCAGTCGCGGGCGATGATCGCCTCCTCGGCGACCGCCGGCCAGCCGGTGAGGCCGAGCCGGCCGGAGAGCTCGCCCTCGTTCATCTGGGCGCCCTCGGTGAGCCGCGGCTCCTGGGCGTGCTGGGCCACGACGCCGTCGAAGGCCTTGACGTACTCCAGCGCCCGGCGCATGAGCACCGCGTCGGAGACGCACTTGCCGTCGTCGGAGAAGACGCGGACCCGTGCGGCGGAGTCGGCCATCGCGCCGAGCTCGGCGAGCCGCTCACCCTGGAGCCCGACGGTGACCGCGCCGACCGGGTAGACGTCGCAGAAGCCGGCCTCGCGGCCCAGCCGCCAGACCTGCTCGACGACGCCCGCGGTGTCGGCGACGGGCTCGGTGTTGGCCATCGCGTGCACGGCGGTGAAGCCGCCGCGCGCCGCGGCGCGGGTGCCGGACTCGACGGTCTCGGCGTCCTCGCGGCCCGGCTCGCGCAGGTGGGTGTGCAGGTCGACCAGGCCCGGCAGGGCCACCAGGCCGGTCGCGTCGACCTCCTCGGCGCCGTCGGCGTCCAGGCCGCTGCCGACCTCGGCCACGACGCCGTCGCGGAGCAGCAGGTCGGTCGGCTCGCCGCCCAGGACCGAGGCGTTGCGGATCAGGTAGGTGCTCATGCGCGTACTCGCTTCGCTCCGTGCGCGCCTGAGGCACAGGGCGCGCAGCATTGATGGGTGAGCTCGCTTCGCGAGCTCACTCGTCTCCTCCGACGGGCTGGGCTCCCCCGAGGAGGAGGTAGAGGACGGCCATCCGCACGGCGACGCCGTTGGTGACCTGCTCGACGATCACGGAGCGGTCGGAGTCGGCCACCTCGGCGCTGATCTCCATGCCGCGGACCATCGGGCCGGGGTGCATCACGATCGTGTGGTCCTGCAGGGTCGCCATCCGGCGACCGTCGAGGCCGTAGCGGCGGGAGTACTCCCGCGGGGTCGGGAAGAACCCGCCGTTCATCCGCTCGCGCTGGACGCGCAGCATCATCACGACGTCGGCCTTCGGCAGCACCGCGTCGAGGTCGTACGACGTCTCGACCGGCCAGGTCTCCACGCCCACCGGGAACAGCGTCGGCGGGGCGACGAGCGTGACCTCGGCGCCCAGCGTGGCCAGCAGCAGCGCGTTGGAGCGGGCGACCCGGCTGTGCAGGACGTCCCCGACGATCGCCACGCGGCGTCCGTCGAGCTTGCCGAGGTGGCGGGTCATCGTGAACGCGTCGAGCAGCGCCTGCGTGGGGTGCTCGTGGGTGCCGTCGCCGGCGTTGACCACGCTGGAGCGGACCCAGCCCGAGTGCGCGAGCCGGTGCGGGGCGCCGCTGGCGCCGTGGCGCACCACGACCGCGTCGGCGCCCATCGCCTCGAGGGTCAGCGCGGTGTCCTTGAGGCTCTCGCCCTTGGACAGGCTCGAGCCCTTGGCGGAGAAGTTGATGACGTCCGCGCTGAGCCGCTTGGCCGCGGCCTCGAAGGAGATCCGGGTGCGCGTGGAGTCCTCGAAGAACAGGTTGACCACCGTGCGCCCGCGCAGGGCGGGGAGCTTCTTGATCGGCCGGTCCGCGAGCGAGCGCAGCTCCGCGGCGGTGCTGAGCACCAGCTCCGCGTCGTCGCGGCTCAGGTCGCCGGCGCTGAGCAGGTGCCGCTTCATCGGGCCTCCTCCTCCGCCGGGGCCGGGCTCGCGGCCGGGGTCTCGCCGTGGATCGTCACCGCGTCGACGTCGTCGACCCCGGCGAGGGTGACCCGGACCCGCTCGACCAGCGAGGTCGGCAGGTTCTTGCCGACGAAGTCCGCGCGGATCGGCAGCTCGCGGTGGCCGCGGTCGACCAGCACCGCCAGCCGCACGGCGCGGGGCCGGCCGAGGTCGTTGAGGGCGTCGAGCGCGGCGCGGATGGTCCGGCCGGAGAACAGCACGTCGTCGACCAGGACGACGGTCCGCCCGTCGATGCCGCTCTCGGGGATGTCGGTGTGGAGCAGCGCGCGGGCCGGCTTCAGGCGCAGGTCGTCGCGGTACATCGTGACGTCGAGCGAGCCGGTCGGCACGTCGTACCCCTCGACGGAGGCGATGCGCTCGGCGATCCGCTCGGCCAGCGGCACGCCGCGGCTGGGGATGCCGAGCAGGACGAGGTCGCCGGCGCCCTTGTTGCGCTCGAGGATCTCGTGGGAGATGCGGGTCAGCGCCCGGGCGATGTCACGGGCGTCGAGAACGACCCGGCCAGGGGTCGCCTCCGGTGCAGGCTGGGCACACACGAGTGCGCTTGACCTCCTTCTCCGCCTCACAGGACGGCTCGTTAAAGGATGTCGATCGGCGCCGACCCTACCGCCTTCCTCCGCGGCCGCGAACCCGGGCGCGGTCGCCGGCCTCAGGTCGCGGGGTCGGTCGCGGCGGCCGGGCGGGCGGAAGGTTCATCGGCCGGCCGATGAACCTGGCGGTTGGCCGATGAAGTTTCATCGGCCAACCGGGAGTTCCATCGGCCGGCCGATAAAACGTCGAGCGGGCCGGTCCGCTTCCCGGTCACTCCTCGGCGATCCGCAGCAGCACCTTGCCGACCGTCCCGGCCTCGACCGCGTCGTGCGCGGCGGCCGTCTCCTCCAGCGGCAGGTGGTGCAGCGGGACGCCGGCCTCCTCGCCGACCGCGAAGGCGCCGTCGGTGAGCGCGGCGGTGATGTCCTCGGTCGCCGCCCGCAGCAGGTCCTCGCCGAGGGTGTAGAGCAGGACGAACTGGTAGCGCAGGTTCTTGGAGAAGGTCTCCCGCACCGGGATCGAGAACTCGTCGCCGCCGTTGTTGGCGTAGATCGCGATCGTGCCGCGGACCCGCGCCACCGCGCGGTCGAGGTCGTTGTTCTGCGCGGGGGCGACCTCGACGACGAGGTCGACACCGTCCGGCGCGACCGCGCGGACCTCCGCGGCCGGGTCGCCGACGCGGTAGTTCACCGTGTGGTGGGCGCCCGCCGCCGTCGCGAGCGCGGCCTTCTCCGCGCTGCTGACCGTGGTCACGACGGTCGCACCCGCCCACCGGGCGAGCTGGATCGCGGCGTTGCCGACCGCGCCCGCTCCCCCGGCCACCAGGACGGTGCGGCCCGCGAGCGCCCCGGGGGCGAGCCGGTCGACGTCCTCGCCGCTGGTCAGGGCGCGGTGCGCGGTCACGGCGGGCACGCCCAGCGCCGCGCCGACGTCGTACGACGCCCCGGCCGGGAGGTGCACCACGCGCGTCGTGGGCAGGACGACCTGCTCCGCGGCGGTGCCGTGGGCGCGGCCGTGCTGGGCGAGGAGCACCCAGACCCGGTCCCCCACGACGAACCCCTCGGCCCCGGGGCCGACCGCGTCGACCACGCCGGCGCCGTCCTGGCCGGGCGTGACCTCGTCGTACCCGCTCATCATCCCGGCGCGGAACTTCCAGTCCGTCGGGTTGACCCCGGCCCGCAGGAGCCGCACCCGGACCTCGCCGGGCCCCGGCTCCGGGACCTCCCGGTCGACCACCTCCAGCACGCTCGACGGACCGGTCTGGCGGTAGACGACTGCTCGCACGGGGTTGCCCCTTCCGGGCTGGGTAATGGGAACGTCCATCGTCCAACCTGCCACCAGGAGGATCCATGCCCGACCTGCCGTTCCCCGACGACGTCCGTGCGCTGCTGCGCAAGCCGAACCCGGCTGTCGTCACCACCCTGCGCTCGGACGGGAGCCCGGTCTCGGTGGCGACGTGGTACCTCCTCGAGGACGACGACCGCGTCCTGCTGAACATGGACGCCACCCGGGTGCGGCTGCGGCACCTGCGCCGCGACCCGCGCGTCTCGCTGACCATCCTCGACGAGGGGAACTGGTACACCCACGTCTCGCTCGTCGGCCGGGTCACCGAGATGCGCGACGACGAGGGGTTGGTCGACATCGACCGGTGCAGCACCCACTACAGCGGCCGGCCCTACCCCGACCGCGAGTCGCCCCGCGTCAGCGCGTGGATGAGCATCGACCGCTGGCACGGATGGGGTGCCGCCAAGGCCTGAGCCCGGTCCGCTGGGGCGCCGTCGGAGGCGGCCGGTGCTGCTTCATCAAGGTATGCAGGAAAACCGTCACGCGGCTGCTCGACGGTTCGGCTGCATACCTTGATGGAACGTCACTTCCCACGCGGAGCTCACCCGGGGAAGTGCGGGTCTGGCTACATACCTTGATGAACAGCCGCCCGCCGCGCCGTCAGCCGCCCGCCGCGCCGTCAGCGGCTGGTCGCCCGGAGCGCCCAGACGTGGCCCCAGTCGTCGCACTCCAGCAGGGCGCGGTCCTCGGAGCGGCCGATCGCGCACACGAGCCAGACCAGGCCCCACAGGCCGCCGGTCAGGATCGTGAAGACGGCGTGGGCGGCGTGGGAGACCGAGCGCTGGTAGGCGAGCACCGTGCCGTGCGGCCCGGCGTGGACGACCGACGCGCCCTCGTCGAGCACCTGGCGCTCGACCGCGAGGTCCAGCACGCGCTTGCGCTGGGACTCCGTGATCCGCCGGCCGAGGTCGAACCGGTCGGGGCGGTGCAGGGCGGCCAGGTCGGCGGAGTACGCCGCCGACGCCCACCGCCGGCCGGTCCACCGGCGCCAGCGCTTGCCGTCCCACCGGTAGTCGCCGGTGGCCGGGCGGGTCGTCAGCAGGTCCGGCGTCCCGGGGCGGGCGAGGGTGGTGGTCCGAGGCACCCGCCCATCATCCCCCGTCCCGCCCGCCCCGGCAGGCGAACCCGCCGGGACGGACGGCGCGGGCGGCCACGGTCAGAGCGCGGCGGCCATGCCGGCGCAGGCCTTGAGCCACTGCCGGCGGGTCGCCTCGGAGAGCGAGGCGTAGGGGACGACCGACCCGGCGACCAGGGCGGGGTCGTACGGCACCCGGTAGACCCCCCGCGTGCGCTGCTCGTAGACCTGGACGAGGTCGTGGGCGAGCTTGCTGTCGACCTGCGCGGAGGGGTCGGAGAGCACGGTGACGGTCTTGTGCTTGAGGTCCTGGTAGCCGGCGTCCTGGAGGGCGTCGAGCATCCACAGCCCGGAGTAGCCGGTGTCCTCGCGCACGGTGCTCGTCACGACCAGCAGGTCCGCGGCATCGGCGGCGGCCAGCCAGTTCTCGGCCCGCATGTTGTTGCCGGTGTCGACGAGGATCACCCGGTAGAACCGCTCGAGCAGGGCGTGCACCGCCTGGAAGTCCTGCGCGCGGATCATCCCGGTCACGTCGGGCCGCTCGTCGGAGGCGAGCACGTCGAAGTGGGCGTCGCCCTGGGAGCGGACGAACGCGCCGAGGTCGCCGATGCGCGACTGGTAGACGTCGCTGAACCGGCTGAGGTCCTCCAGCAGCTCGCGGGTGGTGTTGCGGTGCGTGCTGCGCGTGCCGCGGATGCCGAGGGTGCCGCGGGTCTCGTTGTTGTCCCACGCCACCACGCCGCCACCGCGGACGGTGCCGAAGGTGTAACCGGCCGCCAGGACGCCGGTCGTCTTCGCGGCGCCGCCCTTGGGGTTGATGAACGCGATCGTGCGCGGGCCGTCGAAGTCGCGCTGGATGGTGCGGCGGTCGTTCTCGTGGTCCATCTCCGCCGGGCCCATCCGCGGGGCGATCAGCCCGCCGCTCCAGCGCCGGACCCGGCCGCGCCAGCCCCACGTGGCCGGGCCGTGCTCGATGTCGTCGGCGCGGCGGTCGAGGAAGTCGGTGGCGGTCATGAACCGGCGCGGCTCGCCGCCCGGCTCGACACTCGGCTCGGCGAGCTGCGCCGAGGGCACCACCGCCGGGACGGCCGGCGGGGCGGACGGCGCCGCGGGCGCGGCCGGCGCCGCGGGCGCGGCCACCGGCGGGGCCGGCGGAGCGGCGGGAGCGGCCGGCGGGGCAGCCGGCGGAGCGGGCGGCGCGACGACGGGCGGAGCCGCGGCGTACGCCGGGGGCTGGACGGGCGGCGCGGCCGGCGGCGGGCTGGTGGGCCACGGGTTGGCCTGCGGCGGCCCCGCGGGCGGCGGGCCGGCCGGCGGCGCCTGCTGGAACTGCGGGGCCTGCTGGAACTGCGGGGCCGGCGGGGCGGCCGGGTGGACCTGCGGGACCTCGCGGGTGTGGTGGTGCTGGTCGCCCAGGGGGTCGGTGAGCGGGTCGCCCAGCGGGTCGCCCAGCGGGTCCGCGAGCGGGTCGGCGAGCGGGTCGGCGAGCGGGTCGGCGAGCGGGTCGACCGAGCGCTGCCCGGCGGCGTACGCCCCGAGCTCCTCGGGCGTGTAGAGCCGGTCGCTGGTGTCGGAGATGTCGTGCTGGTCGGCCCGCTGGTAGGGGTCCTGCGGCTGGCTCATCCGGGGTTCCTCCGTCGTCGCGATCGGTGGTGGATCACGGTCATTCGGTCAGTGCTCCGGGGTTCCTTCCCCCGGGGCCCGCGGGTCACACGTGCCGGAAGGTCACACCTGGGTCACCGGTCCAGGTCGCGCAGGGCGGTCTCGATCGCGCGCTGGAAGGTGGGGAACGGGAAGTGCATCCCGCGCAGCACCTCGACCGGCACCTCCGCGTGCACGGCGGTGCTCAGCAGGCCCATGACCTCCCCGCCGTACGGCGCCACGACGGTGCCGCCGACGAGGACCCCGCGGGCGGCGTCCTCGAGGACCTTGACCACGCCCTCGTTGCCGGGGCCGTGCATCCAGCCGCGGCTGGACCGCGGCACGTCGGCCCGCCCCACCCGCACCTCGACGCCGGCCGCGCGGGCCTGCTCCTCGGTCAGCCCGACCGCGCCGACCTCGGGGTCGGTGAAGGTCACCCGGGTCAGGCCGCGGTAGTCGGCGGGGCGGACGTCGCGGCCGAGCACGTCCGCGACGACGCCGACGGCCTGGTACTTCGCGACGTGGGTGAACGGGCCCTCGCCGGTCACGTCGCCGACGGCCCACAGCCGCTCCCCCGCCCGCAGCCGCTCGTCGACGGGGACCCGCCCGGCCGCGGGGTCGAGGCCGACGGTCTCCAGGCCGATCCCCTCGAGGTTCGGCCGCCGCCCGGTCGCCACGAGCAGCTCGTCGACCTCCACCACCTCCCCAGGGAGATCGGCACCGGGCAGGTGCAGGCGGAAGGTGCCGCCGTCGTGCTCGACCCGCTCGACCTCGACGCCGGTGCGCACGTCGATCCCCTCGCGCATGAACGCCGCCGCGACCGCCGCGCTCGCCTCGGGCTCCTCCGGGCCGAGGATTCGCGGGCCCGCCTCGAGCAGGGTCACTGCGGAGCCGAACCGGGCGAAGGCCTGCGCCAGCTCCGCGCCGATCGGCCCGCCGCCGAGGACCCCGAGCCGGGCGGGGGCGGTGGTCGCGTGGACGACCTCGCGGTTGGTCCAGTACGGCGTGCCGGCCAGGCCGGGGACGGGCGGGGCGTCGGCCTCGGTGCCGGTCGCGAGCACGACGCCGCGCGTGGCGACGTACGTCTCGGGGCCGGCGGGGGTCTCGACCAGGACGCGGCCGGGCCCGTCGAGGCGGCCGCGGCCGCGCACGAGCCGGACGCCCGCCTCCTCCAGCGGCCCGCTGTGGCCGTCGTCGGTCCAGTCGTGGTTGGCCTCGCGGATGCGGCGCGCGGTCGGACCGAGATCCGGCTCCACGTGCGCGTAGCCGGCGAGCTCGTCGACATGGCGGGCCTCGGCGACGACGTGCGCGCCGCGGATCATCAGCTTCGAGGGCGTGCACCCCCAGAAGGGGCACTCGCCGCCGACCAGGTCGCGCTCGACGCCGACCACCGACAGCCCGGCGCGGGCGAGCTTGATCGCGACGTGCTCGCCGCCGGCGCCCAGGCCGAGGACGACGACGTCGACCTGGTGGGCCGGGCTCATCGCGACAGGTGGCGCGCGCGGGCGAAGCTGAACAGGCCGTAGCAGCCGATGCCGACCCCGACGAGCACCAGCAGCACCGGGCCGAAGGGCTGGTCGAGCACCTCGCGGAGCGCCTGGTCCAGGCCTCCGGACTTCTTCGGGTCGTGGGTGACCGCGGCGTAGCAGAACAGCCCGCCGACGATGCTCAGCGCGACGCCCTTGGCGGCGTGGCCGATCTTGCCCAGCCAGAGGTAGGCGGTGCCGGCGTCGCCGCTCTGGCCCTCGGCCGAGAGCTGCTCGCGGAACTTCTCGGTCCACGCCCGGATGCCCAGCGCCACGCCGTACCCGATGATGCCCAGGCCGACCAGGAAGACCAGGCCCTGGCCGAACGGGAGGTCGAGCAGCTTCGCGGTGAGGGTGTCCTCCGAGGAGCGCCCGCCGCCGCCACCGCCGCCGGAGCCCCCGCCGGAGCCGGTGGCGACGCGGATCGCGCTGATCCCGATGGCGGCGTACAGCACGCCCTTGGCGGCCGAGGTCACCCGCTTGCGCACCCGGGTGGCGCCCTCCTCGTCGCGATGGCCGGTCGCCGCCTCGAGGGCGCGCCACAGGACGAGGGCGAACATGCCGATCGCGACGAGCCAGACGAGGACCTGGCCGAAGGGCTGCTGGGCGAGCTCGCGGACGGCGCCGCTGGTCGACGCCTCGCCGCCGCGGTCGCCGAGCGCGAGCTGGATCGCCAACCAGGCGACGACGACGTAGACCAGTCCGTAGGCCACCAGGCCCCCGCGGATCGCCCGGTCGAACCAGGTGCTGTCGCCGGCGCGGCGTGCCGTCTGCGCGGCGTCGTGCTGAAGAGCTTCCACGCAGGTCAGATACCCAGGTCGGCCAGCGCGGACTCGATCGCTCGGTGAAAGGTCGGGTAGGCGTAGATCATGGTGCGCAGCGTCGCGACCGGCACGCCGGCGTGCACGGCCACGGCCAGCGCGCCGAGCACCTCGCCGCCGGCCGGCCCCACCACGCTGGCGCCGACGAGCACCCCGCGGTCGGCGTCCTCGACGACCTTGACCAGGCCGGTCGCGCCGGGTCCGTGGACGAAGCCGCGGGAGGACTGCTCCATCGGCGTGCTGCCCGTGCGCACCCGCAGCCCGGCGTCGCGCGCCTGCTGCTCGGTCATCCCGACCCCGGCGACCTCGGGATCGCTGAAGGTCACGTGCGGCACGGCGTGGTACGCCGCCGGCGGCCCGTCCTGGCCGAGCACGTCGCGCAGCGCGACCGCGGACTGGTACATCGACACGTGCGTGTAGGCGCCGTGACCGGTCACGTCGCCGAGCACCCAGAGGCCCTCGGCCGCCCGCAGCCGCTCGTCGACCCGCACGGTCCGCGCGGACGGGTCCAGCCCCACGGTCTCCAGGCCGAGCCCGTCGAGGTTCGGGGTGCGCCCGGCGGCGACGAGCAGCCGGTCGCCGTGGACCACCTCGTCGTCGAGGGTGAGCGCGAAGCCGCCGGCGCCGTGGGCGACCCGGCGCGGCTCGACGCCGGTGACCACGCGGACGCCCTCGTCGAGCAGCACCCGCTCCAGGACGGCCGAGGCCTCCGGCTCGTCGTGCGGCAGCAGGCGCTCGTTGTGCTGCAGGAGGGTCACCCGGGTGCCGAACCGGGCGAAGACCTGGGCCAGCTCGCAGCCGATCGGCCCGCCGCCGAGGACGACCAGCGAGGCGGGCGCCACGGTCGCGCGCACCGCGTCGCGGTTGGTCCACCACGGCGTGCCCGCGAGTCCGGGCACCGGCGGCAGCGCGGGCCGGGTGCCGGGGTTGACCACGACGCCGCGGCGCGCGGAGTACCGGCGGGTCGAGCCGTCGCGCAGCTCGACGACCACGCGCCGGGGCCCGTCGAGGCGGGCGGTGCCGTGGTGGACGGTCGCCCCGGCGTCGGCCAGGCGACGTACCGCGACGGTGTCGTCCCAGTCGTCGGTCGCCTCCTCGCGGATGCGCCGGGCCACCGGCGCCCACGAGGCGGTGACCTCGACGTCGCCGGCGAGGGTGCCGGCGCGGCGGGCCTCGGCGAGGCTGTCGGCGGCGCGCAGCATCATCTTCGAGGGGATGCACCCGTAGTAGGGGCACTCACCGCCCACGAGGTGCTTGTCGATCGCGACGACGTCCAGGCCGGCCCGGGCCGCGCCGGTCGCCAGGGCCTCGCCGCCCGGCCCGAGGCCGATGACGACGAGGTCGACCTCGTGCTCCTGCTCCTGGGTGCTCACCGCGCCAGAATGACGCGGTGAGCAACGTCAGGCCAGGTTCGCCTTGTTCCGCGCCAGGTTGCCGAGGACCCCGTTGACGAACTGCGGGGAGTCGTCGGTGGAGAGGTCCCGCACGAGCGCCAGCGCCTCGCTGATCGCGACCGAGTCCGGCACGTCGTCGGCGTACAGCAGCTCCCACAGGCCCAGCCGGAGCACGTTGCGGTCCACCGCGGGCATCCGCTCGAGGGTCCAGCCCTCGGCGTAGTCCCGCAGCAGCCCGTCGATGCGCTCCTGGTGCTCGACGACGCCGCGCACCAGCGTGGCGGTGTAGGCGTTGGTCGGGCCCTCGCCCTCCGAGATCGCCCGCTCGAGCGCCTCGACCGGCGACTCGCCCCGCATCTCCGAGGCGTAGAGCAGGTCGAGCGCGCGCTTGCGGGCCTTCGAACGCGCTGCCATCAGGACTTGACGCGTCCCAGGTAGGAGGAGTCGCGGGTGTCGACCTTGACCTTCTCGCCCTGGTTGATGAAGAGCGGCACCTGGATCTCGTGGCCGGTCTCCAGCGTGGCCGGCTTGGTGCGGCCGGTGGCGGAGTCGCCCGCGAGGCCGGGCTCGGTGAAGGTGATGACGAGCTCGACCGAGGCGGGGAGCTCGATGAAGAGCACGCGGCCCTCGTTGGTCGCCACGATGACCTCCTGGTTCTCCAGGAGGAAGTTCTGCGCGTCGCCGACGGTCTCCGGCGGGACCTCGAGCTGGTCGTAGGACTGGACGTCCATGAAGACGAACGAGGTGCCGTCGTTGTAGAGGTACTGCATCGTGCGGCGGTCGACCGTGGCGGTCTCGACCTTGGTGCCGGCGTTGAAGGTCTTGTCGACGTTCTTGCCCGACTCGACGTTGCGGAGCTTGGTCCGCACGAAGGCGGGGCCCTTGCCCGGCTTGACGTGCTGGAACTCCACCACGGACCAGAGCTGCCCGTCGATGTTGAGGACCATGCCGTTCTTGAGGTCGTTCGTCGTTGCCATGCGCGCGTTGTCAGCCTTCGGGTCCGGTGGGCAGGAGGTGCTCGTGGCCGCCTCACCGGGCGCCTCCGGGCACGGCGCACGAGTCTACCGGCGCGCCGCGGCATCCCCCGAATACCCGCCTCGTGATGCCCAGCGAGCGCTCCGGCGCACGGTGGGCATCACGAGGCGGACCGAGGTGAGGCGAGGTGGGGCGGGTGGGGGCGAGTCAGCCCCGGGCCAGCACCTCGAGTGCCATCCGGTAGCCCTCGACACCGTGCCCGGCGACGACCTCGACGGCGTAGGGAGTGACCACCGAGTGGTGGCGGAACTCCTCGGGCCGCTTCTGGGGGTCGGAGATGTGCACCTCCACCAGCGGCGCCTCGAGCTGGGCGCAGGCGTCGAGCACCGCGTAGGAGTAGTGCGTCCACGCCGCGGCGTTGAGGACCACCGGCGTCCGGTCGTCGGCGGCCTGGTTGAGCCAGTCGACCATCACGCCCTCGTGGTTGGTCTGGCGCACCTCGACCTCGAGGCCGAGCTCGGCACCCCACGCCACGCACATCGCGGCCAGCTCGGCGTGGGTGGTCGTGCCGTAGATCTCCGGCTGCCGGCGACCCAGCCGCCCGAGGTTGGGCCCGTTGAGGACCAGGACCCTCACGCGGGTGCCTGCTCGCCGTCCCCCTGCTGGAGGGCGTCGTACGCCGCCCGCAGGTGCTCCTCGGACGGCCCGGCCAGGACCGCCGGCCGCGCGACGTCGTCGAGCACCACGAACCGCAGCTGGGAGCCGCGCGCCTTCTTGTCCACGCGCATCAGCTCCAGCAGGTCCTCGAAGGTCGGCCCGGACATCGCGGTCGGCAGCCCGAAGCGGCCGAGGACGTCGCGGTGGCGCTGGACCAGCTCGGGACCGATCCGGCCCTCGAGCCGCGCCAGCTCGGCGACGTACACGCAGCCGAGGGCGACGGCCTCGCCGTGGCGGATGGTGTAGCCGCTGACCTGCTCGATTGCGTGGCCGAGGGTGTGGCCGTAGTTGAGCACCTCGCGGCCGGGGTGGCCGTCGCGGCCGCCGGTCTCGCGCAGGTCCTCGACGACGACGTCGACCTTGACCCGGATCGCGCGCTCGACCAGCTCGCGCAGCGCCGGGTCGTCGACGGTGAGCGTGCCGGGGTCGACGGACTCCGCGATCCGCAGGATCTCGGGGTCGGCGACGAAGCCGCACTTGAGCACCTCGGCCAGGCCGGAGACGAGCTCCTCGGCGGCGAGGGTGCGCAGGAAGGAGAGGTCGCAGAGCACGCCGGCGGGCTCGTGGAAGGCCCCGACGAGGTTCTTGCCGGACTCGGTGTTGACGGCCGTCTTGCCGCCGACCGCGGCGTCGACCATGCCCAGCAGGGTGGTCGGGACGTGCACGACGCGGACGCCGCGCAGCCAGGTCGCGGCGACGAAGCCGCCGAGGTCGGTGGTCGCGCCGCCGCCGAGGGTGACGATGACGTCGGAGCGGGTGAAGCCCTCGTCGCCGAGCGCGTTCCAGATCTCCGCGGCGACCTCGACCGACTTGCACTCCTCGCCCTCGGGCACCGCGAAGACGAGGACCTCGCGGTCGCCGAGGGTCTCGACGAGGTCGTCGGCGAACGGCTGGAGCCGGGTGTCGACCACCAGCGCGACGCGCTCGGCGGCGCTGCCGACCATCCCGGGGAGGTGGTGGGCGAGGTCGCTGCCGACGACGACGTCGTACGGCGCGGCGCCCCCGACGTGCAGCGTGGTCTCGGCGGTGGTGCCGGCGGTCGGGTCAGTCACGGTGGAGGGCCTCCAGGATCTCGTCGGCGACCTGCTGCGCGGTCCGCCCGTCGGTGTCGACGACCAGGGTGGCCACCGACTCGTACACCGGCGCCCGCTCGTCGAGGAGCGCCTTGATGCGCGACCGTACGCCACCGATCAGCAGCGGCCGCGAGGTGCCGAGGCCGACGCGCTTGACCGCGTCGGCGAGCCCGACCCGCAGGTAGACGACCGGGTGGCCCGCGAGCCGCTCGCGGGTGGCGGGATCGAGCACCGCTCCCCCGCCGAGCGCGAGGACGCCGTCGTGCTCGGCCAGCGCGGCGGCGACGGCCGCGGCCTCGAGCTCGCGGAAGCGGGCCTCCCCCGAGTCCACGAAGATGTCGGAGACCGAGCGGCCCTCGGCCGCCTCGACGTCCTGGTCGGTGTCGCGGGCCGCGACCCCCCAGGCGTCGGCGAGCAGCGCGGCGACGGTGGTCTTCCCGGCGCCCATCGGCCCGACGAGGACCGCGCGGGGCCCGCTCATCGGTAGCGCAGGGCGGAGAGGTAGGACTCGGCGTTGCGCCGGGTCTCGGCCACCGAGTCGCCACCGAACTTCTCGGTCACCGCGTCGGCGAGCACGAGCGCGACCATCGCCTCGGCGACGATGCCGGCGGCCGGCACCGCGCACACGTCGGAGCGCTGGTGGTGGGCCACGGACTCCTCGCCGGTGGCGACGTCGACGGTGCGCAGCGCCCGCGGGACCGTCGCGATGGGCTTCATCGCGGCGCGCACGCGCAGCACCTCGCCGGTGGTCATGCCGCCCTCGGTGCCGCCGGAGCGGCCCGAGACGCGGCGGATGCCCTCGTCGGTCGGGACGATCTCGTCGTGGGCCAGCGAGCCGGGGGTCGCGGCGAGGGCGAAACCGTCGCCGACCTCCACGCCCTTGATCGCCTGGATGCCCATGAGCGCACCCGCGAGCCGCGAGTCGAGCCGGCGGTCCCAGTGCACGTGCGAGCCCAGGCCCGGCGGCAGCCCGTGGACGACGACCTCGACGACGCCGCCGAGGGTGTCGCCGTCCTTGTGGGCGGCGTCGATCCGCTCGACCATCAGCCGCGAGGTCTCGGGGTCCAGGCAGCGCACGGGGTCCTCGTCGAGGCGCGCGACGTCGTCGGCGGCGGGCCAGAGCCCGTCGGGGGCCCGGACGCCGCCGAGCTCGATGACGTGGGAGACGATCCGGGCCCCGACGGCCTGCTCGAGGAAGTTGCTGGCCACCCGGCCCAGCGCCACCCGGGCGGCGGTCTCGCGGGCCGAGGCGCGCTCGAGGATCGGGCGGGCGTCGTCGAAGTCGTACTTCTGCATGCCGGCGAGGTCGGCGTGGCCGGGCCGGGGCCGGGTGAGCGGGGCGTTGCGGGCCATCGAGGCCAGCTCGTCGGGGTCGACCGGGTCGGCCGACATGACCTTCTCCCACTTGGGCCACTCGGTGTTGCCGACCTCGATCGCGACCGGACCGCCCTGCGTGCGCCCGTGGCGTACGCCGCCGACGAGCGTGACCTGGTCCTGCTCGAACTTCATCCGGGCGCCGCGGCCGTAGCCGAGCCGGCGGCGGGCCAGGGAGTCCTGGATGTCGGAGGAGGTGACCTCGACGTGGGCGGGGAGGCCCTCGAGGATCGCGACCAGGGACGGGCCGTGGGACTCGCCCGCGGTGAGCCAACGAAGCATGGGCGCAGTCTTCCATGACGGGTGACCGCTCCCGGACGCTCACCCGGTCGCGAGACCGTCCAGCACCGGCGCGCCGATCCAGATCCCCAGCAGCGCGGCGAGGAGCATGAACGGGCCGAAGGGGAACGCCCTGCGCTCCACGACCCGCAGCAGCGACAACAGCCCGCCGCCGAGCCCGCCCAGCAGGAACCCGCCGTAGACCCCGACGAGCAGCTCCCCCCAGCCCAGGTGGCCCAGCGCGATGCCGAGCAGCCCGGCCAGCCGCACGTCCCCGTAGCCGAGCCCGCGCGGGTGCACGAACCACAGCGCGAAGAAGATCCCGCCGGCGACCAGCCAGCCCCAGAACGCCCGGACCAGGTCGTCGGTCTCCCGCGTGACCAGCCAGGTGAGCAGCGTGAGCGCGATCGTGACGAGGTACGTCGGCGCGATGACCTTGGTCGGCAGCAGCCGGGTGCGCCAGTCGACGACCGCGAGCGCGACCGAGACCGGGACGAGCGGGACCAGCGGCAGCAGGTCCCAGTCCGCGCCGACCGCCCACCCGACGACCGCGCCGGCGACCGCCGAGGCGAGCGCGGCCTTCCAGGCCAGGCCCGGGGAGCGGGCGATGTCGGCGTAGGCCTCCTTGGGCTCCTCCTCGAGGCCGGCTCCGTCGGCTCCGTCGGCTCGGTCGGCTCCGTCGGCTCCGGCGTGGACGGTCGACGGCTCCGGCTCGGGGATCCGCGCGACGAGCGCGGGCACGAGCAGGCCGAGCGCGCCGCAGAGGAGCGCGAGCGCGCCGGCGGCGGCCGCGGCCCCGCCGGGGTCGCTCACCCCGCGCCCCGCAGCGCGGCCTCGCCGGCCGCGCGCATCCGCTCCACGCTCGGGCGCGTCCCGGTGAACAGCTCGACCTGGAGCGCGGCCTGGTGGACGAGCAGGTCGAGGCCGCCGACGAGGACCCGGTCGCCGCCGACCGAGGCGGCCAGCGGGGTGGGCCAGGGGTCGTAGACGACCTCGAAGACCACCGGCACCGCGCGGCAGCCGGCCACGAGGTCGGGGGTCTGCGCGGTCGCCGGAACGGTGGAGACCAGCACGTCGGCCTCGGGCGCCCGGTCCAGCGGCGCGAGCGCGACCTCGGGGCGGGCCGGGTGCCGCCGGACGGCCGCGGCCGCCTCCTCGCCCCGCTCGGGCGAGCGCACGTGGAGGGTCACGCGGCGGGCGCCGAGGTCGCACAGCGCGAGCCCGGTGGAGGCCGCGGTCGCTCCCCCGCCGAGCACGGCACCGGTGGCGACGGGCCCGGCGTACCGCTCCCGGACCGCGGCGACCGCGCCGGGCAGGTCGGTGTTGTCGGCGTGCCGGCGCTCGCCGTCGAGCACGAGGGTGTTCGCGGCGCCGACGAGCGCGGCGCGCTCCGAGACGTCGCCGACCAGCCCCATCAGCTCACGCTTGAGCGGCATCGTCAGCGACAGCCCGCGCCACGAGCCGTCGAGCCCGGCGAGGAAGTCCGCCAGCCCGCCGGCCGGCACCCGGACCGCCTCGTAGGTCCAGTCCAGGCCCAGCTCGGCGTACGCCGCGCGGTGCAGGACCGGCGACAGCGAGTGGTCGATGGGGTCGCCGAGGACGGCGCAGCGCTGGGGTTCGGGCACGCCGTCGTCCTCAGCAGCGGTCGGACTGGGTCGCGCAGTACTCGTCGAGCTCCCGGCTGAAGGAGAGGAACTCGTCGTAGGACTCGGTGAACTTCGTCTCGCCGGTCTCCAGGTTCACCGTCACGTAGAACAGCCACGGCCCGTCGGCGGGGGTGGTCGCCGCCGCGATGGCGGCGTCGCCCGGTGCCTCGATCGGGCCCGGCGGGAGGCCCGGCTGCTTGTAGGTGTTGTACGGCGAGTCGGCGACCGACTCGATCTCGTCCATGGTCAGCCGGGCGATGGGGCTCTTGTCGAGCGCGTAGTTGACCGCCGCGTCGATCTGGAGCAGGCCGTTGGTGATGCCGTTGCCGGGGTTCTCGACGCGGTTGTAGATGACCCGCGCGACCTTCGGCATGTCGTCACCGCGCCCCTCGGCCTCCACGAGGCTGGCGATGGTCATCAGCTCGTGGGGGGTGTAGCCGAGCCGGTCGGCGGCCTCCTCGAGGCCGGCCTCGTCGGCGGCCTGGCGCCAGCGGTCGACCATGGCGCTGATCATGTCCACCGGCTCGGCGTTGGGCCCGAAGGAGTAGGTCGAGGGGAACAGGTAGCCCTCGGGGTTGCCGCCGGCGTACTCCGGCAGCCCGATCTTCTCGGGCTGGTCGAGGACCCGCTGGAAGGCGGCAGCGGCGAAGTCGGTGTTCTCGGCGAGCAGCTCGACGACCTGGTCGGTGTTGAGGCCCTCGGGGATCGTGACGGCGTTGGTGACGATGTTCGAGGGGTCCGCGAGCACGTCGATGGCGGCGCTGGCCGCCATCTCCTTCTTCAGCGGGTAGAACCCGACCTGGATCCCGGCGGAGTCGGGGTTGGCGCCGGCGGCGTCGAGGCACGCCTGCACCGAGGCCACGACGCCCTCGTCCTTGAGGTTGCGGCAGATCTGCGCGCTGGAGTCGCCGCTGACGACCTCGAAGGAGACGTTCCCCCGGCCCGGACCGGCGTAGTCCTCGGGGTCGGCGAACTGGTCCTCGACCCAGGAGATCCCGCGGGTGATGCCGAAGTAGAGCCCGCCGGCCACGATCGCGAGCGCGACGAGGACGGCCAGGCACCCGGGCAGGTTGCGGCGCTTGCGGCGGCGCCGGGCTCCCCCCTGGTAGGAGGTGACCGGCACGACCGGGTCTCGCTCGTCGACCAGCGGGTCGCTCGGGTGGCTCGGGTCGCTCACTGGGTCTCCTCGGGCTCCTCGGGCGCTGCCCGGACGATCTCTCCGGGGGCGGTCCCCGTCGTGCGCTCGGTGTCGAGCGCGTGCTGCAGGATCAAGACGGCGGCGGCCTGGTCGACGACGGCGCGCCGCTTGCTGCCGGATCGGCCCCGGTCGCGGAGCATAGCCTCCGCCGAGACCGTGGTGAGCCGCTCGTCGACCAGACGCACCGGGACCGGGGCGATCCGCTCGGCGAGCCGCGCCGCGAACTCCCGGCTCTTGGCCGCCGCCGGGCCCTCGCCGCCGGACAGGCTGCGGGGCAGGCCGACGACCACCTCGGCCACCTCGGACTCCTCGGCGATCTCGCGGAGGATCCGGGCGATCCGGGCCAGGTCGCCCTTGCCGCGGCGCACGGTCTCGACGGGCGTGGCGAGGAACCCGGTCGGGTCGCTGCGCGCCACGCCGATCCGGGCGTCGCCCGGGTCGATGCCGAGCCGTACGCCGTGCCTCAAGCGCCCGCCGTCCGTGCGACCTCGGTGGTCACCAGCGCGAGCGCCTCGTCGATCCGGGAGGCGTCGGTGCCGCCACCCTGGGCGACGTCGTCCTTGCCGCCGCCCTTGCCGCCGACCAGCGGGCCGACCGCGCGGACCAGGGCGTTGGCCGACAGGCCGCGCTCGCGCGCGGCCTCGGTGAGGGCCGCGACGACCGAGACCTTGCCGTCCGCGGCGCCGATGACCACCACGACGCCGGGCTCGCCCTGCGGCAGCCGGCTCCGGATGTCCATCGCCAGGGTGCGGACGTCGCCGCCGGAGGCGCCGTCGGCGCGGTGGGCGACCACGTGGACCCCGCCGACGACCTCGGCGCCCGCGGCCACCTGGCCGGCCGCGGCCAGCAGCTGCGCGACGCGGGCCTTCTCGGCCTCCTTCTCGACCGCGCGGAGCCGGTCGACGAGCTCGGAGACCCGGCCGACGAGGTCGTCGGGCTGGGTCTTGAGCAGGCCGGTCAGCTGGCTGACCACGTCGCGCTCGCGGGCGAGGTAGGCGAAGCCCTCGACGCCGGTGAAGGCCTCGATGCGCCGGTTGCCCGACCCGACCGAGGACTCGCCGGTCACCACGATCGTGCCGATCTGGGAGGAGTGGTCGACGTGGGTGCCGCCGCAGAGCTCGCGCGACCAGGGGCCGCCGATCTCGACCACGCGCACCTTGGAGTCGTCGTACGTCTCGCCGAACAGGGCGATCGCGCCCCACTCCTTGGCCTCGGGCAGCGTCATGTACTGCCAGTGGACCGGCAGGTCGGCGCGCAGGGCGTGGTTGGAGACCTGCTCGATGTCGCGGACCTGCTGGGCGTCCAGGCCGGTGGTCCAGCCGAAGTCCAGGCGCAGGTAGCCGGGGCGGTTGTAGGAGCCGGACTGCAGCGCGGTGGGGCCGAGCACCTCGCGCAGGGCCGCGTGCACCACGTGGGTGCCCGAGTGCGCCTGGCGGGCGCCGAGGCGCCACTCGGGGTCGACGCGGGCGTGCAGCGCGGCCCCGCCGGTGGCGTCCAGCTCGCCGTCGACGACCCGGACCTGGTGGACGACCAGCCCGCGGACCGGCCGCTGGACGTCGAGCACCTCCAGCCGGCCGCCGTCGAACTCGATGGTGCCCGCGTCGGCGGCCTGGCCGCCGGACTCGGCGTAGAACGGGGTCCGGTCCAGCACCAGCTCGCCGACCTCGCCGGTCGCCAGCGAGCGCGCCGGAGCGCCGCCGGCGAGCAGGGCCAGCGGGCGCGACTCGGTCTCCAGGGTCTCGTAGGCCAGCCACTCGGTCGGCCCGTGCGCGTCGAGGATGCCGCGGTAGACGCCGGTGTCGGCGTGCTGACCCTTCTTCGCCCGGGCGTCGGCCTTGGCCCGCTCGCGCTGCTCGGTCATGAGCGCGCGGAAGCCGTCCTCATCGACGCTCAGCCCGGCCTCGGAGGCCATCTCCAGGGTCAGGTCGATCGGGAAGCCGTAGGTGTCGTGGAGCGCGAACGCCTGGTCCCCGCTGAGCCGGGCCTGGCCGGAGGCCTTCACCCGCTGGGCGGCCTGGTCGAAGATCTGGGTGCCGGCCTGGAGGGTCTTGCGGAAGGCGTCCTCCTCGGCGTACGCCACCCGGCTGATCCGCTCGAAGTCCGCCTCGAGCTCGGGGTAGGAGGCCTTCATCCGCGACATGCTGACCGGCAGCAGCTCGGGCAGCGAGCGGTCCTCGTAGCCCAGCAGCCGCATCGAGCGGACCGCGCGGCGCAGCAGCCGGCGCAGCACGTAGCCGCGGGCCTCGTTGCCGGGGGTGACCCCGTCGCCGATGAGCATCAGCGCGCTGCGGACGTGGTCGGCGACGACGCGGAAGCGGACGTCGTCCTCCTCGTTCGCGCCGTAGGCCTTGCCGGTCAGCTCGCTGGCGCGCTCGATGACGGGGAAGACCTCGTCGATCTCGTACATGTTCTGCTTGCCCTGGAGCAGGTAGGCCACCCGCTCCAGGCCCATGCCGGTGTCGATGTTCTTGGCCGGCAGCGGGCCCTCGACGTCGAAGTCGTCCTTGGCGCGCACGGCGCTGAGCGACTCCTGCATGAAGACGAGGTTCCAGATCTCCAGGAACCGGTCCTCGTCGGCGTTCGGGCCACCGTCGGGGCCGTGCTCGGGCCCGCGGTCGACGTAGATCTCCGAGCAGGGACCGCCCGGGCCGGGCACGCCCATGTTCCAGTAGTTGTCCTTGAGCCCACGCTCCTGGATCCGCTCGTCGGGCAGGCCGGCGACGCTCTTCCACAGCTCGCGCGCCTCGTCGTCGGTCGGGAGCACCGTGACCCAGATCTTCTCCGGGTCGAAGCCCAGGCCGCCGTCCTCGACGGAGCCGGTGATCAGGCTCCACGCGAACCGGATCGCCCCCTCCTTGAAGTAGTCGCCGAAGGAGAAGTTGCCGCACATCTGGAAGAACGTGCCGTGCCGCGTGGTCTTGCCGACCTCCTCGATGTCGAGGGTGCGCACGCACTTCTGGACGCTGACCGCGCGGTCGTACGGCGCGGTCTCCTGGCCCAGGAAGTACGGCTTGAACGGCACCATGCCGGCGTTGACGAACAGCAGGTTCGGGTCGTCGAGCAGCAGCGAGGCGGACGGCACGACCGTGTGCGCGTTGGCCTCGAAGTGGGCCACGAACCGTCGGCGGATCTCCGCGGTCTCCATCAGGTGGTGCCTTCCTCGTGTGGTGCGTCGGTGGTGTCTGGGGTGTTGCTGGCAGTTCTGGTGCTGGTGCGGGGTGCGGCGAGCTCCGGCGTCCCCGCCGGGGTCAGGCCGAGCCGGGCGCGCAGGTCGACCTCGGCGTCCGCCCTGCCCTGCGCGACCTCGTCGCGCAGCAGCCGGGCGCCGAGCGTCAAGCCGTTCCACCGGTCCCGGAGGCCGTCGGCGGTGAGGGCCTCGGCCGCGCGGCGGCCACGCACCATCGCGTAGACCCCCGCCCCGGCCCCGGCGACGAACCAGAGGCCGCGGCTCATCCCGGGGTCCCTGCGGATCCGGGAACGCAGCGAGCGGATTCGTGGGGTGATCTCATGCTGCGCTGCCCTCGTCGAGGGTGCCGCGCCGGCGCGCCTCCCAGTCGCGCCGGGCGGCGCGCAGGTCGGCGCGGCGCTGCTTGCGCGAGCGGCGGATCTCGCGCCGGACCTCGAACCGGATCCGGTTGCGCACCTCGGGGGCGAGCGCGCGGCGGACGCCGGCGGCCAGCGACGCGGCCTGGACGACCGACTCCCGCAGGACGAGGTCGGCGAAGAGCGGGGCGGGCACGGCGGGCGCCCGCCGGGCCTCGTCGAGCTCGGGTTCCGGCTCCCCGGCCCGGGTGATCACGAACTCCTCGGTGCGGGTCGGCGCCGCGGGAGCGGCGACCCGGCGCTCGAGCGCGTCGAGCCGCTCGCGGAGCCCGTCGGTCTCGGCGCGCGCGGCGGCCAGCTCGGTGCGTGCCCGGGAGCGGGCTCGGGCGCCGCTGACGGCGAGCACGAGCAGCAGCACGAGGAGGGCCAGCAGCGCGGCGGCTGCCGCGACCACGGCCCAGCCCGGCACGCTCCACTCCTCGACCATGGTGCCCGACCCTACCGTCCGGACCGGTCGGCCTTGGCGCCCGGACCGCCGCTGCCGCGCACCAGGCGGCGTACCCGCTCCCAGCGCTCCTTGACCGCGGCCTCGGCGCCCAGGGAGGTCGGCCGGTAGTACTCCGCGTCGAGCACGACGTCGGGTGCGTACTGCTGCTCGGCGATGCCGTAGGGCTCGTCGTGGCTGTACTTGTACGTCGCCCCGTGGCCGAGCTTCTTGGCGCCGGAGTAGTGCGCGTCGCGCAGGTGCGACGGGACCGGACCGATCTTGCCGGCGCGGACGTCGGCGACCGCGGCGAAGACCGCGGTGGTGACCGCGTTGGACTTCGGCGCCACCGCGAGCGCGATCGTCGCGTGGGCGAGCGTCAGCTGCGCCTCCGGCATGCCGATCAGCTGCACGGTCTGCGCGGCCGCGACGGCGGTCTGGAGGGCCGTGGGGTCGGCCAGCCCGATGTCCTCGCTGGCCAGGATCATCAGCCGGCGGGCGATGAACCGGGGGTCCTCCCCCGCCTCCATCATCCGGGCCAGGTAGTGCAGCGCGGCGTCGGCGTCCGAGCCCCGCACCGACTTGATGAAGGCGCTGGTCACGTCGTAGTGCTGGTCGCCCTGCCGGTCGTAGCGCACCGCAGCCTGGTCGACGGCGGTCTCGGCCATCTCCAGGGTGACCACGTCGGAGCCGCGGGAGGCGGCGGCCCCGGTGGCTGCCTCGAGGTACGTCAGCGAGCGGCGCGCGTCGCCGCCGGCGAGGCGGACCAGGTGGTCGATCGCCTCCTCCTCGACGGTGAACCGGCCGGCGAGCCCGCGCTCGTCGACGAGCGCCTGCTCCAGCACGCCGCGCACGTGCTCGTCGGTGAGCGACTCCAGCCGCAGCAGGAGGCTGCGGGAGAGCAGCGGGGAGATCACGCTGAAGAAGGGGTTCTCCGTGGTCGCCGCCACGAGCGTCACCCAGCGGTTCTCCACCCCCGGGAGCAGGGCGTCCTGCTGGGCCTTGCTGAACCGGTGCACCTCGTCGACGAACAGCACCGTCTCCCGGCCGGTCGCGACCAGCTCGGCGCGGGCGGTGTCGATCGCCGCGCGCACCTCCTTGACGCCGGCGGAGACCGCGGAGACCTCGACGAACCTGCGGTCGGTCTGCTGGCTGACGATCGAGGCGATCGTCGTCTTGCCGGTGCCCGGCGGCCCCCACAGCAGCAGCGACATCGACTGGTCGTTCTCGATCAGCTGCCGCAGCGGTGCGCCCGGCGCACGCAGCTGCTCCTGGCCGACGAGCTCATCGAGCGTCCGCGGCCGCATCCGCACCGCCAGCGGGGCCGAGGCGTGGGTGTTCGCGGCCAGCGACCCGCCCCCGGTCCCGCCCGCGCCTCCGCGTCCGGGCAGGTCGAACAGGCCGTCACTCACGCCGTGAGCCTACGACGCCTCCCCGCCCGGCCGACGCCCGACCGGGTGGTCCGGGTCGTGTGCCTGACGACGCGGGGCGGCGCGTTCCCAGGCACACGACCCCGCAGCCGAGCCCCGGAGGCCCGCCCACGGAACGGGTACGCCGCGCGGTCGGGGCCGGAGGCGGACGACGGGCGGGCAGGCCCGGTCGTGGTTGGGTCTGGCGGGCCGGAGCGAGGCACGAGCGCAGGCCTGGTCGACCGGGCCTGCCCGTCCGGCGGGAGCCGCAGGCCCCGACCCCCACCCGGCGTACACCGAGGGAAGCCGGGGCCGCGGTTCGGCTCACCGGGTTTCGACACGCTCGCTGACGCTCGCTGCTCAACCAGCGGGACGTCGCTGGCGCTCGCTGCTCAACCAGCGGAAGTCGCTGGCGCGCTGCTCAACCAGCGGGACTCGCTGGCGCTCGCTGCTCAACCAGCGGGAGTCGCTGGCGCTCGCTGCTCAACCAGCGGGAGACGCTGGCGCTCGCCTGCTCGACCAGCGGGTCGGCGTCAGGCGGAGACCATCTGCTTGGTGTTCACGTCGTACCACGTGTCGTCGTAGCCCGGTCCCGTCGGCGGGGTGCTGATCGTGGCCCCACCGACCGGGCTCCCCTGGCGGTCCACGCCGAGCAGCGGCGCGGTGACCGGCTCGGCGGGGTGGTGGCCGAGCTCGCCGGCGAAGTGGCAGGCGACCTTGTGCCGCGGCCCGATCTGCAGCAGCGGCGGCTCGACCCGGGCGCAGATCTCCTGCGCGAGCGGGCAGCGGGTCCGGAACCGGCACCCCGAGGGCGGGTTGATCGGGCTCGGGACGTCGCCCTCGAGCCGGATCCGCTCCCGGCGACCGCCGAGCGTGGCCTGCTTGATGTCGGGGACGGCCGATAGCAGCGCCTGCGTGTACGGGTGGTGGGCGTGGGAGTAGATGCTCTCCCGGTCCGCGATCTCCACGATCTTGCCGAGGTACATCACCGCGACCTCGGGGCAGAAGTGCCGGACCACCGCGAGGTCGTGGGCGATGAAGAGGAACGCGATGTCGAACTCGCGCTGCAGGTCCTGGAGCAGGTTGATGACCTGCGCCTGGATCGAGACGTCGAGCGCCGAGACCGGCTCGTCGGCGACGAGCAGCTTCGGGTTGAGCGTGAGCGCCCGGGCGATGCCGATGCGCTGACGCTGACCGCCGGAGAACTCGTTCGGGTAGCGGTTGTAGTGCTCGGGGTTGAGGCCGACGACCTCGAGCAGCTCCTGGACCCGGGAGAGGATCTGGTTCTTCGGGACCACCTTGTGCACCGCGAGCGGGGCGCCCACGATCGCGCCGACGTTCTGGCGCGGGTTCAGCGAGGTGTAGGGGTCCTGGAAGATCATCTGCACCTCGCGGCGCAGCGGCTTCATCTCCCTGTTCGACACGGTCGCCATGTCGAGGCCGCCGAAGCGCAGGGCGCCGGCGGTCGGCTTGTAGAGCCGGGTGATCAGCCGACCGGTCGTGGACTTGCCGCAACCGGACTCCCCCACCAGGCCGAGGGCGCCGCCCTTGGGGACCTGGAAGGAGATGCCGTCGACGGCCTGCACGTGGCCGACGGTGCGCCGCAGCAGCGCGCCGGACTTCAGCGGGAAGTACATCTTCAGGTCCTCGACCTCGAGCACCGGCTCGGCGGTCGGGTCCAGGGTGTTGGCCGCGTTGGTGCGCTTGGCCAGCTCCTCGAACGGCACGCGGGTCTCCTTCGCGCCGTCCTGGAGCTCCCCGCCCTCGGTGATCTCCGGGTTGTCCGCGCCGGGGTCGACGTTCAGGTCGGACATCAGCTCTCCTCGTCGGGTCGTGCTGCGACGTCGACGCCGGGGTCTCCGGCGGCGAGGTCGGGGGCGATCTCCGGCAGGACCTCGGTCTTGTAGACCGCATCGGGGTCCGCCAGGTGGCAGCGCTTCAGGTGGCCCGGCCCGCGGCTGCCCGGGACCAGGTCCGGGATCGTGGTGGAGCACAGGTCGCCCGGGACCTTGTCCACGTGGGCGCACCGCGGGTGGAACGAGCAGCCGGTCGGCATGCTCAGCAGGCTGGGCGGGTTGCCCGGGATCGGGATCAGCCGCGCGCTGGTGTCGGAGGTGACGTCCGGGACGCTCGAGAGCAGGCCCCAGGTGTACGGCATCTCCGGGTGCGTGAGGATCTCCCGCGTCGGGCCGTACTCCACCGCCCGGCCGGCGTACATGACCAGCACGTCGTCGGCCATCTCGGCGATCACGCCGAGGTCGTGGGTGATGATGATGACCGCGGAGTTGAACTCGCGCTGCAGGTCCTGCAGCAGGTCCAGGATCTGCGCCTGGACGGTCACGTCGAGCGCCGTCGTCGGCTCGTCGGCGATCAGCAGCGAGGGGTCGTTGATCAGGCCCATCGCGATCATCGCGCGCTGCCGCATGCCGCCGGAGAACTGGTGCGGGAAGTCGTCCACGCGCCGGTCCGGCTGCGGGATCCCCACCCGGTCCAGCATCTCGACGGCCTTGCGGCGGGCGTCGCGCTTGCTCGCGCTCGGGTGGTGGACCAGGTAGGCCTCGGCGAGCTGCGAACCGACCTTGTAGAAGGGGTGCAGCGCCGCGAGTGCGTCCTGGAAGATCATCGAGACCTGGTTGCCGCGCAGTTTGCGCATGCGCGACTCACCGAGCCCGATGACCTCGGTGCCGCCGACGCGGATCGACCCGGTGACCTGGGCGGTGCGGGCGTCGTGCAGGCCGAGGACGGCCATGCTCGAGACCGACTTGCCCGAGCCCGACTCACCGACGATGCCGAGGGTCTCCCCCATGCCGACGGAGTAGCTCAGGTCCGCGACGGCGGTGATCAGGCCGTCCTCGGTCGGGAACCGGACCGTCAGGTCGTCGACGACGAGGAACGGCTCGTCGCCGCCCACGGGCGCCGTCGACCGGGACGGCTGGGTGGTCACGGTCACGACAGTCTCACTCTCGGGTCCAGGACGCTGTAGATCAGGTCGACGATCAGGTTGCTGAAGATCAGCACGATGGCGCTGAACAGCGCGGTCGCGGAGACCACCGGCAGGTCACGTCCGTTGACCGCCTGGAGGCTCCAGAACCCGATGCCGTCGATGTCGAAGATGCGCTCGGTGAAGATCGTGCCGGCCAGCAGCGTGCCGAAGTCGATGCCGAAGATCGTCACGACGGGCACCAGGGCGGCGCGGAGGCCGTGCTTGTAGACGACCTTGGTCTGGCTGAGGCCCTTGGCCTTGGCGGTGCGGATGTAGTCCTCCGACAACGCCTCGACCATCGAGCCACGTGCGTACCGGGTGTACTGGGTGCAGCCGAAGATGCCGAGCGCGATCCAGGCCAGCAACAGTCCCGAGAACCACTTGGCCGGGTTCTCGGTGAAGGGGAAGTAGCCGGTCTCCGCGAACAGCGGTATCTCCCACTGGACGGTCAGGAACAACCACGTCAGCAGCGCGAAGAGGTAGTAGGGCACCGAGCTCAGCACGAGGAAGGAGGAGACCAGGGCCTTGTCGGCGAGCGTGCCTCGTCTTCGCGCGGCTGCCACGCCGATGGGGATGCCGAGGATGAGGTACAGGGCGGCACCGCCGAGCGCGACCGAGAAGGTCGCCGGCATCCGCTCCTTCATCTCCTCGAAGACGGGGGTCTTCGTGCGGTAGGAGTAGCCCAGGCACGGGGCCGGGCAGTCGAACTTCTTCGTCGAGCCGAACTGGATCTCGCGGCCGACGAAGACGCCCTTCACGAAGGTGCCGTACTCGGTGTACCAGGGGTTGTTGTACCCCAGGTTCTCCTCGAAGTTGGCGAGCCGTTCGGGGGTGCAGCGGTTGCTGGTGTCGCGGTCGCAGATGGGCTGCGCCGGGCTCGAGGGCCCGAACCAGAAGAGCAGGAAGATGCTGAGCGAGACGAGGAAGACCACCACCACGCCGGACAAGAGCCGCTTGACCAGGTACGCGAACACGCCAGGTCTCTCCTTCTCTGGGACTTCACAGGGACCTGGGGTGCAGGTCCGCGTCGAGCGGGTGGGGCCCCCGGATCCCGGAGGCCCCACCCTTGGTCGATCAGCTCACGATGGAGCGGTCAGGACCGGACGTCACTTGGCGACGTACAGGTCCTTGTAGTTCGGAGCACCCAGGGCACCGTCGCCGGTCGGGTTCCCGATCTTCTCGCCGAAGGCGAAGAGGTCGTTGCGGAACGCGGTCGGGATGATCGGGAAGTACTCGGTGGAGATCTCCTCGTCGAGGGAGCCCCAGGCGTCAGCCTGCTCCTCGAGCGGGAGCTCGTTGATGGCGTCCATCTCCGCGTCGATCGCCGGCTCGGAGAACAGCGCGGTGTTGTACGTCGCACCCGTGCGCAGCAGCGCCGGGAGCATGGTGGAGCCGGACGGCCAGTCCGAGCACCAGTTCACGCCACGCAGGTTCAGGCGCTTGTTGATGTTGTTGCTCGGGTCGGTCCAGATCGTGTACAGCGAGGTCTCGATCGGGACCGGGATCGCGGTGACCTTGAAGCCGGACTCCTCGAGACCCGCCTCGAGCTGCTCCTGGGCGGCCTCGGTGGTCGGGGTGCCCTCGTTGTAGGCCATGGTGATCTCGAACTCGCCCGGCTCGTAGCCGGCCTCGCTCAGGAGCTCCTTCGCCTTCTCGGGGTTGTACGTGAACTGCTCCCCGTCGACGTTGTACTCCTTCTTGCCCGCCATGCCCGGAGGCATGATCGAGTTCGCCGGGACGCGGGTCACGCCGGGCACCTCGCCCGAGGCGAGCCAGGCGTCCTCGTAGCGGTAGGCGTAGGCGAGCGCCTTGCGGACGTTGATGTCGGTGATCTTGGTGTAGTCCGGGGCCCAGAAGCTGGTGCACTGGGCGGACTGCTGGACCAGGCGGTCACCGAGCTTCTCGGTGGCGTCGGCGTAGTTCGACGACGACAGCGAGGCCGAGAGCGAGGTCTGCGACTGGGCGTTGCCGCTCAGCATGATCTGGTCGACCTGGGTCGGGTCGGCGGAGAACTTGAAGACCCACTTGTCCGGGTACTGGTGGCGGGCCGGGTCGCTCTCGGGCACCCACTGGTCGTTGCGGACCAGGACGAGCTCCTCGCTCGGGCGGAAGGACTCGACCTTGTAGGGGCCGGTCGAGAGCGGCTTGCGACCGTACTCCGGCGGCTCGGAGGCGTCGCCCAGCGGAGCCGGGCCCATCGCCATGAACGCGCCCCAGTAGTCCATGTCCGGGAACGGCTTGGCCATCTTGATGGTGACCGTGCGCGCGTCGTTGTCGAAGGTGATCGCGTCGTAGGCGTCGGACTTCTTGGCGTCGGTGTAGGGACCCTTGTACTTGTCCGCACCGGCGAAGAAGTTCACCGAGTACTCGGTGCCCGGGCCGGAGGGGAAGGCAGCGGAGTCGAGCGAGCGCTCGATGCCGAAGGCCACCTCCTCGGCGGTGATCGGGTCGCCGGTCTCCCAGCTGGCGTCCTCGCGGATCGTGAAGGTCCACTCGGTGAAGTCGTCGTTCGGCGTGCCGAGGTCCTCGGCGAGGTCCGGCACGAGGATCATGGTGCCGTCCTCGGTGCGCTTGTACTGCGTCAGCGACCGGTGGGTCAGCGCCTGCTGGATCGAGTTGCCGGTGACCGACCAGCCGTTGGTCGGGTCGAGGTCCTCCGGGCCCGGGTCGTCGGGGAGGTACACCGTCACGGTGCCACCCTCGCTCGCGCCCTCGATGGGCTCGGCGGGGCCCTGGAGCTCCGCGTCCTTGGCGATGTCGGTGTCCGCGTTGCGGAAGCTCTTGTCGGCACCCGGGGTGTCGTCGTCGCTTCCACCTCCGCCGCATGCGGCGAGGGAGAGCAGCGCAGCGCAGGCGACGATCGCCAGCGGCTTGGTCCGTCTCATTGTCCAGCCTTTCTTTCCAGTGGTCGCGCCCGCGAGGAGGATCGTGGGCGGCGTGTGGGGGGCGCGGTCAGCGCCGGGTCTTCGGGTCCATCGCGTCGCGGATGGCGTCACCGAGCAGGTTGAGGGAGAGGACCAGCAGCACGATGCCGAGCAGCGGCTCCCAGAGGTAGAGCGCGTACTTGTCGAACCACGGCACCGCGTCGGAGACCGTCTGGCCCCACGAGGCGCCCGAGGTGACACCGATGCCGAGGAACGCCAGGCCGGCCTCGAGGGCGACGAACGCCGGCAGCGTCAGCGAGACGCTCACGACGATGGGCGCGGCGAGGTTCGGCAGCAGCTCCTTGATCAGGATGCGGTGGGTCGGCATGCCGATCACCCGCGCGGCCTGGATGAACTCCCGCTCGCGCAGCGAGAGGACCTCACCGCGGACCAGGCGGGCCAGGCCCATCCACCCGAAGATCGCCAGGATCGCGATGAGCGACCACCGCTGGATCGTCGGGTAGTTCTCCGAGAGCGCGAACCGGTCGTTGATGATCGGCGCGATCGTCAGGGCGGCGAGCAGGAACGGCACCGTCAGGAAGAAGTCGATGACGAACGAGAGGACCTTGTCCACGATGCCGCCGAGGAAGCCGGCGAGCAGACCCGTGACCACGCCGACGATCGAGGCCACGAGCGTCGCGCTGCCCGCGATGATCAGCGAGGTGCGCGCTCCGTAGAGCCAGTGCGCGAGGTTGTCCGCGCCCGTCTGCGGCGCGATCCCGAACGGGTGCTCGGGGTCGAAGCCGTGGTTCGGCGGGCCGACCTTCGGCAGCTGGGTGGAGAAGTCGAGGACCTGGCTGGGACGACCCGGGTCGAGGGAGACGCCGAACATGTCGGCGATCACCCCCGCGAAGACCGCGATGAGCACGAAGAACAGCGCCACGATCCCGCAGACCACGGCGACCTTGTCCTTCAGCAGCCGACCGAACGCGATCTGCATCGGCGACTTGCCGGCGATCGCCTTGGCTTCCTTCGACGTCGGGTCCGGGGCGGGGGGCTCCTCGCTCAGGTGTCCGAGGGTCTCGGGACCGGCCGTCTGTGCCGACATGCTCACCTCAATGTGGTCCAGGGCCGGGAGAATCCCGACCCGCGCTCTGGTGCGCGCCGGGCGTGACTCTATGTGACGTGCCACGGCGTCGCGATCACTCGCGAGTAACGATCTGGTCTCGACCCTCGGACAGGGTCGTCCGGCGGTTCAGGCCGGGTCCGCAACATCCTTCGCCGGCTCGGCGTCGACACCGGCTTCCTTGCGCTGGGCAGGGGTGATGGGTGCGGGCGCGGCCGTGAGCGGGTCGAACCCGCCACCGGACTTCGGGAAGGCGATGACGTCGCGGATCGAGTCCGCACCGGCGAGGATCGCGCAGATGCGGTCCATGCCCACGGCGATGCCGCCGTGCGGGGGCGCGCCGTACTTGAAGGCGTCGAGGAGGAAGCCGAACTTCTCCTGCGCCTCCTCCTCGCCGATGCCCATCACCGAGAAGACGCGCTTCTGGACGTCCTCGCGGTGGATCCGGATCGACCCGCCGCCGAGCTCGCTGCCGTTGCAGACGATGTCGTAGGCGTAGGCCAGCGCCGCGCCGGGGTTCTCCTCGAGGGTGTCGAGGTACTCCGGCTTGGGGCTGGTGAAGGCGTGGTGCACCGCGGTCCAGGCGCCGGCGCCGACGGCGACGTCGCCGCTGGCGACCGCCTCGCTGGCGGGCTCGAAGAGCGGCGCGTCGACGACCCAGGTGAAGGCGAACGCCGAGGTGTCGATCAGCCCGCAGCGGCGGCCGATCTCCAGGCGCGCCGCGCCGAGGAGGGCGCGGCTGGACTTGGTGGCACCGGCGGCGAAGAAGATGCAGTCGCCCGGCTGGGCGCCGACGTGCGCGGCGAGGCCGGCCTTCTCCTCCTCGGTGAGGTTCTTGGCGACGGGGCCGCCGAGGGTGCCGTCCTCCTGGACGAGCACGTAGGCCAGCCCGCGGGCGCCGCGCTGCTTGGCCCACTCCTGCCAGGCGTCGAGCTGCTTGCGGGGCTGGCTCGCGCCGCCCGGCATGACCACCGCGCCGACGTACTCGGCCTGGAAGACGCGGAAGGGGGTGTCCTTGAAGTACTCGGTGCACTCGACGAGCTCGTTGCCCATCCGCAGGTCGGGCTTGTCCGAGCCGTACTTGGCCATCGCCTCGGCGTAGGTCATCCGCGGGATCGGGCGCGGGATCTCGACGTCGATGAGCGCCCACATCTCGGCGAGGACGTCCTCCATCAGCGCGATGACGTCCTCCTGGTCGACGAAGGACATCTCGATGTCGAGCTGGGTGAACTCCGGCTGCCGGTCGGCGCGGAAGTCCTCGTCGCGGTAGCAGCGCGCGATCTGGTAGTAGCGCTCCATGCCGCCGACCATGAGCAGCTGCTTGAACAGCTGGGGGCTCTGCGGCAGGGCGTACCAGCTGCCCGGGTGCAGGCGCGCCGGGACGAGGAAGTCGCGGGCACCCTCGGGGGTGCTGCGGGTCAGCGTGGGGGTCTCGATCTCGACGAAGTCGTGGCGGTCGAGCACGTCGCGCGCGGCCTTGTTGACCTTGCTGCGCAGGCGGATCGCGGCGGCCGGGCCGGAGCGGCGCAGGTCGAGGTAGCGATACTTGAGGCGGACCTCCTCCCCCACCTCCCCACTCGACGACTGAGCGTCGCTGATGGGGAACGGCAGCGGCGCGGCGGTGCTGAGCACCTCGACCTCGGTGGCGACGACCTCGATCTCGCCGGTGGCGAGGTTGGGGTTCTCGTTGCCCTCCTTGCGCGCGGTCACCTCGCCAGTGACCTTGAGGCAGAACTCCGCGCGCAGCTGGTGGGCGACCTCCTCGTCGCGGATGACGACCTGGACGACGCCGCTGGCCTCGCGGAGGTCGATGAAGGCGACGCCCCCGTGATCGCGTCGGTTGGCCACCCACCCGGCGAGGGTGACGGTCTGGCCGACGTGCTCGGCGCGGAGGGCGCCGGCGTCATGGGTGCGGATCACTGCTTCTGCTCCTTGGCTGGTGGGGTGGTCGAGCCGGTGGCGACCACGACCCGGGGTCGGTGGTCGGCGGCGGGTGGGGTCCAGGTGGCCGGATCAGCGGCGACCTGCTCCCCCGTGCGGATGTCCTTGACCTGGTGGCCGTCGTCGCCGGTGAACCATACGTAGGGGATGCCGCGGCGCTCGGCGTAGCGGATCTGCTTGCCGAACTTCTGCGCGGTCGCGGCGACCTCGCAGGGCACGCCGTTCGCGCGCAGCGCGGTGGCGATGGCGTCGGACTCCTCGCGGGTGTCCTCGCCGGTCAGCGCGACGAGCACGACCGAGGGCACCTTGCGGTCCGCGACGAGCGCGCCGCGGTTGAGCAGCGGGACCAGCACGCGGCTCACGCCGAGGGAGATCCCGACGCCGGGGTACGTCGTGCGGCCGTCGCTGGCCAGCGCGTCGTACCGGCCACCGGAGCAGATCGAGCCGAGCGACTCGCTGCCCTCCAGGCGGGTCTCGAAGACCGTGCCGGTGTAGTAGTCCAGCCCGCGCGCGATGGACAGGTCGGCCTCGATGGTGACCTGGTCGCCGGTCAGCGACGCGCAGCCGCGGAGCAGGGCGGCGAGCTCGGTCAGCCCCTCCTCCAGCAGCGGGTCCTCGACGCCGAGCGCCCGGACGCGGTCGACGAAGGAGTCGTCGGTGCTGCGGATGGTCGCCAGCTCCAGGCAGCGGTCGGCCTGCTCGGGCGAGAGGCCGGCCTCCTCGAGGAGCATGCCGCGCACCGTCTCGGCGGGCAGCTTGTCGAGCTTGTCGACCAGCCGCATCACCTCGGCGGGGTCAGGCGCGCCGAGGCCGGCGTAGAAGCCCTGGATCAGCTTGCGGTTGTTGACCTGGAGCCGGAACGGCGGCAGGCCCAGCACCGCGGGGTCGGTCAGCCGCGAGAGCGCGTCGACCATGACCCGGGTGACCTCGATGTCGTGGTGGAACGGCAGCTCGTCCTTGCCGACGATGTCGATGTCGGCCTGGGTGAACTCCCGGTAGCGGCCGTCCTGCGGGCGCTCGCCGCGCCAGGCCTTCTGCACCTGGTAGCGGCGGAAGGGGAACTCCAGCTTGCCGGCGTTCTCCAGCACGAAGCGGGCGAAGGGCACGGTCAGGTCGAAGTGCAGCCCGAGACCGGAGTCGGCGGCGGTGTCGGTCTCCTGGAGCCGCCGCAGGACGTAGACCTCCTTGGAGGTGTCGCCCTTGCGCAGCAGCTGGTCCATCGGCTCGACGGCGCGGGTCTCGATGCCGGCGAAGCCGTGCAGCTCGAAGACGGTGCGCAGCGTGTCGATGACCTGCTGCTCGACGAAGCGCTGCTCGGGCAGCAGCTCGGGGAACCCGCTGAGCGGGGTCGGCTTGGCCATCGGTCACAGACCTCGCGTCACGGGGGTGGTCGGATTCGCCGGACCGGCGGGATCGGTGTCCTGGAGGTCCAGCAGGAACGGGTTGGTCGCACGCTCACGACCGATCGAGGTCTGCTCCCCGTGGCCGGGCAGGACGACGACGTCGTCGCGCAGCGTCAGCACCTTCTCGCGCAGGCTGCGCAGGATCGTCGGGTGGTCGCCGCCGGGCAGGTCGGTGCGGCCGATGGAGCCGGCGAAGAGCAGGTCACCGGAGAACATGACCTCGCTGACGTCCTGCTGCTCGTACGGCGACCGGAAGGTGACCGAGCCCCGCGTGTGGCCCGGGGTGTGGTCGACGGTGAACCGCAGCCCGGCCAGCTCCAGCTCCTGGCTGTCGGCCAGCTCGCGGACGTCGTCGGGCTCGGCCCAGCTGTACTTCCCGCCGAGGAGCATCTGCGTGGTCTCACGCGACATGCCGGCCATCGGGTCGCTCAGCAGGTGGCGGTCCTCGGGGTGGATCCAGGCGGTGGCGTCGTACGTGCCGGCCACGGGCGCGACGCACCACATGTGGTCGACGTGGCCGTGGGTCACCAGGACCGCGACGGGCTTGAGCCGGTGCTCGCGGACGACCTGGGCGACCCCGTCGGCGGCGTCCTTGCCGGGGTCGATGACGACGCACTCGGCGCCCGGACCGGTGGCGGCGACGTAGCAGTTCGTCCCCCAGGGCCCAGCGGGGAATCCGGCGATCAGCACCCGGTCAGGCTACCCGCGGGTCGGCGTCGCGTTTCCATCGGGATTCGGGTCCGTCCTGCGCGACGCGCGCGGGGAGGCGCCGTACCTGACTAGGATTGCCGCCTGCGTGAGCGAGCCGCCCGCGACCATCGATGCGAGGGACCAGCAGTGACGAGCCATGAGTGGGGCCGTGTCGACGACGACGGCACCGTCTACGTCCGGACCGCAGACGGGGAGCGCCCCGTCGGTCAGTACCCCGAGGGGACCCCCGAGGAGGCGCTGTCCTTCTTCACCGAGCGGTACGCCGCGCTCGCCTTCGAGGTCGAGCTGCTCGAGCAGCGGGTGCGCTCCGGCGTGCTCTCCCCCGAGGAGGCCGCCGAGTCGGTGAAGACCGTCCGCGCCCAGGTGACCGACGCCAACGCCGTCGGCGACCTCGCGGCGCTCGGCGCCCGTCTCGACGCGCTGGGCCCGGTGATCGCGACCCAGCGCGAAGCGCGCCGCGCCGAGAAGGCCGTGAAGTCGGCCGAGGCGAAGGCCGCGAAGGAGAAGCTGGTCGGCGAGGCCGAGAAGCTGGCCCAGGGCTCGGACTGGCGCCACGGCGCCAACCGGCTGCGGGACCTGCTGGAGGAGTGGAAGGCGCTGCCACGCATCGACCGCGCCTCCGACGACGCGCTGTGGCGACGGTTCTCCTCGGCGCGCACGGCGTACACCCGGCGCCGCAAGGCGCACTTCGCGGAGCAGAACGAGAAGCGCGACGCCGCTCGGGTCGTCAAGGAGCGCCTGGTCGTGGAGGCGGAGAAGATCGCCGGCTCGACCGAGTGGGGCCCCACCGCGGGCCGCTACCGCGACCTGATGCGCGACTGGAAGGCCGCCGGGCCCGCACCCAAGGACGTCGACGACGCCCTCTGGAAGCGGTTCCGCGCCGCGCAGGACACCTTCTTCGGGGCCCGGGACGCCGCGGCCGCCGAGCAGGACCAGGAGTTCGCCGCGAACGCCGAGGTCAAGGAGCAGCTGCTCGTCGAGGCCGAGGCGCTGCTGCCGGTCGAGGACGTGGAGGCCGCCAAGCGCGCCTTCCGCGACCTCGCCGAGCGCTGGGACGCCGCCGGCAAGGTCCCGCGCGACCGGATGAAGGAGCTCGAGGGCCGCATCCGCAAGGTCGAGCAGGCCATCCGCGCCGTCGAGGACGAGCAGTGGAAGCGCTCGGACCCCGAGAAGTCCGCCCGCGCCGGTGACCTGGTCCAGAAGCTCGAGACCGCCATCGCCACCGTCCAGGCCGAGCTCGACCAGGCCCGCACCGCCGGCAACGAGAAGAAGGTCCGGGAGCTGGAGGAGAACCTCGCCTCGCGCCAGGCGTTCCTCGAGATGGCCCGGAAGGCCTCCGCGGACTTCTCCGGTTGAGGACGGCCGGGCGAGGGACGAGCCCGGCCGTCCTCGAGGAGGAGGTCGAGCAAGCCCCGCGACCGGGCTTGCGAGGTCGCGACGGGCGTGTCGAGACCCGGTGAGACGAGGCAGGGCGGCGACCGTCGTGGTCGCCGCCCTGCGTCACTTCCGGGGTTTCGACACGCTCGCTGGCGCTCGCTGCTCAACCAGCGGCGGACGCTGGCGCTCGCTGCTCAACCAGCGGTGGACGCTGGCGCTCGCTGCTCAACCAGCGGTGGCGCTGGCGCTCGGTGGTGGTCAGGAGGTGACGCGGTAGGCGTCGAAGACGCCGGGGACCCCGCGGACCGCATTGAGGACCTGGTCGAGGTGCTTGGCCTCGGCCATCTCGAAGGTGAACCGGCTCTTCGCGACGCGATCGCGGGTGGTGGAGAGGTTCGCGCTGAGGATGTTCACGTGCTCATCGGAGAGCGCCATGGTGATGTCGGAGAGCAGGCGGGCCCGGTCGAGCGCCTCGACCTGGATGTTGACCAGGAACGTCGAGGTTCCGGTGGGGGCCCACTCGACGTCGAGCAGCTTCTCGGGCTGGGACTTCAGCGCGGCGGCGTTCGTGCAGTCGTGGCGGTGGACCGAGACTCCCCCGCCCTTGGTGACGAAGCCGAGGATGTCGTCGGGCGGCACGGGCGTGCAGCACTTGGCGAGCTTGACCCAGACGTCGGGCGCGCCCTTGACGATGACGCCGGAGTCGCCGCCTCCGGGCGAGACCTTCGACCGGCCGCGCCGGCCGGTGATCGTGACCGCCTCGGCGAGGTCCTCCTGCGCGGCGTCCTGCCCGCCGTGCTCCTCGATGACCCGCCGGACGACCGCCTGCGCGGACAGGTTGCCCTCGCCGACGGCGGCGTAGAGCGCGGAGACGTCGGCGATGGAGAAGTGCCGGGCGGCGAGGGTCAGCGACTCGTGGGACATCAGCCGCTTGAGGGGCAGCCCCTCCTTGCGCATGAGCTTGGCGATCTGCTCCTTGCCCTGCTCGATGGCCTCCTCGCGGCGCTCCTTGGAGAACCACTGGCGGATCTTGGAGCGGGCCCGCGGCGACTTCACGAAGGTCAGCCAGTCGCGCGAGGGGCCGGCGTTCTCGGACTTGGAGGTGAAGACCTCGACCACGTCGCCGTTCTCGAGCGTGGACTCCAGCGGCACGAGCCGCCCGTTGACGCGCGCGCCGATCGTGTGGTGCCCGACCTCGGTGTGCACGGCGTAGGCGAAGTCGACCGGGGTCGAGCCCGCCGGGAGCGCGATGACGTCGCCGCGCGGGGTGAAGACGTAGGTCTCGGCCCGGTTGATCTCGAAGCGGAGGGACTCCAGGAACTCCCCCGGGTCCTCGACCTCGCTCTGCCAGTCCAGCAGCTGCCGGACCCAGGTCATGTCGTCGCCGTCGGCCTGCCGGTCGGTGTCGAGGCCGGCCCGGCCGTCCTCCTTGTACTTCCAGTGCGCAGCGACGCCGTACTCGGCGCGGCGGTGCATCGCGAAGGTCCGGATCTGCACCTCGACCGGCTTGCCCGAAGGGCCGATCACCGTCGTGTGCAGCGACTGGTACATGTTGAACTTCGGCATCGCGACGTAGTCCTTGAACCGGCCCAGGACAGGGTTCCAGCGCGAGTGCAGGACGCCGAGGACGGAGTAGCAGTCGCGGTCCTCCTCGACGAGGATGCGGATGCCGACCAGGTCGTAGATGTCGGAGAACTCCCGGCCGCCGACGATCATCTTCTGGTAGATCGAGTAGTAGTGCTTCGGCCGACCCGTGACGGTGGCCTTGACCTTCGCCTCGCGCAGGTCGTTCTCGACCTGGCTGATCACCTCGGCGAGGAACTGGTCGCGCGAGGGCGCCCGCTCCGCGACCATCCGCACGATCTCGTCATAGATCTTCGGGTGGAGCGTGGCGAACGCGAGGTCCTCCAGCTCCCACTTGAGGGTGTTCATGCCCAGGCGGTGGGCCAGCGGGGCGTAGATGTCGAGGGTCTCGCGGGCCTTGCGCTCCTGGGTCTCCTGCTTGACGTAGCGCAGGGTCCGCATGTTGTGGAGGCGGTCGGCGAGCTTGATCACGAGGACGCGGATGTCGCGCGACATCGCCACGATCATCTTGCGGATCGTCTCGGCCTCGGCGGTGTCGCCGTAGACCACCTTGTCGAGCTTGGTGACGCCGTCGACGAGCTGGGCCACCTCGTCGCCGAAGTCCGCGCGCAGCGCCTCGAGGGTGTACGGCGTGTCCTCGACCGTGTCGTGCAGGAGCGCGGCGACCAGCGTCGGCTCGGTCATCCCGATGCCGGCGAGGATGGTGGTGACCGCGAGCGGGTGGGTGATGTAGGGGTCGCCGCTCTTGCGCATCTGCGTGCCGTGCATCTTCGCGGCCACGTCGTAGGCGCGCTCGAGGAGGGCGAGGTCGGCCTTCGGGTGGTTCGCACGCACGGCGCGGAACAGCGGCTCGAGGACCGGGTTGGTCGGCTGGCTGCGGGTGCCCATCCGCGCGAGGCGGGCCCGCATCCCGCGGGTGCTGGGCGTCGAGGAGGACGACCCGGCGCCGTCGTGGGGGGCCGGCCGCGGCACCCGCGGCTTGGCGGGCGGGCGCCCGCCGCTCGGGGCGGGGGCGCGGTCCTCGGTCACGTACGCAGTCTAGGCCGTCGCGGCACGGTCAGATGACGGCGAGGCTGTGGACCGGCAGGTCGCCCACGACCGCGCGCCCGTCCAGGAAGCCGAGCTCCATGAGGACGGCGACGGCCACGGGCGTGCCCCCGCAGGCGGCGACCAGCTCGCCCGCGGCCTTGACCGTGCCGCCGGTGGCGAGCACGTCGTCGACCAGCAGCACCCGCTCGCCGGGGGCGATCGCGTCGCGGTGCAGCTCGAGGGTGGCCTCGCCGTACTCCAGGGCGTAGGAGACCGCGTGGGCCTCGCGGGGGAGCTTGCCGGCCTTGCGCACGGGCACGAAGCCCGCGCCCAGCGCGAGCGCGACGGGGGCGCCGAGGATGAACCCGCGCGCCTCCATGCCGACGACCTTGTCCACGACCGTGGCGCCGTCGGCGTCGCGACCGGCGTCCGCGAGCGCCTGGACCACGGCGGTCAGGCCGTCGTGGTCGGCCAGGAGCGGGGTGATGTCCTTGAACACCACCCCGGGCTCGGGGAAGTCCGGCACGTCGACGACGAGCCGGTCGAGCGCCTCCCGGGCGACCTGCGCCCGGGTGGCGCCCACCGCTGCGCTGCCCGCAGGACCGGTCACCGCCACCTACTTCTTCCCGCGCTTGGACCGGGTGACCCGCGACGGCTGCTGCCGGCCGGCCGCACCGCTGGGGCGGACCTCGCCCTTGGTCTGGGGGACGACGCGGCCGCGGCCGCTCGCCTCCGCCCGAACCGGCGAGGCGCCGCCCACGGGCCGGTCGAGGCCGGGCTCGTCGTCGTCGTCGACGTCGTCTCCGTCGGCGACGAGCTCCGGGTCGGACTCGGGGTCCCAGGCCCGCTGGGCCACGGGCGAGTCGGAGGTGACCGCGGGGACCGAGGCGTAGGGGTCGGCGAGCGCCCGGGCCTTGGCCTTCGCGTGCCGCTCCTGGAGCTTGACCTCGGTCTCGGTGGACTTCAGCTGCACCAGGATGCGCGGGGCGAGCACGACCGAGGAGTACACACCGGCCGCCATGCCGACGAACTGCGAGAGGGCGAGGTCCTGCAGCGAGCTCGCACCGAGCTGCACGGCGCTGACCCAGAGGATCGCGCCGATCGGGATCAGCGCGACGATGCCGGTGTTGATCGAGCGCACCAGGGTCTGGTTGACCGCGAGGTTCGTCGCGTCGGCGTAGGACTGGCCCGGCCGCCGGTACTCGTGGGTGTTCTCGCGGACCTTGTCGAAGACCACGACGGTGTCGTAGAGCGAGAAGCCCAAGATCGCCAGCAGACCGGTGACCGCCGAGGGGGTGACCGGGAAGCCGGAGAGCGCGTAGATCCCGACGGTGATCGCGATGTCGTGGAACAGCGCCACGAGCGCGGCCACCGACATCTTCCACTCGCGGAAGTAGAGCCAGATGAAGATCATGACCAGGCCGAGGAACACCGCGACGCCGATGAGGGCGCGCTCGGCGACCTGCTGACCCCAGCTGGCGCCGATCTCGTCCTGGGAGATGTCCTGGAGCGGGTCGTCGACCTCCACCGTCTCGGTGATGGCCTCGACGATGCGGTCGCTCTCCTCCTGGGAGAGGTCCTCGGTCTGGATGAGCAGCGAATCGCCGGCCGTGGTCACGACCGGGGACTCGGCCCCGTCGACGCCGGCGTCCGCGACGGCCGCGCGCAGCGCGTCGGCGTTGTCCTGGGTCGCGGCCGAGGCGCCGACCGCCACGCGGTACTGCGTGCCGCCGGTGAACTCGATGCCGAAGTTGAGGCCCTTGATGACCACGACCCCGATCGCGAGGCCCACCAGCACCAGCGACACGGCGTACCAGAGCGGCCGTCGGCCGACGAAGTCGATCGACCTACGCCCGGTGTAGAGCTCGTTGCCGAGCCGGGAGAACTTGCCCATCAGGCCTTACCTCCAGCGGGGACCCGGTCGATGCCGAGCGTCTCGGGGCTGAGGCCGGAGAGGCGGCCGCCGCCGTTGAAGAACCGGAACCGCGCGAGGTAGGACACCGCCGGCTTGGTGAACCAGAACAGCACCGCCAGGTCGATGAGCGTCGACAGGCCGAGGGCGAAGCCGAAGCCCTTCACCGCGCCGGTGGCGAAGAAGTAGAGCACGGCCGCCGAGAGCAGCGAGACGGTGTTCGCCGCGAGCCGGGTGACCTTGGCCCGCTTCCAGCCGGTCTCGACCGCGACCCGCATCGACTTGCCCTCCCGCATCTCGTCGCGGATGCGCTCGAAGAAGAGGATGAAGGAGTCGGCGGTGACACCGACGGCGATGATCAGTCCGGCGATGCCGGGCAGGGTCAGCGTGAAGCCGGCCGTCTCGCTCAGCAGCAGCACCAACGCGTAGGTGATGGCCGCGGCGACCGCCAGCGAGCCGAGCACGACGATGCCCAGGCCGCGGTAGTAGATCAGGCAGTAGAGCATCACCAGGCCGAGACCGAGCGCGCCGGCCCACAGACCCGCGGAGAGCTGGTCACCGGCGAGCGAGGGGCCGATCGTCTCGGAGGAGACGTCGTCCTGGAACGCGATCGGCAGGGCGCCGAACTTCAGGCTGGTCGCCAGGCTCTGAGCGCTGGACTCGGTGAAGCTGCCCTCGATCTGGGCCTTGCCGTTGGTGATCAGGCCGTTCATCGTCGGCGCGGAGAGCACCTGGCCGTCGAGCACGACGGCGAACTGCTTGCCGTTGCCGACCAGCTTGCGGGAGATGTCGGCGAAGGCCTCGGTGCCGGAGCCGTTGAACTCCAGGGCGACGACCCACTGGACCTGGCCCTGGGGGATCTGCGCCGAGGCGTCGGTCAGCTGGGTGCCCTCGATCGCCGACGGCGAGAGGAGGTACTTCACGACCTGGCCGCGCTCACCGGTGTCGCAGGTGACGAGCGGCTTGTCGGGGTCGTCGACGACGTTCGGCGCGGAGCCGTCCGCCGGGCAGGTGAAGTCGTTGAAGGCCTTGATCGCGGCCTGGTTGGGCGCGTCGGTCCAGGCGAGCGGGTCGTCGGCGTTCTTGCCGCCCTCCGGCGCGGGGATCGGGGCGTTGCCGTTCCCGGCACCGTCGCCGTTCCCGGCGCCGTCGCCGGCCCCCTCGGAGGGCTGACCCGAAGGCTGCTCGGAAGGCTCGGCCGACGGGCTGGAGCTGCTGTCGGCCGAGGGCAGGCTCTTGGCGAAGCCGACCGGCGGGCGGTTGTTGCTGCCCTGCTGGGCGCCGTCGCCGTTGCCCTGACCGTTGCCCTTGCCGTTGCCCTTGCCCTGGCCGTCGCCGTTGCCCTGGCCGTTGCCGTTGTTCGGGTCGATCTGCACCGACGAACCGTCGGGCAGACCGCCGCCCACGTTGGGGTCGATCACGGGGCCGGCGCCGCCGCCGGCGCACGGGCCGGGGTCGAAGTCGGAGCAGGCGACGAGGCGGAAGCGCAGCTGCGCCTGCCGCTTGACGGTCTCGAGGAGGTCGCGGCGCGAGCTGCCGGGGATCTCGACGACGATGATGTTGCTGCCCTCGGTCACCACGTCGGCCTCGGCGACACCGGAGCCGTTGACTCGGTCGTCGATGATCTGGCGGGCCTGCTCCATGCTGTCGTCGGCCGGGTCGCTGTCGGTGGCGACGAGGGTGATGCGCGTGCCGCCCTGGAGGTCCAGGCCGAGCTCGGGCTTCCAGCTGCCGCCGAGGGCGACCAAGCCGTAGAGCAGCGCCGTGCCGAGGAAGAACACCACCAGGGTGCGTCCCGGGCGAGGCTTGCGTGCCATGTCAGATCTCCTCCGGCTCGCCGGCAGCGGCGGGCCCTGGCTGGGTGACGGTTCCGATCGCGCCGCGGGCGACGGTCACGACGACGCCCTCGGCCAGCTGGATCCGTGCGGTGTCGTCGTCGAGGTCG
Organism: Nocardioides marmotae; assembly: GCF_013177455.1. NCBI lineage: Bacteria > Bacillati > Actinomycetota > Actinomycetes > Propionibacteriales > Nocardioidaceae > Nocardioides > Nocardioides marmotae. The sequence continues at coordinate 2,556,467 of NZ_CP053660.1, forward strand.
CGGATCGTGCCGAGGAAGCCCGAGGTCAGGACGACCTCGTCACCCACCTTCAACGACGACTGCATGCGGGTGAGTTCCTTCTGGCGCCGGGAAGCCGGCCTGATGATCAGGAGCCAGAAAAGGAGGGCGATGCCGACCAGCGGCAGCAGGGAGGCGAGCTCCACGACGAGACCTCTCGAGCGATGACGGGGAGGCCGCACACCCAGGTCACTCCCGGGGCGGCCGACGGGCAAGCATACCTACGGGGCGACCCGCGGGGACGAATCCCGCGGGGCCCGCGGTTCACTCCTCGAACAGGGCCGGCTCCCCCGCGGCGGCGGCCGGGACGGCGAGCCCGAGGTGCTCCCAGGCGGCCGGGGTGGCGATCCGGCCCCGCGGCGTACGTGCGAGGAACCCGTTGCGGACCAGGAACGGCTCGGCGACCTCCTCGACGGTCTCCCGCTCCTCCCCCACCGCGACGGCGAGGGTCGAGATGCCGACCGGCCCGCCACCGAAGCGGCGGCACAGCGCGTCCAGGACGGCGCGGTCGAGGCGGTCCAGGCCCAGCTCGTCGACCTCGTAGAGGTCGAGCGCGGCTTCAGCGACCGCCCGGGTGACCACGCCGTCGGCGCGGACCTGGGCGTAGTCGCGGACCCGGCGCAGCAGCCGGTTGGCGATCCGGGGCGTGCCGCGGGAGCGGGACGCGATCTCGGCGCTGCCCTCGTCGGTCAGGTCGACGCCGAGCAGGCCCGCGGAGCGGTGGACGATGAGGTCGAGCTCGTGGGGCTCGTAGAACTCCAGGTGGGCGGTGAAGCCGAACCGGTCGCGCAGGGGGCCCGGGAGCAGGCCGGCGCGGGTGGTCGCCCCGACCAGGGTGAACGGCGGCAGGTCGAGCGGGATCGCGGTGGCGCCGGGGCCCTTGCCGATGATGACGTCGACGCGGAAGTCCTCCATCGCCATGTAGAGCATCTCCTCGGCCGGGCGGGACATCCGGTGGATCTCGTCGACGAAGAGCACCTCGCCCTCGTTCATGCCGGACAAGATGGCGGCGAGGTCGCCGGCGTGGGTGATGGCCGGACCGCTGGTCAGCCGCAGCGGCGCGGCCATCTCGGCGGCGATGATCATCGCCAGCGTGGTCTTGCCCAGGCCCGGCGGGCCGCTGAGCAGGACGTGGTCGGGCGCGCGCCCCCGGCGGCGGGCGGCCTCCAGGACCAGGCCGAGCTGGTCGCGCACCCGGGCCTGGCCGACCACCTCGTCGAGGGTGCGGGGCCGCAGCGCCGCCTCGACCGCGCGCTCGTCGCCGTCGGCCTCCGCCGCGGTGATGGACCGCAGGTGGGTCTCCTCGGCCTCGGCGAGCTCGTCCTCGTGGAAGGGCACCGGGCTCAGGCCTTGCTGAGGGCGCGCAGGGCCGCGCGCAGGAGGGTGGCCACGTCGGGCGCGTCACCGGCGTCGGGGGCGACCGCGTCGACGGCCTTCTCGGCGTCCTTGGCCGACCAGCCGAGGCCGACCAGTCCCTGGTGCACCTGGTCGCGCCACGGCTCGGCGCTCGCCGCCGCCGGGGTGACGCCCGGGCCGACGGGCGGGCCGATCCGGTCCTTGAGCTCGAGGATGATCCGCTGGGCGCCCTTCTGCCCGATGCCGGGCACGCGGGTCAGGGTCTTGACGTCGTCGCTGGAGATCGCGCGGCGTACGTCGTCGGGGCTGAGCACCGCGACCATGGCCTGGGCGACCTTGGGGCCGACGCCGGAGGCGGTCTGCACGAGCTCGAAGATGCTCTTCTCGTCCTCGTCGGCGAACCCGAAGAGGGTCAGGGAGTCCTCCCGGACCACCATGCTGGTGGCGAGCGTCGCGCCCTGGCCGGCGCGCAGGCCGGCGAGCGTGCCGGGGGTGCACATCAGCTCCAGGCCGACCCCGCCGACCTCGAGCACCGCGCTGGTGAGGGTGACCCCGGCGACCTGGCCGCGGACGAAGGCGATCAACGTCGGTTCCTCCCCGCCGCCGCGAGGGCGGCGTCGATGCGTGCTTGGGCGCCTCCGCGCCAGATGTGGGTGATGGCCAGGGCGAGCGCGTCGGCCGCGTCGGCGGGCTTCGGCATCGCGTCGAGCCGCAGGATCCGCGTGACCATCGCCCCGACCTGCGCCTTGTCGGCCCGGCCGTTGCCGGAGACCGCGGCCTTGACCTCGCTCGGCGTGTGCAGCGCGATCGGCAGCCCGCGGCGGGCGGCGCAGACCATCGCGATGCCGCTGGCCTGCGCGGTGCCCATCACGGTGCTGACGTCGGAGCGGGCGAAGACGCGCTCGACGGCGACCGCGTCGGGCCGGTGCTCCTCGATCCAGGCGTCCACGCCCTTCTCGATGGTCACCAGCCGCTCGGCGACCGGCCGGTCGGCGCTGGTGCGCAGCACGTTGACGTCGACCAGGCTCAGCGGTCGCCCGACCGAGCCCTCCACGACCCCCATGCCGCACCGGGTCAGACCGGGGTCGATCCCGAGCACACGCATGGTCAGCCTTCCGTCGAACGTCTGTTCGGGAGGAACGCTACGGTGCGCCTCCGACGGACGTGCCACCGACACGCCGGACACGCCCGTCGAGGGCGTGCCCCGACGTACCGGAGGGGCAGCGCGGGTGGCCTCAGGCGTCCTCGAGCTCGGCCATCACGTCGGCGGGGACGTCGACGTTGCTGAAGACCTCCTGCACGTCGTCGAGGTCCTCGACGGCGTCGATGAGCTTGAAGACCTTCGTCGCGGCGGCCGCGTCGACGGGGATCTCCATCGTGGCGACGAACTGGGCGTCGGCGGAGTCGTAGTCGAGGCCTGCTGCCTGCAGCGCGGTGCGGACCGCGACGAGGTCGGTGGCCTCGGAGATCACCTGGAACTGCTCGCCGAGGTCGTTGACCTCCTCGGCGCCGGCGTCGAGGGTGGCCTCGAGGACGTCGTCCTCGGTGACCTCCTTGCCGTCCTGCTCCTTGGCCACGACGACCACGCCCTTGCGGTGGAACAGGCGCGAGACCGAGCCGGGGTCGGCCATCGTGCCGCCGTTGCGGGAGACGGCGGTGCGGACCTCCATCGCGGCGCGGTTCTTGTTGTCGGTCAGGCACTCGACGAGGATCCCGACGCCCTGCGCGCCGTAGACCTCGTACATGATCGTCTGGTAGTCCGCGCCGCCGGTCTCGGCACCGGAGCCGCGCTTGACGGCGCGGTCGATGTTGTCGTTGGGGACCGAGGACTTCTTGGCCTTCTGGATCGCGTCGTAGAGCGTCGGGTTGCCCGACGGGTCGCCACCGCCCATGCGGGCCGCGACCTCGACGTTCTTGATCAGCTTGGCGAACATCTTGCCGCGCTTGGCGTCGATGGCGGCCTTCTTGTGCTTCGTGGTCGCCCACTTGGAGTGGCCTGACATGCGTCCCTCTTCCCGCGCCGGTCGTGTGAGGTGCAGGCCCCTGCACCGACCGACGATCCTACCGGCCGCTCAGCCGGCGATCTCCACGAACATCCGGTGGACCCGGCCGTCGCCGCCGACCTCGGGGTGGAAGGAGGTCGCCAGCAGGGCCCCCTGGCGTACGGCGACGGGGTGGCCGGCCGCGACGGCGAGGACCTCCACGCCGGGCCCGGCCTCCTCGACCCAGGGCGCCCGGATGAACACGGCGTGCACCGGGTCGGCGAGCCCGGCGAGGTCCAGGTCGGTCTCGAAGGAGTCGACCTGCCGGCCGAAGGCGTTGCGCCGCACGGTCACGTCGAGGCCACCGACGCTCTCCTGGCCGGCGACGCCGTCGCGGACCCGGTCGGCGAGCAGGATCATCCCCGCGCACGTCCCGAAGGCCGGCATGCCGCCGGCGACGCGCGCCCGCAGCGGCTCGAGCAGCTCGAAGGTGCGCAACAGCCGCGCCATGGTGGTCGACTCCCCGCCGGGCAGGACCAGCCCGTCGACCGCCGCGAGCTCCTCGGGGCGGCGGACGGTGGTCGCCCGCGCCCCCAGGTCGGTCAGGGCCCGGACGTGCTCGCGGACGTCGCCTTGGAGGGCGAGGACTCCGATGGTGGGTGGCACGATCCATCAGCGTAGGACGCTGACCCCAGGTGGATCACCACTGGCTGCACCGGAACGAGAGGCCCTGGAAGATGGTGCGGCTGATCGCCCCGTCGGACGTCCATCCCCCGGCTGGCGTGACGCCACGGATCTCGACGTCGATGTCCCCGGTGTAGAGGCCCAGACCGAGAACCGACTTCTCCAGCGTGTGGGTGCTCTCCGCTACGACGGTCGACCACGAACGCTCCTGGGAGAGCAAGGGCTTCCAGCTGACCCGGACGCGGTAGCGCTGATTGCTCGGGGCGCTCGCGACCGGTGTCCAGCTCAGCAGCACGGTGCCGCTGCTGCTTCGCCCGTTCTCGCATCCCACCGAACCCGTGGGCGAACCCACCTGGAGCGCGGAGAACGTGCCGGTCGCGACCGTCGGTCCGTCGGTGAAAGCTGCCTGGGTGCCGGCGGCGGCCGAGCCCAGCACGCCGGCGCAGGTCACGAGCAGCAGGATGACCATCGCGGCCAGACGCGGACTCTTCCCTGAACCGGCGCGATGCCTCCGCCTCATTTCGCGACCTGGGTGGCATGGATGACGAGCGAAGCACTCCCCGGCTTGCCCTGAAGGTCGTTCCCGGCGTTGCTGTTCAGCCGTGCGACGACGCAGATGGTCTCGCTCGCACCGATCCCGAGCGACCGCTTCACCACGAGCGCGGACGGCGTCGCGGTGAGACGGGTGGTGTTCTGGTCGGTGGCGACGGTGGCACCGCACGAACCCCGGCGGTCTCCCCCGGCGACCGTCCCGGTGTTGGCTGCGTCGACCCCGACGGCCACCGAGTACTGGAGGCCGTTTGCACCGGCGAGCGCCCCGGTCCCGGTGCCGCTGATGTCGTAGACGAGGGGAAGGGACCCCACGTTCTTCACCGGGAAGGACGCGGCCACGCTCTCGCCGGGGAGCATGTTCTGCAGAGCCAGGGCTCCCAGCGTCGTGGAGCCGCCGTTGTTCGAGGGGCCCGCGAGCTGGCCGTTCACGGTGATGTCCAGCGATCCGGACTGGAAGTCGCCGCTGGACACCGTGGCCCGGTCGGTCCAGAAGGCGAAGGTCCCCTGGCCGCCCATGAGGACGACGACGGCGCCGAGGAGCGCGGCGGTCGCGATCGCGGCCCGGCGGCGGCGGGGTGGCCGCTCGAGGCGGTGGGCTGCGTGCTTCATGTGTCGCTCCTCTCGAGGTGTCGGGCTGGTCCTGCGGGTCAGTGCGTGGCGCGGCGGGCGGGCCGTGGCTCGCGCCTGGTGCGACGTCGGTCGCGCGCCTCGCCGGTGAACAGGCCGAGGGCGTAGAGGATGAGGGCGGTCGCCACGCCGTGCACGGCGAGCTGGCGCTGGTCGCCGGTGAGGACGTTGTTGGCGTAGCCGAGCTTCGGCAGCGAGTACCAGAGCACGCCGCGCACCGACTCCGCCGGCCGCCAGCCCTCGTCGGGGGTCTCGTTGGCGTCACCCTGGGTGAGGAACTCCGGCCGGCCCTCCGGGCCCGGCCGGACCGCGATCACCCGATGCGTGACGACCTGCGGCTTGCCGGACTCGATCTGGAAGGTGACGACCTCCCCGATCCTGATGTCCTCGGCCGGCGTCGGTCGGGTGACGATCAGGGTGCCGGGCGGTAGGCCCGGCTCCATCGAACCGGTCAGCACCGTGAACGGCGTGCCGCCGGCGATCCGAGGCACGAGGACCGCGGCGGTCAGCACGCCGAGCAGCGCCAGGATGAGGACCCAGTTGAGGACCTGGGCCACGAACCCCAGCACGGAACCCCGGCGGGACCCATGCCCCGGGTCCGGTGCGGACGAAGCCGGTGGACGCGACGGGCGGGCCGAGGCCGACGCAGCACCCGCCGCCGGACCGAGCTTGCGCGCAGGCCGTGCGGGCGCGCCGCGCAGGGACACGGCGTCCCAGGCGTGGCTGCTCATGACTGCTGCTCCCGAGCTCGTCGGATCAGACCGGCGGGGTGGTCGGGCTCGGGGTGGTCGGGGCCGGGGCCGGGCTCGGGGTCGGGAATGCGTCGCTCTGGATCAGGGTGACGACGTACTCCGTCAGGTCGAGCGTGCTCGACTGAGAGTTGTTGTCCGCCACACTGCCGAACGGGAAGTCCACCGTGATGGTCACGCCGACGACGTTCCCGTCATTGCCCTCGTCGAGGGTCGCAGGACCGGTGAAAGCATCTGGGCCCAGCGTGAAGACGGCGTCAACGTCGAGCACGCCCGCCAAGGTTCCCGTGGCCGTCCCCGGGGTGACCGAGAGCTCGGCAGCCAGGTCGTCCCCCTCCGCCTCGACGACGTAGGTGGCACCCGAGAAGACGAACACGTCGCCGGGGACGGCAACGACGTCCACCGGGTTGGCAACAGCGACGCCGTTGTGGGTCCAGCTCCCAGCCCCATCCTGCTCGAGGCTCAGACGGCCCGAGTTCACCGTGCCGGCCCCGTCCTTGACCTCTGACTGCCAGTAGGCCAGCGACCCGGCCCCACCCATCAGCAGGACGGCAGCGGTTCCGGCGGCGAGAGCACCCTTGGCGGTCTTGTTCATCGTCGTTCCTTCGTTAGTCGAGCTACCGGTCCTCCCGGCGGCAACTGCATTCCACCGCGCCGACCCGAAGGAGCTGTCTGGTGTGGCTCAACGTCGCCCCAAGAAACGCGCAAGTTCGCTGCGGGAGCCGCGGGCGCCCACAGGAGATCCAGTTGAGTCCCCGATAGTGGTGTAGCGCGGTCGCCGAGTTCGTCCCTGTCGTGGACGTAGACGCGGCCACCGCGTGATCCTTCGAGTTCGCCTCTCACAGCTCTCTCGAACGGACCATCACGATGACCGCTCCGCACATTGTCGACCCTGCTGGCCTGCTCGGCGAAGCCCTCGCTGAGGCTTCGCCCGATCTGATGCGCAGCCTGCTGCAGTCGATCATCAATGCCTTGCTCTGCGCTGATGCCGACGCCGTCGTCGGTGCCGAGTGGGGCCGCCCCTCGGCCTCCCGGACAACGCAGCGCAACGGCTACCGCCACCGCGACCTGGACACCCGGGTCGGCACGATCGACGTGGCGATTCCCAAGCTCCGCAAAGGCACCTACTTCCCCGAGTGGCTCCTCGAGCGCCGCAAGCGCGCAGAGTCCGCGCTGATCACCGTGGTGGCCGACTGCTACCTCGCCGGCGTCAGCACCCGGCGCATGGACAAGCTGGTCAAGACGCTCGGCATCGACGGGCTGTCGAAGTCCCAGGTCTCCCGGATGGCGGCCGACCTGGACTCGATCGTCGAAGACTTCCGCCACCGCCCGCTGGGCGACGCAGGACCGTTCACGTTCCTCACCGCCGACGCGCTCACCATGAAGGTCCGCGAGGGCGGCCGCGTCATCAATGCCGTCGTGCTCCTGGCCACTGGGGTGAACAACGATGGCCACCGCGAAGTGCTCGGCATGCGGGTCGCGACCGCCGAAACCGGAGCGGCGTGGAACGAGTTCTTCGCCGACCTTGTCGCCCGCGGGCTGACCGGGGTCCGCCTCGTCACCAGCGACGCCCACGCCGGACTGCGTGAGGCGATTGCCGCCAACCTCTCCGGAACCAGCTGGCAGCGGTGCCGCACCCACTACGCGTTCAACCTCATGAGCGTGACCCCGAAGAGCATGTGGCCCGCGGTCAAAGCGATGCTGCACAGCGTCTACGACCAGCCCGACGCCGCCGCGGTCCAGGCACAGTTCGACCGACTGCTCGACTACGTCGAAGCCAAGCTCCCTGCGGTGCACGACCACCTCGACCGCGCCCGAGCAGACCTACTGTCCTTCACCGCGTTCCCGAAGGAGATCTGGACCCAGATCTGGTCCAACAACCCGACCGAGCGGCTGAACAAGGAGATCCGGCGCCGCACCGACGCGGTCGGTATCTTCCCCAACCGCGACGCCATCGTCCGGCTCGTTGGCGCCGTCCTGGCCGAACAGACCGACGAATGGGCAGAAGGACGCCGCTACCTCGGACTCGACGTCCTGGCCCGCTCCCGAATGAACATCGTCCCCGGCGTCGAACCCGAGATCGGAGCTGATGACCTACCCGCACTGACCGCCTGACACCTCATCGAGGAGAACGCAGCGCTACACCACTACCCGGGACTTGACCGGAGATCCACACCGGACGCACACGAGATCCACGGGCGAGCAACGATCGCCCAGGGGTCAGCGGGACCGCAGCGTGAGGACCGTGATCTCCGGCGCCGCGCCGGTACGGACCGGCGGGCCCGAGGTGCCGACCCCGCGCGAGGTCACCACGGTCACCCCGTCGACGACGTCTACGCCCGCCGTCGTCGGCTGCTGGAGCGGCACCAGCCAGCCGAACGGCCAGATCTGCCCGCCGTGGGTGTGGCCCGAGAGCTGGAGGTCGACCCCGCGGTCGGCGACGAGCTGGCGGGGCTCGTGGGCGACGTACACGACGAAGTCCTCGGGGCGGGTGCCGGCGAGGGCGGCGTCGGGGTCCGGCTCGAGGTCGTCGGTGCCGATCTCGTCGTGGACGCCGGCGACGACGAGCGGGTCTCCCCCGCGGGTGAGCGTCACCTGCTCGTTGCGCAGGACGGTGACGCCGAGCCGCTCGAGCCGGTCGAGATAGGCCCGTGCGTCGCCGGTCTCGATCTCGTGGTTGCCCGAGACCGCGACGACCCCCAGGGGCGCGTCGAGGTCGGCGAGCGGGTCGAGGTCGGGCCCGGTGTAGCGCTCGCGGCCGTCGACGAGGTCCCCGGCGAGCACGACGAGGTCGGGGTCCTGCACGTTGACCAGATCGACCACGCGGCGGGTCCAGGCCTCGCCGTGGACGACCCCGACGTGCAGGTCGGTGACCAGCACGACCCGTGCGCCGTCCCAGCCGGCCGGGAGGTCGGGCGAGGCGACGTCGTACGCCGTGACGCCCGGCCGCTGCGCGACGACCGCGCCGACAGCCATGACGACCACCGCGACGCCGACGACCACGGGCGTGCCGGCGCGCAGCAGCCGCTCGCGGGCGCGCGGTCGCCCGGCCAGCCGCAGCCCCAGCGCGACCGGCGCGAGGAGGAGGCAGCCGAGGGTGAGGTACCAGGCCAGGCCCAGCCAGGCGAGGCCGAGCCACAACAGCGGGCGCAGCGGCGCGGGATCGAGGGTGCGGTAGGCGACGTTGGTCGCGACGAAGAGCAGCAGGCCACCGACGACCACGACGAGGGAGGCCATCCGCGCCCATCGGGGCGCGGCGGTGACCACGGCCAAGCGGCGGTGGAGCCAGCGCGCCCAGCCCGCGACCAGCGCGAGGAGGAGCAGGAGCGCGAGGACGCCGAGGACCGCGCGCAGGATCGGCTCGAGCTCGTCGCTCAGCGAGTCACCAGCCGCGCTCGGCGAGGCGGTGGGCCTGCGGGATCTCCTCGACGTTGATGCCGACCATGGCCTCGCCCAGCCCGCGGGAGACCTTGGCGACCGTGTCGGGGTCGTCGTGGAAGGTGGTCGCCTTGACGATCGCCTCGGCCCGCTGCGCGGGGTTGCCGGACTTGAAGATGCCCGAGCCCACGAACACACCCTGGGCGCCGAGCTGCATCATCATCGCCGCGTCCGCCGGGGTGGCGATGCCGCCCGCGGTGAACAGCACGACGGGCAGCGCACCGGTCTCGGCGACCTCCTTGACCAGGTCGTACGGCGCCTGGAGCTCCTTGGCCGCGACGTACAGCTCGTCGCCCTCCAACGCCGCGAGCCGGCGGATCTCCCCGCGGATGGTCCGCATGTGGGTGACCGCGTTCGACACGTCACCGGTGCCGGCCTCGCCCTTGGAGCGGATCATCGCCGCGCCCTCGGTGATCCGGCGCAGCGCCTCCCCCAGGTTGGTCGCCCCGCACACGAACGGCACGGTGAAGGCCCACTTGTCGATGTGGTTCGCGTAGTCGGCCGGCGTGAGCACCTCGGACTCGTCGACGTAGTCCACGCCGAGCGACTGGAGCACCTGCGCCTCGGCGAAGTGGCCGATCCGGGCCTTGGCCATCACCGGGATCGAGACGGCCTCGATGATCGAGTCGATCATGTCCGGGTCGCTCATCCGCGAGACGCCGCCCTGGGCGCGGATGTCGGCGGGCACCCGCTCCAGCGCCATGACCGCGACCGCGCCGGCGTCCTCGGCGATCTTGGCCTGCTCGGCGGTGACGACGTCCATGATCACGCCGCCCTTCAGCATCTCGGCCATGCCGCGCTTGACGCGGGTGGTGCCGGTGGCCGGAACTGCGGGGGTGCTCTCGCTCATGGACCAGAGCCTAGGCGGACCTACCCCGCGGCGGGGCCACCGTCCGCGGCGGGGCCACCGTCCGCGGCGGCGGACAGCGCCTGGCGGCGCACGAACCAGACCCGCTGCACCACGGTGACGGTCGAGGCGATCGCCAGCGCCCACAGCGCGATGTGCATGAGGACCGGGAGGTCGAAGATCGCGCCGAGGCCGGTCATCACCAGGATCGTCACGAGGCGGTCGGCGCGCTCGGCGATCCCGACGTTGGCGGTGAACCCGAGGCTCTCCGCACGGGCCCGGGCGTAGGAGGTCACCGCGCCCATGACCAGGCAGACCAGGGAGAGCACGAGGTAGAGGCGGCTGTCGCCCTCCCAGGCGAAGTAGAGCGCCAGGCCCGCGAAGATCGAGGCGTCGCCGATCCGGTCGAGGGTGGAGTCGAGGAACGCCCCGAAGGTGCTCGAGCGGCCGGTCGTGCGCGCCATGTAGCCGTCGAGGAGGTCGCTGAAGACGAAGGCGGTGATCACCACGGTGCCGATGAGCAGCTCCCCCTGCGGGTAGAACACCAGCGCGCCGGCGCTCACACCCACCGTCCCGACGAGGGTCACGACGTCGGGGCTGACGCCGAGCCTGATGAGCAGGTGGGCGACGGGGGCGATGACCTTCGTCCAGAAGGCACGGAAATGATCCAGCATGGCGGGAGCAGGCTAGCGCTCGAGGAGCCGCGAGCAGACTTCACCGACCGCGGTCGGCGGCCCGGCGACGTACCAGTCCTTGCCGGCGACCTCGACGTGGCGGGTCACCCCGCCGACGCCGCGGATGATCGCGGCGCCCGGCAGCTCGTCCCACGGCGCGACCGAGTGCTGGAAGACCAGGCCGATCCGGCCGGTCGCGACGCCCACCTGGTCCATGCTCATCGAGCCCAGCCAGCGCAGCGCGGCCGCGCCGCCTGCTGCACGGCGCCAGGCCGCGCCGACCTCCCCCTCGAGGAACGGCGGGTGCAGGTACGTCGCCACGCCGAGCTCCGCCAGGGGCCGGTCGACCAGCGGGGCCAGCGCCCGGCCGTCGCACGTGCTGGGCAACCCCGGCCCGCCGACGTACGTCGCGCCGGTCGTGGGGTCGTGCACCGCCCCCACCAGCAGGTCCTCGGTGTCGCGCAGCCCGACCGCGGAGCACCACCAGGGCAGGTCGTTGACGAAGTTGTAGGTGCCGTCGACGGGGTCGACCACCCACGAGCGGCCGGTGGTGCCGTCCGCGACGGAGCCGTGCTCCTCCCCCAGCACCGCATCACCGGGCCGCTCCGTGCGCAGCCGGCCGGTGACCAGCTCCTCGGCGGCCCGGTCGGCCGCGGTGACCACGTCGGAGATCGAGGTCTTGTAGTCCAGCCGCAGCCCGTCGGCGCGCATCCGGTGGGCCAGCGAGCCGGCCTCGCGGACCAGGTCCGCGGCGAGCCGCGCGTCGTCGGCGAGGGTGCTCACGAGCCGTCCGCTGGCCTCGGCCACGCCTCGGCGAACAGGGCGCGGGTCTCGCCGAGCAGCTCGGGCAGGGTCTTGGTGCGGCCGATGATCGGCATGAAGTTCTGGTCGCCGGGCCAGCGCGGCACGACGTGCTGGTGGAGGTGGGCGGCGATGCCGGCCCCGGCGATGTGGCCCTGGTTCATGCCGATGTTGAAGCCGCCGGCGCCGGAGACCTGCCGCACGACGCGCATCGCGTCCCGGGTGAGGTCGGCGATCTCGGCGGCCTCCTCGTCGGTGGTCTCGGTGTAGTCGGCGATGTGGCGGTAGGGGCAGACCATGAGGTGGCCCGGCGCGTAGGGGTAGAGGTTGAGCACGACGTAGGCGAGCCGCCCGCGGTGCACGACCAGCCCGTCGGCGTCGGGCAGCGACGGGATGCGGCAGAAGGGGCACTCGCCGGAGGAGGCGTCCGCGGGCTTGTTCTCCCCGCGGATGTAGGCCATCCGGTGGGGCGTCCAGAGCCGGTCGAGCTCGTCGGGTCGACCGATGCCGTCCTGGTGGAGCACCTCGGTCCTCTCGTCGGGGGATGGATCGGTCACGGCGCCACCTCCGGGTCGCCGGCCGCCGCGGCGACCAGGTCCTCGATGCGTTGCTTCGGGTCGAGCTCGATGCCCAGCGCGCGGCCGTGGCCCTCGAGGATGTACCAGACCGACCCGGTCACCAGCTCGACGAGCTTGGGAGCGGCCGGCACCCGCTCGGGGCGGGCCATCCAGCGGCGTACGGCGCCGAAGACCGCACCGACCAGGCCGAAGACGAGCGGGTCGATCGCGGCGCGCTCGTCCTCGCCGACCTCCAGCCCGAGCATCTCCACGGCGGTGGTGATGACCTCGCAGACCTGGGCGGCGATCTGGGCGAGCCCCTGCTGGAGCGGGCCGCTGCCCTCCCCCTGCTCGGCGACCCGGTGGAGCGCGGGATGCGCGACCGCCCAGCCGACGTACGTCGCCACGATCCGCTCCACGATCTGCGGGATCGTGCCGTCGAGGCCGATCTCGGGCAGCAGCTCGGCCCACAGGCCGTCGAGGATCTCGGCCTGCACGGCGCGGTCGAGGTCGGAGCGGTCGGCGAAGTGCCGGTAGACCACGGTGCGGTTGAGCCCCGCCCGCTCGGCGATCTGCTGGACGTGGAACTCCGCGCCCGGCTCGCCATCCTCGATGACGGCGATCGCCGCGTCGAGGATCTGCTGGCGGCGCTGCTCGTTGTGCCGGTCCCAGCGCGCCTGGCGTCCGTCCGGGCGACCCTTCTCGCTGGACGACATGCTCAGCCCCGTTTCTCCCCTTGACCCGCTGATCGGCGGACGCCAGCCTAACCGGCGCGACCAGGGCGTACAGTCATCGGACGGGGCCGTCCAGGCCCTCCACCAAGGGAGCCCCCATGAGCGACAAGTCGCCGCGCCAGGCCATGTCCAAGAAGTCCGCGAAGTCCATCAAGGAGAAGCGGGGCGAGAAGCGGGCGAAGGCCGAATCGGACCACGCCAGCTCCATGGACAACCTCACCGCGAAGAAGCGCTGAGCCTGCGCCGGCCACGACGGCCGGCGGACGCTGCGGTCCCGAGCATCTCGCCGGGATCGGTCAGCTTCACCCGAGGACGGCCCGCGGCCTCGCCGCGGCGCCGCTCCTCGCGGTCGATCGCGCGCCACCCGGCCAGGTCGACCACCGGCACGCCGCGCCGGTCCAGCACGGTGCGCAGGTCCTCGGCCTGCCGCGCCCGACCCTCGAGCAGCCCCGCGTCCAGGTCGTCGAGCAGCGCCTCGACGGTCTCCTGGGCGCACGACTTGTTGGTGCCGAGGTAGCCGGTCGGCCCCCGCTTGACCCACCCGGCGACGTACGTCCCGGGCTCGACGCGGCCACGGTCGTGGGGCACGGTGCCGGTGACGGGGTCGTGCGGCAGGCCCGGCACCGCCACACCGCGGTAGCCCACCGAGCGCAGCACCATGCCGGCCTCGACGGTCTCCGTCTCGCCGGTGGGCTTCGCGCGGGGCACGCCGGCGGCGTCCGGCACGAGCTCGGTGCGGACCAGCTCGACGCCCTCGACCCGGTCGGTGCCGAGCAGGCGCAGCGGGGAGGCGAGGAAGCGGAGCACGACCCGGCGGCGGGCGGGGTCGGGCGTGCGGGCGGCGAGCTCGCGGAGCACCCGGGCGCGGAGGTCGTCGCCCACGACCTCGGCACCGCCGAGGTCGGCGACCACGTCGACCCCGCGCAGGCCCGCGAGCCCGACGAGCTCGGGGGTGGTGAAGGACGCCTGGCCCGGGCCCCGGCGGCCCACGACGAGCACCTCGCGGACCGCGCTGCCGCGCAGTGCGGCGAGGGCGTGGTCGGCGACGTCGGTGCGGGCCAGCTCGTCGGGATCGGTGGTCAGCACGCGGGCGACGTCGAGGGCCACGTTGCCGTTGCCGACGACCACGACGCGCTCGTGGCCGAGGTCGACGGCGAGGTCGCGGTGGTCGGGGTGGCCGTTGTACCAACCGACGAGCGCGGTGGCCGACGCGGAACCGGGCAGGTCCTCCCCCGGCACGTCGAGCCGGCGGTCCGCGGACGCCCCGACGGACCACACGACCGCGTCGTAGCGCTCGGCGAGCTCGGCGCGGGTGACGTCCCGGCCGACCTCCACGCCGAGCAGGTAGCGGAACCCGGGCTGCTCCTCGATCGCCCGGAACAGCCCCGCGGCCTGCTTGGTGTGCTGGTGGTCGGGCGCCACGCCGGCGCGGAGCAGCCCGTACGGCGTCGGCAACCGGTCGAGGACGTCGACGTTCACCTCGGGGTGCCGCAGCAGCTCATCAGCGGTGTAGAGCCCGGCAGGGCCGGCGCCGACGACCGCCACGCGGACCGGGTGCGGCCGCTGCAGGCGTCGCTGCGGCGGGACCGGCGCGACGGGGGCGCGGTCGGCGTGCGGGAAGGCGTCGTAGTAGGCGGCGTTCAGCTCGCGGAACGGCTCCTGCTCCGGGGTCAGCGCCGTGTCGGGCACGACCGCCCCGACCGGGCACGCCGTGGTGCACGCGCCGCAGCCGACGCACGAGCGCGGGTCGACGTACAGCATCTCGGCGGTGGCGAAGCCGGGCTCCCCCGGCGCCGGGTGGATGCAGTTGACCGGGCAGGCGACGACGCAGGAGGCGTCGGCGCAGCAGGACTGGGTGACGACGTACGGCACGGGACGGCTCGGCTGGTCGGCGCCGGTCAGGAGGCGGCCGAGGCCGGCTGGCTGCGGAAGCGCGAGCTGCGCCCGTCGATGCGCATCAGGCGCCACAACAACCGCGAGACCGGGTTCATCATCCCGGTGCGCTCGGCGAGCATCCGGACGTCGGCGAAGAGGTCGCGCAGGAACTTCCGCGACTCAGCCCGGCTCCACCACACGTCGCGGACGACCGAGCGCGGGATGCCCATGTCGCGGCGGGCCTTGCGGCCCGGGCGCAGGATCTGGTCGCAGAGCCAGCGCATGAGGAGCGGCACGACCAGGCTCAGCGCGGCCCGCTGGACGCGGCCCAGGCGCGGGGCGCGGTGCTCGAGGTAGGTGTGCGCGAAGCCGATGTGGCGGGCCTCCTCGGCGACGTGGATCTGCATGATCCGGCGCAGCAGCGGGTGCATCTCGTCGCCGGCGCGGAGCACCGCCTTCTGCACGTGGTCGATCGGCTCCTCGCCGGCCAGCACGCCGTAGAAGAAGGCGAAGGGGACCCACTTCGCGAACAGCGGCAGGAACGGCGCGACCGCCCGGAAGATCCAGGTGCCGCCGGCGACGTCCTGGCCCGAGCGGTTCACGAACTCCTGGAACATCTGCGTGTGGTGGCACTCCTCGGTCGCCTCGTGCGTGGAGTACCGGAACTCCGGGCTGCCGTTGCGCAGGGAGAAGGCGTAGTTCATCAGGCCGCTGATCAGGATCTGCTCGAACTGCAGGCCGACCTTGGTGATGTTGGCCTGCCGGTACAGGCCGATCTCGACCTGCCGCTCCAGCGGGAGGCCGCGGTACCACGGGTGACCGCCGAGCACGTCGGCCGCGGGCAGCACCCAGCGCCGGTCGGTCGGGTCCACGGCGTACGCCGGGTCGTCCCACGCGATGTCGAGGAAGGCATCGAAGTGCTGGTGCACCGACGCCTCCGACAGCGTGCGGAGGGTGTCGCCGTACGAGCTGCGCTGGCTGGTCTCGTGCTCCGTCGCGGTCATGTCGCTGAGGTTAGTGCGACGCCACGTCCGATGTAAATGGTGTCTGCGACGCGTGTCGCGGCTACTGGCGGGGCTTGTAACGGACCGTTCACCGCTGTTCCTGCACGCTGCAACGTGCAGAAAGAGCGGCGAACCATGCGTTACAAGGCCCGCGCGGCACGCTCGAGGCCCGCCCCCGCGCAGCGCGGGAGCGGGCCTCGATGAGGTGCGGACGGGTACGCCGCCGGGCGGGTCAGACCTGGGTGCGGGCGGCGACGGCCTCACGGACGCGGGCGATCGCCTCCTCGATCGGCACGCCGTTGTCCTGGCGGCCGTCGCGGTAGCGGAACGACACCGCGCCCGCGGCGAGGTCGTCGTCGCCGGCGATCATCATGAACGGCACCTTCTGCAGCTGGGCGTTGCGGATCTTCTTCTGCATCCGGTCGGTGGAGTCGTCGACCTCGACGCGCAGGCCTTCCTTGCGCATCCGCTTGGCGACGTCCCACAGGTAGTCCTCGTGCCGCTCGGCGATCGGGATCGCCTGGACCTGGACGGGGGCCAGCCACGGGGGGAAGGCGCCGGCGTAGTGCTCGACCAGCACGCCGAGGAACCGCTCGATGGAGCCGAACTTCGCCGAGTGGATCATCACCGGCTGCTTCCGGGTGCCGTCGGCGGCCTGGTACTGCAGGTCGAAGCCCTCGGGCTGGTTGAAGTCGTACTGCACCGTGCCCATCTGCCAGGTGCGGCCGATCGCGTCCTTGGCCTGCACCGAGACCTTCGGGCCGTAGAACGCGGCGCCGCCCGGGTCGGGGACGAGCTCGAGGCCGGAGTCGGCGCAGACCTGCTCGAGCACCTTCGTCGCGGTCTCCCACTGCTCGTTGCTGCCGACGAACTTGTCGGGCTTGGAGTCATCCCGCGTGGAGAGCTCGAGGTAGAAGTCGTCGAGCCCGAAGTCACGCAGCACGCCGAGCATGAAGCTCAGCAGGTGCGCGACCTCCTCCGGCGCCTGCTCGGGGGTGCAGTAGGAGTGCGAGTCGTCCTGGGCGAAGCCGCGCACCCGGGTGAGGCCGTGGATGACGCCGGACTTCTCGTAGCGATAGACGTGCCCGAACTCGAAGAGCCGCAGCGGCAGCTCGCGGTAGGACCGACCGCGCGAGCGGTAGATCAGGTTGTGCATCGGGCAGTTCATGGCCTTGAGGTAGTAGTTCTCGCCCTCGAACTCCATGGGCGGGAACATCCCGTCGGCGTAGTACGGCAAGTGCCCGGAGAGGTGGAAGGTCCCCTCCTTGGAGATGTGGGGCGTGCCGACGTACTCGAAGCCCTCCTCGGTGTGGCGCTGGCGGACGTAGTCCTCCATCACGCGCTTGATCACACCGCCCTTGGGGTGGAAGACCGGCAGGCCCGAGCCGATCTCGTCGGGGAAGCTGAACAGGTCCAGGTCGCGCCCCAGCTTGCGGTGGTCGCGCCGCTCGGCCTCCTCGAGCCGGTGCAGGTAGGCCTCGAGGTCCTCCTTGGAGGGCCAGGCGGTGCCGTAGATCCGCTGGAGCTGCTTGTTCTTCTCGTTGCCGCGCCAGTACGCCGCCGCGGTGCGCATCAGCTTGAACGCCGGGATCCGCTTGGTGGTCGGCAGGTGCGGGCCGCGGCACAGGTCGCTCCAGGCGACGTCGCCGTTGCGACGGATGTTGTCGTAGATCGTCAGCTCGCCGGCACCGACCTCGACGCTCGCGCCCTCGGCGGCGTCGTCGGACTTGCCGGACCCCTTGAGGCCGATCAGCTCGATCTTGTACGGCTCGTCCTTCAGCTCCGCGATCGCGTCGTGGTCGGAGGTGACGCGGCGGGAGAACTTCTGTCCCTCCTTGATGATCTTGCGCATCCGCGACTCGATCTTCTCGAGGTCCTCGGGCACGAAGGGCGTCTCCACGTCGAAGTCGTAGTAGAAGCCGTCGGTGACCGGCGGGCCGATGCCCAGCTTGGCGTCGGGGAAGAGCTCCTGGACCGCCTGCGCCATCACGTGGGCGGTGGAGTGGCGCAGCACGGCCAGTCCGTCGGGGCTGTCGATGGCGACACCCTCGACCTCGTCGCCGTCGGCCAGCTCGTGGGACAGGTCGCGCAGCTCGCCGTTGACGCGGGCCACGATGATGCTCGGGTCCTCCGCGAACAGCTCCCAGGCCTTGGTGCCCGTCGTGGTCGTCCGTTCCTCCCGCGCATCGGCGGTGACGAGGACGACCTGGATGTCGGACACAGTGATTCTCCCGGGTTGGGTGGCGGAACGGACTCGTCGATCGTATCGGGGTGCGGGGCCACACCTCGCCCCGGTTTGCGCTGGTCAGAGGTCGCGGTAGCGCTCGGCGCAGGCCGGAGGTCGCACGCCGACGCGTGTTCGAGCGCGGGATTGCGCAGGACCGTGGGCGGGAAGGTCGCTGGCGTGCTGTTCTCCCCGATGCGCCGGACGCTGACCGCGGTGCCACTCGCCCTGCCACTTGCCCTGCTGCTCGCGGGGTGCGGCGTCCTCTCCGCTGAGGAGTCGTACGCCGACCGTGACTGGTCCGCGGCCCCTCCCGTCGTCGCGGACGTCCCCCAGGTCCGCGAGCCGACCGCGGCCCGCACCCGGGCGAACCTGCGCGCGCTCGATCCCTGCGCGATCGGTGCCGCTGGTGACGCCGACTCGACGGAGCCCCCGGGCGAGCGCACCGTGTGCACCGCCCTACGGAGCGACGGAACGGTCGAGGTGGACACCGCCGCGCGCTACTACGTCGAGGGCTCCGGCCCTGACGCGATCAACGCACTCGACAGCCGCGACCGGGTGGAGATCGCCGGCGTCGCCGCCTGGGTGGGCCCAGGACCGACCACCGCGGGTGGCCGGAGCCGGTCCTGCGCCGTCGTGGTGCCCGCCAGCCTCGAGCTGGCGCTCGTGATCGCCGATGCCGAGCCCGACTGCGGGGCCGCGACGGCGGCGGCCGAGGCGGCGATCGGTGACCTGGGCTCGATGACCAGGCCCGGCCGTGACGTCACGGCACCTGTCTTCTACGCCGCCGACGAGCCCGACCCGGGAGGTGTCGGCGGGTGTGCCCACCTCGGCGACCAGCGCAGGTGGCTGTGCGCACCAGTCGACCAGGACGGTGTCGACGTCCCCGCCGACCCCGTCGACCTGATCCGCCGCGGCGAGGTCGACCCGCAGGTCCTCTGCCTCCCCGCCCTCGAGGCCGCCCGCGAGACGGCCGCCACCGATGGCCGCTCCTGGGTGGCCATGACGACCACCGTCAGCCCTCAGGACCGCGACGAGCGATCGTCGTACGACGGTCCACGGCAGTGCACCCTGGTCGCCGCGGAGGACGACGGCGGCGGCGCCGACGCCAACCCGGCGACCATCCTCGTCTCGGCCCGGCGCGAGCCGCTGGGCACGCAGGCGAACACCGAGGTGTCCGGCCACCCGGCGTACCACGCCGAGATCGCGGGCGCGTGGGAGATCGCCCTGACCGACCCCACCGAGCACGGCTACCTGAGCGTCCAGGTCCTCGACACCGAGCGCAGCGAGCCGACGTGGGCCGAGGACCTGGTCGAGGATCTCGTCCGGCGGACGCTCGGCTGACGCCCGGGCGCGGGAGGCGCCGCCGGATCTGCATGAAGCCGCCGCGGTGCCGAGAACGACGTCGGCACAACGGCGGTACAACGAGAAACGCCTCCGACCCGCGTTCTCGCGGGCCGGAGGCGGTCTCGCACGGTGGGCGATACTGGATTCGAACCTCTGAGAAGGGGGCTACCACGAGACCCTCCTCAGGTCCATCTTTCGGGATAAACTCGCAGGTCAGAGGGCCTTTCGTCCTCGGACAGATTCGGACACTTCCGGACACGAAATGACCGCGTTATTCCCCGGTTGTTCCCCGAAAGGCGATACTGATGGGCCAAAAGATTTCGTCCAAGCAGAGGGCTCGACGCGGCTTCGGGCGGATCGAGGAACGGGACAACGGGCGCTACCGTGCGGCGTACACCGGGCCCGACCGTCGGCTCTACCGGGCCCCGATGACGTTCGCTTCTCGGGACGACGCCGTGGCCTGGCTGTCGGCTCGTCGCGCCGAGATCGAGATGGAGGTGTGGGCCCCGGAGGTGGCGGCTCGCGGGGCGGCGAGCCGATCGGTGCCGACGCTGCAGGCGTATGCCGACATCTGGCTCGAGACGAGGAAGACGCAGGGTCGCGCGCTGCGGCCGACGACCAGGCAGCAGTACCGGATGCTGCTCGACACGTTCATCTACCCGACATT
Source organism: Nocardioides marmotae (assembly GCF_013177455.1). NCBI lineage: Bacteria > Bacillati > Actinomycetota > Actinomycetes > Propionibacteriales > Nocardioidaceae > Nocardioides > Nocardioides marmotae. The sequence continues at coordinate 2,576,603 of NZ_CP053660.1, forward strand.
CGGCGACGAGCGCATCGACCGGATCTCAGCCGATGACGTCAACACGTGGTACGACGCCCTCGCGCCCGGACGCGAAACCATTCGCGCCCACGCCTACAGCCTCCTCCGCACCATCTTCGCCAGCGCCGCTTCGGAGCGCCCCCATCCCCTGGTCCCCTACAACCCGGCTCAGATCCGCGGAGCCGGCAGCGCGAAGCGCGCCCACCACGTCCAGCCGGCCAGCCTCGAAGAACTCAGGACGATCGTCGAAGAGATGCCGGATCGCTACAAGCTCATGGCGCTCCTGGCCGCGTGGTGCGCCATGCGCTTCGGCGAACTGACCGAGCTCCGGCGCGGCGACATCGACCTGCGCACCGGGCGGGTGAAGGTCCGCCGCGGCGTCGTCCGGGTCGACGGGGAGTTCATCATCGGCCCGCCCAAGACCGACGCGGGCGTCCGCGACATCGCCATCCCACCCCACCTGCTGCCGCTGGTGAAGGACCACCTCGCCGACCACACCGCACCTGGCCGCGACTCATTGCTCTTCCCGGCCGCAGGCGACAGCAACCGCCACATGGCTCCGGCGACCCTCTACAAGGTCTACTACCCGGCACGCGAGGCGGCCGGCCGTCCGGACCTCCGCTGGCACGACCTCCGGCACACCGGTGCTGTGCTGGCCGCGCAGACCGGCGCTACGCTGGCGGAACTCATGGGTCGCCTCGGTCACTCGACCCCGGGTGCGGCGATGCGCTACCAGCACGCGGCTGCCGACCGCGATGCCGAGATCGCCCGGCGGCTGTCGGAGTTGGCAGGCTCATAGGCGGGCGAAACACGCATTCCGAGTGCGGCTACAAGGAGGAAGAGTTCGCCGCGCAGCTCCACACCCCGACCGAGGTCACGGAGTTTGAGCTCCACAAATGGCTCGGCAAGAACGCCGGGTCGCTCCTGTTATGCGTCGTCGTTGCGGCAGCCCCGGCCCGGGGCCATCTCGGATTGGGGTCAGGTCGATGACCACGGTGACGCACCAATCGCCGCGGCGTGTGTGGCGCCAGACGTGCTCATCGATCCCGACCACGACAGCAAAGAGCGCGCACCAGGGTACCCAGACTGCGGGGAGCCAGTTCGAGCTGATCTACAACATCTGATTCCGGGGTCTCGCTGACCTGCGGCTAGATGCCTGAAACGGCGTCTGACCTGCGAAGACATGTTTCAACGTCTTCCAGCGTCAGGCGCCGTTTCTCATCCTTGTGCGTACCCAGTGCACCCCACGTACGACCGGAATCGGCGGCGTCCACCAAGGAGTGTCTTCCACTCCTACGATCCAAGCGTGGCCAGGTGGGGAAACGGGTCTACGTCGAACATCTCCGCGAGATTGCCGCGCGTGAAGACTCGGCCATCACAGTCACGGACAACCGGACCCAGCGCATCGCTGGTCCGCGTCCACCCCAGACCGTCTAGCAAAGCAAAGAGGGGCTTGCCGCCCAGCCTTCCGGCCTCCGTGCGTAGCGCGGCGAACCTTGCAGCCTTGTCGCGAGCCGTGCCGCCGTCATTCGTGAGCTTGACCTCCAGGATGGCCTGGAGTGTGTCCGACGCGTCAAAGAAGACGAAGTCCGGTGCGGGCTTCACGGTCAGATTGAAACGCCGCTGGACCTCCGCCTGGTTGTGCGCACCTGTTCTGATGTACCGGATGCCGCGACGCTCGCACTCGTCCTCGAGCTCCTGCTCCAAGACGTCGCCACGCTGTGTTCCGATGGCATCCAGCAGCTGGCGGAATGCGCCACCGTAGTGCCGCTGGTGGAGGAACACCTCGAATGGAACGCCGTCGGTTGCGAACTGGCGCACCGTGGCCCATCCTTCTGCGAGATCTGGGCGATCCTGCTTGGTGCGGCGCCCATCCTCGGGCACTGGCCAGAGAGATCCATCGATGCCGCGCACCACGACCTCTGCGATCACCTGAGCCTCGTCGGCGGTCAGCGACCTCTTCGCGACCCCCTGTTCAAGCTTCTTCAGCCTGTCGGCAGACAGTGCAGGGAGATCTAGTTCGGCCCCGACGACCTGGGTAGCAGCCGCGAACTCACGCCAGATATAGCCGAGTAGCAGGCGCCACACCGCGACGATGACCGGCGCGGCGAGTGTCGCGCCAGCGACGTCTGACACGCCCACCTTAGTGAATCCGCCTGTCAACCGATGCGCCTCCCTGTAGGCAGCAGCAACTGGAGGCAGGTCGTACTCCGAGCGAGGGAGGACGTAAGCGAAATCCGGGGTGAGCTTCGGTACGTAGAGCTCGCGGGCGAGCGTGGCGTAGACGTCGCGGTGGGCGGCGAGTCCATATGCCTCCGGGATCTGCCGCACTAGGTTGACCCGCTGATTCCACGGGGCTCCCTCGATTGCTGCAACAGTCTCTGCAGGGGTCGCCATGGCCTGGACCCTAGCCGAACGCCAGCGTCCGCCTCGCGACCGAGCGGGCGCCCTCCGTGGTCAGCCCGACACGCGCCCCAGGGAGCGGACCATCTGTCGGTCCCCTCTCCTACGATGATCTTGATAGGTCTTCTAGATGTGCAGGGAGGGAACGCGCGAATGGCATCGACTGAACGGCGGCTTCTCCCGACCGGCACTTGCTGGTGCGGGTGTGGCGAAGAAGTCGCTGTCGGCGCGTTCTTCACTCGGGGGCATGACAAGATCGCAGAGGCTGCACTACTCGCGATGCGGTATGAGGGTTCCGTCGCGCATCTCCTGCACGGCCACGGGTTCGATGCAACCACCTCCGTGACGAGCGCCGCGATCGAGTCTGGAGTCTGGGTTCAATGCGCCGCTGAGGGTTGCAGGTACGCGGGCACCCCGGCGAGCGTGCGTCACCATTGCCAGAAGGCTGCGCACTGATGGCGCTCCCAACCGCCTCACCGGATCGGCGCCTGACGCCACCCACAGTTGGACGCGACGACGTCGTCGTCGCACCGGACGAGGTCATCGTCAGGAGCCCGCTCCGACACCTCAACGCGGAGGACGTCAGCGCACGAGCTCGACGGGAAGTGCGCAATCGAGAGGTCCATCTACCCCCTATCAGCACCTACCGTTGGTGGGCGCGACGCACCGAGGCTGTTAACGGCGCCATCATCGATTGCGTCAGCTCTGACAAGCCGGGGCGCCTGGTGGTTAGCGACCCTTTCGCCGGCGGCGGCGTTATTCCCTTGGCAGCGGTCATGCGCGGACACAGTGTCTACGCTCAGGACCTCAATCCGTGGGCGGCATCGGGCTTGGCTTCCATGCTGGCGCTGCCTGACCCAGACGCACTTCGTGAAGGCATCGCTGCTCTGACCCAGCGGGTGTTGACGATCGCACAGGCCGCCTATGGAACGGTCCTGTCCGATGGGACACAGGGCCTCGTAACGCACACCTTTAGAGTCGCCGTCGCTCCATGCACAAGGTGCGGCACCGAACAACGTCTCTTTCCGCACGGCCTTGTGACGTTGACCAGTCGGATCGAGCGGAATCGCCCTGAAGCGTACTTGGCGTGCCCGGAAGGCCACTTGTTCCTCGGCCGTCGCGACCAGGTCTCACAGTGCCCGACTTGCAGCCGACCAACCGACCCATCCGCGGTGTACACGCCGCGACGGATTGTCACGTGTCCTTGCGGAAACCAGGACCGTCTTGAGGAACGCGCTCTGGCTTCGGGTCTTCGTTGGGAAGTCGTGCTCGTCGAACGCGCCGGCGACGGTCGACGTGAGCTCGCGACACCGACTGCTGGCGAGTTGAAGGCGGCCGAGGCCGCGCATATGCAGCCTCGACGGTCGCTCGGAGACATCCCGATCGGACAGGAGACGTCCGTGTTGCTGCGGCACGGCTTCCGACAGTGGGAAGATCTCTACCCTCGGCGCCAGCGCTCCATGGTTGAGCGCCTCCTCGAACTGGCGCCGGCATGCTCAACAGATGCCGGGGTGGTCGCAGCTCTTCGTTCTGCCATTCTCGGTTCTACCGAGATGGCAGGTCATCTCTCGAGGTGGGACCGCTACTACCTAAAGAGCTACGAGTCGATGGCTGGGCATCGGTTCAACTTCACGACCCTCCCCGTCGAGCCCAATGTCTGGGGCACCACGACCAGTGGTCGCGGAACGACGCTTCGGCGCCTAGTGCAGTTCGTCAAGGCTGCCGAGTGGCTTCGGACGAACACTGACCGACAACTCTCCGTTGAAGGCCCGGTGCCGTCTACCGCAGCACTAGTTCCTGCCCTGCTCGGCCAGAACATTGATGGCGACCCTCTGGAGCGCCCGGACGCCGTGGTGGTCGTTGGGAGTTCCCAGCGGCAGCTTCTCCCGACCGGCTCTGTTGACCTGGTACTCACGGACCCTCCGTACCACGACGATGTTCAGTACGGCGAGTTGTCTCGTCCATTGCAGGCGTGGGCCGGGTTGACACCTCCCGACTCCTCCGGCGACGCAGTCGTCAATCGCGCCACCGGGCAGCTTGTGGCCGATGGCAGCTACACAGCATTGCTTACCTCAATCTTCCGCGAGTCGGCCCGCTTGCTTCGGGACGATGGCCACCTGATCTTCAGCTATGCGAACCGCGACCCGCAAGCATGGGCGAACGTGATTGATGCGCTGCAAGGTGCTGGACTGCGCGCGGTGGGCTGCGCAGTGGTTCACAGTGAGAATGAGACAGACCACGCGAAGCGCAACGTGCGTGCCTGCACGCTCGACTTGCTCCTCGACCTGGTTCCGGTCTCCAACTTGGCCGTTGAGAAGTTCCAGCCGAAGCTGGGAGATAGCGACGAGGAGGAGTTCCTCGGCATCGTGGCGGAGTACGTGTTGGCGATCGGCGCTCTCTCTACTGACTGGCGACACGAGTTCCTGGAGTCCGTGTCAACGGTGAACTTCATCAGGCCGCTCCGGCGCCCCCGCAACACCTGAAGCCGATCCCCATGTGCAGCCGCCATTGACTAGACGCCGGCGTCCAAAGGAAGTCCCGGTGCAAACTCCGTGATTGCCACGCTCAATCGCACGCTCGACCACCGTCCTTGTGGAGAGACGTCTCGAGGAAGATGTGGAGTGAGGCTGATCGCTGAGCACCACCCGAGCAGTTCCAACCCGCCGTCTCTATTGCGCCGCACGGCTACCAGGGACCAGCCGGGGTCGCGTGCCCCGACGACTACTTCGTTCCTGGAAATGAAGAAGTCAACGCGACCAACCGAGGCGCTGCTGGTGGTCTTGACCTCGATCCGATGGCGCCGCCCGGTCGTGTCGGAACTCGTCACGTCGTATCCGAGCTGATCACTGCGCAGGCTCACGCGCTTCACTGCGGCGGCAAGATCAGGCCGGCTGCGCGCGTTCAGATGTTGGCGGCACAGCTCAACTACATACTCTTCGCCGCGTGCACCTTGGTCATGAAGTTGCGCGGCGTCGAGAGTCCTCCCTAGGCCCATCAGGAGCGCCTCGCGGCGCGCCGCATCTTCGAGCAGTTGCTCCAGCGCATCCTGGTCTGCCTGTGGGACGTTCTCCCAGCGCACCTCATCGTCGACGACGGCGGCATAAAGCCAAAGGGGTGGCTCCTCCACGAAGAGCTCTTGTAGAAGGAGCTCAGTTGCGACGTCATCCGGCAGATCGCAGAGGTCGAGCAGGGCAGGTGTCGGGACGTGGCGGCTGTCTTGCGGCGAAACCAGCTTGGCTCGCTGAAGGAGCGTGTGGCCGGCTTGGAGATCCTGCGACCGATAGAGCCCGCCCGTAGCTAGTTGGTCATAGCTCACGATCAGCGAGTCCGGCGTGTTGCCGCTCGGGTCTAAGACGCGCGCGGCCAGCAGGGCGGCCTGCAACTGGTACGCCGTTGGGGTCGACCTCGTCGCCGCCCAGCCATGGTCCATGACGGTCACGACTCTCCGCGGAGGTGCGCAAAGAGCGCGACCATGTCGGCGGTCGAATCCAGGGCGGGCCCGTAGTCCTCATCGGAAGGGAGCGCCATCGTGCTGATGTCAGGATCATCGAGCATTTCGCCAAGGCGGGCAGCCTTCTCCCGGATCCGCGAATCGATCACCTCATCGATCGTCCCTGAGGTGAGCAGGAACGTGATGCGGGTCTGTTGGCCGGCTTTGAGACCGAGGCGGTGGATTCGATCGATGCTCTGGAGGTATTGACCCGCATTGAAGGTTCGATCCAGGTAGATGGCGTCGTGGCAGACCTGATGCAGGCTCACGCCCTCACTCATGGCCGCTGGATTCGCAAGGAGGACGGAGCAACCGGGATCCGAACGGAACCTGGCGAGTTCACCTTCGCGGGTACGCGGGGCGCGTGGGTCGGCGAACTCACTAGGAATCCCGCCATAGATCAGAGCCGGCCGATAGATGGCTAGCATCCGCTCGAGCGCCTGGAGATTCCTAACAAAGTTGCTCCACACGAGCGTCTTAAGGCCCTTGGCTGCGTTCGCCTCGATCATCTCCGCAAGCTGCCTGAACTTTGCGGGCGTCTCGTACTGGTTGTACTCCTGTAAGAGATCCCAGAGCCTGCTGCCGGGTGGTACGTCCAACGGCGGATGGCGGAAGCTCATCACGTCGTCAGCCGCCGAGCCCGCTGTGAGCAGCTGCGGGTTCGTCGCCGCTTCGAGCAGGTACATAGTGATGTCGCCCATGCTGGCGAAGTTGGCCCGATCGGCCATGCTGACCTCAAACGCACCTGCATAGCGATCACGCAGAGCTTCGTAGATCTCACCCTGAAGTGGATCGAGCTCAACCTCGACAACGCTCATCGCCGGTTGGTCGAGACCCAGTTCGCTCTTTCGGGTGCGGACGAACAGAGGACCGATGGCCTCCGCGACCTGTGCCCCCGCGTCAGCCGGCGGCGGCGAGACGAGCGCGTCAGCGGGCAGTATGGCGCGGCCCTGGCCAGGCCAGAGGTAGTCCATCAGGGCGACGAGATCACGCGGGCTCTGCGGCGCGGGTGTTCCGGTGAGGATGTCGCGTCGTGCGGCCAAGAAAGCGATACTCAAGCAGGCGCTGCCGAAAGTTCCGTCCCAGCCTCGCTTCATTCGGTGGGCTTCATCCAGCAGGACGAGCGTCGGCTTTCTACCCACCCACTTGGCCACTGCTTCGTACCGACTGTCCAGGCGGTGGTAGTTGACTACCAGGACTTCCGCGTCAGTGGGGGCTTCGTCGACCAAGGGCGCCACCAGCGGGCGGCGTCCCTCAGCGAAGCAATCGTTGACCTCGTTTTGCCACGCGTCGAACGCCGAGAGCGGCGCGACGACAAGCATTTGCTCAACTCTCCCGGCGGATCGCTCGGCTTCATACACCGCATACGCCACGGTGGTCTTGCCCGCGCCTGGGACCGAGAAGTTGGCGCCGTTTGCCAGTCCGAGCAGTTCACCAAGATCTCGCATTTGGAACGACCGCAGTTCACGCACAAACCTGCTACCCGACAGCCGCTCGGCAACCTCTTGGGGTTCGAGCGGGTTTGGCTCGGATAGCGCCCGATTAAGCAGCCGCCGCTGCTCACGCGTCTGCTGCAGCAGCTCGTCCAACTCTGGCGACGACGCAATTCCGACGCCGTACCGTTGGCATGCTGTCCGCAGCCAGGACATGTTGCTGAGTAGGCGCTCGAGCGGGAGCTCAACCTCTTGGCCAGGCCGGTCTCCAGTCGATCCCCATTCACTGATGACCTGCAGCCAAAACGCCTGCGGCACTTCGCCCATCCGGGTCGCGCGGACCACGGGAGGATTTCCTGAAAGGGACAGGCCCAAGGTTGCCACCCCAGAGATGGAGGACGTTGTGACCTCAGACACTGACGTCCCCGGCGGGCTCCGCGACGCTGGCAAAGGCCGCCGCGGCTCGCTCGAACTGCTGCCGCGCGTCCGCGAACGCAACCCGATCGAAGCCCGGGCGGCCGCCGACATCCGTAAGCGTTGTCGCAGCCTTGTCGAGTGCCCGAGACGCCTCCTTCAGGTGGATCATTGGGGCCGTCAGGTCATCGATCTGTCGCAGATCTCGCTTCTTGTTCTCAATGGCGGTGCTGATTCCGCTGAAGAGCTCAGAGGCAACGACCGTCCGCGGCAGCGTGACCGATTCCCCGTCATTCGTCGGGATGGTCACGTCCTCGTCGGGACGCGCCTGCGCCAGCAGCGTGTAGACCCCGGACAAGCTCGGCGACCCTGCGGATGGACCTCCGAAAGCTGCCGATCCGCCCGAAGGCTCGTCGTCCTCTTCATCCTCTTCACCGAAGAACTCGCTCACGCCGGTTGGCGCCGCAGCGGTCACGGAGGGCGCACGGACCGGGGTGAGGAGCGCGTCGACATGTGGCGCGAGAGGTGCAGACTCGCTCAGTGCGGGTGCGACGTAGTTGTCGAGCAGAGTCGAGTCGATCTCACGAAGACGCCGATAGTCAACGCCTGCGATCATCGCTGCCAGCTGGGCATCACGAATGCGCACGGCCTCTTCGGGGTTCGTGCTCTTCAGCCGCTGATAGTCCTGGTCGATCTCAATGAGCGCCTGACGCTGATCGTCGAAGTACAGGAAGTTGAGCGCTCCCCCGCTCGCGCCCACGATCTCGCGAATTAGTCCAAGCAGCCGCAGCTCTCCTTCGACGAGATCGATCGCGGCCTTCGTGTCTCGCTTGCTTGTCGTAAGTGAGGGACGCAGTGCCCGGCCAACCTCCAGGGTGGTGTAGTTGCCGCTGTTCACGAGGTCTTCAATGAAGAGCAACTGGCTCGTGAAGCTGTACTCCTGCTTGACCTCCTGCTCCATCTGGAGGCGGAGCTCGAGCTCGGTGATCTCCTTCGGGCCAGCGTCCGCGGGTAGGACGACAACCTTGATGTACTGCTGGCGCAGGTCCCGCAGCGCGACGGCACGCGTGTTGGCGTTAACCAGAACCCCGCCAGTGGTGATAACGCCGGCGAAGAGCTGACCGTCGTTCGCGAGAGCGTTCTTGATGCGCTCGAAGCCCGGGGTTTCCCTCAAGAGGTGCGCGATCAGACTTTGTGCCTGCTCACCGTACGGGTCGGTGGCGACGACGTCTTGTTCGGGCTGTGGGAGCGACTGCAACTGAGCCTTGATGCGGTGGCTGTGCGGACTCAGGAGGACGACGTCGAGATCGACCGAAGCCACCGGGAGAACGAGCTTGCCACCCTTCCACCGGATCTCCTCAGCAGTCCCTGCGCCGTTGGCGACCGCCTGCTTGGCTGCCTCCAAGGCCGTATTGATCGAACTTTCACGGGTGGCTGTCGTGATGACCGGGTTCATGAACCTCTCCTGTGGGGTGCGTGCGCTCAGGATGTCAGGAGGTACCGACAGTTGACGCCGCTTCGGCAAGTTGCTCGAGGGTGTGCTCGGTGTAAAGGCGACCGCCGAAGGCGCGGACCAAGTCGTCGCTCTCACCCCGATCAGCCCATCCGGTGCCAAAGAGCACAAGGACCGATGGGACGTTGAATCGCTTAGGCAGTTGAAGCAGGGTCGCGGCAGTCTTACGTGCGGTTCCACCGTCTCGTGCGATCGCGATTAGGACGGCGTATCCGGGGCCGCCAGTCGCCGCGCGGGTGACGATGGACAGCTGCCCCGGCGGCTTCCCTGAGGCTCCAGCGCGCTGGCCTAGCACGGCCTTCGCGACCGCTGCATCACCCTCAGTCGACCAGTACCCAACCCCGGCTTCGTCGAGGGCGTTCAGCACCCGTCTGACCATGAGCCTGCTGATTTCATTGTTACTGCGGTTGCGGTGGGCACTCCAGGCACTGCCAACGTCGCGCTGAGCCAGCAACGTCCCATAACTCACCCCGCCTTCGCGCATGGCCTCCGCAGCCGCCCATCCCGAGGCGGTGCCTCCCAGCAGCAGCTCGATAGGTCGAGCAGCGACAGCACCTGGGACCTGCGGCTCTACGCGCCCGCAGACAACATCGTCAACGACGCTAAACGCGGCGAAGACCTGACTCGGGCTCCACGAACCATCTGCCTCACCGGGAAGGGAGGTCCCTCTGGCGTATGCCCGCGCTTGGAGGTCGCGCCAGCTCAGTCCGGCAACCAAGCCAAGTGCCTCGATGACGAGCGGATCGTCTGCTTGGGCAGCCATCACCACCGAGCCAGTGATGTCTACGAGCGTGCCGCTGGCTGTACGCCGCGCCACGTTCGCCAGCGCGGCCTCGTAGCGGCTCGGAGGAACGATCCCGTCGGTCATCACGAGGTCAGCGCTGGTGTCCAGCGTGCTTCGCAGCGCCGCTCTCACCGCCGTCCGAAGGGCTGGCTCGGCGCCCGCGACACCCGCGTCCGCTGCGGCCACGAGAGCGCCGAGCAGCGTCGGTCCGTCAACCTCGCCATTGAGGCGCCGCCCCTCCGCGATCCAATGCATCGCGTCCAAGAGCTGGTTCCGACCTGTCGCTGTCAGGAGCGCCGTCTCATGTGCCGAATCGAAATCCCCGACCGCGCCGACATTCTTGACCATGGCCCAATCTTGCCGTGGCCCGTATCGAGACCTCAGCAGATTGCCGCCGAAAGCGCGCCGCCTCTCGGAGCCCGGAGCCGGAACCCACATGCGTGAATGGGCAAACTGCTGCGAGTTGAAGAGGGTGGTTGCCGTTAAATCAGAGTCGGTCGATCCAAGTGTCCGTTTCGCGGTCGTCCCAGGCAGATCTGTCGCCACGGCCCACGGTCGCTTGCCGGCCCAGCACTGCGAGGGCACGAAGGGCTTCCTCGTGTGTCAGCGCTCTCAGGGAGTCGACCGACCGCCCAGACGCAAGCTCGATGGCGTTCTGCCGGTCGCCCATTGCGGTCAGCCCTCGAGCGTCGAGCGTCTTGCGGAGCAAATCGACCTGCCAGTCCGCGATCGGTGCTGGCGCGCTTTCTGGGGGCTGCGGACGAGCGGGGTCGTCGTCACCAAAGAGTGAGAGCTCATCAGACACGACCCCGATCCTACGAAGTCGGGTGCGGAACCTGGGAGGCGCGACCCAGAGACTGGCGCGCCACGCCTTCAATCGCGCGGAGGATGACGCTGACAGCGAGCCACCCGACCTTGAGTGCGTCCCACGCGAGCACGAGCACGAGCAGGTTGAGCCACCCCGGCGCACCCACCGAGACCGCTTCAGAGACGATGTGCATGGCTAGAAGTAGGACCGTTGCTAGTCCGAGAAGAACAGCCCCGGTGTGCCACCGCGGCTGCACTGAGCACACCCGCGTGACCAGCAGGTTGGACGGCGCGACGGCTTGTCCCAGTCGGTGCACCCGGGCGACCGCCACGAGGACGGGTATCGCAAGCAGGATCAGCATGGGGACCTCCCGTTAGGCGGTGGACACGTCTGTCATAAGCCAGCCGCCGCCGAGTCCCGCGAGCCTGACCTCCGGCTGTGGAAACGAGACGACTGAACTGACCTATGGGACTGAAATGGCATGCGCAGGTGCCGTGAGCCTGCGGTCGGTTCCGGTACCGGTTGCCAGGCGTTGCGCCTGCCGGGCAGCCCACTGTGCCCGCCGCCGGTCGGCCCGCTGTGCCTCGTGCGCGGCACCTCCTCCGACGGGCGGATCGGACTCGACCTTGTAGCGGTCGCGGTACGCCGCGACGGTTGCCACGGAGTGCATCCAGGACGTCCGATCATTCGGATCGGCCGGCGGCCTCCCCAGTCGGCGAGCCCAGAGCGCCCCGGCGTCCACAGCTGCCGTCGCGAGTGCGAGAGCCCGCGTCTCGATCAACTCCTTCCGTTCGTCGATCGCCTGTCGATCCTCGGCTGACATCGGGCCGAGCGGCTCGGGGATCAGGCCAGCGATGACTCGCGGACGGAGATGGCAACCGCGTGGCGTAGTCCCCGCGAGTTTGTCGACTCTGTAGCGGAGGACCGCTGCGATGTCCTCGGCATCGTCCAGCCTGTGCTGCCCGACGACCCGCGGAATCAACTCGTCGAGGTCGTGGTGGTTGGCCTCCGCCCGTCGTAGCGCCGCCGTGAGCGGGCCGAAGGCCGTCGACTCGACGACCGTGGCATGCTGCTCGGCGGTGAGGCCGGAGCGGCTGAGCAGGTCGACGAAGCGGTCGTGCTGAGCGTCGGCCGCGATGGTCTCGAGTTCGGCCGCGAGGCGGTCGATGCCGCCGTGGAGCTCGTACTCGGCCTCGATCGTCTGCGTGGCGGAAAGGTCGGCGCCGCTGTGCTGAAGGACGCCGTACAGAACTGACTTGGCCGTCACGTCATCCGCCTCCGGCGTGGAGTGGCTGTCGTCGGGCTGGTCGAGGGCGACGTACGCGATGTTGGACTCGCGCCCGCGAGTCATGGACACGTAGAGGTTCTCTCGGGTCGTGGATGCGGTCACGACGACGTGCGCCGTGTCGACGGTGACGCCCTGAGCTCGATGCGCGGTGACGGCGTAGCCGAGGTCGACGTGCTCGGCGACGTAGCCCGGCGGCAGGACCGTTCGGCGGCCGTCGCCTCCGAGGCGCTTGACGACGACCGAGCAATCCCGCCGTATGTCGGTGATCAGCCAACGGTCGCCGTTCTTCACCCACCCGCCTCGCGTTGTCCGGCTGCGGCGGTCGTTCTGACGCGTAATCACGACGTCTCCGACCGAGGCTCGGCAGCCGTCGACCAGTTGCGCCTCGCGGTGATCGACGGCGCCATCCAGAAGCAGCCGATCGGCCCGGGCGCGTTCGTTGAGCGCGCGGACATCCCGAGCCGACTCGGTCACGAGGACGCTGGCGCGCCCGGTGGCGCAGTCGGACCGCCAGGCGACGTACGCAGCGTCGACCATCTCGTCCGTGAGGCCCTCGCGGATCCGCTTGTGACGGGCATACGCCGAGATGACCTGCACGTCTCCGCGGCTCAGCGCCAGGGAGGCCTCCTTCTCCCACTCATTGGAGAACCGGTGGATCTCATTCAGTTCTGGGGCGTCCGCACGCCGGTCGACGAGGAGTGCGAAGGCTCCGCCTGCATCCACGGACTGGAGTTGGTGCGGATCGCCCACGAGGAGCACCTTGGCGTTCGCGGCGCCGGCGATCCCCGTGAGTCGATCCAGCGTCACCGTGTCGGCCAGAGTCGCCTCGTCGACGATCACCAGTTGACCTCGCCGGAGTTCCGTCCGGCCGCGGTCGTACTCGTGGAGCCACTTCGCCGTGTTCTCGCACGCGACGCCAAGGTCGTCGGCCAAAGCTTGGGAAGCAGCGGCGGACGGCGCCAGACCGACCACGCTCCCCCGCCCGCCCTCCGCTGTCCACGCTGCTCGGAGCGCTCGCATCGTGGTGGTCTTGCCTGCCCCGGCCGGTCCGACGAGTACGTCGACCTGGCGTCCCGAATGGCAGATGCTCTCCACCGCGCGGCGCTGTTGCGCGCTCAACTGGACCTTTCCAGTCGCAGCCACTCGGACCGCAACGCTCGCAACTACCGTCGGCGCGGTCACCTTCTCGGCACGACTCAACATCCGCGCCTCGGCATCGAGCACCGCGGTCGAGGAGTACTTCTGACCGTGCCGCGGACGGAACCGGGTCGTGCCGTCCTCACGTTGGAATCTCGCCGGGCTGAGTGCGAGCTCCGGCGGGGTCAGGACCACGGAGCGCGACTGCGCGGCGTCGACGACGAGACCAATGACGGCCTCGCGGTCCTCGGTCGTCGCGAACCTCAGGTCCATGGTCTGCTTCGACGCCTCGGCCACCAGGTTCCAGCGCGTCCACACCGCCCGCTTCACAGACACCGCCGCGACCACGTCGGCGCTGATCGCCTCGATTGCAGCCAGCGGCACGTCGTCGGCAGTCAGCGGGTTCCCGCCGTGGCCGATCACGTCGCGAGACCATGTCGACGGCTCGGTCCCCAGCCGCTCGGCGGCCCGTTGCCGCCAACCCGCGGTGAGATCGGCGAGTGACCGGACCACCTTCGGCGGGCGCGTGGCCAGCGTCGCCTGGGCCCGGAGTTCGACAATGGTCCTGGCTGATGGCATTCGCCCGTGCCGTGCGACGTACTCCGCGATGAGCTCCTCCTTCTTGAGCTCAATCTCGCGGGTGCGGCTGGAGAACTCGGTGATCAGTTGGTCGGTGACACCCGCGATCTCCCATCGGGGGTTCCGGTCGGGTCCGCGCTGCCGCAGCTCCCATTCGATGCCGAGGTCGCGGGACAGCCGGTCCGCAAGCAGTGCGTCGTAGTGCGCCGACAGGCCGGTTCGGGACGCGAATACCGCGCGTCCGTCGAGGCTGCGCCAGCGGCCGTCCATGACGGTGAGCACCTTGTTGGCGATGACGACGTGCGTGTGGAGCTGCGGATCGCCGGCTCGCGAATCGAAGTGGTCGTAGGCGACGGCTGCGACGCCTGCCACGTCGACCTGGGCGACGGCGCCGTCAGCATCGGAGATGCCCGCCCGAGTGGCGGCAACCTCTCGTTCGAACAGCGCTATGACGTCTGCGACCGCCGCGTGATGGGCGGCGACGATCCGTTCCTGAGTGGCAGCGTCTGCGACACCCCAGAGGACGGAGACCGACTTCGGGACGCTGAAGGTGAGGTCGAATCCGGCGACCGCTCGACGCATCCCGGCCGCGGTCTCCTCGGCCTCGATCCGGGTGGTTTCGCCCGCGCAGTCCTCCTGGGTCATCTCCGGGTCGAGCGCGGCGACGCGCTCCTCGATCCGGTCAGCGAGCCGCTTGTACGACGGATACGCCCGGCCGAGTTGTTCTCCCGTGACGGGGTCGCGGCCCATGCCGACGAGCAGGGCGAGCTGCTCCTGAGTCACCTGCATACCCGGCTGGATCTGGCCGGCACCGAAGGCTCCGACGCCGGATCCGAGCCAGCGGCCCGGCGGCGTACCGACCTCGGAGTAGTAGCGGGTCAGGGGCGTCGACATTGCGCGCTGGCCATCACCGGCCGCGACGCTGCGCAGCAGGTACTGGTAGCCGCTGCCCGCGGACATCCGCCGCAGCGAGACCGTCACGGCCGTTTCCATCCCACAGCGCTGAGGTGCGCGTCCTTCTCCACAACCCCCTCGATCTGCACACCGTGTGAAGCCGAGGAGGGCTGAGGTGCAGGGCAGAGGGCGGGCCGGGTGAGGGAGAGGGCGTGGAGGTAGGAGGACGAGGAGCGGGAACGCGAAAAGCGATGAGTCGGGTCAGGATTGTTGGGCGGCGGAGAGCACCTGAGTAGTAGGCCCGGAAAGGCGAAAACGACCGGGTGCGAAATCCAAATTGGCGCTTACGATGAGGCGCAGACGATCAAGCACCGCCACGCGGTCGTCTGCGCTCACGCCGAAAGGCGAGAGGAAGTTGGACACCATGAAGATTCGACTCGGGCTGATCTCTTGGGCGACCGGCGCAACCGTGTTGGTCGGGCTCTCCGCATGCGGTGGCAGCGATACCGATCCCGCGGCGAACGCTGAGCCGTCGCCGGCGTCGCCGAGCTCACCCACGACGAGCTCTTCGTCGCGCGCTCCCTCCGACGCGTCCAGCGCCGATGCCACTGACGCGCTACGCAGCTACTTCACGGTGGTCGACCAGCTCCGCAGCAATCCTGCGGCCGACCTCAAGAAGCTGAAGTCGGTCGCGACGAGCGCACAGCTCAACGCCGTCACTACCCTCATCGGCCGATCGCGCGACGAAGGCCAGCGGCAGACCGGCAGGACAGCCATCAACGAGCTGAAGGTCCAATCGGTCAATCTCGACAACTCCGACCCGAAGGCAGGCAAGATCCCGACGGTCGTCATCGACGTCTGCTGGGACGTCAGCAAGGTCGACGTGCTCGACAAGAGCGGCAAGTCGATCGTCTCCCCCGACCGCCCGGACACCGGGTGGACGCGTTACACCGTCGCGAACTACGACTACGCCGCCGCTCCGACCGGTGGCTGGCGCGTGGCGACGGGCCAGGACCTCAAGAAGGCGCCATGCGCGGCATCCTGATTCGCCTCCTGCTGACTGCGCTGTCCGCCGCCGGCTTCTCCGTCCTTGTCCACGCCCCTTCATACGCCGACACCGTTTGCTCGCAGACCGACCCAGCGACGGGCGAGTGCCTCATCTGGATCGAGGTGCCGGGCACACCGGGTACGCCAGGTGAGCCAGGTGAGCCAGGTGACGACGGGCCGCAGGACACCGGCAACGGAGCGGCCTGTTACTGGGATGGCACGAGCCAAGGCATCACGAAACCTCCGCCCGGGCCGGTGCCCTGCTCCTCGCCCGCGGGCTACTGGTCGAACGACTACCACTGCTACATCAGTCCGGTCGAGCCCCAGCCACCGGCGGGCGACCCGAGCTGGCAGGGTCACGAGCCGGGCGACGGCGCGGTCTACAACTGCTACCAGCCGCAGACGGGTCTGCTCATCACCGTCTGGTCGCAGGACGCGCCCCCGGACTCCGGCACGGGACCAACGCCGCGCGAGGTGGCGCAGATCGCGATCGAGCAGATGCATCTGTCTGCCATCAACATCGGCATCGCGCCCGAGCCGGGTCCGGACAGCATCGGCCTGGTCGGCATGCCGGTCTGGATGTGGGCCAAGGACCCGAACGCTCGCACCGTCGGTCCTATTACCGAGAGCGCATCTGCCGGTGGCATCACGGTCACGGCGACCGCGAACGTCCTCGACATCACCTGGGACATGGGCGACGGCACCGAGGTCGTCTGCAATACGGCGGGCACGCCGTACCAGCCGGAGTTCGGGCGGAAGGACTCCCCCGACTGCGGCCACACCTACAGGAAGTCGAGCGCCGGCCAGACGGGTGACGCCTACACCGTCACCGCGACCTCGAGCTGGGTCATCACCTGGTCGGGCGCGGGCCAGACCGGGACGATCCGCCTCAACGGCCTCAACCGCTCGACCCAGATCCGGATTGGCGAAGCCCAGGTGCTCGTGAGCTGACGAGAACTGCGCGGGAGGGACCAACGTGACCACGACTGCCCGAGAGGACCGGAAGCCCGGCCCCCACGCCGGTGCGCCGAATATCGGCCCACCGATCACTCCCCCGCCCAAGCTGCGAAGGCGCCCTGGTCTCGTCGTCGCCGCAGTGATCATCACCGCGCTCGGCTGCCTGCTCGGCGCGTGGGCCTGGAACGCGACGACCAGCACCGAGGAAGTGCTGGCTGCTACGAACACCATCCATCGCGGCGAGGTGATCAGTGCGGACGACATCCAACGCATCCGGATCAGCGGCGATTCGGCTCTGGAACCGCTCCCGGCCTCGGCGTACGACGAGATCATCGGTCAGCGCGCTGCGCTCGACATCTCTGCGGGCGGGCTGATCACGACCGAGTCGACGACCAATGCGCCGATGCCACCGGAGGGCCAGTCGATCGTCGGGGTCTCGCTGACCCCGGCGCAGGTCCCGGCGCTCCCGATGCACGGCGGCGACAAGGTCCGGATCATCGTCACCCCGGCCGCGAACGGCGA
The DNA here is from genome assembly GCF_013177455.1 of Nocardioides marmotae. Lineage (NCBI taxonomy): Bacteria > Bacillati > Actinomycetota > Actinomycetes > Propionibacteriales > Nocardioidaceae > Nocardioides > Nocardioides marmotae. The sequence goes on from NZ_CP053660.1 coordinate 2,593,872, forward strand.
CGCTCCGACCGGCACACCGCAGTTCACTGAGGCGGAGGTCGTGGACACTGCCATGGACGAAACGACAGGCAACACCGTCGTCAACGTCCTGGTGCCCTACGCCGAAGCGAGCGTGCTCGCAGCCCGTGCCGCGACCGGGAACGTAGCGCTGACCCTCGACTCAGGGGCCGAGTGATGGCGATCATCTGCCTGGCCTCGGCGTCCGGCTCCCCCGGCGTCACCGCCACTTCGGTCGGCTTGTCCTTCTGCTGGCCACGCCCAGTGCTCCTCGTCGAGGCCGACCCCACCGGAGGGTCCGGTGTCCTTGCGGGATTCCTACGCGGCACGACGCCGTACGACGCCGGCTTGATCGAACTCGCGCTCTCCCACTTGAGCACGGCCGACGCACTTCGGGACGTCGTACGACCGCTGAGCCCGAACGTGTCCGTCGTTGCTGGGATCCGGTCCCATGCGCAGGCCCCGGCGCTGCGCGATGTCTGGGATCCACTACTCGCAGCGCTCCGCGACCTAGACGACAGCGGCCAGGACGTCATCGTCGACGCCGGCCGCCTCGGCCTCGTGGCCTCACCGGCACCGCTGCTCGACGCCGCCGACGTGACCCTGCTGGTCACCCGGGCCACGCTGCCCGCGATCTCGGCAGCTCGTTCGTGGGCGGAGACCGCCCGGCAGCCCGCGACCGGATGGCGACACCCCGGCTTACTTCTCATCGGTGAAGGCCAGCCGTACCGGGCCTCCGAGGTCGCCAAGGCTCTCGGAATACCCGTCGTCGCCGACCTGCCGGACGACCCAGCCGCCGCCGCTGTCTATCACCGGGGCGCCGCGCCTCCCAAGCGCTTCGACACCGGCCCCTACGTCCGTGGACTCCAGACAACGGTCCTGTCCGTCCAGGCTCACATCGCTCGCGGTCGATTCGCGCTGGTCGACGGGGCGCGGGCATGACTGAGGCCTACCGCTTCGCGAACGAGTACGGCGACCTGACCCACCTGCCGCTCTTCAGCCAGCCGAGCAGCGGCGTCACCCCGGTGACGCGCGGCCCAGACCCGAGGGTGATGTCGCCTCCGGCATCCACGTCCGACGTCGATTGGGCGTTGGTCTCGACGTTGCGTGCCCAGGCGTCGGAGCAGCTCAGCCAGGCCGTGCAGTCCGATCGAGCCCGTCTGGACAAGGAGGCGCAGCAGGAACGCGGCCGGTCGATCGTGCTGGACCTGATCGAATCTGCGATGGCAGATGCCGTCGACACCGGCCAGGGCTCGTGGAGCCCAGCGAAGCAGCAGGCAACGGCCCAGGCCGTGTTCGACTCACTGTTCCGACTCGGGCGCCTCCAGCCGTTGGTCGACGACGACCGGATCGAGAACATTGTGATCGTCGGTCACGACAACGTGCAGCTCGAGCTGGTCGACGGAACGCTCGTGCCCGGACCGCCGGTCGCCGACTCCGATCAGGAGCTGATCGACTTCCTCGTCTTCCTCGCATCGCGCAGCGAGGTGAACGCTCGCTCGTTCTCCGAGGCCCGGCCGAGTCTGCACATGAGGCTCGACGGCGGATCGCGCCTGGCCGCCGTCGCCTGGGTGACCACGCGTCCCTCGGTCGTGATCCGTCGTCACCGGTTGATGCAGGTGACGCTGGACGACCTCGTCGCACGCGACATGATGACGCCGGTCGTGGCCTCGTTCCTGCGAGCCGCGGTGCGAGCCCGGTGCTCGATCGTCGTGGCCGGCGCTCAGGGCGCTGGGAAGACCACGCTCGTCCGGGCCCTCTGCGCTGAGATCGACGAGCTCGAGGCGATCGGGACCTTCGAGACCGAGTACGAGCTGCATCTCCACGAGCTCGGCCGGCACAAGGTGGTCATTCCGTGGGAGGCCCGGCCGGGATCGGGTGAGCGGGGTGCTGACGGGCGCCAGTCGGGCGAGTTCACGCTCGATGAGGCACTGGTCGACTCCTTCCGCTTCAACCTCTCGCGACAGATCGTCGGCGAGGTCCGCGGCAAGGAGATCTGGGCGATGATCAAGGCGATGGAGTCCGGCACCGGATCCATCTCCACCACGCACGCAGCCGACGCTGTCGCCGCCGTACGCAAGCTTGTGACCTGCGCGATGGAGGCGGGCCCCCACGTCACCCAAGGGCTCGCGACGAGCAAGCTCGCAGCCACCGTGGATCTCGTTGTCCAGCTGAGCTTGGAGACCAAGGTCGCGCCCAGCGGCGCGCACCGGACGCGGCGGGTCGCCGAGATCATCGCGCTGGCGCCGGGCGAGAAGGAGCCTGGCTACGCGACCACGCACGTGTTCCGCGCGGACGCCAGCGGCATCGCAGCTCCGGACGTCCTTCCCGACGAGTACCGCCGACTCGCCCACCACGGCTTCGACCTGGCTGCCTACCTCGCCAGCCAACCGCTGGGAGCGCGGCCATGACCACGATCCTTCCCGCCCTTGCTGGTGGACTCGTCGCCCTCGGGCTCCTCGGCATCATCGTCGGCCTGCGTCCGGCAGCCGTGTCACCTCGGGAGTCCATCCAACGGCGTCGCCGTCGAGGACCCACTCGGCCCACCCGCCTCCTGCTTCTTGCCGGTGGCGCGCTCGGCCTCGTCGGCTGGCTCATCACCGGCTGGGTCCTGGCGCTCGTGATCGCGCCGATCGCCGTCATCGGGCTGCCGATCCTGCTCAAGGCTCCGCCGGCCGCCACTCAGATCGCACGACTCGAGGCGATGGAGGAGTGGACTCGCTCGCTTTCCGGGGTCCTCACTGTCGGCATCGGTCTGGAGCAGGCACTGGTCGCAACGCTGCGATCGACACCCGCACCGATCGCCGATGAGGTCCAACGACTGGTGACCCGGCTCCGGGCACGCTGGGACACCGAGAAGGCGCTCCGCGCATTCGCCGACGAACTCGACGACGCCACCGGCGACCTGATCGCAGCGAACCTGATCCTGGGTGCCCGCCGGCGCGGAGCCGGGCTGGCGAGCGTCCTCGAAGGACTCGCCGAGTCGGTCGGCGCCGATGTGCGCGCCCGCCGACAGGTCGAGGCCGATCGAGCCAAGCCGCGAGCAACGGCGCGGTGGGTCACCGTGATCAGCGCGAGTGTGCTCGTCGTACTCGCGCTGTCCGGGACGTACGTCGAGCCGTACGGCACCCCGGTCGGCCAGGTGCTGCTCGTCTTGCTCCTGTCGGCGTACGTCGCCACGCTGATCTGGATGCGCCGCATGGCCGCAGGCAAGCCGCTCCCCCGGTTCCTGGCGACCCGCGTAGTCACGGAGGTGACGCGATGATCACCGGGCTGCAGGTGGCGATCCTCTCGGGAGGCCTCGTCGGCCTGGGCGCCGTACTGCTCGTCGCGCGCCTGCTGCCCGTCGAACCTGATCTCGCCGACGCGCTGGAGCGAGTGTCATCGACGCCATCTCGCAACGCGACGGCCACCGATTCCGCCCACTCCAGCAAGGAGCGGCTTGGTCTGTGGGGGCTACGCACCCTGCCCGCCGGCCTGTGGGTTCGTACGCCGACTCGCGAACTTGCCTTGCTCCGGATCCCGGTCGCGCGGTTCTACGGCGAGAAGTTGATGTTCGCCGGGCTCGGCCTGCTGATCCCGCCGGTGCTCGTCACGCTGTTCAACGCCTTCGGGCTGAGCATCCCGATCCAGCTCCCAGCCGTCGCCTCCCTCGGACTGGCCGCTGTCATGTTCTTCATCCCGAACTACAACGCGCTCGACGACGCGAAGAAGGCACGGCTCGAGTTCGCCCGTGCGCTCGCCGCATACATCGATCTCGTCGCGCTGGAGCGCAACAACGGCATCGGCCAGCGCCAGGCGATGGAGGCTGCCGCCGAAGTCGGCGACTCGTGGGTGTTCAACCGGCTCTCCGAGGAACTCACCCGATCGCGGTGGTCCGGGCTGCCGCCTTGGGACGCGCTGCACACCTTGGCTGAGGAACTCGGACTTCCCGAGCTCGACGACTTCGCCGCCATCATGCGCCTCTCGGGCGAAGAAGGAGCCGGCGTGTACGCGACCCTGCGCGCCCGATCGGCCGCGATGCGCACGGCGATGCTCAACGACGAGCTCGCCCAGGCCAACGCCGTCGGCGAGCGCATGTCGATGCCCGGCTCGCTTCTCGGCATCGTCTTCATGGCGCTGCTCGTGGCGCCCTCGCTGCTTCGCATGTTCACGAACTCGTGATCCGGAAGGACTCATCCACAGGAGGAAACCCATGTTGAAGGTTCTGGTCCTGCTGCAGATCGCAGCACTCAGCAAGTACGACGACCTGCGTGCATCCCGCCGCAGCGAACGCGGCTCGGTGACGATGGAGCACGTCCTCTGGGCGGTCGCCGTCATCGGCATCGTCGGAGTAGTGGTCCTCGCGGTCACGAACTATGTCACCTCGCAAGCGGGCAAGATCAAGTAGCCGCCGCCAGCGACGCGGCGAGCGGGGCTCGGTCTCGATCGAGCTCGTTGTACTGCTGCCCGCACTCTTCGCAGTCATGTTCCTGGGCATGCAGGCCGCCCTTTACTACCAGGCGAAGACGGTCGCGATCGCCGCCGCGCAGCAGGGCGCCCGAGCCACCGGCGGCGAGCAGGGCGGGGAGTCCGACGGCGTCGGCGCGGCCAACGACTTCCTCAAGGAAGCCGGCGGAGAGGACGTGCTGGCCGTGACCTCCACAAGCGCGCGCCGGACAGCCACCACGGCCACCGTGACGGTCAGCGGCTTCAGCCTGAGCGTCATCCCCGGCTGGAAGGTCCGCATCACGCAGAGTGCGAGCGTGCCGGTCGAGAACGTGACGGCGCCGTGATCCGCCGCGACGAACGGGGCTCGGCGGCGATCGAGGCGACGATCGGCGTGCCGGCCTTCGCCCTGTTCGTCGGCCTGATCATCTTCGGGGGCCGTACGGCGACGACTCATGAGGCGCTCCAGTCCGCGGCTGCCGATGCCGCCCGGTCGGCCTCACTCGCGCGCGACGCGGACGTCGCCCGCGCCGATGCACGCGAGGCAGCGACATCCAGCATCACGAACCAGAAGATCGGCTGCTCGGCCGTCGATGTCGCCGTCGACACGAGCGACTTCAACAAGCAGCCGGGCGTCCCGGGTTCCGTGAATGTGACTGTGTCCTGCCGTCTCGACCTGTCAGATCTTGCAGTTCCCGGAGTCCCTGGATCCCGCGTCATGCGGGCGACCATGTCCAGCCCGCTTGATACCTGGCGCGAACGATGAACCGCCGAGACGAGCGTGGTTCCGCCACTGTTTGGCTGGCCCTGTCCAGCTTCGTGATGATCTTTCTCGTCGGCCTCGCGGTCGACCTCGGAGGACAGGTCCACGCTCACGAGCGAGCCCACGACCTCGCCGCACAAGCCGCGAGGGCCGGCGGCGAGGAGGTCGAGGGCGGCTCCGCCATCCAGGGCCACGATCTCGTGATCAACCCCGCCGCCGCACGCACTGCCGCACAGCGCTACCTCGAAGCAGCAGGAGTCAACGGCACCGTAGCGATCACCGCCGGCACCACGATCACGGTGACCGTGAACGACTCCTACGACCCGCAGTTCCTCGGTCTCATCGGCATCAACCGCCTCGACGTCACCGGCACCGCGACCGCGCGAATCGTCCGCACCCTCGGAGGTAGCGAGCAATGAACGGAGCCAGCTCCAGAGTGCGCGGCCTCCTGGCCGCCATCGCGCTCGTCGGATTCATGGCCGGCGTACCCGTGTTGCTGATTGCTATCGATGCGCTCCCCGACCTGAGCGCGTTCACGTGGTCTCGGCTGACGTCTCAGGACGACGGCACAGTGGCCCTGCAGGTCATCACCGCGGTCTGCTGGATCGCGTGGACGGTCTTCACCTGCCAACTCATTGCCTCCATCGTGTCGCAAGTTCGCGGCATCCGCTCACCGCGCCTTCCGGGTCTCGCTGTGCCGCAGCTCGCCGCCGACCGCCTGGTCGCCGCCGCGGCGCTGCTGTTCGTCGCAGTGCCGGCCATCAGCGCGGTGCTGCCCCAGCCCCGCGCACACGCGGTCGTCGCGGCGCCGTTGCCCGAAGTCCCGGAGGCGGTTGGAGAGGCCGAGACGCCGGTACCAAACCGTGCGGTGGACCGCCCCCAGGCTGTGCAGCCAGCGACCGAGCGCTACACGGTCAGGCGCGGCGACAGCCTCTGGAAGATCGCCGAAGACCGACTCGGCGACGGCACGCGTTACGTCGAACTCGTCGCCCTCAACGAGACCGTCCTCGACGGGCGCCCCGACTTCCTCCTGCCCGGCACCGTGCTCAAGGTCCCCATCGCTGACGACTCAGCCGACGGGTCGTACGTCGTCCAGCCCGGTGACACCCTCTCCGAGATCTCCGAGGACCAACTGGGCGACGCCGACGCGTACCCGTCGATCTTCCGCGCATCGCGCGACACCGTTCAGCCCAACGGGGCCCACCTCTCCGACCCGGATCTCATCCTCCCTGGCTGGAAGCTCACCCTCCCCGGACGGTCCGATCCGGCTGAGCCGCAGAAGCCGAAGCACGCCCAGGAGCCACCCGCCCAAGAGGCGACTCCTCCGACGGAAGCCACACCTCCGGCTCCGGAGATAGCAGATCCGGCGCCTGAGCAGACCGAGTCCGAATCTGCCGAGGAGGAGGTCGCTCCGAGTTGGCTGCTCCCGGGATTGGCCGGTGCGGGAGCACTCCTGGCCGGCTCGCTCTGGTTGGTCCTCCGGCAGCACCGGCGGACCCAGCTGCGCTACCGCCGGCCGGGCAGGATCATCGCGGCACCACCCGAGGAGTTGCGCGCGGTCGAGAAGTCGGTGCAGGTGACCGGCTCTGCCACCGCCCACCCGATCGAAGAACTCGATGCGGCCCTTCGCGGCCTCGTCCCTGCACCGCGTCTGGTCTCCGTCCGACTCTTACCGAGCCGAATCGTGCTGACGCTCGCGGAGCCGGCTGAGCTCCCCATGCCATGGACTGGGGAAGGCGTTACATGGCAGCTCTCGGTCGACGAGGTCACCACTCGGCCCCCAGATGCGCTGTCGCCGTACCCAATGCTGGTCAGCGTCGGTCAGGCCGACGACGGAGCCCTCGTCCTCCTCAACATCGAGGAGCTCCGTGCGGTGGCGCTCACCGGTGACGACGACCGCACCGCCGCACTGGCTCGCCATCTCATGGCTGAACTGGTCGTCAACCCCTGGGCGTCGCCGGTGCACATCGAAGCACTTGGTATCGGCGGCGAGCTCGCCGCGATCAACCGCGACTTCGTCCACGTCCACGACCCCGGAGACGCCGCGTTCCTCGACGCCCTAGCCGACGATCTCGGGGCTGCCAGCCCGACCGGAGAGCCCGACGAGTTTCACGCAGCGATCGTTGCCACCGGCGACAGTGGGCCTGGCCTGGCTCGGTTGGCGGGAGCCATCGTCGGATTCCCGGGAAGCGCCGGCGTGGCTCTGGTGACCATCGGAAACGAAGCCGCCCCGCCGTACGTCGACGTCAACGTCTCACCTGAGGGGCGTCTCCGGATCCCGTCCCTCGACCTCGATCTCGCTGCATCGGGGCTCACCTCTGCCGAGGCGGAGGCATGCGCCGCGCTGATCGACCTCACCACGGAGGCCGAGGTCGTGCCGGTCCCCCGCCCGACTGACAGCGGGGCCGTGTCGGACTGCGCTGGTGCCCTCGTGGAAGAGCTGACCGAACCACGTCCAGAGGCACAACCAGCGGGCAGCTCGTCGCTTCTTCCGCTCGAGGCCCACGTGTACGCCGACCGGGCGGCCACGACCGTCGACGACGTCGAAACTCTGGCTCCGATCGCAGCCGCAGAGGCCGCGCCGGCCCTGGAAGCCGCCGACCCGGGCCTCGACGAGGACCTTGCCCGCTGGGACTCCCCGGTTCCCGTCGCACCGAAGGTCACGCTGCTCGGACCGATCACAGTGAGGAGCCTCGGCGATGCGACTGCGACGGCCCACCGGCGGCCCTACTACGTCGAGTTCCTCGCGTACCTGGCACTCCACCCAAAGGGAATCACCGCCGAGAAGCTTGCCGAGGACCTCGGCATCCGTCCTCAGAAGGCGCGGTCCGACCTGAGCATCATCCGGAAGTGGCTCGGGCAGAGCCGGGCGGGCAAGCCGTTCCTTCCGCGAGCGCAGCAGACCCATCAGGACGGCGTCCCGGCGACCTACGCCCTCGACGGGGTTCTCTGCGATCTCGACCTGTTCAGACGTCTGCGTGCCCGCGGCCAGAGCCGCGGCGCCGAGGGGATGGACGACCTCATCGCCGCACTGCACCTCGTCAGCGGCGAGCCGTTCACCGACCTGCGCAAGGACGGCTGGGGCTGGCTCCTCGAAGGCGCCCGGCTCGACCACATCATGACGGCCGCGATCGTCGACGTCGGACACATCGTCACCACGCACGCGCTGACCGTCGGCGACCTCGGCCTGGCCGACTTCGCGTCGAACGTCGCCCTCGCCGCGTCGCCGTACGACGAGATCGCCACCCTGGACCGCGTCGCGGTCGACCGAGCCATGGGAGACGTAGAAGGAGCCGAAGCGCGGCTGCGGAACGGAGTCTCCAACCGGATCGACGACGACTACGGACCGATTCAGTTGCCTCCTCGAACCGCAGAAGTCGTCGAAGGCAAGCGCCAGTCGCAGGCAGCACGACGCCAAACGGGCTGATACCAAGGGAAGGCGCGTGCTCGTGCGCGAGACTTCGGACGTGAGGATCGCGACCTGGAACCTCGAAGGCAAGTGGACGCCGCGGCACCAGCGGCTGACCATGTCCCTGCGGGCGGACCTGCTCCTACTGACCGAGGTGCTCGCCACGGTCGAGATCCCTGGGCTCAACATCCATCTCACCGAAGGTGAGATGCAACCGGGGCGTCGTTGGGCCGCGGTCGCGGCTGAAGCACCTATGCGACCCCTGCCTGATCCGCACGGAGCCACCGCGCTCGCCGAGATCGACGGCCTTCGGGTCGCCTCGTCGATCCTGCCGTGGCGAAACGGTGGCGGCGCTCCGCCTTGGGCCGGCCGAGACCAGGGCTCGAGGACAGCTGCCGCTGTCACGAGCATCCGGACGGCTGCGCCCGTCGTTTGGGGCGGCGACTGGAATCACGAGCTGACTGGTCGGCTGTACGCGGGCTCGAAGGACGGCCGGACCTCGATCCACGGCGCTCTCGACTATCTCGGGCTCAGCGCACCTACCGATGCGGCGCCCCACCGACTCCCAGGCGCCCGAACCATCGACCACGTCGCCGTACCCGCGTTCTGGAATGTCACGGCGGTCGAGCACGTCAGCGCGATCGTCGACGGCCTCGAGCTCTCAGACCACGACGTCTACGTCGTTGAAATCGAGTGACTGGCTCAGGGGCGCCGCGACGACCGCGGCAGCGTGTCCGCGACACACGTCGCCGAAGCAAGGGCGACACTTCGACCCGAGCAAAGTTGGAGCCACCGGCCCGCATCTGCCGAACCGCCTTCACCTCGCTCGTCCGGCCAGCGTTGGACTGCTGGCCCCCCAATGCGGCTCGGCGGGTTGATCAGAACGGGCTCCATGCCTGTCGTCCACCGGGCACACGATGTTCGAAGTCACGGCGACCGTCGCTCCATGCCTCTATCCGGACGCCTGGGTGTTGTGCCCAGGGCGCTCGGAGCAGCGCTGCATCGTCCCACGTGTCCGCCGGTACGAGCCGCCACCAGTACTTGGCGGTTCCGCCGCGGAAGCGGAATCGGTCTTGCACGAGGAGTTCTTTGCTCTTGTCGAAGTCCTCCACGGACGAGTTGTACACGCGGATCTCGACGTGTCCGCCGCCGCCCGGCAACCGCACCTCCGGCAACGACTCCCAAGCGCCCTGAACGACCGCGCTTGATCCTCGTGCCTCGGTCCAGAACTCGGAAGGGTCGCGATTGGTGGTTACGACGTCGAGGTGCATATGGGGTCGGCTTACTCCCACGTAGAACAGCCTGCGTTCGGCCTCAGTCAGGGTCGGGATGGTGTCGCCGAAGACATGGAACAGGGTCCACGTCGGATGGATCAGCGGATAGTTCCGCTGCGTGACATCGACGAGGATGACCGTGTCTGCCTCTTGGCCCTTGAAGCCGTGAGTCGAACTGAAGCGAAGTTCCTCTGGCTCCTCGACGTCCAGGATCTGCCGGAGGTAGGCGCCGTAGGCGGCGAACTCCGAGAAAGTGCGTGGATCTTCGTCGAGGTTGACGGTCCACGTCCCGCGTCGCTTACGGGAGAGCACGGCGACAGTACGACCTTTAACGCGATGTTCCTGGATTAGGCGGAGGAGCGCCGGAGTCTGTCGGTCGTATTCACCGAAGGCGGCAGCCTCGATCGGCGATGGATCGAAGGTGTCTGCTGTGAACTCACGAATGTGGCCGCGCTCCATGCGCGCTGCCTGAGCCGGAGCCCCGCGGCCCCCCATGACGGTGTTGCCAAGCGTGACGAGTGTGGTGGCCGAGCGTCGGTTGGTCGCGAGGGCGAGTCGGGTCGCATCCCGGAAGTCGGCTTCGAACGAACTGAAGTAGGCCGTGCTGGAGCCGGCGAACTCGTTGATGGCTTGCCAGTCGTCGCCCACGGCCATGACACGACACTTGGGGGATGTCCGCAAGATGGCATCGAGGAGCTCGAAGAACATCAAGGAGAAGTCTTGGAACTCGTCGACGACGATGTGTTCCAGCGTGCTCAGATCGCCCTCGACTCTGCCGCCGCGGCCAAACGACGTGGTGCCTGTTCTCACCTTGTCGACGGCGCGCCACATGAGTCCAGTGAAGTCTTCCTTCGCGTCGGCGGTGAGGCTGGCAGCGTAGGCGTCGAGAAGTTCGGCGCCGAGGTCGATGAATCGGTCGAGGTCGGGGTCGTCCATGCCCATGGTGGCCCAGGCCTGACGAAGATCCTCACCTGCCCAGCGGCGCTGTCGTGCGCGGCCGATGATCGTGGTCGTGGCGTCAGTGAACCTGTCCAGGGCGCGCTTCTTGATTCGGTGCCACAGCTCCTCATCGGTGAGTGGGTGCAGTGGCGCGCCGACGCTGCGGAGGTCTGCCAGCATCCTCTCCTCGAAGCCGGGCTTCGCGATGTCGCTCGGGAAGTACTCCAGGAACACCTCGTCCCTCTCAGCCCAGAACTCGCGCTTGGCCTGGCTCTGACGGTCGTAGTCGGGGTCTCCTTGAAGGCCGAAGTACTCGATGACGATTCGGCGCTTCTTGTTCTGGTCGTAGATGGAGAAGTCGGGCTTGTAGTTCTGACCGTTCCAACGCACATCGTGTTCGTAGCCGTAGTAGGACTCGGCTCCACGCCCGTCACCGGCGATGCCGTTGCTGAACAGGATGTTCGCGATGACCTTCTCGCCGTAAGACTTGACGAAGTCTCCCTTGATGCTCTCGTCCTGGAGGTGGCGCCGATACGCGAGTTGGTCCGTGGCCGAGAGGTTGTCGCCGCGTTCGAGGATCCGGCTCCAGTCACGCCGGAAGTAGGCGAGCATGACTTCACGGACCAACTCTTCTTTGCCTGGCGTACGCATAAGTTCGTCCCGGACGTCCTGAACGTGCCTGTTGAGAGCTCGCATCGAGTCGGACCGATCAAACAGCAGGTTTTGGGACGGGTGGACGACTCGGTGGGCCAGCGCATGGAACGTCATGACATGAGGGACGCGTCCCTGCGGCAGCATCTTCTCCAGCCGGTCGCGCATCTCGTCGGCGGCCGCCACGTTGAACGCAAGCATGAGAATGCGGCTCGGATCCACGCCGCAGGCTTGGATGAGGAAAACAGAGCGGGCCACCATCGTCGCTGTCTTGCCGCTGCCGGCGCGCGCACCGACCAGGGCGTGCCGTCCATGGGTCGCGATGGCGAGTGCCTGCGAGGTGTCGGGCACGAATGCTTTGCCATTGGGCATCGTCACGTTCGTGCGGCACCAGCCCGTGACATGGTTGACGAGCGCGTCCTGGAACTCCTGGACGCTGATGAGGTGGTCTGGATCGTTGTGGCGCAGCCATTCCGCCGCGCCGAGGAAGTGCTTTTCGATCTCGACTCGCAAGCGATCCATCAGCTGCTTCTTTTCCGCAGCGCGATCCCTCGCGCTGCGGTCCCGTTCCTCGCGCTCCAGTCGCCGGAGACGCTCCCGTTCGACCTCTTCGGCTGCGCGCTTGCTGGCCTGTTGTTCCGCATGTGCGCGTTCACGTTCTGCGCGGTGCGCTCGGCGTTCCTGCTCCTCGGCGTCGCGTTGTCGTCGTTTCTCCGCGGCACGCTCCGTTCGCTCCTCGTCGAGGACCTGTGCTCGGTCGCGGTTGACCTTCGCTCGGAACGCAGCGATCGGCCCTTCGTCACGCTTCTCGGTCTGAACTAGGAGCAGTCCGAGCACCTCCCATTCCTCGAGATCGAGGTGCTTATGAAGAGATCCGAGGTTGACCCGTTCCTCGATGTTGCGCCCGGCCTCGGGTCCTGTCGAGATGACATGAGGGATGTGCTCGGCGAGGTACCAGGTCCGCCTCTCGGGCCAGTCACTCCAGGAGGCCAACAACTTGATGAGGAGCTGGCGCGCAGCGGCGTCCATGTTGCTCCTCCCTCCCGAATACGCACGATTACGAAGATGATGACATCTGAGGCGGTCCGGCGAAGTCGTTCCTGCCGGCCCACACGACCGTGCGGTGCTTGTCCGTGTACATCAGGGAGATGAGTGAGCGCTCCGAGAAAGCGAGGACCAGTGGCGGCCCCGGCGACCTGCAGCGAGCGCGTCCAACAATTCTGATGGCGTGTTCTTAGGGATACCTGTTGACCTGCGCAAACGCAGGTATCCTCCTCCCGAATCCGGGCAGGTATCCCGAAATCGTGGATACCTGACGGCGCATCGTCGAGGGCATGTTCGACCCCCACAACCCGGTCCCGACGTGGTCGGTCTCGACGATGCGGCGCGTCGCTGCGGAACCGACGCTCGCGGCCGCCGCACTGCGCTACGCCAACCTCGGCATCCCGGTGTTCCCGTGCGTGCCCGGCGGAAAGCAGCCGCTGGCTCCGAACGGCTTCCACGACGCCACCTCGGTCGCCCGCGTTGTCGACGCATGGTGGCAGCGCACGCCTGAGGCGAACATCGGACTGCCGACCGGCACGCCCACCGGCGTACTCGTCGTCGATGTCGACGTCCACGCCGGAGGCAGCGGGTTCGCCGCCTTCGAGCGAGCCCGCGCCGAGGGGTTCGGGGACGCCTGGGGGTGGCTGGTGCGTACTCCGTCCGGCGGTCTGCACGCGTACTACCCGAATGTCCGTGGTCAGGAGCAACGGAGCTGGCAAGTCCCGGCGGCGCACGTCGACTTCCGCGGCGACGGCGGCTACGTGATCGCTCCCCCGTCACGGGTCTCGGTCGACGGCGCCATGCGGTCGTACGACGTCATCGCCGTCGCCACGCATACTGCGAAGTCCGTCGATGCCGTTGAGCTCCGCCGGTTCCTGGAGCCGCCCCGACCGACACCGGCGCTGCCGCCGCCCGGGATGCCAGCCACGGGATGCCGTCCTGACGCGCTCGCGCGAACGGTGGCCCTGACTCCAGAGGGCGGCCGCAACCACGCGCTCTTCTGGGCGTCGTGCCGCATGGCCGAGAACGGGCTCAGCCATGCCGACGCCATGAGCTGGCTCGTGCCGGCCGCGCAGTGCGCCGGACTCCCCGACCGCGAGATCGAGACCACGGTCAACTCCGCATTCCGCATCGCCCCCCGGCTCGGCCCAGGGAGCCGCCCGGGCCCTACCCCAGCGAGTGAAGGGATCCACCTGTGAACACGCACGCCGAGTACCGCCGCCACAGCTCCGGACCGTCGGAGCAACCGGCCGTCCCCGACGCCGTCGCGCCCGATGCGAGTGGGCTGGCGCGGCATCACGACCCATCCCTCCAGTCGTACCAGCCGGGGCGGGAGCAAGCGCAGAAGCGAGTGGCTTGGGTGCGCCCCACCGAGCTCGGTTCGTACGTCGGGCCGATGGTCGGCCGTGGGATCGACCTCCAGGCGGAGCTTGCGCGACGAGCACGACGTACGCCGGCAACCGCCACCCGGACGATCCGCCACTCCGCACCGCACCTCGCGACGACGTCCGCAGCGAGCCCGGAAGGACTGGGACTGTGAACGCCTCGTTTGCCACCCCCGAGGGCCTGCGGGCAGTGCTGGAGCGCCTGCACGACCGCGAGAGCGCTGGCTACTGGGCATGGCGGCAGGACCCTGAGGCCGAGAGGCTCATGCAGTTCACGATCGGCAAGTACCGATCGCTGGCGCGCACCCATCACTGCGAGCCTGAGGATTCGGCGTACGCCGCCTTCGAGGCCATGCGAACACGTGCGGTCAGGTGCGCCGAGGACCCATGGGCGGTCATCACCCGCGCCGTCCAGGTCAGTTTGATCGCCGAGGAACGCGCAGCGGGGCTGCTCTGCTCGACCGCGCAGGCGCGGCGCCGCGAGGTCATGCGTCATCACGACGCCCGCCGCTTCGGTGAGGATGAGACCGGCTTCCTCGAACTCCTTGCCGAGAGCCGCGGTCCGTCGCCCGTCGATGCCAGCGCGGCGCCCCCGCCGTTGAAGCCCGGAGAGACACCCCCGACGAAGGCGCTCGAGGCGCTCAGCCTGGTGATCAGCATGTTCGTTGCACTGGGCTGGCCGAGCAACAGCGCCACCTGCACCCTCGACTACATCGCCACCCGGTTGATGGAGACGGGCGACCGGCATGTCGCCCACTCCTACCTCCGGCGGGATCAGGCCGGACGAGCCGCGCTCGACCTGGACCGCAAATCCTGGGCGACGGTGCTGCGGATCGTGCTCGGCAACCCCGACAGAGCCGCCGCCGCGACGAGGGCCGGCGTCGGCGTACTCGCCATGCTGGCCTGTGACTGGAAGGTCGTCGACCTGCTCGCAGATGACGGGCTCGTCGTGGAGATCCGCGACGCCGCCCCGAAGGTCGCCAGGAGGATCGATGCCTGACAAGAGCCACATCGAACTCGAGCGCCAGATCGACTCGATCACCGTCGGCGTACGCCACCGCAAGGACCCCGGCGAGCTGACTGCGCTGATGAAGTCGATCGAGGAGGTTGGCCTCCTGCAGCCCGTCACCGTCACTCCCGACGGCGTCCTGATATGCGGCTGGCGACGACTGGAAGCGTTGCGCCAGCTCGGCCGGCGAACCTTGAGCGTGTGGGTCCGCGCAGGTATCTCCGACCAGCTCTCGCATCTGCTCGCCCAGCAGGACGAGAACGAGCAGCGCAAGCCACTCTCGCCGGTGGAGACCGCCCGGCTCTACGCAGAGATCAAGATCCTCGAGAAGGAGGACGCGCAGCGCCGCATGGCCGCCACGCAGTTCGGCGGGGCAGGTCGCGATGGCGAAGCCTCCGGCTCCGGTGATTCGCCGGAGCCGTGCGGTGACTCTCGGACGCGCGCCGCCCAACTAGCGACCGGAGGGAACTCGTACCAACGGCTGGAGCAGGTCAACCGGATCCAGGCGATAACCGAGGACGAGACGCTGACCGAGTCGGTACGCGAGTTCGCCTCCAACATGCTCAGTGAGATCGAGGATGGCGCACCTGTCTCGCCGGCCTACAAGCGCGTGAAGGCCGCCGTCGAGCTGGCCAGCAAGCCGCCCCCGCCCACCAGCGACGAGCAGGACGAGGTCACCCGGCTCGCTGCCGAAGCGCTCAAGCGCGTCCAGGAGGAGGAGAACGCCAAGCGCCTGCGGGCGCTCCGGAACAAGGCCAAGCGCGCGCCACGTCATCACAGCCCGCGGTCGTTCACACTGATGTGGTCCGAACTCGAGGGATGGACCGAGCTGTACGACGTCGACGAGCTCGCCGGCGCGCTCAAGGACGACGAGTGGGCACGCTTCGAGCGGGTCGTTACCGAGACCATCGACCTGCGCGACCGACTCCGCGACGCCCGTACGGCGGCCGCGTCGGCCTGACCGGCGTACCTCCGGAGTGTCCACCACCTCGACCTCGGAGCCTCGATGCGCAACCTCACCTGGCGCCAGATAGCCGTGATCCTCGGCTGTGTCCTCACCTTCGCGACCCTTGCTATCGGCGTCTACGGACTCGTGCGTGGTCCAGAGGCCACCGAGGCGACCCCGGCGCCTCGAACGACCGGCGAGGTCGCGTCGATCCCGGACGCGGCCACTCCGGTGGTCACGCTCGAAGATCGCGCCCTCCCTCACACGACCGATCCGATCGCCTACGCACGCGCCATCGCGACCTCGCTGTTCGACTGGGACACCAGCCTCGGCTTCCTGCCGACCGACTACGCCGCCGCGGTCTTGGCCGACGCCGACCCGTCTGGCGAGGAGGCGCCCGGTCTGGTCGCCGATGTCGCGACCTACCTCCCGAGCGTCGACCAGTGGCTCGACCTCGGGGCAATGGAAGTACGGCAGTCGATCGAGATCGACGACGCGTACGTGCCCGAGTCCTGGACCGCTGCGGTGCGGCAGGCCCACGGTCACCTCCGACCGGGCACGACGGCCGTGACCGTCACCGGCACGCGGCACCGGAGCGGCGTGTGGAATGGCGAGAGCGCCGAGTCGTCGCACCCTGTCTCGTTCACCGTCTTCGTCGCCTGCGAGCCGTCATTCGACCGCTGCCACGTCCTGCGGCTCTCGCAGCTCGACAACCTACTCAGGTGACGCGGCCATGGGCATCAAGGTGCTCGCCGTCGGCGCTGCGGCCGCCGTACTCCTCGCACCCGGCGCAGCCGTCCTCGGCGTCGCCACCCTGATCAGCCCGGCTGCCGCGGGATCGGGCAGCTGCATGTGGGACAACCATGCAACCGGGAGCCTCGGCGTCACCGGCCCCATCCCGGAGAGCCTCAGCGCGACCAACACCAACGGGGAAGCCGTTACTCTCGACCAGCAGCAGCTCACCCGCGCCGCGGTGATCATCGCCACCGGCCAAAGCGAGAACATCCCGGCCCGCGGCCAGCTGATCGCGATCATGACCGCGCTGACCGAGTCGTCGCTGCGTGTCCTGTCGAACACCGGCGCCTACCCGGACTCCGGCAACATCCCGAACGACGGCGACGGCAGCGACCACGATTCCGTCGGCCTCTTCCAGCAACGCCCCGCCGCGGGGTGGGGCAGCGTCGAGAACCTGATGGACCCTGTCTGGTCCTCCCGAGCCTTCTACGGCGGTCCCAGCGGCCCGAACCACGGCTCGCCGCGAGGCCTGCTCGACACCGACGGCTGGGCCTCGATGGACCCCGGCGTCGCGGCCCAGGCCGTCCAGGTCTCGGCCTATCCCGACCGCTACGCCGTCAACCAGCCGATCGCGGAGAAGGTCCTGGCGACGCTGAGCGGCGTGTCGCTCTCGAGCGAGCTCGCGTGTGCTCAACCGGCGGGCGAGGTGCCGTTGAACCTCCCACCGGGGTTCGCTGGAGACTTCATCGAGGCCGCCGCATCGCAGCTCGGCAAGCCCTACGTGTGGGGCGGTGGCAACTTCGAGGGGCCGACAGGCAGCGGCTTCGACTGCTCCGGCCTCGTCCTCTACGCCGCCTACCAGGCATCTGGCGGGCGCATCCGTCTCCCCCACTACTCCGGCGACCAGATCCATGCTGGGCAAAGCGTCGCCTGGGCCGACAAGCAGCCCGGCGACCTGATCTTCTTCAGCTACCCGGGCGCCGGCGGGCCGCACCACGTTGCTATCTACGTTGGCGGCGATCGGATCCTTCACGCGCCGCGGACCGGGGACGTCGTGCGCTACGGGACGATCGGCGAGTTTTCAGGCGAGGTCATGACCGTTCGACGACTCGATTAACCCCTCGCCCGAATGAAATCGAGCAACTCCCGTCCCTCGAGCCGCTTCGTCTGGTTCCCCAGTCGGACATACAAGCCTGAGTCATTCACCAAGATCGGCTCCGCCGATGGCTCGACGACTACATGGCCGACAACGCATCCGCGAACCTTGGGAAAGGTAACCGTCACACCCCGCATGACCGCAGCCTCTCCCAGGGCTCGACTGAGAAGGTCGCCGAGCAGCCAGCGTTCATAACGGTCAACAGAGCTGTTGAAGAGCGCAAGATCCGGGTCAATACCCACCAGCGAGCCGTCGTCTGCGACGCCGATCAGTAGGTCGCCGCCGTCCGCGTTCATGAACGCCGCGACCGTTTTCAGGACGGCTTCCTCGATGTGCTTCGCCTTGCGCTCCTGCGTTGCGAGATCGATTCGCGCAGACGACTTGAACTCAAGCCGCTGGCCCTCTGGGGACGCCGCGAGAGCGATCAAGTCCCGCTCCTCCGCGCGAACAAGCCGCTTGATCGGACCTTGCCCCGCCAGAGCCCGCAGGGCAGTCAACGACTCGCTGAACCGATGCCCAGACTGAGAGCGGACGAGCAGTCCGAGGTCCTCTAGGCATTCCGCGGCCTCGCCAACCTCGCCGTCGTTGCGGATCCAATCATTCAGCGAATCGGCATCGACATCGGGACTCAGGAGGTAAGCGGCATCCGGGTAGTGGAGTTCGAGAGCTTGGATTGTCTCGGCCCACGTGCGTGCCGCGCCACGTCGCCAGGTCTCGAGAACAGCCTCCACCGACCTCAGCGAAACGTCGGCGTCGTCGCCAATCTGTGAGGTTTCCTCAGACTCGATGCTTGAGCGCACAGCAGAGGCCAGTTGGCGAACGAAGAAGGGCCAGCCCCCTGTGACGCTATGAACAGCCGCGACCGCCTCGTCACTCCATCTCAGGAACATCGGGCGTCCGAGGCCCTTAATTAGGTCCGTGGTCTCCGTCGCTGAGAACGGGGTCATGAAGGTCGGATTGACCTGTCCAAACATCGGGTTGTCGACCCGTCCGTGCTCGGGACCCAGCGAACTCGACAGAAACACTTGGTTCGCGACACCGGAGAATACGAGGGACACGTTTGGAGCGACCTGAGCACACGACCGTAGGGCGCCGAGGAAAGCACGGACCTCCTGCGGGTCAGTCTTTGCCATCTGGACGAGGTGCTCGACCTCGTCAACAGCAATCACGATCCTGAGGCTGGGGTTCCTCGACGCAATCCTGCGAACGCGATCAGCCAGATTGCCCACTGAAGCGCCGTCGACCAGGCCATCAGAATCGTTCCCGATGGTGACCCGCACCCCGGCAGCCGCTCTTGCAGCCCGGAGGTCTTCGAGGAGTGCGGTTAGCGCAGATCGCGCCACGTCGCCTAGCGAACTGGCTGTCACTAGTTGCATGTCAACGATCGTGATCACGACACCTCGCGACAGCAAGGATCTCTTGAGTTCGCGGATGACCGAGGTCTTACCAGAGCGGCGCAACCCGAAGATCGCGATGTTCTGGTCGGCCAAAACACTCGACGACAAATCCCGAAGCAAACCCGCTCGTCCAAAGAAGTCATCGCCGGACACCGGGTTCTGCGCCTGATATAGGTCTCGATCACCGAGCCGTCCGCGGATCTCCTTCAGGAGCGCAACACGCATCTCGTGCGGGGCCATCGTCGTCAGAGCGGCAGCGTCCAGCACGACAATCGTCGTAGGGGAACTATCGTCGTGCGACCACTCGGCGACCTTCTTCGCCGCAGAAGCATCATTCGATACGACCACCGCCAGCTTGGTCGTCGGCGTGAATCTGACCTTCCCCAGCGACGAGCTCTGGCAGCCGTTCGAGATCTCGACCAAGTCGTTCGCGATGGCGTTATACGAGCGTCGCTGAAAGTCTCCCCACGGGGCGTGAAAGATCGCCACCTCGCCGCTGATGCCGAAGCGGCGCTCCACGTCCGTTCCAAGCCGAACGAGCGTGAACGTGAGGTTCTTCAGATCATCGTGCTCGACCTTGTCGGACAAGAAGAAGGTTGGGGTGGGATTGACCGAGGTCATCACGGCGTCGTCCAACGTGTGCACGAGCGGATGCTTCAGAAAGAACCGCTCGCGTACGTCTCGTAGCCCCACGTCGCTCCCTGTCGCACCCAAAGTTGTGGCTGGAACGCCCCCCGAACGGTACGAGACATCGGACCCGCTCGTGGTCGAATGCCGAAGTTGGTGACTTCAGGCGTGCGCGCTGGAAGAGCAGGGAAGAACCGGCGAACGTGGCTCACCTGTGGATCATGGACGCTCGAGTGCGTAGCAGGGCAGCGGTCGGTCCCGACTTCGGTGCGCTTGGCGGCTCCGGAGACCTCCGCGCCATCGTCGGCGCGCTGCTGACCTACGGCCTGATCGTCGCCGTACTCATGCTCGTCATATCGGCGACCACGTGGGCAACCACATCGAGCTCAGGCAACTGGCACGCCGCGCAGAAGGCCAAAGCCGGCTGCTTCGTCGCGATCGGCGGGGCTGCTCTCACCGGCGCGGCACTCACCTGGGCCAACTGGCTGCTGGACATCGGGCCGCACCTATAAGACGTCCGCCCACGACGTCAGGAGCCCCTCCGATGGTCCTTCCCGCTACAGCCCTCCTGCTTCCACTCGACATCGAGATCGATCCGAACTCGAACGGGCTCCCGGGCATCGGCGAGCTCAAGCAGATCGTCGGCGCCTCGATGACGGTCGGGCTGATCCTCGCCGTGCTCGCCCTGATCATCTCCGCGATCGTGTGGGCTCTCGGCGCGAACTCGAGCAACCCGCACCTCGCGGGCAGGGGCAAGCTCGGCGTACTCGTCGCCGTGGGCGCTGCGATCGTCTGCGGCGCCTCGGTGACGCTCGTGAACTTCTTCTGGAACGTCGGCCAGCAGGTCTGAGGGCGATCGTCATGGGTGTCTGCGATGTGCCGGTGATCCACGAGGTCTGCAACGCGGCCGGGGACGCGGCCGGAGCGGTAGTGACGGCGCCGTTCGACTGGCTCGCGCAGGGCATGGGCGGAGCGGCCGAGTGGATGTTCGCGTCCGTGTGGAAGGTCATCGACTCCACGACCTATGTCGACGTGACCAGCGGCGAGTACACGAAGGTCTACAACATCATGTTCGGCGTCGGCGTCTTCGTGACGCTCGGCTTCTTCATGCTCCAAGTCATCGGCGGCATGATCCGCCGCGAACCGGCCGCCCTGTCCAGAGCCGCGCTCGGGCTGGCCAAGTCGATCCTCGGATCATTCGTCGCCCTCGCGTTGCTCGCGACAGCGCTCGAGATCACCGACCAGCTCTGCATCGGCATCGTCAACGCCGCCGGCACCAACATGAACGAGATGGGCGACAAGGTCGCCGTACTCGCCGCGGGGCTTGGCACCATCAACCTCGCCGCACCCGGGGCCGGCGCGATCCTGACGATCTTCCTTGCCAGTCTCGCCATCGTCGGCGCGATGGTGGTGTGGATCAGCCTCCTGATCCGCAATGCGCTCCTGCTGATCGCGATCGTCTTCGCGCCGATCGCACTCGCCGGATCGAGCTGGGACCACACCCGATCCTGGCTGGCCCGCTGGGCGACCTTCGTGCTCGCGATGATCCTCTCGAAGGTCGTCCTCGTGGTGATCTTCCTACTCGCGACCGCGCAAGTATCTGCGCCGATCGACGCGGACCTGGAGTCCGTCAGCCAGCCGATGGCCGGCGTCGTCCTGATGCTGATGGCCGGGTTCGCGCCGTACCTGACCTATAAGGCCATCGCTTTCATGGGCTTCGACATGTACCACGCGATGTCGGCTGAGCAGGAGGCCAAGGGTGCTCTCAATCGCCCGATGCCGATTCCGCTATCCCGGCGCACTGGCAGTGAGCCGGCCAAGGTCCTGGGCGACAGCGGCGCAGGAGGCGGTGGCAGTGGCAGTACGGGGGTTGGCAGCTCGCCCGTGACCGCGGGACCGTCCGCTGGCGGACTCTCGAGTGGTGCGGCTGGCGTTGGCGCGGGGACCGGGAGCGCCTCGGGAGGTGCAGCGGCAGCAGGCGGAGCAGCAGCCGCTGGAGTGGTGGTCGCGAGGGAGGCCGCCGCGGCCGGCCCTGGGCTCGGCAACTTCGTCGCTGCGCAGGCGACCGGTCACCCAGACGCGCACGAGTCTGCTGTGCCCTCGACCGTCCCACCGCCGGTCGCGGACTCGACGCTGGTCAGCACGGCCGGGAAGAAGTGATCGGCCGTGGCCACCACGACCGGCGAACCGCAATTGACCCCGATCAAGTTCTCGCGCCTGACGAGGCGCGGGGTACTGCTCGGACTGTCCGGACCCCAACTGCTTATGGCCAGCCTCGCGTCGGGCACCTTGATCATCGGCCTGTACGTCGGCGCCGTGATGATGACCTTCCCGATCATCCTGTCCTTCGTCGCACTGGCTTTCGTCGGCGTCGGAGGGCGCAAGCTCATCGAGTGGGCGCCGGTCGGCGCGCGGTGGCTCTGGCGAGACACCGGCGGGCAACTGCTGTACCGCCGTCGCACCGTGAAGCCGCGCCCCGCCGGCACGCTGGCGCTGCCAGGCGATGCCGCTCGGCTGCGTCAATGGGTCGACCCCGAGACCGCCGCCGTCATGATTCACGACCCACACGCAGCGACGCTGACCGCGATCGTCGGTGTCTCCCACCCCGCGTTCGTACTACTCGACCCGGCTGAGCAGGAGCGCCGCGTCGTCTCGTGGGGCCGCGTCCTGGCGACGGCATGCCGCTCCGGACGAATCGCCTCCGTCCAGGTGATGGAGCGGACACTGCCCGACTCAGGCAAGGGCCTCGCCGACTGGTGGGAGCAACACGGCAACCGCTCTCGCTCCTGGGCATCGACGACGTACGGCGAGCTCGTCGACCGCGCCGGCCCGGCCGGCGAGCGCCACGCGTCGACCGTCTCGATCTCCCTCGACATGAAGGTGGCCGGGCGAGCGATCCGGGCAGCCGGAGGAGGGCAGCGAGGGGCGGCCGCCGTACTCCGGCAGGAGATGGCGACCATGCTCGCGGCCCTCCGGTCCGCCGACCTCTCCCCCGGCGAATGGCTCACGCCCGGAGACCTCGCGCTGATCCTGCGATCGGCCTACGACCCCGCCGTCGCCGGTGCGCTCGAGCGCCAAGGCGACATCGGCCGAGACCTCGCTACCGCCGGACCCGTCGCGGTCACCGAATCGTGGGGCTTCTTGCGGAGCGACTCGGCGCACCACTGCGTCCTCTGGATCAGTGAGTGGCCGCGATCCCTCGTGTACCCCGGCTTCCTCGCACCCCTGCTGCTCTCCTCCGGCGTTCGTCGAACCTTCACGCTGCTCTACACGCCGATGCGCACCGACCGCGCAGCCCGCGACATCCGCAAGAAGAAGACCGAGTACATCTCGGATGCCGCCCAGCGGCAGAAGATCGGCCAGATCGAGGACGCCCAGCAAACCGCTGAGTACCAGGACGTTCTGCAACAGGAAGCCGACCTCACCGCAGGACACGGGGTCCTCCGCTGCACCGGGTTCGTCGCTGTTAGCGCTACCGATCCGGACGAGCTGGAGCGCGCCGTCGCCGCTATAGAGCAGGCGGCGATCCAAGCGTCATGCGAGACGCGCCGGCTCTGGGGGCAGCAGGCTCAGGGCTTCTCGGCGTCCGCCCTCCCCCTGGCCCGGCCGATCTGACCTTCGGACGCTGTTGGAGTTCTCCACAGATTCGCGAAAACCCGGACGGAGGCGCTCGCGCTGCGCCATCCTGGCTCTAGATCCCGCAGGAGACCCGAGACTCCTGCGGGATCTTCTATTCGGAGGCTCCGGGTCGTCCCCGCAAGCACCGCTCCTATTCGCTGGCCCTTGTCGGTGCCCTGCCGTAGTTGAGTCCCCGACATGCGAGCGAGTCGACGACCGATGCGTCGATGCCACATCCGGTCCAACTCACGCCCTGCTGCCGACGAGGCGAGTGCGCCATGTTGGTATCTCCGGTCCGTGAACACGCCCCGCCACGGTAGGCCGCAAGCGTAGGTCGATGACCGCGTGGCGTTCCGTCAGCGGCGACGGAGCGCCACACGCACCTTCTCGATGAGTACCGCTCGTCCAGGAGGATTCGATGCCCAGCTCCAACGACCCCGTCGTCGACGCCGACGAACTCCGGGAAGCCGTCCGCGGTCTCGCACACCCAACCCGATCGATCGACGACCCGACGGCGGTGTACCTGGTCCTCGGTGCCCTCAGCTCGGCACTCGCGTCGCTGAGTCAGTTGCTCCATCAACTCGGGGAGTTCCACGACGGGCCGACGCGCGAGCAGTGGACGAACGCCGACCCGAATGCAGGCCGCGCTGCGTCGTACGAGGTCTCGTGGGAGCTGCATCGCGCGGCTGAGATGGTCCACCATTCCGCTGACCGTGTCGACCGTGCGCACGAGGTCGAGGCGACCATCGCCTACGACATCGCCCACTGCCCGTTGCTCGCACCGGTCCCCCGGCCCCTGCAGGATCGCGAGGTGTCGTTGTGACCGGCTGGCAGGACGGCCGACTCCATTCGGCCGTACTGGTGTCCCCCGGACGTGAGCGCCGCAGGGACCGGAAGCTGCGCAAGGCCGCCGCCCGAGCCCGGCTGTCGGAGGACCGCGAAGCGCGGCGTAGCGAGGCGAAGCGAAAGGCCGACGCACTCACCACAGAGAAGCGTTCCGCCGTCACCCTTCCCCGAGCCGGAGAATCTGGCCCGGCAGCGCTCCGCACTCCCGGACGGTTCCGGCTGCCGCGGCATCAGGACACCTCGGCCACTCTTGCCGGCGCGTACCCGTTCCTCGCCGAAGGGGGTCTCGGCAGCGAGGGCGTCTTCGTCGGCCAGGACCTCTATTCCGGAAGTTCGTTCGTCTACGACCCGTGGATCCTCTACGCCCGCGGCCACATCACTGCCCCGAACCTCGTCCTCGCCGGCATTGTCGGCTCCGGCAAGTCCTGCCTCGCCAAGAGCCTCTACACCCGCTCGATCCCGTTCGGCCGCCGCGTCTACGTTCCCGGCGACCCCAAGGGCGAGCACACCGCCGTCGCCGAAGCGGTCGGCGGACGCGCCATTGCCCTGGGCCACGGCATGCCCAACCGGCTCAACCCGCTCGACCAGGGCCACCGTCCTTCCGGGTACGACGACGCGCAGTGGGGCAGCCAGATCGCATCCCGTCGCCGTGACCTCGTCGGAGCGCTCGCCGAGACCGTCCTCGAACGCCGTCTCACCCCGCTCGAGCACACCGCCGTCGACATCGCGATCGACCGCACCGTCCGCGGTGCGGACGTACCCGTGCTCCCCATGGTCGTCGACAGACTCCTCGCCCCCGACCCGGCCGACGATCCCGACGGCCGGCTCACCGAGGACGGGCGCCTCGTCGGCCACGCCCTGCGTCGCCTCGTCGCAGGCGACCTCGCCGGGCTCTTCGACGGACCCTCCACGGTCACGTTCGACCCGCGCCTCCCGATGATCTCCCTCGATCTGTCCCGCGTCACCGAGAACGCCACCCTCATATCGGTCCTGATGACCTGCGCCTCGGCGTGGATGGAGTCGGCTCTGCTCGACCCCAGTGGGGGCCAGCGCTGGGTCGTGTACGACGAGGCCTGGCGGCTCATGTCCCACCCCGCGTTGCTGCGGCGGATGGACGCCCACTGGCGCCTCGCGCGGCATTACGGCATCGCGAACATGCTGATCTTCCACAAGCTCACCGACCTCGACAACGTCGGCGACTCCGGCTCCGCCATGCGCGCTCTCGCCTCGTCGCTGCTCGCGAACGCGGAGACCCGCATCGTCTACCGCCAGGAAGCCGACCAACTCGGTGCGACCTCAGCAGCGCTCGGGCTCACCGGCACCGAGCAGTCCCTCATCCCCACCCTCGGCACCGGCCAGGGGCTGTGGCGCATCAAGAACCGCTCCTTCGCTGTCCAGCACCAGATGCACCCCGCCGAGCTCGAGCTCTTCGACACCACCGGACGCATGACGGGAGCCGGGGCATGACCACTCAAGCTCGGGGACGGGCGGCCCGCGAGGCCAAGCTCGAGGCCCTCCAGGAGCAGCTGTCCGAGTCCGTCGCGGCGCTCGTGACCGGTGAGGACTGGAAGCGCGCCCTGACCTTCTCAGCCCAGTTCCGAGGACGCAGCTTCGGGAACTCGATGCTGATCTCGGCGCAACACTTCGCGGCGTACAACGAGGGCAAGGTGCCTGAGCCGACCCCGACGTACGTCGCCGGATTCCACCAGTGGCTCTCGCTTGGGCGCAGCGTCGCGAAGGGCCAGCGCGGCTACGGCATCCTCGCACCAGTGACGGGCCGGTTCGCCTCGTCCACGCCGGACGACCGGAACTCCTGGCGACGACTGGCGCGCAACGAGAAGCCGATGTCTGGCGAGTACGCCCGCACCCGCATGGTCGGCGTCAAGCCGACCTATGTCTGGGACATCTCCCAGACCACGGGCGACCCTGTGCCCGAACTTCCCCGCCCCTCCCTGCTCCAGGGGCAAGCGCCAGATGGGCTGTGGGACGGGCTCGCCGACCAGATCACGTCCGCGGGCTTCGAACTCCGTCTCGTCTCTTCGGCTTCGGCGATCGGCGGCGCCAACGGCCTGACCGACTACCTCTCCCGCGAGGTCTCGATCCGCGTGGACATGGACGAAGCGGCCCAGGTCAAGACCCTCGCCCACGAACTCGGCCATGTCCTTCTCCACGCGCCGCCGGAGAGCGCCCTGTCGACCGAGTCCGCCGCCGACGCGACCTTGCACCGTGGGATAGCCGAGGTGGAAGCCGAATCCGTCGCGCTCATGGTCGGTGCCACACATGGGCTCGACACCTCTTCCTACACGGTGCCGTACGTGTCGACCTGGGCGGCGAGCGTCCTGGGCAACAACCCGGTCGAGGTCGTCCAATCGACTGCCGAACGCGTCCGCGCGACCGCGCTCGGCATCCTCGACAAGGTCGACACCCAGCAGGTCGGCGACGGCAACCCGCCTGGGCTCGACCGCGAAGCCCTCAGCCACCGGACCGGGACGGCTCCTGTCGTCACCGACGCACGGCGCGATGGGTCCGTGCTCGAACTATGAAGATCCCCGTCGTCCTGAGCATTGTTCACGTCGCCATCGACGCCGACGGCATGATGGCGGTCGACGTCGACGTCGACGGCGTCACGCGCGAATCCGAACAGCGCAGAACACGCGGTGACCTTCGCGCTGTCATCGACGAGATCACCTCCGAACTCGGCGCGCCCGTGCGCGTCGAGATACGCGAGGCCGACGGATCGACGTACTCCGACATCGCAACTCCCCCAGAATCCCCGGCACCAGCGGCGGCGGAGCCGCCACCCAACCCGTCTACTCCGGCGCTCGCAGGTGCCGGATTCCAGCCAGGCGAGGAGGTCGCACTGGCGTACGTCGTCGTACGCCAGAACGCCGATGCGGAAGGCAACGCTTCACTCAACCTCCCGCCCGCGCTTCTAGCTGCAACCCGCGGCGGGCTTGTGCTCCTCGGGATGAGCTCACGGACAGTCACCCCGTTCGAGGCGCCGGCATGAACCCCGCTGCACGTGGTGCGAATGACGAACTCGTGAACCTGGCACTCATCGGCCTCATGGCGGCATTCGTTCTCGCGCTCGTTCTCCGCTCCGCTGCATCGGCGGCGGCGGTAGCGACCGGTACGGCCATGCCCGAAAGCGGGATCGCGAGCAGCCTGCGTGTCCTCACCGATCCGGGCGAACCTGCGCGCGCCTTCGAAGCTCCCGGGTTGTCAGCGCTCGCCTATTGGAGCGTGGTGATGCTGTTCATCGGCGTCCTCGCGGCACTCGCCTGGCGCGTGTGGAGACTGGTCGCCCGCCTCCGGCACCGGACTGCTCGAGATCCTCACCGGATCCAGGGCACCGCAACCGCACGGGACATCGACACGACGGCGTCAAGGAAGGCCCTCGTACGACGCGCCGCCACCCTCCGCCCCTCGTTGCGGCACCCGAGGGCGACCGACGTCGGGTACCTGATCGGACGCAGCTGTGGCCGGGAGATCTGGGCGTCGGTCGAGGACTCCATCCTCGTCATCGGCCCCCCGCGCTCCGGCAAGGGCCTGCACCTCGTCATCAACGCCATCCTCAACGCGCCCGGCGCCGTCGTCACCACCTCCACCCGGCCGGACAACATCGCCGCCACCATCGACGCGCGCAAGGAACGCGGCCCGGTCGCCGTATTCGACCCACAGCACCTCACCGCGGGACTGCCCGCAGTCGGGGACAACGGAGTCCGGTGGTCCCCGATCCGCGGCTGTGAGCAGCCTCTGACCGCGATGATCCGCGCTTCAGGCCTGGCGTCGTCGACCGGGCTCTCCTCCGGCGGCACGGAGTCTGGCGGATTCTGGGAAGGCAAGGCCCGCTCCGCGATCCAGGCTTTGCTCCACGCCGCCGCGCTCGAGCACCTCCCGACTCGAGCCCTCTTCGAGTGGTCCCTGTCCGCCTCAGCAGCAACCGACGCCGTCGGCATCCTCGCCAGCCATCGCCACGCCGCCGCCGGATGGTCGGACTCGCTCGAAGGCATGATCAGCTCCGACCCGCGCACCCGCGACTCCATCTGGATGGCTGTCGCGCAAGCCCTCTCCTGCCTCGCCGACCCCGCCGTTCTGGACGCTGTCAGCCCGGCGGCCGGCGAGGCGTTCGACCCTCGTGACTTCCTCACCAAGAACGGCGCGCTCTACCTGCTCGCCACGGGTGCGGGCGCGGGTGCCTCGTGGCCGCTCGTCGCTGCGTTCATGGAGGACCTCACCGAGGTCGCGCGCCACCTCGCCGCCGCGTCACCCGGCGCACGCCTGGACCCTCCCGTCCTCATGGCCCTCGACGAGATCGGCAACCTCGCCCCACTCCCCTCCCTGCCCGTCCTGATGGCGGAAGGTGGCGGAACCGGCATCACCACCATGCCTGTGCTCCAGTCGCTCGCCCAGGCCCGCAACAAGTGGGGCGACCATGCCGCCAGCACCATTTGGGACGCCTCGATCGTCAAGGTCATCCTCGGCGGTGCCTCCGCCTCGCGCGACCTTCAGGAGCTGTCGGTGTTGGTCGGCGAACGCGAGGAGCGCTCAGACACCACGAGCATCGGCGACTATGGCCAGCGATCGCTCCAGCGATCGACCCGCCGAGTCCCGGTCATGCCACCGGAGCGGATCCGAACCCTGCCGTTCGGCACCGGCCTCGTTCTTCTCCGCAGCGCCCCGCCGATCATCGTCGACCTCCGACGCTGGACGTCTCGGTAGCCAGGCGCGGGGCGGCCGCATTTCGGCCCAGAATGGGCGCCCCCCGAAAGCGCGAAGGTTTGTCCCTCACTGGGTGCGTCGAACCGACATGAATGTCACATCAGGTGGAGGCGCTTTAGCAGGCTCGCAAGTTGCGTTGGCTCGTAAGCGTTTCCGAAGTCGGGATGGATGTTTTGCTTGGCCGGGTCGAGCCCCAGCCACACTTGTGTCGGTGTGTTGAGCCCGATGAAGGCGCGAGCTGGTGGCACGTCGCCACGTTCCAGGCGCTCGTGCTCAGGCGAGTAGGGCGCGTCCTTCATCAGACACACGTCGAGCGTTCCATCAGTGGCGTGTACGCGGAGAACTAGAAGGGCGGTGAACGGCCCGGTACCGACTTCGCGGTCGTTGTCTCCGGTCGAAGGTCCGTCCGGCCAAGGGGTCTCGTAGTGCCATATTGCTCCCATGCCCGGCACGAAGTCGGCCGCCGTCAGCACTGGCCGAGTCCGGGCGGAGTCGGCGTAGCCCTTTGCCTCGGACGCTATCCACCGCGCGTCAGCCTCGGTGAGAGGAAACTCTGCCGTGGAGCCGATCCTGTCCAGAACGCCCTCGATGAAGTCGTCGTCTTCCGAGTCAACTGCCTCGTCCATTAGTCCCCAGTCGACCTCTGAGCCAGGCAACTCCGACTTCACCGCGCCTCCCGCGACTTCCATCATCGAGGCACGAAGAAAGGAACGGTCAGATCGGGAAAGCTCACAGGCGTCGTGCACGGCGTACAGCCGCTTGAGCAGTGAGTCCTGATGTCCAGCATCCAGTGCCTTGAACGAAGGCGCGTAGCGCAAGAGAGACAATCGGTGTGCATATCGCTGCGTGGGCATCAGCGGAATCCTAGGGCCTGGGCGTCACGGGCGACAGTGTCGCCTTCTCTCGCGCAGCCGACGCGCGCCAACCGGTGAGTGAACCGTCACGGATTCTCTGCCGCTCCTACACGGGTGCGGCTCTCGGTTGAGGGCAGCGTAGTAGTCCCGCTCGTGCTCGGCTACCGCGTGCAGGCCCATAAATTGGGAGACACCGGAGTCGTCGTCTCGGTCCTTGTTCGTCGGCATTGGGCGCCGCTGGCTGCCCCCTTGAGCATGCGTCTTTTCGCGCGATATGGGCTCCGCTCCGACAGTATTGTCCTCACGCTCGCACCTAACTCTTGACCGCAGTTCGCACGATGGGCTGCCCAACTCAGGAGTCATCGATGTCTATCCCTACCCAGATGAGCCTCGTCGGCTTCATCGCCTCAGCGCCCGAGTTGCACTTCACCAGGGCTGGCGACGAGTGCTGTCGCGTCCGCGTCGGAATCGAGCAGTGGCGCAAGGAGGTCGACGGGAGCTTCACCAAGCTCGACCCGACGTTCCACGACATGGTCGCCTTCGAGAGCACGGCCCGCGAGACCTACGCACGGTTCCGCAAGGGCGACTCGTTCGTCGCGAGCGGCTACATCCACGAATACGAGGTCGAGAGCCGCGACGGCGCCAGCGTCATCAAGGAAGAGTTCGTCGCCAAGAGGATCGGCCACAACGCCAACAAGACCGACTACGTGGTCCAGCGTGGACGCCACGCCGCATCCGAACGGCCGCTCTCACCGGTCCCCGAGCGGCCGCCCATCGCGATCTGAGCGGCCGCCAGTCATGGGCATGCACGACGAGCCCGACCGCGGTGTCACCGACCTTCTCGAGCGTCCGCCGGAGTCGATCAACTGGAATCTCCTCGCGTCCGAGGACGCTGACCGCGAGTGGCATGACCTTGACGCCTGGGTGACCTGGCTGAAGGTCTCCTTCGGACTGCCGCCATCGATCGTTCCGCCGTACTGGCATCGCCACGACGAGCTCGTGTGGGAACTCTCGGCGCTGCACACCCACTGGCTCAGCTGCTATCACGAGTCCGCGAGCCCCTCCGCCCCGATCGCGTGGATGCGCGACTTCGCCGACGCCCGGCATCGGCTGCGGGACTGGGTCTCGACGTGCGGCACCCGCCTCGATCGTGACCGTCCGACCCGCCAGACCGTCTGGCCCGGCGAACAGGACGTGGAACTCGGCGGCGAGATCTCCATCGCCGACCGACGTCAAGACTTCGAGGAGGTCGTTCGAGCCGACGTTCTCAGACGCAGGGCCGCCGAGGCCATGGCCAGCCGAGCCCTGCTCGGCTGACCCAGATCCGCCCCTGGGTGCCGCTGCGCACCTGGATTCCACAGGCATTCCAATCACCGGCGACGTGGCTCGACAGCGCGGCGATGGTGGCGCTCCACCCAGGAAAGGAGTCGATCGTGCTTCTCCCCCACGCACTCACCTTGGCGCAAGCGCGCTCCTACCTCGCTGCGCTCGCCGATCAGGCATCGACCATCGACGCCTCATCGGCATACGAGCGCGTCCTCATCGAACTAGATCGTATCCACGGAGACGAGTGCCCATCGGCCGACGCCGTAGGGCTAACTGAAGACCGCGCCGTTTTGCTGGCTATCGCCACATCAGCGCTGGAAGCGCTCGAGCAGCACGGCGTCGACCCGCTCACAGTGGAGCTCGTCCTCGCGATGCTCGATGACGCATACGCCTTGGACGGCACCTGATGTACGGGGAGACCGGCGCGGCGATGCGTGCCGAGTTCGCGGCACTTCTCCGGCAGCACCGCGTCCAGCAACGGCTCGTAGGGACGACGGCCGAGGAGCGTGAGGAACTCGGTGGTCTGATCCGAACCTACCGCCAGAGTGTCATCGTCTGGCTCAGCCAAGCCATGCGCGCCGCAAGCCCACTGGCGTTCTCAAACATGCCGCCGGCACAGCCGAATCCGTTCAGATCGGTCGGTGTAAGCAGCGCACATCTGACAGCGGCCGGCGAACTGGCGCGCGCGCTCGATCTCGCCCGACAGCAATCGACCGCGCGCCCGGGGTCAACTGATGAGCTGGCCACGCCGAACGCCAACCCGATGGTGGACCGATGGCGTCGTGCCGCCCGTGCAGCGGCCCTCGCGGAGCACGACACGAGTGAGCAGGTGTCCGCGCAGATGACCGCGCCCCAGGCTCAGGCTCTCGTCGGCGACGTCGCCGCGCTGACCCAGGCACTGGTTGTCCTCGACCAGCGATACAAGAACACACCCGGTTGGGAGCCGCTCGCCCAGAGCGCTCGTCTCGGCTGGGCTTCACTGGCTGCGGCCCTCGACGTGAACCTCGGCCAACCTGACTACGCGGTCGATCATCTCGGCTGGCGACCGAAGACGAAGGTCATCACCGGCCCGGCGCGTCCAGGGATCCTCGGTGTAATCCAGGCCCAGCACAACCTCGTGATCCGGATGAAGTCCGTGCCCAACGCGACCAACCTCCGCCTGATCGTGGACTCCCAACGCCTCGTCTCCACGCACCTCGCGCCGTACGCCGCCCGCATCGACGAACGTCTCGCCGAGCGATGGAGCACGCGCGCCGACACCTACTCGGTCATGCAGAAGCAGCTACGCGAGGTCGGTGGCCTTCTCGGAAGGGGCGGACTGGCCGTGGCCGAAGGTGCGAATGCCGTCACCCGACTGAAAGCCCTCCCCAAGGACACCATCCTTGAGCCACGTGTCCTCTCGGGGTTCCAATTGCTGTTCCACCGCCTCGACGACCGCATCGCCGACGTCATCGAAGACGGGGTCGAGCATGGCGCCTTCTTCAAGCGCGTGACGCTCCCGCGCCTCGTGGGCGGCGGCGGGCAACTGGTCCACCCGGTTCGTGAACGCTTCGTCCCAATCACGTCGGCGACCGATCTCGCAGTGGTGAAGACCGTGCGCGAGCGACTACGCCCCAAGGACGAACCGCCCGAGGCCACCCCGGGACCGACGCGAGTCGACCTCCACTCCGCGCTGATCCATCGCCCGATCAAAGGACGGGCTGTCGAAGTCCCGAACATCTGACCCCGGACCACCGGCTCGCGCCGGCGGGGCCCGTGCACCTAGGAAGTGATGCCGACCAAGGGAGAGCAAATGTCCACCGACATGAGCACGTCAGACACCGTCGTCTCGATGGTCCGAGATCCGTTCGTGAACACGGACGACGCCTGCGGCTATCTCGGCGTGCCGAAAGCGACTCTGCTGACATGGCGCGTTCGCCGCCCCGGTTACGGCCCGCGCGCTGTACCCATCCAGGTCCCCGACGACTGGGACTACCGAGGACTCATCACCGTCGAAGAGTTCCGCGACCTCATCCGCACCCCCCATCGCACCGTCCGCGACTGGCGCCGACGTGGCGTCGGCCCCCGCTGGGCCCGCTTCGACGGCTGCGGCCGCCTCTACATCACCGCCGCCGAAACCCGCCGGTTACTCATCTCCGCCACCACGAGCAGCCGCTCGATCCACATGCCCGGCCAGGAGAAGCCCCGTGGCTAGAAAGCGAGAACTCCCCGTCTACGTCAGCCTCGACGAAGCCGCCGAAATCATGTCCCTGTCCACCCGGACCATCCGCCGCCGCATCAGCGACGGCACCATCCCCGCCTACCAATGCGGGCGACGCTCCATCCGGCTACGACTCGACGAACTCGAATCCGCACTGCGCCGAATCCCCTCAGCTCGGCGGTGACCGTGATGGACGACGGCAATCCGCGATTGCACTCGGGGGCCCGCCGACTCGCCAGAACTACTCGCGCTGCCCCAGAGTCCGGATGAACGGAGAACTCATCGTCCGCGAGCCTGCCAGGACGTGGTTCTTCTATCCGCCGAGCCGGACGATCTCGGTCGCCAGCTCGACCAACGAGTCGGCTCTCCGTACCAGCGGCTCGGCCTTCGCACCGGTGATGAGGTTGGTGCCGTACTCGACGTCCCCCTTGACCGCGAGCAGCTCGGGTAAGGCGCGCTCAGCAGTCGTTGCGGCTGGGCACTCGGCCCGTCCCAGGAGGAACGGGCCGAGCCTGTGATCTACGGACCTTCGTAGCATGCGTTCCGCGTGGTTCCTAGAGATCGGAAGCTCTATGGGGCCTGGGGATCCTGGGTCCGTCACTGGTCGTCACTGGGCGAGCTCACGCCAACCGGCTGAGCCACAAAATTCAGCCTCCGGAATCTCCGGGGCGGTTCAGAAGTCCCTGTCCTAGTTACCTAGGCCATCGTCGGCCTAGGTAACCCCCTACGTAGTGCCGAGGTCCTCACGGGGCCGCACCGGCGCCACGGGTCAGCTCAGCTTCACCTCGGCGAGCTGGCGGCGCGACGTGATGCCGAGCTTGCGGAAGATGTTGCGCAGGTGGGCCTCGATCGTGCGCGGGCTGAGGAACAGCGCCGCACCGACCTCCTTCGAGGTCGCACCCGTGGCCACGAGTCGGGCGACCTGAAGCTCCTGCTCGGTGAGCGCATCCGCCGCCTGGGCGTCGCGCCGGCGCGGGTGCTCGCCCGTGGCCCGCAACTCGCGCGCGGCCCGCTCGGCAAACCCCGCGGCACCCATCTCCGCGAGCATCCTGTGAGCCGTGCGCAGCTGCTCGCGCGCGTCCTGACGGCGGCCCTCCCGACGCAGCCACTCCCCGTAGAGCAGATGGGCGCGAGCGAGGTGGCCGGCCGTCCGCGGCTTGGCCAGGTGCTCGATCGCCTCTCGATAGAGCGCCTCGGCCTCCGATCCGCTGCTGACGAGCGCCCGCGAGCGCGCCGCCAACCCCAGGCCCCACGAGGTGCCGCTGGCCTGAGCGCGCGCGGTGAGCTCAGCCAGCGCCTCGGCGGCGAGCTCTGGCCGGCCCTGGCGGCACGCGGCCTCGACGAGCTCGGGGTGGGGCAGACTGCCGAGGGACAGCTCGGAGGCCTGGAAGGACTGCAATGCCACCTCGAGTGCCGCCGCATAGTCTCCGTGGCCGTTGTGCAGTACCGACATGGCGTACGTGGTCATGAGGCGCTCGGTGCGCTGAGCGGGGCCTTCGGACCCTCGCTCCACGCTCGCTCGGAGCTCGGACGCCTCCTCGGTGGCCCCGCGCCACGCGGCGAGGATCAGATGGGCGTGCAGCTGCGGCAGGGCTCGCGACGGCGCCAGGATCGAGGTCTGGCCCGCCACCAGTTCCGCGCGGGCCAGATCACCGGAGAGCACCGCCATGAGCGACTGGATGAGCAGGGCAGTCGGCAACGTCGCCAGCGCGCCCGCCTCGCGGGCGAGCGCCACGTGCCGGTCGGCCAGCGCGTTGACGAGGTCGTCGTCGAACAACGCTATGGCCGTCCGGCTGGCCAACCCCAGCCAGCGGCGGCTGCCGTCCAGATCGGCACTCGACTCGAGCGCGACCATCGCATCCAGTGCCCTGCGGAGCTCGGGGACGCTGGCTTCGTAGCCTTTCGTGTACATGGTCGTCAGCCCGTCGAGCAGCAGGTCCGCCAGCTGCGGTGGCGTCGGCGCAGGTGGAGCATTCAACGCCGCCTCGGCCGCGACCCGCGGGCCCCATCCCGGTTCCACACCACCGGTGACGATCGCTCCGTCCAACGCGTCGAGGTACGTCTCACGGGAGAGCACCGGGTCGAGAGGAGCCAGCCCCGCGGCGACCGCCAACAACGCCTTGGGCGGGCTGCCGTGCCGGGCCTCCTGGTAGTCCATCCGGGTGCGCAGAAGAACGGCGCGAGCGTGGTCGAGAGGTTCGAGGTTGACGTCGACGGCAACCTCGATCAGTCGCCGGGCCTCGTCGAACGATCCGGCCTCGTACTTGGCGAGTGCCGCGGCGAGCGAACGCTTCGCGCGCAGCACAGGATCCGGCGTCAGCTCGGCCGCGCCCTGCAAGAACGCCGCGGCCGCCGCCAAGCCACCCCGGGATCGAGCGCGAACGGCCGACGCCTCGAGCTCGGCCGCGACCTGCTCGTCGACCCCCTGCACCGCCTGCGCACGGTGCCAGGCGCGGCGATCGGGATCGGACGCTACGGTGGCCTCGGCCAACGCGCGATGCACCCGTCGATGGTCCTGGGGGTTCGCCGCCTGGTACACGGCCGATCGAACGAGCGGATGGGCGAATCGCACCCGGGCCGGACCGATCTCCAACAGTCCGGCCGATTCGGCTGCCACCGCTGCCTGGACGTCGAGATCCAACCGGGCCGCGGCGCGCTCCAGCAGCGCCGGATCGCCGGTGGGCTCGGCCGCCGCGATCAGCAGCAGCTCCTGCGTGTCGGTAGGAAGGTCCCGGGAGCGTCTCCGGAAGCTGTCCTCGATGCGCCGCGGGACACCCGCGACGTACGGCAAGGCATAGCCTCCGGCCAGCCGCTCGGGTCGCGCGCTGCGGGGCAGCTCCAGCAGGGCCAGCGGATTGCCGCGCGCCTCCGCGATGATCTGATCGCGCACGCTCTTGTCCATCGTCACGTTGGTGACCGACTCCAGGAGCTGGCGCGACTCCGCATCAGAGAGCCGTCCCACGTGGATCTCCGCCAGACCCCGGAAGGGATCGTGATGGTCCCCTTCGGTCTCGCGGCGGCCGAACAGCAACGCCACTCGCTCGGCGGACAACCGACGCGCCACGAAGGCCAGGACCTGGGCCGAGGCCTGGTCGAACCACTGCACGTCGTCGACGACGCACAGCAGCGGCTGCTCGTCAGCGGCATCGGACCAGAGGTTGAGGACGGCGAGACCGACCAGGAACAGGTCGGGGGCGGGGCCGGTCTGCCACCCGAGGGCCACGAGGAGCGCCTCGCGCTGCGGATCGGAGAGGATGTCCGCGCGGCGCAGCAGTGGAGCACACAACTGGTGCAACCCCGCGAACGCGAACTCGGTCTCGGACTCCACCCCGCTCGCGGACACCACCTGGAACTGCTCAGCACCGAGATCGCGGGCCAGCTCGAGGATCGCCGTCTTGCCGATGCCGGCCTCCCCGCGCACCACGAGAACACCGCTCTGGCCGGCGTGAGCGCAGTCGAGGAGCAGCCTCACCGCCTCGTACTCTCGGCGTCTACCCAGCAGCTGTTTCACGATCGTCGTCTCCGTCCGTGGGCGGGCGTCCACCGGCTCGCGCTCCAGCTCTGGTGCGCAGACTAACGGTCGCGCGGGAGAACGTGCTCCCCAAATAGGGTTCCGGCTCGTTCGTGAGCTTGCCGCCGACGGGTTCGCCGTCGCGGTGACGTGCCGGGTTTGGGCGTGTCGACGTCGGGCGGGATCCATCCACGGTCAGCCGCGATCTCAAGCGCGGCACCGGCACCAGGGGCTACAAGGCCTCGGTTGCCCAATCCTCGGCGGACCGGGGTCGACGCGCGCGGCGGAGCTCGAAGCTGGCCACCAACCTGGCGCTACGGCGCGAGGTCGCGACTCGACTGCAGCGACGCGAGAGTCCCGAACAGATCGCTGGCAGACTCAAACTCGACCTCCGACCAACCGGAGGGGTCTACTGCACTGATGGGTGACAGCTGGTCTGCGTCGGCCGGAGTCAGGCCTACGCACTGGGCCTAGGACGTCGGGCTGGGAGCAAGGCGCTCCGTGGCCGCCCGATAGTCAGGCACGATCAGCTTGCGGTTGATGCAGTGCGACTCGGTCACGGCCTTCGAGGTGTGGCCGAGCGGGTTTCTGCCCGCCTCGACGTCGTACACCTCGTCGGTCCCGGTCCCGGTCGCGGGCGCAGGACCTCAGTGCGCGGACCAGCAGTGCGCTGCTAGAGGCGATCACACCGCAAGGGACAGCGGACCCTCAGTGCGGCGCTCACAAGACGGATCGGCGCTGTTCCCTCGTTGTTCCCCGCGGAGAAGCGAATCTGGAAAACATGCCTCTGACCTGCGGAAACACGGTGGGCGATACTGGGTTCGAACCAGTGACCTCTTCGGTGTGAACGAAGCGCGCTACCACTGCGCCAATCGCCCGTGCGCGCACCCTGCGGTGCGGCCGAAACTGTAGCCCATGGGCCGGCGCCCCTCACAACCGGCGCTCCGATGGCGAGGTCGGGGCCGGGCTCGACCTGGGGCGGGCCGGGCCGGGTCGTGTGGTCGAGCACGCGCGTGGTCGCGTGCCTGGGCACACGACCGCCCCCGACCTGCCCGCCCACGACAGCCCGCAACGACGGCCCGCAACCACCGGTCGCCAGGTCACGGCGACGCTCGTCGGGCCGATCGCTCGACCAACGGGGGCCCAACAAGCCTCCACGAGGCCCGCCAGAGCCTGCGTCGTACCCAGCGGCGAGGGACGGACCGTGGACCGCCGGCCGGAAAACCGCGCCGTTCCGGGCTGCGACACGTCGAGGGGACCCCGATTTTGCGGCCCCCTGGGGTTCGGCTAATGTTCTTCTCGCACGCCGGCCCCGGCCGGAAGCAAGCGGACGTAGCTCAGTTGGTAGAGCGCAACCTTGCCAAGGTTGAGGTCGCGAGTTCGAGCCTCGTCGTCCGCTCAAAGGTCTTTCCACCGGTCCTTCCATGGAAGGACCAGCACCAGCACGGTGGGTTGGCCGAGAGGCGAGGCAACGGACTGCAAATCCGTCTACACGGGTTCAAATCCCGTACCCACCTCGGAGAACAGAACTCCATACTTGGGCGATTGGCGCAGTGGTAGCGCGCTTCCTTGACACGGAAGAGGTCACTGGTTCAAACCCAGTATCGCCCACCAGATCGAACCCCCAGGCCCTCGGCCTGGGGGTTCGCTGGTTCTCGGGGTGCGTCTCCCCCGCCCGCGGGACACCGGCCCCGCACGCCGGGGCGCGCGCCCCTCACCCAGCAGTACGCCGGGTGGGGACCGACCAGCGCACGGAGGTGCCGCGGCCGGGGGCGGAGGTGATGTCGCAGTCCCCGCCGAGCTCGCGGGCCCGCTGCCGCAGGTTGCGCAGCCCGCTCTCCCGGGTGTCGGGGGGCAGGCCGCGCCCGTCGTCGGCCACGGTCAGCACGACCTCGCGGCCGACCTCGAGGTGCACGTCGACGGCGTGCGCATCGGCGTGCCGGGCGGCGTTCGAGAGCGCCTCGCCGAGCACCGCCAGCAGGTGCGGCGCGACCTCGGCGGGCACGAGCGTGCGCACCGGGCCCTCGAACCGCAGCGTGGGCCGCACCTTCATCGTCTGGGCGGCGCGGTCGACCATCCGGGTGACCTCGGCCTGCAGGTCCGAACGGGCGTCGGTCGAGCCGAGGGCGAAGATCGAGCGACGGATGTCCTTGATCGTGGCGTCGAGCTCGTCGACGGCCTCCTCGACCCGGGCCGCGAGCTCGGGCTGCTCGAGCTGGCGGGCGGTGCCCTGCAGGCCCAGCCCGACCGCGAAGAGCCGCTGGATGACCAGGTCGTGCAGGTCCCGGCCGATCCGGTCGCGGTCCTCGAAGACCGCGAGCCGCTGCTGGTCGGCGCGGGCGCGGGCCAGCTGGAGGGCCACGGCGGTCTGCTCGGCGAACGTCGTCGGCAGGGAGAGGTCGAGGTCCTGGTGGCGGTGGGCGTGCTCGGGGCACCAGCCGAGCACCAGGACGCCGTAGGACTCATCGGGGGTGCGCAGCGGCACGGTCACCGCGGGGCCGAGCGTCGGCCAGCCCGGCGCGGTCAGCCCGGCTTCGGACGCGTCCGGCACCGCGGAGGGCTCGTCGCTCACCGGGTGCGCGCCGACGGGCGCCGGGATCGCGGGCTGCCGGGTGCCCGGATGGTCCGGGTGGCCTGGCGAGGCCGCCACGACGGTCGGGTGCTCGGGGGTGCCCGCGACGACCCAGACGAGGTCGGCACCGGCGGCCTCGCGGGCGAGGGTCACCACCGCCTGGAGCGCGTCGTCGGCGACCTCGTCGGAGGGGACGCCCCGCGGGTCGGCGTTGGAGAGCAGGGCGGTCACGTCGGCGGTCGCGGCGAGCCACCGCTGGCGCAGCGCCGCCTCGCCGTAGAGCCGGGCGTTCTCGATCGCGACACCGGCGGCGGCCGCGAGGGCGACCACGACCTCCTCGTCGGTCTCGGTGAAGTCGACCCCGCCCTCCTTCTCGGTCAGGTAGAGGTTGCCGAAGACGCGGTCGCGGATGCGCACCGGGACCCCGAGGAAGGAGCTCATCGGCGGGTGGCCTGGCGGGAAGCCGTACGACGCCGGGTGCTGGGTCAGGTCGTGCAACCGCAGCGGCTCGGGCCGGTCGATGATGTGGCCGAGGATCCCGTGCCCGCGCGGCAGCTGGCCGATGGTGTGCACCACCTCGGTGCCCATCCCGTGGTGGACGAAGGTGCTCAGCGGGCGGTTCGGCCCGCAACCGATCACGCCGAGCGCGGCGTACCGCGCCCCGACCAGCCGGCTGGCCACCTCCACGATCCGCGAGAGCACCCCGTCCAGCGACAGGTCGGCCCCCATCGTGACGACCGCGTCGAGGAGCAGCCGCAGCCGCTCCTGCTCGTCGATGACGCCTTGCACGCGCCCGAGCATCTCGCGCAGCAACTCGTCGAAACCGGCCGATCGCAGGTCGGTCGTCTCGTCCTCCGCCATGCCCTGCACGCTAGCGCCTCGGGACCTTGGTCCCCACTCGAGCAGGACGTTGCCCCCTCCCGGCGCCCCGGCGCACGCCCGAACGTGGCGCCATGAGCACCCCCGCGAGAGCCGAGCTGCACACCCTGTCCCCCGCCGAGTGCTGGGCGCTGCTCGCGAGCCGCGAGATCGGCCGGGTGGCCTGGTCGGGGCCCGCGGGCCCGACGGTCCTCCCGGTGAACTACGGGATCGCCGAGGACGCGGTGTGGATCCGCACCTCGGCGTACGCCGCGCTGGTGCGGGAGGCCGACGAGAGCCCGGTGGCCTTCGAGGTCGACGACGTCGACCCGGCCGCTCACGCCGCGTGGAGCGTGCTGGTGCGCGGGACCGCTCACGTGCGGTTCCCCGACGACCGAGGGCCCACCCCGCCGGAGGTGGAGACCTGGCCGGCCGGACCCCGCCCGCTCTGGGTCGTGGTCGTCCCCAGCGAGATCACCGGCCGCCGGCTGCCGCCGGTCGAGGACTGAGGACTGAGAACTGAGGACTGGGGATTGAGGACTGGCGACTCGGAGCTGTCGAGGGCTGGGGCTCAGCGCTGGTTCTTGGTGGCGTAGATCGCCGCCTGCGTGCGGCTCTCGAGCCCGAGCTTGGCCAGCATCGAGGAGACGTAGTTCTTCACCGTCTTCTCCGCGAGGAACAGCTTCTCGCCGATCTGGCGGTTGGTCAGCCCCTCGGCGATCAGGTCCAGGATCTTCTGCTCCTGGCCGGTGAGCCGGTCGCGGCCCTCGTCGGACGGCGGGCCCGTGCGCAGCCGCTCGAGGACCTGCGCGGTCACCGCGGGGTCGAGCATCGACTGCCCGTCGGCGACGCGGCGCACGGAGTCCAGCAGGTCGGTGCCGCGCACCTGCTTGAGGATGTAGCCGGCCGCGCCGGCCATGATCGCCGCGAACAGCGCCTCGTCGTCGTCGTACGACGTCAGGATCAGCGCCCGGATCGAGGAGTCGCGCGAGCGCACCTCGCGGCAGACGTCGATGCCGGAGCCGTCCGGCAGCCGGCCGTCGAGGATCGCCACGTCCGGGCGCAGCGCCGGGATCCGCGCCGTGGCCTCCTCGGCGAGGCCGGACTCGCCCACGACCTCGATGTCCCCCTCGCTCTCCAGCAGCTCGCGGATGCCGCGCCGGACGATCTCGTGGTCGTCCAGCAGGTACACGCGGATCTTGGGGGGAGTCGCCTCGGCCATGGGACCGCAACCTACCCTCTCGGCCCCCTCACTGCCGAGGCTGTTGGACCCCCCTACCCGGGACCTTCGTCCCTGCCGCACGGGCCGGACGGGGCGCACGCTGGCAGACCACGCCCCTGTTCGTCTCTGGAGAGCACCTATGCCGTCGCACGCCACGCGCACCGAGCTCGCCGCGCTCGTCGGGCTCGCCTGCCGCGCCCCGAGCGTGCACAACACCCAGCCGTGGCTGTGGCGGGTGGAGGCCGGCGCGACGCGGGACACCGGCACGGTCGAGCTGTACGCCGACCCCGCGCGCCGCCTGCCCGCGGCCGACCCCACCGGGCGCAACCTGCTGCTGAGCTGCGGCGCCGCCCTGCACCACCTGCGCGTCGGCGCCGCCGCGCACGGCTGGCGGGCCGAGGTCGAGCGGATCCCCGACCCGAGCCGCCCCGACCTGCTGGCCTCGGTCTCCCTGGTGCGCGACGAGGTCGCCCCCAGCGCGGCCCGGGACCTCTCGGCGATCGCCGCCCGGGTGACCGACCGGCGCCGGTTCACCTCCTGGCCGGTCCCGGACGCGCGGCTGGAGCACCTGGCACAGATCGGCTCGCTCGAGGGGGCCGAGGTGGTCCCCCTGCTGGACCTCACCCGCCGGCACCGGATCGACCTGCTCTTCGCCCGCGCCCGGGTGCAGCAGGCCGGCGACCTGCGGCTGCGCGAGGAGCAGCGGCTGTGGATCCACCACTCCCTGCGTGACGGGATCCCCGCCGCGGCGGTGCCGGCCGGAGCCGGGAGCCGCTTCGACGACGCCCTGCTCCCCGACCCGTCGGCCGACCCCGCCGACACCAGCTACGACGTCAGCTGCAACGCCAGCTGCAACGCCGCCTACGACACCGGCCTCGACGACCCGTTCCTCACGGAGCCGGCGGTCGACCGGAGCGCGGTCGCGACCAGCGACGGGATGCTCATCGTGTCGACGCCCGACGACGGTCCACTGGACCAGCTGCGGGCCGGTGAGGCGCTGAGCGCGCTGTGGCTGCGCGCCACCACCGACCGGCTCTCGGTGGTGCCGCTGAGCCAGGTCATCGAGGTCGAGGAGACCCGGGAGGCGCTGCGCCACCAGGTGCTCGACGGCACGACCCACCCCCAGCTCGTCGTCCGGCTCGGGTGGCAGGAGATCGCCCGGAGCACGCTGCCGCGCACCCCTCGCCGCGACCTCGACGACGTCCTGCTGCACTGAGCCCCGGGGCCCGGCCCGGCCGGGCCCCTCGGGTCAGGCCGGCTGCGCCAGCTCGACCTCGAGCAGCCCGCGCAGGCGCAGCAGCCCGTCGCGGATGCGTCCCTTGACGGTGCCGAGCGGCACGCCCAGGAGCCCGGCGACCTCCCGGTGGGTGTGGCCGCCGAAGTAGGCCAGCTCGAGGGCCTGGCGCTGCCCGACCGGCAGCGCCGCGAGCGCGCGGCGTACCTCGGCCGCGTCGAGCGCGGCCTGGACCG
Source organism: Nocardioides marmotae (assembly GCF_013177455.1). Lineage (NCBI taxonomy): Bacteria > Bacillati > Actinomycetota > Actinomycetes > Propionibacteriales > Nocardioidaceae > Nocardioides > Nocardioides marmotae. Next base: position 2,636,831 of record NZ_CP053660.1, read on the forward strand.
CGGCGACGGTGACGTCGTGCTCGCGGACGACGCCGAGCCGGGCATCGGCCAGGTCCCGGCGCCGGGTCGCCTCGCTCGAGCGGACCCGGTCGACCGCGCGCCCGTGGGCCAGCGTCATCACCCACGCGAGGGCGGAACCTCGCGCCGGGTCGAAGCGCGAGGCCGTCTGCCACACCTGGAGCAGCACCTCCTGGGTGACCTCCTCGGCCTGGTGCACGTCGCGCAGCAGCCGGTGGGCGACGCCGAGCACGCGGGGCGCCACCACCTCATAGACCTGGGCGAACGCCGTGGCGTCGCCCCGGCCGACCGCTGCCAGGTGGTCCTCCAGCGAGGCCGGGCCCCACTCCTGCTTGCGCTGCGGCACGCCGCTCCTCCCCCTCCATGCCCGCGTCAATTTCACTGACGCGCAATCAACTTGTGCACAAGGTACCCGGTCGAGGCGCGGGCACGCGGCGGTCCGTGCCGGTGGGTGGACGAGACCCGTGACGGGCCCGACGGCCTCCGGTCACGAGAAGGAGAGGACCAAGGTCCCGGCACCCGGGGACCCTGGCCCATGCCGCAACACGAGCCTCGATTCCTACGGTGGTCGACGCCGGACTCCCGGCGTGCTCACCCCATCAGGACCACCCCAGGAAGAGGGACCGTGGACCCGCTCGACATCGCACGGTGGCAGTTCGCCATCACGACCGTCTACCACTTCATGTTCGTGCCGATCAGCATCGGCTTGTCGGCCATGGTGGCCGGCTACCAGGTGGCCTGGTTGCGCACCGGCAACACCCAGTGGTTACGGCTCACCCGCTTCTTCGGCAAGCTCTTCCTGATCAACTTCGCCATCGGCGTGGTCACCGGCATCGTCCAGGAGTTCCAGTTCGGCATGAACTGGAGCGACTACAGCCGCTTCGTCGGCGACGTCTTCGGCGCACCGCTGGCCATCGAGGGCCTGCTCGCGTTCTTCCTCGAGTCCACGTTCCTCGGCCTGTGGATCTTCGGCTGGGACCGGCTCCCCGCGAAGCTGCACAACGCCTGCATGTGGCTGGTCCACCTCGGCACGCTGTTCTCCGCCTACTTCATCCTGGCGGCCAACTCCTGGATGCAGAACCCGGTCGGGTACGCGTTCAACCCCGAGACCGGACGCGCGGAGATGAACGACTTCGCCGCGGTGATGTTCAACAAGGTCCAGCTGGTGACCTTCCCGCACGTCGTGCTGGCGGCGTACATGACCGCCGCCGCGTTCGTCGTCGGCATCGCGTTCTGGCACATGCGCCGCGAGCAGGCCGTCGACGCGACCAGCGACGAGACGAGCATGTGGCGCAAGGCCACCCGGACCGGCGCCTGGATCGTGCTGGTCACCGGCATCGGGGTCGCCGCGGTCGGCGACATCCAGGGCAAGGTCATGACCGAGGTCCAGCCGATGAAGATGGCCGCGGCCGAGGCGCTCTACGAGACCGAGCAGCCGGCGTCGTTCTCGGTGCTGACCATCGGCACGCCGGACGGTGAGCACGAGAAGTTCGCCATCACGATCCCCCGCCTGCTGTCCTTCCTCGCGACCGGCACCACCGACGGGGAGGTCAAGGGCATCCGCGAGCTGCGCGAGCAGTACAAGGAGACCTACGGCCAGGACCCCGGCGCCGCCTACTACTCCGCCGGCGACTACACGCCCAACATCCCCACGACGTACTGGACCTTCCGGTTCATGATGGGCCTGGGCTTCCTCGCCATGGGCGTGGCGACCTGGCTGCTCTGGGCGACGCGCAAGGGCCGGGCCCCCGCCGGGCGGCTGCTCTACCTCGCGGTCGTGCTGCTCCCCTTCATGCCGCTGTTCGCCAACTCGATGGGCTGGATCTTCACCGAGCTCGGTCGCCAGCCCTGGGCGGTCTTCGGGCTGATGACCACCGCCTCGGCCGTCTCCCCCGGCGTCAGCGCCACCGAGATGCTGATCTCGCTGATCACGCTCACCGCCGTCTACGGCGTCCTGGCGATCGTCGAGGTCCGCCTGCTCCTCACCTACATCCGCAAGGGCGCCGACCCGGTGACGGAGGACGACCTGCCCAAGGTCCGCTCCGACGACGACGCCGACAAGCCCTTCGCCTTCGCCTACTGAGCCGACCCGGCACCTCCAGGAAAGAGATCTGCACCCCATGGAACTCACCACCGTCTGGTTCGCGCTCATCGCGATCCTCTGGATGGGCTACTTCGCCCTCGAGGGCTTCGACTTCGGTGTCGGCATGCTCCTGCCCGTCCTGGGCAAGAGCGACCGCGAGCGTCGCGTCCTGATCAACACCATCGGCCCGGTCTGGGACGGCAACGAGGTCTGGCTCCTCGTCGCCGGCGGCGCGACGTTCGCGGCGTTCCCCGAGTGGTACGCCACGCTCTTCAGCGGCTTCTACCTCCCGCTGCTGCTCATCCTGGTCGCGCTCATCGTCCGCGGCGTGGCCTTCGAGTACCGCCACAAGCACGAGGACGCGACCTGGAAGTCGCGCTGGGACACCGCGATCATCGTCGGCTCGTTCGTGCCCGCGTTCCTGTGGGGCGTGGCCTTCGCCAACATCGTGGGCGGGGTGAAGATCGACGCCGAGATGGAGTACGTCGGCGGGTTCTTCGAGCTGCTCAACCCCTACGCCCTGCTCGGCGGCGCGATGACGCTGCTGCTCTTCCTCACCCACGGCGCGGTCTTCATCTCGCTCAAGACCGACGGCCCGATCCGCCTCGCGGCCCGGGCGCTGGCCGTCAAGGTCGGCCTGGCCGCGGCCGTGGTCACCGTGGTCTTCCTGACCTGGACCCAGCTCGAGACCGGCAGCACCGCCTCGCTGGTCGCCTTCGGCCTCGCCGCGGTCGCCCTGGTCGCCGGCCTGGTCGCCCTGCCCGCCGCGCGGGAGGGCTGGGCGTTCCTCGGGACGTTCCTCGCGATCCTGCTCGGCGTGGCCGGGCTGTTCCTCGCGCTGTTCCCCGACGTGATGCCCACGACGCTGGCCGACGGCATCAGCCTGACGACGACGAACGCCGCCGCGACGGCGTACACGCTCAAGATCATGACCGTCGTGGCCGCGATCTTCACCCCGCTCGTCCTGATGTACCAGGCGTGGACCTACTGGGTCTTCCGCAAGCGGATCTCCGTGCACCACATCCCCGAGCCGGCCCTGGCCGGCCAGGGTTCGTGAAGCCGACCGACCCTCGCCTGCGCCGCCAGCTGGCCCCCGCCCGGGGCCAGCTGGCGGGCGTGCTGGCGAGCGGGCTGCTCGGCGCGGTCCTGGTCGTCGCCCAGGCGTGGGTGGTCACCGGGCTCGTCGTCGCGGTCGTGCGCGAGGAGCCGCTGCGGGGCTGGGCGGTCGCCGTGGCCGTCGTCCTCGGCCTCCGCGCCCTGACCGGCTGGGCGGGCGACGCCTTCGCCGCCCGGGCCGCGGCCCGGGTGGGCACGCACCTGCGCCGCCAGGTCGTCGGCGCCCTGCTGCGCCGCGGCCGGGCCGAGCCCGGGGACGCGGTCCTGCTGACCCGCGGCGTCTCCGCGGCCGAGCCGTACCTCACCCGCTACCTGCCGGCCGTCGTCCTCGCCGGCGTCCTGCCCCTGCTGACCCTCGTGGTCATCGCCACCCAGGACCTGTTGTCCGCGGTCATCGTCGCCGCGACCCTGCCGCTCGTACCGGTCTTCGGCGCGCTCGTCGGGCTGGCCACACGGGACAAGGCCGAGGAGCAGTGGCGCGCGATGGCGGCCCTCTCCGGCCACTTCCTCGACGTCGTCCGGGGCCTCCCCACGCTCGTGGCCTACCGGCGGGCCCGGGTGCAGTCGCGCACCATCGCCCGGGTCACCGACCGCTACCGCCGCGCCTCGCTCGGCACCCTGCGGGTGGCCTTCGCCTCCTCCGCCATCCTCGAGCTGGTCGCGACCCTGTCGGTCGCCCTGGTCGCGGTCACCGTCGGCGTCCGCCTCGCCCACGGCGACCTCGGGCTGACCACCGCGCTGTTCGTGCTGCTGCTGGCTCCCGAGGCGTACTGGCCGCTGCGCCGCGTCGGCGCGGAGTTCCACGCCGCCGCCGAGGGCGTGGCCACCTTCGAGGCCGTCGACGCGCTCGTCTCCGGCACCCCCGAGGCCGACCCCGCCGACCGCCCGGCCGCGGGCGACCTCGAGCTCGACGGCATCACCGTCACCCACCCCGGCCGCACCGTGCCGGCCGTGGCGTCCCTGACCGCCACCGTCCCCGCCCGCGGGGTCACGGTGGTCACCGGCCCGTCCGGGTGCGGCAAGTCCACGCTGCTCGCGACGATCGCCGGCCTGCTGGCCCGCGACACCGGATCGGTCAGCATCGACGGGCGTCCCGTCGGCGGCCGCTCCTGGCAGGAGCAGATCGCCTGGCTCCCCCAGCGGCCGGTCTTCGTCGCCGGCACGCTGGCCGACAACCTGCGCCTCGGCACGCCCGATGCGAGCGACGACCAGCTCTGGTCGGCCCTGCGGCGGGTCGCGCTCGCCGAGCGCGTGCTCGCGCTCCCCGAGGGCCTCGACACCCCGCTCGGCGAGGACGGCCTGACCCTCTCCGCCGGCGAGCGGGCGCGCCTCGCGCTCGCCCGGGTGCTGGTCGCCGACCGGCCCTGGGTGCTGCTCGACGAGCCCACCGCCCACCTCGACGACCTCACCGAGCAGGTCATCGTCGACACCGTCGCCGAGCTCGGCCGCACCAGCGGCGTCGTGGTCGTCGCCCACCGCCCCGCCCTGCTCGAGGTCGCCGACCACCACCTGGCGATGTCTGCCCCGGCCCAGGACGTCACGCCAGCGCCGGCGGTCGAGGCGGCCGCCGCGGCCCCGACGGCCGTCGAGGCACCCGCCGACCCGGCCGAGGAGGACCAGGAGCAGGACCAGCCGGTCGGCAGCCTGTGGCCCTCGACCCTCGTCGGTGCCCTGGCCTCGGCCTCGGGCGTCGCGCTGACCGCCACCGCCGGCTGGCTGATCGTCCAGGCCTCCACCCACCCGCCCGTGCTCACCTTGATGATCGCCGTGGTCGGCGTGCGGGCCTTCGGCCTGGCCCGCCCGGTGCTGCGGTACGCCGAGCGGCTGGGCTCCCACGACGTCGCGCTGCGCCTGCTGGCCCGCCGCCGCGTCGAGGTGTACGACGCGCTGGTCCCGCTCACCCCGGGCCGGCTCGGCCGGCGACGCGGGGACCTGCTCGCCTCCGTGGTCGACGACGTCGACGGCGTGGTCGACGCCGAGCTCCGGGTGCGGATGCCGGTGCGCCAGGCGGCCCTCGTGGTGCTGCTGGGCGGTGCGGTCGCGACCTGGCTCGCACCCGCGGCCGGCCTCGCGATCACCGCCTTCGCGGCGGTGGCCGGCACGGCGGCGTACCTCCTGGGCCGGCACGGCGCCGAGTCCGCCGAGCGGGCCGCGGTCGAGCACCGCGCAGCCCTCTCCGCCGCGGCCGTCGAGGTCACCTCGGTGCTGCCGGAGCTGGTGATGTGGCAGGCCGGGGACCGCGCCGCGGACCGGGTCGGCACGCTCAGCGACCGGCTCGGCCGCTCGACCCTGCGCTCCGGCGCCTGGTCCGGCGCGGCTCGCGCGGTCGTCCTCGCCGCCACCGGCGGGTCGCTCGCGCTGACCGCCCAGGTCGCGGCCGAGGCCGTGGGCGCCGGGGGGCTCTCCGGCCCGATGGCCGCGCTGCTGGTGCTGCTGCCGCTCGCCCTGGCCGACGTGCTCCTCCCCCTGGCCGACGCCGGCGCGCTCTCCTCGCGCACCGACGCCGCCGCTGCCCGGCTGCACGAGCTCGAGCACCGCGCCCCTGCGGTCCGGGCCACCGTGGCGACCGCCGAGCCCGACGGGCACGACGTCGTGGTCGACCACGTCCGCGGCGGCTGGGACGGCGCCCGCTCGGGCCTGCACGAGGTCTCCTTCGACGTCCCGCCCGGCGCCCGGGTCGGCGTGGTCGGGCCCTCGGGCTCGGGCAAGAGCACGCTCGCCGCGCTGCTGCTGCGCTTCCTCGACCCGGCCGCCGGCGCGATCCGCCTCGGCGGGGCGCGCACCACCGACGTCGCGCCCGACGACGTACGTCGCCTGGTCGGCCTGGTCGACGACGACCCGCACGTCTTCGCCAGCACGCTGGTGGAGAACGTCCGGTTCGCGCGGCCGGGCGCCTCCGACGCCGAGGTCGAGGACGCCCTGCGCCGAGCCCGGCTCGGCCACTGGCTCGACTCGCTGCCCGACGGCCTGGAGACCTGGCTCGGCGAGGGCCACGCCCAGGTCTCGGGCGGCGAGCGCGCCCGGATCGCCGTGGCCCGGTCGCTGCTGGCCGCGCACCCGGTGCTGGTGCTCGACGAGCCGACCGCGCACCTGGACCACGCCACGGCCTCCGAGCTGGTCGCGGAGCTGCTCACCGGGCCGCGCGAGCGCAGCCTGGTGTGGATCACCCACGACGGCAGCGGCCTGGACCTGGTCGACTCCGTCGTCGACCTCGGCGCCCGGCCCGGCGCCGAGACGCCTCAGCGAAGCCGGCGGTAGTCCTGGTCGCGGACCGGGTCCCACCCGGTCCCGAGCCGGCGCCCGGTGAGCTCGGTCCAGCACATCCGCACCACCACGGTCCGCTCGCCGGGCGCCCACGCGCGCGGCGGGCGGACCCGCTCGAGCGCGGCCACCGCCTCGGCGTCGGAGAGCTCGTCGACCGGGCCGCGGGCCAGCACGCTCCACCCGCGCTGGTCGGCATGGTCGAGCCCGTCGACCTGGAAGGCGACAGTGGCGCCGGAGCCGCCCTGGGCGATCCGCGCCAGCGCGGAGGCGGGCTTGGTGCGCACCAGCACCGCGTCGTCGAGCACGCTGTAGTTGACCGGGTGGATGCGCGGCCCGTCCTCGGCCCAGAAGGCGATCCGGCCGACCACCCCGCGCTCCAGGAGCGTGCGGCAGTCCTCGGCGTCCAGCTCGGTCTCCGACCTCATGGGCCGATCCTTGCACCGCCCGCCGCCGCTCTCAGGCCTTTGGTCCCAACCGGCTCGGGCCGTCCGCCCATGGGCATCCGGCCCCGCTCACGCGAGCGTGGGGCCATGGACGAGAACACCACCCGCACCGCGGTCCCCGCCGGCAGCATCGTCGTCGGCGTCGACGGCTCCGACTGCGCTGCGCAGGCCGTCGCCTGGGCCGCCGACCAGGCCGTGCTGGAGTCCCGCCGGCTCGTGCTGCTGCACGCCGCGGACTCGATGAGCACCACCACGAGCATGTGGCTGACCTCGATGGCCGTCGACCCGACGGAGGTACGCCGCGACATCGAGGCCGGGGGGCGCGACCTGCTCGCCCGGACCGCCGCGGAGCTCGGCACGAGCCACCCGTCGGTCGAGCTGGTGGAGGTCCTCCAGCAGGTCGACCCGCGCCTGGCGCTCATCGAGGCGAGCGCCGTCGCCCACACCACCGTCGTCGGCTCGCACGGCCGCGGGCCGGTCTCCGGCCTGCTGCTGGGCTCGGTCGGCGTCGCGGTCGCCCGCCACGCGAAGGGCCCGGTCGTCGTGGTCCGCCCCGGCAGCCCCAACGCCCCGCGCCACGGCGTGATCGTCGGCGTCGACGGCACCGAGCGCTCGCTGCCGGCCCTCGAGGCGGCGTACCGCCACGCCTCGGTGCGACGCCTGCCGCTCACGGTCGTCCACTGCTTCTGGGACGTCATCGCGGCGACCACCCCCGGCCACATCGTCCCGAGCGCGGGGGCCGACACCGAGGACCTGCGGCGCCTGGTCGGCGAGAGCGTCGCCGGCATGTCGGAGAAGTTCCCCGACGTCCCGGTCACCATCGAGCTGGCCCGCGGGCTGGCCGAGGAGGTCCTCGGCCGGGAGTCGGCCGAGCACGACCTCGTGGTCGTCGGCCACCACCGCACCGGGCCGGTCACCGCCCTGCTGCGCGGCTCGGTGAGCACCGCCGTGGTCGAGCACGCCACCTGCCCCGTGCTCGTCGTGCCCTCCACCGACTGAGCCTGCCGACTTGAGCCTGCCGACTGAGCCTGCGCCGCGCGTCTGCCGGCTCGAAGCTGTCCGGGATCGTCCGGATCCTCCGGTTGGTGATCGGCGCGCACTCGCGTCCCACCACCATCGCCGCGAGGCCAGGACGCGAGGTGTCCTGGCAACGGCGTGGAAGGTAGGAGACGAGATGAAGCGCACTGCTGCTGTGCTGGTGGCCCTCGGGCTGGCGCTGGGCGGGATGACCGCCTCGGCGTCTGCCGAGGGTGGCGCCAAGGAGGAGCGGGTGATCAAGCGCCTGAAGGGCGATCCCGAGTACCCCGACATCGACGGCGGCGGGAAGATCGTCGGCAAGGACGGTCGCGGGATCTTCGTCTACACGCAGATCCGCTCGTGCGGCAAGGGCTCCTGGAAGAAGCTGGAGCGCGTCACCACCACGAAGACCGGGGTCTACAAGACGCTGACCTACCGGCCCGCGGACATGAAGAAGTTCAAGGTCAAGAAGTACGACGTGGAGTTCCCCGCCTCGGTCCAGTTCCGCGTCTTCATCCCGCCGACTGAGACCTACAAGGCGGTGCGGCTCGAGGACAACCAGTGCTTCGGAGGATGACCGCCGCGGCCGGGTCAGGCCGACAGGGGCTGGTGAGGCTCGTCCCGGTCGACATCGGCAGTTCCCGTGCGTGATCGAGCGAAGCGCTGACTCGACCGGTCAGAAGTGCCGACTCGGCGGCCCACCGTCGTCAGCCCCCGGTCGTCCTGCCTCCCCTGGCAGGGACATCCGGGCGCGCCGCAGGTCGGGTCGTTGGCGGGGTCGGTGCGGCTCGCGAACCGCTGCGCGGCCTGATCGGCGCACCCCACCGGGGCCAGCGGTTTCCCGCGGCCGCGCAGTCATCCGACGCCACCTGGTACGGCCCCACGAGCGTGCCTGTACCCCGCCGGCTGGGGGGTCCGGCGGGGTCGTGGGCGGTGGGCTATGTCGGGGGCGGTTCGAGCGCCGGTGGTGGTTCGGGGCCGAGGTCGTGGGTGCCGTGGTGGTCGACCCGGTAGGTGAGTCCGGTCGGACTTCGCCACGCGTACACCCCTGGCGACGGTGAATGCTGCGACCAGCCGGCGTGGGTCTTGGCGCGGTGGTGACGTCGACACAAAGGCGCGATGTTCTCGGTCGCCGTCGGTCCGCCCCTGTTGTGCGGGATGACGTGGTCGTCGTCCACCCTTGAGTTCGCGTGGGCGGGGCGGGTGCACCAGGGGAACACGCAGTGGTGGTCGCGGAGCCGGGTCTGTTGGCTGAGGCGGTCGGGGACCTCGTAGGCCTCGACGTGAATCCGGGCGTTGAGGTCGATCACCGGCTTGACGGTGATCGTCTTGCCGGCCTCGGACCGCGCGGCGCGGGTGCACCAGTCGGCGAGCTGAGTGGTGAGCACGAACCCGCGGGTGTTCTCCACGCGGGTGATGTCGTCCAGGGTCCCGTCGGGGCTCTGGTGGACGTGGACCACGAGGGGCTTGGGGTCGGTGCCGAACTCGAGGGTCAGCTGGCGCCGGGCCATGTCACCCAGCGCCACGGACCGTCGGGCGTCGAGGGTGTCGGTGCACCCCAGCGCCTCGAGTCGCGCCGCGCCCTTGGCCAGCGCGTCGTCGAGATCCAGCGCATCCGCCAGGTCGAGGGTCGCCCACACGTCCACGTGTCCGTCGAAGGAGACCTGGCGTGACTGGATGGTCACGTGCCGGGCCTCGGCGCGTTCGGTGGCGACCCGTTGGGCCTCGTCGGGGTCGAACCGGACCAGCGCCTCCTCCAGGAGCCGCTCCAACGCCGCCGGCCCGATGGTCGAGGCGACCGGTGCGAGGTGGGTGTCGACGAACGCCGCACCGTTCTTCGACAGATTGAGCGTTCGGCGGGCCAGGGAACGTGCCCTCCAGGCGGGCAGGTCGAGGTCGGTGACCTTCTTCCACAGCTTCGGCAGCCGGTACCGCAGCTCGAGCGCCTCGGCCAGGTAGGCCCGGCCGGCGTCCTCCGACTTCCCCAGTCCCGCGGCGAACTCCACCACCGCGAACTCCGTCACGAACGGCGCACCCTCACCCGCCAGGCACACCGGCTTGTCACCGAACCCACGGAACACCGACCAGGTGGCTGCCTCGTCGAGCGACTCGGCCGGGTGCAGCACGCACCACTGGACCGCCGTCTCCAGGAGACGAGCCTCCGCAGCGTTCGCCGCCTTCTGCTCAGCCCGGGCGGACGCGAGCACGTCGGCTGGGGTGTCCAGCGGGTGCTCGAGCGTCGCGATCAAGGCCATGCCTCATTCTACTCGAACACCTGCTCGAACGGAAGGGCCTGTTCGCACATCTTCAGAACGGGTCGGACGCGCCAGCGCGAGGCGGCGGCCAGAGACCCGGCAGCAGACAGCGACCCTCGGCGTACCTCGTCCCAATAGCTGCCAAAGCCGCAACCACCCACGGCCCGCAGGCCGAAGGTCGGCTCACGGGGCCTCGACACGTCGGTGCCGGGGGCGCCTCCTGCTCGACCAACAGCGGGGGCCCGCAGGCCGAAGGTCGGCTCACGGGGCCTCGACACGTCGGCGCCGGGGGCGCCTCCTGCTCGACCAGCGGGCGGTCCCGCAGGCCGAAGGTAGGCCGCCAGGGGCCGCGACACGTCGGCGCCAGGGCGCCTCCTGCTCGACCAGCGGAAGGCGGCGGCCGGCGACCCGGCAGCGAACCGCGACCCACGGCAGTTGAGTCCCCGATAGTGGTGTAGCGCGGTCGCCGAGTTCGTCCCTGTCGTGGACGTAGACGCGGCCACCGCGTGATCCTTCGAGTTCGCCTCTCACAGCTCTCTCGAACGGACCATCACGATGACCGCTCCGCACATTGTCGACCCTGCTGGCCTGCTCGGCGAAGCCCTCGCTGAGGCTTCGCCCGATCTGATGCGCAGCCTGCTGCAGTCGATCATCAATGCCTTGCTCTGCGCTGATGCCGACGCCGTCGTCGGTGCCGAGTGGGGCCGCCCCTCGGCCTCCCGGACAACGCAGCGCAACGGCTACCGCCACCGCGACCTGGACACCCGGGTCGGCACGATCGACGTGGCGATTCCCAAGCTCCGCAAAGGCACCTACTTCCCCGAGTGGCTCCTCGAGCGCCGCAAGCGCGCAGAGTCCGCGCTGATCACCGTGGTGGCCGACTGCTACCTCGCCGGCGTCAGCACCCGGCGCATGGACAAGCTGGTCAAGACGCTCGGCATCGACGGGCTGTCGAAGTCCCAGGTCTCCCGGATGGCGGCCGACCTGGACTCGATCGTCGAAGACTTCCGCCACCGCCCGCTGGGCGACGCAGGACCGTTCACGTTCCTCACCGCCGACGCGCTCACCATGAAGGTCCGCGAGGGCGGCCGCGTCATCAATGCCGTCGTGCTCCTGGCCACTGGGGTGAACAACGATGGCCACCGCGAAGTGCTCGGCATGCGGGTCGCGACCGCCGAAACCGGAGCGGCGTGGAACGAGTTCTTCGCCGACCTTGTCGCCCGCGGGCTGACCGGGGTCCGCCTCGTCACCAGCGACGCCCACGCCGGACTGCGTGAGGCGATTGCCGCCAACCTCTCCGGAACCAGCTGGCAGCGGTGCCGCACCCACTACGCGTTCAACCTCATGAGCGTGACCCCGAAGAGCATGTGGCCCGCGGTCAAAGCGATGCTGCACAGCGTCTACGACCAGCCCGACGCCGCCGCGGTCCAGGCACAGTTCGACCGACTGCTCGACTACGTCGAAGCCAAGCTCCCTGCGGTGCACGACCACCTCGACCGCGCCCGAGCAGACCTACTGTCCTTCACCGCGTTCCCGAAGGAGATCTGGACCCAGATCTGGTCCAACAACCCGACCGAGCGGCTGAACAAGGAGATCCGGCGCCGCACCGACGCGGTCGGTATCTTCCCCAACCGCGACGCCATCGTCCGGCTCGTTGGCGCCGTCCTGGCCGAACAGACCGACGAATGGGCAGAAGGACGCCGCTACCTCGGACTCGACGTCCTGGCCCGCTCCCGAATGAACATCGTCCCCGGCGTCGAACCCGAGATCGGAGCTGATGACCTACCCGCACTGACCGCCTGACACCTCATCGAGGAGAACGCAGCGCTACACCACTACCCGGGACTTGACCCCCACGGCGTACCCGGTCCTATAACTGCCAAAGCCGGAACCACCCACAGCCCGCAGGCCGAAGCTCGGCCGGCGGGGGTCTCGACACGTCGGCGCCAGGGCGCCTCCTGCTCGACCAGCGGCGGGGGCCTGCAAGCCGAAGCTCGGCTGCCAGGGGCCTCGACACGTCGGCGCCAGGGCGCCTCCTGCTCGACCAGCGGATGGGGGCCCGCAGGCCGAAGCTCGGCTGCCAGGGGCCTCGACACGTCGGCGCCGGGGGCGCCTCCTGCTCGACCAGCGGAAGGCGGCGGCCGGCGACCCGGCAGCGAACCGCGACCCACGGCGTACCCGGTCCTATAACTGCCAAAGCCGCAACCACCCACAGCCCGCAGGCCGAAGCTCGGCCGGCGGGGGTCTCGACACGTCGGCGCCGGGGCGCCTCCTGCTCGACCAGCGGGCGGGCCCGCAGGCCGAAGGTCGGCTGCCAGGGGCCTCGACACGTCGGCGCCAGGGCGCCTCCTGCTCGACCAGCAGCGGGGGCCCGCAGGCCGAAGCTCGGCTGCCAGGGGCCTCGACACGTCGGCGCCAGGGCGCCTCCTGCTCGACCAGCCGTCCACGACGACGGCCGGCGCCGTCCCACGCTCAGCGAGGCGACGCCGGCCGTCGGTGAGGCACCGGACCGGTCTGGACCGGTCAGCGGTCCTGCGGGAGCTCCGTGGCCTCGAAGTCGGAGGGCTCGTCCTCGATCATGTAGTTCGGGTCGGCCTCGATGGCGGCGACCGTGCGCTGGAGCCAGTCCTCGTCGGTGGTCTCGATCTCGCGCTCCGCGAGCTGCTCGCGCAGGTACGTGACCAGGTCCTGGCTCACGCCGGCGTCCTTCGCGACGGAGGTCGCGTCGACGGCGGCCTGGAGGTCGGAGTTGTAGGTGGCCATGGGGTCTACCTCTTCTGTTGGCGGGGGACGTCGCGTTCAGCGTCGGCGCAGGACCGTCACGCCGGCCCACACCACTAGGGGGAAGCCCACCACGAGCACGACGACCTCGGTCCATCCGATTGCGAACACGTCGCCTCGGTGCCCGCCCGGCCCCAGGAGGAAACCGCGGACAGGCCGCGAACCAGGCCCCGGACAGGGAGGAACCGACCCGGGGGCAGCGGCGTCCCCGGGTCGGTCCATCTCCCACGATGACGCGCGGGTGGTTGCAGACCAGCCGCGCGCCGCGCAGCACGCGCCGAACAGCAGCCCGGGCGCCCCCGTTTCCGTGGCCGGGAGGGTCCGGGTCCTGCTGCGGCGGTGCCGCTCGGAGCTCGCGTGCCGTCCGCCCCCCATCGCGCACGGCCTGCTGCCCGCCCCAACGAGGAGCCTCGCGGAGAGGTACGGCGTCGGCCGCGCCGTACGCCGCAGGGGCACCGCTGGTCTGGACCGTCGCAGGTCTCCCGGGACGCCATTCACGTGACGATGGCGTCCCGGGACCCGCGGCCCCGCCCTCCCCATGCCTCCGGGGCAGCCCGACCATCGTGGCGCCGTCGCGGGCCGCCCGCCCACGGGTGTCCGGCCCCTCCCCCATGGCCCGGACGGGCCATGGGCCCGGCCCACCCGGGGGGCCTGAGGCGACCGGTCACAGCGGCGTGAGCTGCGCGGCGGGCAGCCACTCCTCGACCAGGCCCCAGACGCCGGGCCGCAGCAGCGCGCCGTAGACCACCCGGCCCTCCCAGCCCGAGGGCGTCTGCCGCCACTCGACGAGCAGGCCGGGCCGACGGGCGCCGCCGCCCGAGCCGTCGGCGACCCAGCAGTGGCGCGACGGAGCGGACATGGTCCGATGATAGGCCAGGCTCGAACACATGTTCGAGCCGGTGCGGGCGGTCCCGAGGCCGGTCGAGGGGCCGCTCAGTCCTCCTGCGTGGCGACCTCTTCGTGGTGGGTGCCGGGGCGGGGCGCCCAGGGCAGCTCCTTGGCCGGGCGGACCACGATGAGCCGGTCACCGCGGGCGAGCAGGGTGACGACCGGGTCGAAGTACCGGTAGACCTTCTCGTCGCGCACGACCGCCATCACCTGGTCGGGCAGCGACTGCGGCTGCTTGCCGACCTCGGTGACCAGCAGGTCGCGCTCGGCGACCTCGAGGCCCTCGCCGTAGGTGAGCAGGTCCTCCATCACCGACCCGAGGGCGGGTGAGAGGGAGGAGAGGCCGAGCAGCCGGCCGACCGCATCGGAGGAGGTGATGACGGAGTTGGCGCCCGACTGCTTCATCAGCGGGGCGTTCTCCTGCTCGCGCACCGCGGCGACGATCCAGCAGTCGGGGTTGAGCTGCCGCACGGTCAGCGTCGCCAGCACGTTCGAGGCGTCGCTGTCGGTGGTGATGATGACCTGGTCGGCCTCCCCCGCCCCGGCCCGGCGCAGCACGTCGCGGCGGGTGGCGTCGCCGGTGACGACCGCCAGGCCGTCGGCGTGCGCGTCCTGCAGGGCGACCGGGCTCGGGTCGACGACCACGATGCCCTCGCGCCGGAGCCCGTTGTTGACCAGGGTGTCGACGGCGCTGCGGCCCTTGGTGCCGTAGCCGACGACGACGACGTGGTGACCCATGTGCTTCCTCCAACGAGCGACGCGGAACATCTCGCGCCCCTGCGAGGCGAGGACCTCCAGGGTGGTGCCGATCAGCAGCACCAGGAACGCGATGCGGGCGGGGGTGATGACGAAGGCGTTGACCAGCCGGGCCCCGTCGGTGACCGGGGCGATGTCGCCGTACCCGGTCGTCGACAGCGTGACGGTCGTGTAGTAGATCGCGTCGACCAGGCTGATGGTGTTGGTCGGGTCGTTGCCGTCGCGGTAGCCCTTGCGATCGAAGTAGACCAGCAGCACGGTGCCCACGAGGATCGCCGAGGCGAGGAGGAGCCGGCGACCGAGCTCCCACCACGGCGAGCGGATCTGCTCCGGCAGCGCGACCAGGCCCCGGCCCTGGTCGGGGAGGGGCTGCCCGGACCGCGGGTCCATGTCGCTCGGCACGCGTGGAACCTACCTGTCCCGGCCGCTGAGGTTGCGCAGCCGGGCGACCAGCTCGAGCCGGGCCCGCGTCGTGGCCTTCTGCGGGAAGACGGTGTCGAACGCCGCGTTGACCGCCGCGCCGATGAGCACGGCGATCGCGACGATGTAGAGCCACAGCAGCACCGCGATCGGCGCGGCCAGGGGGCCGTAGATGGACTTGGAGTCGGCGGCGGTCACCGTCAGCACCCAGCGCAGCACGTAGGAGCCGAGGATCCACGCGACGAGGGAGAACGTCGCGCCGGGCAGGTTGAAGCTCCAGTTCGTCCGCACCGGCACCGAGACGTGGTAGAGCGTGGCCAGGAAGCAGATGCACACGATGGAGACCACCGGCCAGTAGAAGCCCAGCAGGAAGTCCAGGGAGTCCGGCAGCGCGTCGCGCACCAGCGAGGGGCCGGCGACCATCAGCGGGATCGAGAACACGCCGGTCACCAGCGCCAGCACGTAGAGCACGAACGACAGCGCGCGAGTCTTGATGATCCCGCGGTGCCCGCCGAGCCCGTGCATGATCGTGATGGTGTCGACGAAGACGTTGAGCGCGCGCGAGCCCGACCACAGGGCGAGCACGAAGCCCAGCGAGATGACGTCGAAGCGGCCGCCACGCAGCACGTCGTTCATCGTCGGCACGATCACCCCGTCGACGGCGCGGTCGGTGAGCATCCGCGAGGACAGGTCGATCACCGCCTGCCGCACGTCCTCGACCTGAGCGGGGTTGAACCGGTCGGTGACGTACCCGATCGCTCCGGCCAGCGCGAAGATCAGCGGCGGCACCGACAGCACGGCGAAGAACGCGCCCTCGGCGGCCAGGCCGGTCACCCGGTAGCGCATGCACGAGCCGAAGGTCGTGACGACGAGGCGCCACACGATGTGCCGAGCCCGCTCGAGCCGTACGGCGAGGCCGTCCCGGCCCTCCCGCCGCCCCGCCGTCCGGGGCCCGGTCGCCGGGTCCATGGTCCTACGGTATCCGCATGCGCACCGAGATCCGGGTCACCACCAACCAGGCGCCGCCGCTGGTCGGTCACAACGTGGTCACGGCCGACCGGGCCCTGGCCGAGGCGGTCCTCCGCCACGGGTCGCCGGAGGTCCTCGACGACCTGGTCGAGCTGGGCGCGCAGGCCGGCTCGGCCGAGGCCCGCGAGCACGGCCAGCTCGCCAACGAGCACCACCCGCGGCTGACGCCGTACGACCGGTACGGCAACCGGATCGACGAGGTCGTCTTCCACCCCTCGTGGCACTGGCTGATGGAGCGCGCGGTCGGCCACGGCCTCGGCGCGGCCCCCTGGGTGCAGCAGGAGGCCGGCGCCGCGCACGCGCACGTGCGCCGGGCCGCCGGGTTCATGGCGTGGTCGCACACCGAGCCCGGCCACGGCTGCCCGATCTCGATGACGTACGCCGCCGTGCCGGCGCTCCGCGCGGACGAGGCGATCGCGAAGGAGTGGACGCCGCTGCTCGCCTCCACGATCTACGACCCGGGCGTGCGCCGGCCCGCGGACAAGCGCGGCGCGCTCGCCGGCATGGGGATGACCGAGAAGCAGGGCGGCTCGGACGTCCGCGCCAACATCACCCGGGCGCGGCCCACCTCGATCGAGGGCACCTACACCCTGCACGGGCACAAGTGGTTCACCTCCGCGCCGATGAACGACGTCTTCCTCGTGCTGGCCCAGGCCGAGGGCGGGGTGACCTGCTTCGTGGTGCCGCGCGTGCTGCCCGACGGCACCCGCAACCAGCTCGACGTGGTGCGGCTCAAGGACAAGCTCGGCAACCGGTCCAACGCCTCCTCGGAGCTGGAGCTGGACGGCACCGTGGCGCTCCGCCTCGGCGACGAGGGCCGCGGCGTGCGCACGATCATCGAGATGGTCGCGGCCACCCGGCTCGACTGCGTGCTCGGCTCGACCGGGCTGATGCGGCGCGCGGTCTCCGAGGCCTCCTGGCACGCCGCGCACCGCTCGGCCTTCGGCTCGACCCTCGCCGCCAAGCCGCTCATGCAGAACGTGCTCGCCGACCTCGCCGTGGAGACCGAGGCCGCGACCGCGCTGGCCCTGCGCCTGGCTTCCGCCGTCGACCACCTCCACGACCCGCACGAGGCGGCGCTGCGCCGGATCGCGCTGCCGCTGGCGAAGTTCTGGGTCTGCAAGCGCACCCCGGCGATGGTGGGCGAGGCGCTGGAGTGCCTGGGTGGCAACGGGTACGTCGAGGAGTCGGTGATGCCGCTGCTCTACCGCGAGGCACCGCTCAACTCGGTCTGGGAGGGCTCGGGCAACGTCAACGCCCTCGACGTGCTCCGCGCGCTGGCCCGCGAGCCGGAGGCGCTCGACGCCTGGATCACCGAGGTCGGGCGCGCCCGGGGTGGCGACGTACGCCTGGACCGGGCGATCGACGACGTGCTGGCCCTGCTCGGCTCCCTGCTGGGCGACCCCGCCCTGCTCGAGGTCGGCGCCCGCCGCCTCGCCGGCCGGATGGCCGCGGTGCTCCAGGGCTCCCTCCTCGTGCGGTTCGGGCCGCCCGAGGTGGCCGACGTCTTCTGCGCCTCCCGCCTCGGCTCCTCCTACGACGGCACGTACGGCGCCCTCGCCGGCGGCGACCTCCGCGCGATCGTCGAGCGGACCACGCCGGTCATCTGAGGCCGGACCGGGTTAGCCGCAGGCCGGCACCGGGTATCACCCGTGTGACCGCGGCCACATCCGGGGGCCGCCCGCCCGGAGGTGCGCGATGACCGCAGAGCAGCAACGGACCGGCGGGGACACGGGCCGCACCGACGTCGACCGGGCCTTCCTGGACAACGCGACGTACCGCAGCCTGGGCGAGCAGCACCTCTCCCCGCGCGAGGAGCGCTTCGAGAAGGCCCGGCGCACGACCGGCCTGGTCCTCGCACCGCTCGTCACGATCGTCTTCCTGCTGCTGCCGACCGGTCTGGAGAACCAGCAGCACACGCTCGCCGCGGTGCTGCTGGGCGTGATCGTCCTGTGGGTCACCGAGCCGGTGCCGATCCCGGTCGGCGGGTTCATCGGCATCGCGGCGATCGTCCTGCTCGGCGTGGCCAGCGCCGACGAGGCGCTCGTGCCGTTCGGCTCCTCGACGGTCTTCACCTTCATCGGCGCCTTCATCCTGGCCCAGGCGATGCTCAAGCACGGCGTGGCCCGGCGGTTCGCGATGTTCGTGCTCAACCTCCCCGGGGTCGGCACCTCGACCGTGCGGGTCGTCGTCGCCTTCGGGGCGATCACCTGCCTGCTCTCGGCCTTCGTCTCCAACACCGCGACGGTCGCCATGCTGCTGCCGACCGCGGTCGGCATCCTCGCGGTCATCGCCAAGCTGCTCCAGTCGCGCGGGGAGGTCGCGGAGGACTTCGACCCGCTGCGGCTGCGGGTCGGCGCCGCGCTCATGCTCATGCTGGCGTACGGCGCCAGCGTCGGCGGCCTGCTCACGCCGGTCGGCTCGCCGCCCAACCTCATCGGGCGCGGCCTGATCGAGGAGGCCACCGGGGAGCGGATCTCGTTCCTCGACTGGGTGCTGATGGCGCTGCCCATCTGCTCGCTGATGTTCGTGGCGCTCGCGGTGGTGATCCTGCTGCTCAACCGGCCCGAGACCCGCCGGCTCGAGGGCGTGGCCGACTACGTCCGCGAGGAGAAGGCGGCGCTGGGGCGCTTCTCGGTGGCCGAGCGGAACACGCTCATCGCCTTCGCCGTCACCGTCACCCTCTGGATCGTGCCCGGCATCGTGGCGCTGGTCGCCGGCACCGAGTCGAGCACCTACGAGACGGTCAGTGGTCGCCTCGACGAGGGCATCGTGGCGATCCTCGGCGCCTCGCTGCTGTTCCTGCTCCCCACCAAGTGGGAGGACCGCGAGTTCACCCTGCGCTGGAGCGACGCCGCCAAGATCGACTGGGGCACGGTGGTGCTCTTCGGCACCGGCATCATCTTCGGCAGCCTGCTGGAGTCCACCGGGCTCGCCAAGACGCTCGGCACCGGCGCCTCGGACCTGCTCGGGCTCTCCAGCGTCCTGCTCATCACCGTCTTCGCGGTGGTCCTGGCGATCCTCGTCTCGGAGACCACCAGCAACACCGCGTCGGCCGCGGTCGTGGTGCCGATCATCATCCCGATCGCGATGGCGGCCGACATCAACCCGCTCGTGCCGGCCCTGGCGGCGACGTTCGCGGCGTCCTTCGGCTTCATGCTGCCGGTCTCGACGCCGCAGAACGCCATCGTCTACGGCTCGGGCGCCGTCCCGATCACGACGATGATCCGCACCGGGGTGTCCTTCGACATCCTCGGTGCGGCCCTCATCGTGCTCGTCATCCCCGTGATGGCGGCCGCCGTCGGCCTGGTGTAGCGGCCGGCGCCCGGAGGCCTGTGGAAGACGACCGACGACCTCGGACGTTCCACGGCACGCTGTCAGGGTGTCCACCGAGCCGCTGACCGAGCTGCTGAGGATGCTCGGCGGCGTCGCGACGCGCGCCCAGCTCCTGGCCGTCGCACGCCGGTCCGACCTCGAGCAGGCGCTCGCCTCGGGGGACGTCATCCGCACGGCGCGTGACCGCTACGCGCTCGCCTCCGCCGACGCTGCGATCGCCACCGCGCACGGTCTGAGCGGGGTGCTGTGCCTGACGAGTGCCGCGCTGCACCACGGGTGGGCCGTGAAGACCGTGCCCGGGAGGCCGCACGTCGCCGTGCCTCGGAACCGACGGGTCACCCCCGCCCAGCGCGCCCTCGCCGACGTGCACCGCGCCGCCCACGGGCCCGACGACCTGGTCGATGGCATCGTCACGAGCAAGGACGTCACCCTGGTCCAGTGCCTGCGCGCGCTGCCGTTCGACGAGGCGCTTGCCATCGCCGACTCGGCCGCCCGGGCCGGTGACGTGGCGGCCCTGCGCCGTGCCGCCCGGCTCGCCCGGGGTGCGGGCGCCGCCAGGGTGCGTACGGTCGCAGCAGCAGCGAGGGCCGAGGCTGCCAACCCGTTCGAGTCGGTGCTGCGCGCCATCGCCCTCGACGTCCCGGGCCTGGAGGTCGAGCCGCAGCGGCTGATCACCTCGGTCACCCCCTGGGCGCGCCCCGACCTCGTCGACCTCCGGCTGCGCATCGTCCTGGAGGCCGACTCCTTCGAGTGGCACGGGAGCCGCGGCGCCCTGCGGAGGGACGCCCGCCGTTACAACCTGCTCGTCGCCGACGGGTGGATCGTCCTCCGGTTCGCCTGGGAGGACGTCATGCACGACGCCGCTTACGTCAGGGCCGTGCTCGCGGCCGTGACCGCCCGACGTACCGAAGTGGCCTGTCGCGCCTGCCCCGCCGCCTGAGCACGGCCGCCGAGTGGACTTCGGTACGTCCGCCGGTCGCCGGTCGCCGGTCAGGACAGCTCGAGCCCCGGGTAGAGCGGGTGCTTGTCGAGCATCTCGGCCGAGGCCGACTTCACCTTGTCGGCCACGCCGTCGCCGAGGACGTAGGAGGCCTTCGACGGGCCACCGGCCTTGGTGGTCCCCGGCTGGGTGTTGGCGAGCACGTCGACGATGAGCTCGGCGACGCGGTCGAACTCGTCGTGGCCGAAGCCGCGGGTGGTCAGCGCGGGCGTGCCGAGGCGGACCCCGGAGGTGTACCAGGCGCCGTTCGGGTCGTTCGGCACCGAGTTGCGGTTGGTGACCACGCCGGCGTCGAGCAGCGCCGACTCCGCCTGGCGGCCGGTGAGGCCGAAGGAGGAGACGTCGAGCAGGACGAGGTGGTTGTCGGTGCCGCCGGTGACCAGGTTCGCCCCGCGGGACAGGAAGCCCTGGGCGAGCGACTGGGCGTTGTCGGCGACCTTCTGGGCGTAGGTCCGGAAGGAGTCCTGCCGCGCCTCGGCCAGCGCGACGGCCTTGGCGGCCATCACGTGCGAGAGCGGGCCGCCGAGCACCATCGGGCAGCCGCGGTCGACGCTCGGGGCGTACTCCTCGGTCGCCAGCACCATGCCGCCGCGCGGGCCGCGCAGCGACTTGTGGGTGGTCGTGGTGACGACGTGGGCGTGCGGGACCGGGTCCTCGTCGCCCGTGAACACCTTGCCCGCGACGAGGCCGGCGAAGTGGGCCATGTCGACCATGAGCGTGGCGCCGACCTCGTCGGCGATCTCGCGCATCTTGGCGAAGTCCACCCGGCGGGGGTACGCCGAGTAGCCGGCGACCAGCACGAGCGGCTTGAACTCGCGGGCCTTCGCGGCGACCGCGTCGTAGTCGAGCAGCCCGGTGACCGGGTCGGTGCCGTACTGCTGCTGGTGGAACATCTTGCCGCTGATGTTGGGACGGAAGCCGTGGGTCAGGTGGCCGCCGGCGTCCAGCGACATGCCGAGCAGGCGCTGGTTGCCCAGCTCCTTGCGCAGCGACTCCCAGTCGGCCTCGGTCAGCTCGTTGACGTTCTTCGCGCCGATCCGCTCCAGCGCCGGCGACTCGACCCGGTGGGCGAGGATCGACCAGAACGCCACCAGGTTGGCGTCGATGCCCGAGTGCGGCTGGACGTAGGCGTACTCGGCGCCGAACAGCTCGCGGGCGTGCTCGGCGGCCAGCGACTCGACGGTGTCGACGTTCTGGCAGCCGGCGTAGAAGCGGTGGCCGACGGTGCCCTCGGCGTACTTGTCGCTGAACCAGGTGCCCATCGTCATCAGCACGGCCGGCGAGGCGTAGTTCTCGCTGGCGATCAGCTTCAGCGAGGCGCGCTGGTCGGCCAGCTCCTGCCGGGTGGCCTCCGCGATGCGCGGCTCCACCGCGGCGATGACCTCGAGGGCCTGCGAGTACGCGCTGCTGGTGAGGCGGGAGAGGTCGTCGCTCATGGCCCCCACCCTAGTGAGGTCCGACGGCGGGTGCCGCCTCGAGGCTGGTGCACCGCGGGTGTGACCTAGGACGCACCCGCACCGGTCCGGCCCACCACCCCGGGACGGCCGTCCCAGATCGCGGACACGCGTCTCACATCATGAGAACTCGCCTTGTGGGACGGCCGTCCGGGGACTGAGACTCCTTGACATGGTCTCCGCTGCTACCCACGCCTACCTCGTGGTCCGTCGCCACGTGGACTTCGGGCGCACCCGCAGCATGATGTGTCGCCAGCGCTGACGACCCCGAGCCACTCGACCTCCCGCCGCGCCGCCCCCGCCGGGCCGCGCCGCACCCCAGCGCGAAGGACACCCCCGTGACCGAGACCCCGACCCGCCCTGCCCCCAAGCCCCGCCCCAAGCGCGGTGAGGGCCAGTGGGCCCTGGGCTACCGGGAGCCGCTCAACAAGAACGAGCAGTCCAAGAAGGACGACAACCCGCTCAACGTCCGCGGCCGGATCCTGAGCATCTACTCCAAGCGCGGCTTCGACTCCATCGACCCCGCCGACCTGCGCGGCCGCTTCCGCTGGAT
The DNA here is from genome assembly GCF_013177455.1 of Nocardioides marmotae. Taxonomy (NCBI): domain Bacteria; kingdom Bacillati; phylum Actinomycetota; class Actinomycetes; order Propionibacteriales; family Nocardioidaceae; genus Nocardioides; species Nocardioides marmotae. The sequence goes on from NZ_CP053660.1 coordinate 2,659,244, forward strand.
GGGCCTCTACACCCAGCGCGCCCCGGGCTTCGACGGCGGCAAGACCGCCACCGTGCCGGAGGAGGAGCTCGACGACCGCTACTTCATGCTGCGGGTCCGCTCCGACGGCCGGCTGCTCTCCCCCGCCGCCGTCCGCGCGCTGGGCACGATCGGGCAGGACTTCGCCCGCGACACCGCCGACGTCACCGACCGCGCCAACATCCAGTACCACTGGATCCGCATCGAGGACGTCCCGACGATCTGGGAGCGCCTCGACGAGGCCGGCCTCAGCTCGCTCGAGGCCTGCGGCGACTCGCCCCGGCCCTTCCTCGGCTCGCCGGTCGCCGGCGTCGCCACCGACGAGATCATCGACGGCTCGCCGGCGCTGGAGGAGATCTACCGCCGCTTCATCGGCAACCCCGACTTCTCCAACCTGCCGCGCAAGTTCAAGACCGCGGTCACCGGCCACCCCTCGCACGACGTCTCCCCGGAGACCAACGACATCTCCTTCGTCGGCACCGTCCACCCCGAGCACGGCCCGGGCTTCGACCTGTGGGTCGGCGGCGGCCTGTCGACCAACCCGATGCTCGCCCAGAAGCTCGGCGTGTGGATCCCGCTCGACGAGGTCCCCGACGTCTGGGAGGGCGTGGCCTCGATCTTCCGCGACTACGGCTACCGCCGGCTCCGCTCGCGGGCGCGGCTGAAGTTCCTCGTCGCCGACTGGGGCGTGGAGAAGTTCCGCGAGGTCCTCGAGACCGAGTACCTCGGCCGCGAGCTCGTCTCCACCCCCTCGCCCGTCTCGCCGGTCGGCCACCGCGACCACATCGGCGTGCACGAGCAGAAGGACGGCAAGTCGTACGTCGGCGTCGCGCCGACCGCCGGCCGGGTCTCCGGCACGATGCTGGTGCAGCTGGCCGAGCTGATGGACGCCCACGGGATCGCGGGCGCCCGCCTGACGCCGTACCAGAAGATCGTGCTCATCGGCGTCGAGCCGGCCGTGGTCGAGCAGGTCGTCGAGGCGCTCGACGTCATCGGCCTCTCCGCTCGCCCCTCGAACTGGCGGCGCAACACGATGGCCTGCACCGGCATCGAGTTCTGCAAGCTCGCCATCGTCGACACCAAGGAGCGCGCCCGGCGCCTGGTCGACTCCCTCGAGCAGCGCTTCCCCGAGCTCGACACCCCGATCACCGTCAACGTCAACGGCTGCCCCAACGCCTGCGCCCGCACCCAGGTCGGCGACATCGGGCTCAAGGGCCAGCTGGTGATGCACGAGGGCGAGCAGGTCGAGGGCTTCCAGGTCCACCTGGGCGGCGCGACCGGGCTCGAGGCGAACTTCGGCCGCAAGCTCCGCGCGCACAAGGTCACCAGCGCCGGCCTCGACGACTACATCACCACGGTCGTCACCAACTACCTGGTCGACCGCACCGAGGCGGAGACCTTCTCCGCCTGGGTGCACCGGGCCGACGAGGAGCTGCTGCGCGGCGAGCGGCAGCTGGCGGCGAGCGCGTCATGAGCGGGCGCGCAGGATCGCCGTACCACTGCCCGTTCTGCGGCGAGGAGGACCTGCGCCCGCACGAGGTCGTCTCGGAGTCCGGTGAGGTCACCAGCCCGCACGGCACCTGGGAGTGCCGGGGCTGCCTGCGCGCCTTCTCCCTGAAGATGCTCGGCATGATCCGCCCCGGCAGCCCGGGGGTGGTCTCGTGAGCCTCACGACCACCACCGCGCGGAACTCCCGCGGCATCCAGACCGCGGGCCGCACCCCCGAGGAGCTGCGCGAGCTGGTCTCCCACTGGGGTGCCGAGCTCGAGCTGGCGCCCGCGGAGGTCATCATCGAGTGGGCCGCCGCGACCTTCGGGGAGCGCTTCTGCATCACCTCCTCGATGGGCGACGCCGCGCTCGCGCACCTCGCCTCGACGGTCGTGCCCGGCATCGACGTGGTCTTCCTCGACACCGGCTACCACTTCGTGGAGACCATCGGCACCCGCGACGCGGTCGCGGCGACCGTCGACGTCAACCTGCTGACGATCACGCCCGTGCAGAGCGTGGCCGAGCAGGACGCCACGCACGGCAAGGACCTCTACAAGACCGACCCCGACCTGTGCTGCCGGCTGCGCAAGGTCGAGCCACTCGCCGACGCGCTGTCGGGATACGACGCCTGGGCCACCGGCCTGCGCCGCGCCGAGACCCACAACCGGGTCATCGCGCCGGTCATCGGCTGGGACGCCAAGAAGGGCAAGGTCAAGGTCTCGCCGCTGGCGCGCTGGAGCGATGAGCAGATGGAGCGCTACATCGCCGAGAACGGCGTGCTGGTCAACCCGCTCGTCTACGACGGCTACCCCTCCATCGGCTGCGCGCCCTGCACGCGCCGCGTCGCCCCCGGCGACGACCCGCGCAGCGGCCGCTGGGCCGGCACCAACAAGACCGAGTGCGGGATCCACACCTGATGCGCGCGCCCGTGACTCTCCCCAGCACCACCCCCGTCCGTCCCCGGACACCCGACAGCGTGGTCGGTCGCACCATCGTCGCCGCACCGTCTCGAAGGAGGCCGTCGTCATGACCGCTCCCGCCCTGGTCGCGCTCGCTCACGGCAGCCGTGACCCGCGCTCCGCCGCCACGATCAACGCCCTCGTCGCCGAGGTCCGCGCCATGCGCCCCGACCTCCGCATCGAGGCGGCGTTCCTCGAGCTGTCCAAGCCCGCCTTCGGCAAGGTCGTCGACAAGCTCGTGCGGGCCGGCCACGACGAGATCGTCGTGGTGCCGCTGCTGCTGACCGAGGCCTACCACGCCACCGTCGACGTCCCCCGTGCGATCGCGGAGGCCACCGAGCGGCACCCGGGCCTGAAGGTCCGCGCCACCGAGGTGCTCGGCCTCGAGCCGCGCTTCCTCGAGGTCCTCGACATGCGGATGCGCGAGGCGCTGCGCACGGCGCGGGTCCGCGAGCTCGACGCGCTCGTGCTGGCCGCCGCCGGCACCTCCGACGCGCTGGCCAACCAGTCCGTCGCGCGGCTCGCGCGGCTGTGGGGCGCCCACCACAAGCTGCCGGTGACCGCCGCGTTCGCCTCCACCGCTCCCCCGGCCGCCGGCGAGGCGGTCCGCGCGTTCCGCGCCGAGGGCCGGCGCCACATCGCGGTCGCCTCGCTCTTCCTCGCGCCGGGCTTCCTGCCCGACCGGGTCGCGGAGCTGGCGCTGGAGGCCGGCGCGATCGCGGTCTCCGAGCCGCTCGGTGCCCACCCCGAGGTGGCCCGCACGGTCCTGGCCCGCTACGCCGTCGGCGCCGTGGAGCTCGTGCCCGTCTGAGTGGTCGGTGCGGTGCCGGCCCTACCCTCGGAGGCATGGACGCCGGCACCGCACCCACGCCCGCCCCGAGCACCGGGGGTGGCCTGCCGGGCCTGCGCGACGTCGCCCGGTGCGACACCTCGGTGCGGGAGTGGGTCAGCTGGGCGGTCGGTCGGCTCGATTCCGACGCGCACCGCAGCGCCGACACCCACCTCCTTCGCCTGCCCGCCCCCGCGGACGCGCCGGTCGGGATCTACCTCAAGGACGAGTCGACCCACCCGACCGGCAGCCTCAAGCACCGGCTCGCCCGGTCGCTGGTCCTCTACGGCATCTGCAACGGCGACATCGGCCCGCACACCACGCTGGTCGATGCCTCCAGCGGGTCGACCGCGATCAGCGAGGCCTACTTCGCCCGCCTGCTCGGCCTGCCCTTCGTCGCGGTGATGACCCGCTCCACCAGCCCCGGCAAGATCGCGCTCATCGAGCGCGAGGGCGGCCGCTGCGAGCTGGTCGAGGACGCCGGCGAGGTGTACGCCGTCGCGCAGCGGCTCGCCGAGGAGTGCGACGGGCACTACCTCGACCAGTTCACCAACGCCGAGCGGGCCACCGACTGGCGGGGCAACAACAACATCGCGGAGTCGATCTTCTCCCAGCTCACCCGCGAGGAGCGGCCCGTCCCGGACTGGATCGTCGTGGGGGCCGGCACCGGCGGCACCAGCGCGACGATCGGTCGCTACGTGCGCTACCGCGGGCTGCCGACGCGGGTCGCGGTGGTCGACCCGGAGGGGTCGGCGTTCCTGCCGTCGTACGCCGGGGACCCGGCGGGGAGCGTCGAGGCGACGGGCTCGCGGGTCGAGGGCATCGGGCGCCCGCGGGTGGAGCCGTCGTTCGTGCCCGGCGTCGTCGACCGGATGCTCGGCGTCCCGGACGCCGCCTCCGCCGCCGGCATGCACTTCCTCGCCGACCGCTTCGGCATGCGGGCGGGCCCCTCGACGGGCACCAACCTCTACGGCGCGATCCAGCTCGCCCTCGAAGTCCGCGCCGAGCAGGGTCGCGGCAGCGTCGTGACGCTCATGTGCGACCGGTCCGAGCGGTACGCCGGCACCTTCGCCGACGACGACTGGCTGCTCGCCCAGGGCCTGGACCACCGGCCCTACCTCGCCGAGCTCGACGACGCCTGGGCGCGACTGACGGCCTGACCGCCTGACGCCGGCCGGGGTGCCGGGCCGCGCCGGTCAGCGCCGGTCAGCCGACGAGGCAGCCGAGCAGGTGCTGGAGCTGGGCGGCGGGATCGGTCGTGACGCCGCCGTGCACCGGGCCCGGCTGGATCACGGTGCTCTTGGGCGCCTTGAGGAAGCCGAAGCGCTGCCCGACGGGGTGGCCGGCGGCGGCGCCACCACGCCCGTCGCCCGCGCAGACCCCCTCGATGAAGCCGAGGGCGTCGCGCACCTGGTCGACGTCGAGCGCCGGGTGGAGCGCCCGCAGCCGGTCGTCGGCGACCTGCCAGGCGACCTGGAGGTAGTCGGCGGCCTGGCAGTAGACGACGACCCCGACGTTGAGGAACTCCTCGCGGTCCACGCGCGGGACGCAGCGCAGCACGACGTACTGGTAGGCCAGCCGGTTCATCGGGCCGCCTCCCCCACGCCGGGGAGCCAGGCGCGGGTCGTGAGCCGGGCGGTCAGGAACGCGACGTACGCCGCTCGCACCTCCGCGGGCGACTGCGCGCCCGGCACCGGCTCCAGCCACTCGTCGGGGACGAGCGCGAGCACCTCGGGCAGGTCGGCGGGGCCGAACAGCCCGCGGATCTCGGCGTCGGCCGCGGGCAGGCCGTCTGCGTGCGCGGCGAGGACGTGGTCGTCCATCCGCCAGGGCTGGGCGGCGAACCGCTCGGCGGCACCGTCCTTCTCCAGCGCGCCGCCGGGCCAGCCGTGGTGGAAGTACAGCGACGCCCCGTGGTCGATCACCCACAGCTCGCCGTGCCAGAGGAGCAGGTTGGGGTTGCGCCAGCTGCGGTCGACGTTCGCGCAGAAGGCGTCGAGCCACAGCACCTTGGCCGCGACGTCGGCGCCGGCCCCGCCGACCTCGCCGTCGAAGCCGAACGAGCCGGGCAGGAAGTCCACGCCGAGGTTGTGGCCGACGCTGGCCACGAGCAGGTCCTGGACCTCCTCGTCGGCCTCGTAGCGGGCGATCTCGGCGTCGAGGTCGAGCACGACCAGCCGCGGGGTGCGCAGCCCGATCCGGCGGGCGATCTCGGCGACGACGACCTCGGCCACCAGCACGCGGACGCCCTGGCCGGCGCCGCGGAACTTGATGACGTAGGTGCCGAGGTCCTCGGCCTCGACGATCCCCGGCAGGCTGCCGCCCTCACGCAGCGGCGTGACGTAGCGCGTCACGGGGACCACGGGCAGCACCGGCGCAGCCTAGACCACCTCGGGGCTGCTGGGACGAGGAGGGACCCCTGGGGTTTGAGGGGGAAGGGCGGGCGGTAGAAGTGTCGCGCGGCTCGGGACGCTGCCCCCACTGAACAGAAGACACAGAACAGGACCACCTCCTTGCGCGTACGACGCCTCCTGGCCGCCGTTCTCACGACCGGCCTGATCGCCCCCGCCGCCGCCGTGGTCGCCACCGCCGGCCCCGCCGCCGCCGCGACCGCCACCCAGATCGTCAGCGGCTCCGAGGGCCGCTCGTGGCTGACGGTCAACAAGTACACGAGCATCCCCGGCGCCGCGGTCTACAAGCGCGACTCGATCTCGCTGTCGATCAACGTGGTCGACGCCAACGGCCAGCAGGTCTACGACGGCGGCATCACCGTCCAGCGCCAGGTCAAGGGTCAGAGCGGGTGGAAGACCATCGCCCAGTCCGACACGGCCTACCTCTACGACACCATCAAGGTCGTCGGCACCGCGACGTACCGCGTGACCTACGGCGGCAACGGGACCTACGCCCCGTCGACGGCGCAGGGCTCGGTCAAGGCGCAGCGCAACGTCGAGATCGCCGGCATCAGCGGCCGCAAGACCGGCTTCGAGGGCAAGGTCAGCCCGAAGGCCAAGATCAAGATCGTCGTGGACAAGAAGGTCGGCAAGAAGTGGAAGAAGTTCCGCACCGCCGCCACGAACGCCAAGGGCCGCTTCCGCGTGACCCTGCCCGCCCCCAAGCGCAGCGGCGCGAAGTTCCATTGGCGGATCACGTTCAAGGGGAGCAAGGGCTTCGCCGCCACCAAGATCAAGGGCACGACGTACCGCTACTGATCCAGCGCTGGGCCAGCACCGACCTAGCCCTGACAAGCACTGACCGACGGGTCAGGCGACCGGCTCCCGGGCCGGCCCGCCTGGCCCGTCGGTCGTCTGGCCCGTCGATGATCTGGCCCGTCGATGATCTGGCCCGTCGATGGCCGGGGGCTCAGTGCGCCAGGCCGCGGCTGCGCGTGACCAGCGGCGGCTGGGAGGACCAGGGGAAGTCGATCCAGCGCTCGGTGCGCCGCCAGACGTACTCGGGGTGGACCACGGTCCACGGCTTCTCGTAGATCACCACCGACCGGGCCTCGAGCACGTGGTCGGCGCAGTACTCCTGGACGACCCGGAGGGTCTTGCCGGTGTCGGCGACGTCGTCGGCGATGAGCACCTTGAGCCCGGACAGGTCGACCGCCTCGGGCGTGGGTGGGAGCATCACCGGCATCTCCAGCCGGGTGTCGACGCCGGTGTAGAACTCCACGTTGATCGCGGAGAGGTTCTTCACGTCCAGCGCGTAGCCCAGGCCCATCCCGAGGCCGAGGCCGCCGCGGGCGATGGAGAGGACCAGGTCCGGCTCGTACCCGTCGTCGACCACCTGCTGGGCCAGCTCGCGCACCGCGGTGCCGAACAGCTCATAGGTCAGGACCTCGCGCTCGCGCTCGTCTGCCACGCGGCCATTCTGCCCGGCCTCCACGGGCGGGTGCCGGTCGCACGTCGAAGCTCAGTCGAGGTCCGGGTCCTCCGGGAGCACGTCGTCGTCCCGCCCGGCTTGGGCGAGCTCCTCGCGGACCACGGCGAAGGCCAGCCCGCCGCCGTACCCCTTGCGGGCGAGCATCCCGACCAGCCGCCGGGTGGCGGTGGCGTCGTCGACCCGGGAGAGCGAGCGCAGCTTCTTGCGCACCAGTGCCCGGGCCGCCTCCTCCTCGTCGGCGGGATCGATCTCGTCGAGCGCCTCGCGGGCGACCTCGTCGGCCACGCCCTTGCGGCGCAGCTCCTGGGCCAGCGCCCGGCGGGCGAGCCCCTTCCCCGGCTGCCGGCTGGCGATCCAGGCCCGGGCGAACGCCTCGTCGTCGACGAGGCCGACCTCCTCGAACCGGTCGAGCAGGCGTTCGGCGAGCTCCGCCGGGACGTCCTTGGCCTCGAGCTTGTCGGCCAGCTGCTTGCGCGAGCGGGCCTGGCCGGTCAGCTGGTCGAGCAGGATCTTGCGGGCGACGGCCTCGGGGTCGGCCGGGGGCCCGGCTGCGACCGGGTCCTCGGGCGGCGGCGTCGACCGGCCGCGGCGGCTGCCGGAGCGACCACCCGGACGGCCCCCGGAACGACCGCCGGAACGGCCGCCGGAGCGGCTGCCGGCGCCCCTCCCGACCCCGGTCCGGGACGGGCGCGGTGCGTCGTCCTCGACCGCGGGAGTGGCCGGGGTGGCCGCGCGCTGGGTCCACGCGTCCACCCCGTCGGCGACGTCACCGAGCCACGACGGCGGCGGTCGGTCGTCACGGAAGTCGGGCATCGGCCCTCCTCACCGGTCCCGTCGGGATCAGAAGTCCTCCACGCCGACCGGCTGGGCCGGCTCGGCCTCGGCATCGACGGTCGGGCCGACCCCGAGCTTCTCGAGGATCTTCTTCTCCAGCTCGTTGGCGAGGTCGGGGTTGTCGCGCAGGAAGTTCCGCGCGTTCTCCTTGCCCTGGCCGAGCTGGTCGCCCTCGTAGGTGTACCAAGCGCCAGCCTTGCGGACGAGGCCCGACTCGACGCCGACGTCGATCAGGCCACCCTCGCGGCTGATGCCCTTGCCGTACATGATGTCGAACTCGGCCTGCTTGAACGGCGGGGCCACCTTGTTCTTCACGACCTTGACCCGGGTCCGGTTGCCGACCATGTCGGTGCCGTCCTTGAGGGTCTCGATGCGGCGCACGTCGAGGCGGACCGAGGAGTAGAACTTCAGCGCGCGACCACCGGTCGTGGTCTCGGGCGAGCCGAACATCACGCCGATCTTCTCGCGCAGCTGGTTGATGAAGATCGCGGTGGTCTTGGAGTTGTTCAGCGCACCGGTCATCTTGCGCAGCGCCTGGCTCATCAGGCGCGCCTGGAGGCCGACGTGGCTGTCGCCCATCTCGCCCTCGATCTCGGCCCGCGGCACCAGCGCGGCCACCGAGTCGATGACGATCAGGGACAGCGCGCCCGAGCGGATCAGCATGTCGGCGATCTCCAGCGCCTGCTCACCGGAGTCGGGCTGGGAGACAAGGAGGGCGTCGGTGTCGACGCCGAGGTTCTTGGCGTAGTCCGGGTCGAGCGCGTGCTCGGCGTCGATGAACGCCACGATGCCGCCGTCGCGCTGGGCGCTGGCCACGGCGTGCAGGGCGACGGTCGTCTTGCCGGAGGACTCCGGCCCGTAGATCTCGACCACCCGGCCGCGCGGCAGACCGCCGAGGCCGAGGGCGATGTCCAGGGCGATCGCCCCGGTCGGGATCACCTCGAGGGGCGCGCGCGTCTCGTCGCCGAGCCGCATCACCGAGCCCTTGCCGAACTGCTTCTCGATGTTCGCAAGCGCACTGTCGAGGGCCTTGTCGCGGTCACCAGCCATGGTGGTCTTCCTTGTCTCTCGTCGGGTAGCAGGCACATCGACGACGCTAGGACGAGCCACCGACAACGCCTGGTCAGCGTGTCGCTCGTGTGGACCACCTCGGCCCGCGCCGTGCCTGTGGAGAGAACCTAGCCCGAACACGTGTTCGATCCACATCGACACGCCGACCGGCGGCTCACCGGTGCCGCGCGCGCCCCCGCACGAGGCTCGCGACCACCACGGCCGCCACCACCAGGCCGGCCAGCACCGCCCACCCGGTCGTGTAGTCGCGGTCGAGCAGCGTCGGGTTGTCCGCTCGCGCACCGAAGCGGCCGAGCACCGGCACGGCGAGCAGGGTGAGCGACCCGAGCACCACCAGGCCGACCGCCGCAGGCGCCCGCGCCGGGCCCGGCAACCACCGGCTGGCGAGGAGCCCCAGCACGAGCACCACCGGCACGAGCACCGCGTCGTGCACGAGCACCCCGGTGACCAGCCAGGTGGCCACGTCGACGAGGTCGGACTCGCGGCCCACCAGCAACCACGCGCCGTACGACGCGAGCGCGAGGCCGAGGGCGCCGAGCAGGAGGCGGGCGATCACGCGAGCACCTCGAGCCGGTCGAGCCACTTGGTCTGGAGCACGCCGGGCCGGTTGGGCGCGATGAGCCGCGCCGGGTGGCCGTGGTCGAGGGCCAGCGGCTCCCCGCCGAGGGCGAGCGCGACGAGCGTGCGGTCGTCGTCGGCGAACCGGGCCTGCAGCACGGTCGTGCGGTAGGGCCCGGACCGCTGCAGGGAGCGGACCACGACGTCGCTCCCCCGCGGCGCACCGACCTCGTCGAGCAGGTCGCGCACCCGCACCCCGGTCCAGGTCCCCGAGGCGCTCCAGCCCTCCACGCACGCGATCGGGAGCTCCTCGGTGCGCTGCTCCAGCGCGAGCAGGTCCGCCCGCGTGAGGCGGACCGAGCGGGCGCCGTGCACGACGGTGAGCGCCCAGCCCGGGGCGGTCGCCGTCCCGGTCACGCCCGCGGCGGCCGCGGACGTGTTGATCGGCAGGCCCTGCGGGCCGTCGCCCGAGCGGACGCCCAGCACCGAGACCCGCCGCAGCCACGGGACGGTGGAGCCGGCGGTCGCCAGCACCGCCACCCCGGCGGCGAGCCAGGTCGCGCGCAGCAGGCCGCGACGCGACAGGGATGCGGAGCGTGCGGGCGGGTCGTCGTCGAGCGGGCGGCGCAGCGCGTCGCGGACGACGGGGAGCTTGACCGCGACGTGGAGCACCAGCGCGCCGATGGCCACCCAGGCGACGGCGTAGTGGGTGGTGCGGAAGGAGAACGACCACGGGTACCACTGGCTGGCGTTGGCCAGCCCGGTCACCAGCATGAAGACCGCGGAGGCGACCAGCACGAGCACCGAGAGCCGCTCCAGGGCGGTGAGCGCCAGGTGGCGCAGGTCGAGGCGCGCCGGACGCTGGAACAGCCGGGGGTAGACGGTCCACAGCTTGACCAGCAGCAGCGGCACGGCGGCGGTGCCGGTGACCACGTGCAGGCCCTGGGTGAGGCGGTAGCCCCAGGCCGGGCTCGTCGGGAACGGCACCGGTTGGGAGGGCTGCTGGGCGTAGTGGCTGAGCAGCCCGGTCAGGAAGCACACGGCGAAGCACACGCCCAGCGCGGGCCCGACCCGGGAGGCGAGGGCCGGGCCGTGCAGCGGGGAGGTGAAGTCCTCCGACCGCGGCGCCCTCACGTGCGCGAGGGTCTCAGGACGGCGACCCAGCGGCCGCCGTGCTCGACGGTCTCCTGCACCCGCAGGCCGGCGGCGCCGGCGACCGGCCCGACGTCGTCGAGGCCGAGCACGGCCCAGCGGAAGGGCCGGCTCAGGGTGCCGTCGCACTGCAGCCGGGCCCACCCCGAGGTGGGCCGCACGCCGGGGCCGGCCACCTCGACCACGACCCGCCCGTCGTCCAGGAGCAGGCCCGCGGCGCGGGCGAGCAGTGCCTGCGGGTCGCCGCCGATGCCGACGTTCCCGTCGGCCAGCAGGGCGGTGCCCCACCGACCCTCCCCCGGCAGCCGGTCGGCGAGCACGTCGCGGCGCAGCGCCGCCACCCCGCGGTCCCGGGTCTGCCCGACCGCCTCGTGGACGACGTCGATGCCGAGCACGTCGTGGCCCATCGCGGCCAGGGCCGCGGCCATCCGGCCCGGCCCGCACCCGATGTCGAGGGTCGCCCCCACGCAGTGGCCGAGGATCTCCCGGTCGTGCTGGTCGGCCTCGGCGGTCCAGGACGCCACCGGCAGCGGCTGGGGCGCGTCCCCGAGCCCGAGCACCGCGCACGGCTCGCCGCGCAGCGCGTGGGAGAAGACGGTGGAGAACGACTCGTCGGGCGGGCTCACCGCCGCACCTCCCGCCAGGTGTGGGCGAAGCGGGAGTCGGGGGCCTGCGCGGCGACCGCCTCGGCGTCGGCCAGCGTGTCGACGTCGCGCAGCACCGCGGCCGGCGCCACCGGAACGCCGACGCCCGCCAGCGCCGCCCGCGTGTCGTCGTACGTCGTCGGGGTGGACATCTCCACCCGTCCCAGCGCGGCGGCGGCCGCGGGGTCGCGCAGGCCGAGCACCCACCAGCCGCCGTCCTCGGCCGGGCCCAGCACGCCGGGGTGGGACTCCAGGCAGGTGACGACGTCGAGCAGCAGGGCGGGGGTCAGCTGCGGGGTGTCCATGCCGACCTGGACGACCGGGCCGGGGCCCTCGCCGTGGGCATGCACCAGCCGCTCGGCGAAGCCGGCGCCGACCTGCGGCGTGACCCGCCACCCCGCGGCCATCCGCCGGACCCGCTCGCCGTGGACGGCGTCGTCGAGGTCGCCGGCCACCGCGAGGTGGCAGCGGGCGGGGCCGACGGCGTCGGCGCAGGCGGCGAGGGTGTCGAGGAGCGAGGCGGCGGCGACCTCCGCGGCGGCCTCGTCGCCGATGTCCACCGCCAGCCGGGTCTTCACCCGGCCGGGGACGGGGGCCTTGGCCACGACGAGCACGCGGGTCATCTCTCGAGCACCTTCCAGAAGTCTCGCGCGGCACGCACGGTGCCGCGGACCGAGCCGGACACCTTCGACCGGGTGCCCTCGGCACGGGGGTGGTAGGTGACGTCGCGTTCGGACACCCGCCAGCCCGCGAGCGCCACCTTCTGCAGCAGCTCCACGGGGTAGCCGAAGCGACGGTCCTCGACGCCCAACGACAGGAGTTCGGCGCGGCCGGAGACCCGGATGGGTGCGATGTCGTGGACCTCGATGCCGATCCGGCGGCGCAGCCAGGCGAGGATCACCGCGTTGCCGGCGCGGGCGTGCCAGGGCCACACGCCGCGCTCCACCGGCCGGCGCCGGCCCACGGCCATGTCGAAGCGGCCCGAGCGGACGTCCTCGAGCAGCGGCAGCAGCTCGGCGGGGTCGAAGGACCCGTCCCCGTCCATGAACGCGACGTGGTCGTGGGTCGCTGCGAGGAGTCCGGCGTGCACCGCCGCCCCGTACCCCGGGACCGGCTCCCGCAGGACCCGCGCCCCCAGCCGACGGGCCACCTCGGCGGTGTCGTCGCTCGACCCGTTGTCGACCACGATGACCGCGAACTCCTCCGGGACCAGGGGCAGCAGCGCCGCCAGGGCGGGGGCTTCGTCGCGGCAGGGCAGGACCAGGTCGCAGACGGGCATGCCCAGAAACCTAGGCGGCGGGGCCACACCCGGCCCGCCGCTCGGCCGGCGGCACCCACCCGTCCGTAGGGTCGGGCCCATGACCGCGACCCGCCGCGCCGGCCTCGGCCTGCTCGCCGCGGTGGTGTTGCTCGCGGTCGCCTTCGCGGTCCCGCAGCTCGCGGACTGGGAGGTCTGGCCGCGGGCGCCGCGCTCGATGTCGGACCTCGCGATCCCGCCGCTGCACGGGCTGTGGGACCCCAAGCTGTTCGGCCCCGGCACGCTGCCCGCGGTCGCGCTCGCCCTGCTCGGGTGGAGGTACGCCGCCGGGCTGGCCGCCCGGCTGCCGTGGCGGCGCCTGCTCGCGGCGGCGTACGTCGCCGCGCTGGCGTGGATGCTGGCGCTCGCGCTGGTCGACGGCGAGCCCGGGCTGACCCGCGTGCTCGGCAACGACGTGGAGTACCTCCAGACCGCCCGGGAGGTCGACGACGTCGGCGAGCTGGTGCGCACCTACGTCGACCGGATCCCGTTGTCCGCGGCGCCGGACAACTGGCCGACCCACGTCGCGGGCCACCCGCCGCTGGCGCTGCTGTTCTTCGTCGGCCTGGTCCGCGTCGGGCTCGGCGGCGACCTGGCCGCGGCGCTGGTCGTCGTGGTGCTCGCCGCGGCGACCGCTCCCCTGGTGCTGGCCACCGTGCGGGTCCTGGGCGCCGAGGCGGCCGCGCGCCGGGCGGCGCCGTTCCTGGTGCTCACCCCCGCCGCGGTGTTCATGGCGGTCTCCGCCGACGCCCTCTTCGGGGCGGTCGCAGCCGCGGGCCTGCTGTGCCTGGCGCTGGGGGCGACCCGCGGGCCGACCAGCGCGCGCGCCGGCGCCGGGTGGTCGGTGCTCGCCGGGCTCCTGCTGGGCTGCTGCGTGATGCTGTCCTACGGGCTGGGCCTGCTCGGGTTCCTCGCGGTGGCGGTCCTGGTCGCCGGACGGTCGTGGTGGCCGCTGCCGGTGGCGGGCACGGCGGCGCTGGTGGTGGTGCTCGGGTTCGCGGCGGGCGGGTTCGCGTGGTGGGAGGCCTACCCGGTCCTGCACGACCGGTACTGGGAGGGCATCGCGGCCGACCGCCCGGCGTCGTACTGGATGTGGGGGAACCTCGCCGCGCTCATCGTCTGCAGCGGCCCGCTCCTGGGCGCCGGGCTCGCGGTCCTCGGCCGTGCCGCGTGGCGCGCCGAGCGGGTCGTCGTCCTGCTCGCGGGCGCGGCGGCGCTGGCGGTCGCCGCGGCGGACCTGTCGCGGATGAGCAAGGCCGAGGTGGAGCGGATCTGGCTGCCGTTCGTGCCGTGGCTGCTGCTGACCACCGCGCTGCTGCCCGAGCGGTGGCGCCGGTGGGGGCTGGCGCTCCAGCTGGTCTTCGCGCTGGTCGTCCAGCACCTGCTCTACACGAGCTGGTGAGGCCGACTTCTCAGGGAAGTCACGCACATACCGGGGCAAATCTCCCCTGATATGTGCAGGGGTCACCGGTGAACCGGGGACCCCTGCACACCGCTCAGGCCCGCAGCGGCGCGGTCGCGAACGCCGGCAGCCCGTCGCAGGGACGCACCTGCGCGCTGAAGCCGAGCTCCGCGCGGGCCCGGTCGGGCGAGGCGACGACGTGGCGCACGTCGCCGAGGCGGTAGCCACCCGTCACCTCGGGCTCGATCCGCCGGCCCGACGCCTCACCGGTCCCTTCGGCGACCAACAGGGCGACGTCGAGGATGGTGACCGGCTCGCCGGAGCAGACGTTGTACGCCGCGAACCGGCCGGTCCCCTCGCCGGTGACCGCGTCGAGGGCCGCGAGGTTGGCGCGGGCGACGTCGTCGACGTGGACGAAGTCGCGGGCCTGGCCGCCGTCCTCGAAGACCTGCGGCGCCTCGCCCCGCTCGAGGGACGAGCGGAACATCGCGGCCACCCCGGAGTACGGCGTGTCCCGCGGCATGCCGGGCCCGTAGACGTTGTGGTAGCGCAGCGCCACGGCGGCCGCGTCGGCCTGCCGGACCCACGCGGCCGCGTAGTGCTCCTGGGCGAGCTTGCTGGCGGCGTACGCGCTGCGCGGGTCCAGCCGCGCGTCCTCCTCGACGGTCTCCCACGACAGGGGGCGACCGCAGGTGGCGCAGTGGTTCTCGAAGTCGCCGGCGTCGAGCGCCTCGCGGCGCCGGGGCGGCGGGACCTGGACGCCGTGCTCGACGCAGGCGTAGCGGCCCTCGCCGTAGACGACCATCGAGGAGGCCAGGACGAGCCGGTCGACGCCGGCCTCGTGCATGGCGGCGAGCAGGGCGGCGGTGCCGAGGTCGTTGTGCGCGGCGTAGTGCGGCAGGTCGGAGACCCTCACGCCGGCCCCGACGAGCGCGGACTGGTGGCAGACGACGTCGATGCCGCGCAGCAGGTCGGGCCACGCCGCGGCGTCGCGCACGTCGAGGTGGTGGGTGCCCGCAGGCGGCTCCGCGGCGCCGTGGGCGTTCTCGAGCATCACGTCGACCCGGACGACCTCGTCGCCGCGCTCCTCCAGCCGGCGGGCGACGGTGGCGCCGATGAAGCCCGCCGAGCCGGTGAGCAGCACCCGCATCACGGCACCTCGTGGGTCAGCTCGACACCGTCGGCCCAGGTGCTGCAGCCGCAGCCGTCGGGGTCCGGCAGCGCCGCGACCACGTCGGTGAGCAGCCCCTTGAGCCGCTCGAGGTTGTCCCGGAAGAGCGCGAAGACCTCCTCCTGCCCGACGCCGGCGCCGTGCTCGACGCCGGCGTCCATGTCGGTCACCAGCGCGATCGCGGAGTAGCACTGGCGCATCTCGCGCGCGAGCGCCGCCTCGGGCGCGCCGGTCATGTTGATCAGGTCCCAGCCCTGCGCGGCGTAGTGCTGCGACTCGGCGCGGGTGGAGAACCGCGGCCCCTCGACCACCACCATGGTGCCGCCGTCGCGGACGTCCATCGCCGCGCCGGCGCCGACGACCGCGCGCCGCAGCCGCGGGCAGTACGGGTCCGCGAACGGCAGGTGCACCGCTCCGGTCTCCACGAAGCTGCCGATCCGCCGGTGCGTGCGGTCGACGAGCTGGTCGGGCACGACGACGTCGCCGGGCGCGACGGTCTCCCGCAGGCCGCCGACCGCGCACGGGGCGAGCACCTGGCGCACCCCGAGGCTGCGCAGCGCCCACGCGTTGGCGCGGTAGTTGATCGCGTGCGGCGGGTAGGCGTGGTCCGCGCCGTGCCGCGGGAGGAAGGCCACCCGGCGGCCCGCCACGGTGCCCACCGCCAGCGGCGAGGAGGGGGCGCCGTACGGCGTCTCGACGACGACCTCCTCGGGGTCGTCGAGGAAGGAGTAGAAGCCGGTGCCGCCGATGACGGCCACGTCTGCGCGAGCGCTCATGGCCGCACTGTGCCCGGTCAGGGCACCGGCGACCCGCTCGGGCTCACTTCTCGCTGGCGGGCAGGCCCAGGGTCGACCAGACCGCGGCCCAGACCTCCTTGGGCGGCACGCCGGCGTCGAGCGCCTCGCGCGCGGTGCGGCCCCCGAGCTCGGCCATCACGAACTGGTCGGCCCAGACCTCGTAGTAGCCGGCGCCCAGCGCCCGCTCCAGCCGCGCCCAGAGCTCGGTGTGTCGCATGCCCCCATCATCGCCTCTGCCCGGCTCCCACCGGCCACCGGCGTCGCGCGCCGTCGGTCAGGATGGGGTCATGTCCACGCCCGTCCTGGTCCGCCCCGCCGTCGCCGCCGACCTGCCCGCGATCGCCGCGGTCTACGACCACCAGGTGCGCACCGGCGTCGCGACCTTCGACCTGGAGCCGCAGGGCACGGCGTACTGGGAGCAGCGGCTGGCCGGCCTCGGCCCGGGCGACCACCTGCTGGTGGCCGAGGAGGACGGCGAGGTGCTCGGGTACGCCGCCGCGTCGCCGTACCGCCCGCGACCGGCCTACCGCCACGCGCGCGAGGTCTCGGTCCACCTCGCCGACACCGCCCGCGGGCGCGGCGTCGGCAGCGCGCTCTACGACGACCTGCTGGCGCGGCTGCGGGCCGACGGGGTCCACACCGCGCTGGCCGTCGTCGCGCTCCCCAACCCGGCCAGCCGCGCGCTGCACCGCCGCTGCGGCTTCGAGCCGGTCGGGGTGCTGCGCGAGGTCGGCTTCAAGCACGAGCGCTGGATCGACACCGAGCTGTGGCAGCTGATGCTCAGGTGAGCAGCAGCGAGTCCAGCCGCCGCCGGACGACGTACAGCCCGACGAGCCCCATGACCACCAGGTAGACCACCGAGACCGCCGAGGACCACGACAGCGCGCCGGTGGTCAGCTCGCGGCACAGCACGACGCCGCGGTAGAGCGGGGTGCACTCCACGACCCAGCGCAGCCAGCCGTCGAAGGCCGTGATCGGGAAGAACGTGGCCGAGAACAGGAACAGCGGCACCTGGACCAGGGTGATCTTGTCGAAGTCCTGCCAGCTCTTCATGAAGGTCGTCAGCGCCATGCAGACCGCGCTGAACGCGAAGCCGATGAGCAGGGCGGCGGGCAGCGCGAGCAGCGCCCACCAGGAGTCGATGAGCCCCATCGCCAGCATCACGAGCAGGAACGCCGCGGAGTAGGTGCCGCCGCGCAGCTGGCCCCAGACGATCTCGGCCCGGGCGATGTCGGAGGTCGTCAGCGGCGTCGCGAGCATCTGGTCGTAGAGCTTGTCGTAGCGCAGCTTGAAGAAGACGCCGTAGGTGCTGTCCAGCAGCGCGCCGTTGAACGCGGACGCGGCGAGCATCGCCGGCGCCACGAACGCGGCGTACGGCACCTCCTCGCCGTTGAAGGTGAAGGTGTCGATGAGCTGGCCGACGCCGATGCCGATGGAGAACAGGTAGAAGACCGGCTCGAGGAAGCCGGTGAGGAAGAGCTTCCACGCGTCGCGGTAGACCAGGTAGTTGCGCAGCACCAGCAGCCGCAGCGCCTGCCAGGCGCTCAGCGGCGGGAGCGGCTCGCGGGGCGTGAGGACCTCGCTCATGAGATCAGCCGCTTCCGCAGGCCGGAGACCGACCAGGACCAGCCGAGGACGCACAGCGCGAGCAGCACGGCGACGTTGACGCCGGCCAGCCACCAGGTGACGTGGTCGAGGGCGAACATCCGCGAGAGGTTCACCCCGTGCCACAGCGGCGTGAGCCGGGCCACCCAGGACCCGACGGCGCCGAGGTTGTCGACGGGGAAGAACGCCCCGGAGAAGAGGAACAGCGGGAAGACGCCGAGCCGGTAGAGCACACCGAAGGCCGTCTCCGAGCGCAACCGCGCGGTGAAGCCGTAGACCAGCCCGGCGAAGGCCATCCCGGTCAGCACCTGGGCGCCGAACGCCAGGAACGGCCCCCACCAGGTCGCGTAGACGCCGAACGGCGCGAGCACGGCGGTGAAGACCGCGCAGGTCGTGACCAGCCGGAAGCCGACGAAGGCCAGGGTCGCGCCGACCAGGTGCGGGACCTGCAGCGGCGTGGCGAGCATCGAGTCATAGACCCGCTGCCACTTGATCAGCCCCATGACGGGGTAGGTCGTCTCCCCCACCGCGGTCTGCATGGCGTGGGCGGCGATCAGGCCGGGGACGACGAAGGCGAGGTACGACGTGGCGCCCTCGAGCTGGTCGGGGTCGGCCTCGATGAAGCCGCCGAGGATCACGCCCATCGCCACGACGTAGAACAGCGGGGCGAGGAAGGAGCTGACGACCGTCCCGCGCCAGGTGCGCCGGTAGACCGTCCACCAGTAGTCGGTCTGCCGGGCGATGCCGACCAGCAGCGGGAGGTCGCCGCGGGCGCCGGTGGCGGTCCCCTGCCGGGACCCGGAGGACTCGGAGGACTCGGGGGCGGCGGTCATCAGTCGACCAGGGTCCGGCCGGTGAGCCGGAGGAAGACGTCCTCCAGCGTGGAGCGGCGCACCAGCGTGGCGACCGGGCGCAGGCCGCGCTCGAGGGTCTTGGCGACGACCTCCTCGCCGTCGGCGCTGTAGACGAGCAGTCGGTCGGGCAGCACCTCGACCCGCTCGCCGAGGTCGGCGACCTGCTCGGCGACCGCCTCGTGGCCCCCGCCGCCGGCGGCGACCCCGAACCGCAGCTCGGCGACCTCGCGGCTGGAGTGCTCCCGGATCAGGTCGAGCGGCGAGCCCTCCGCGACGATCAGGCCCTTGTCCATGACCACGAGCCGGTCGCAGAGCTGCTCGGCCTCGTCCATGTAGTGCGTGGTGATGACCAGGGTGACGCCGGCCTGCTTGAGCCGGAACAGCCGGTCCCACAGCACGTGCCGGGCCTGCGGGTCCAGGCCGGTCGTCGGCTCGTCGAGCAGCAGCAGGTCGGGGCGGTTGACCAGCGAGCGGGCGATGGTGAGCCGGCGCTTCATGCCGCCGGAGAGGTCCTCGACCTTCGCGTCGGCCTTGTCGGTGAGCTGCACGAAGTCCAGCAGCTCCGCGACCCGGTCGCGCACCTCCTTCTTCGGCATCCCGAAGTAGCGGCCGTAGATGTAGAGGTTGTCGCGGACGTTCAGCTCGGTGTCGAGGGTGTCCTCCTGCGGGCACACCCCGAGCCGGCCACGGATCGCCGGCCCGTCGACGGCCGGGTCCATGCCGAGGATCCGCAGCTCGCCGCCGCTGACCGGGGAGACGGCCGCGACCATCCGCATCGTCGAGGACTTCCCGGCGCCGTTGGGCCCGAGGAAGCCGAACGCCTCGCCCCGGCGTACCTCGACGTCGATGCCGCGCACCGCCTCGATGTCGCCGAAGGACTTGCGGAGGCCGCGCGCCGAGATCATCGACGTGATCATCGACGTCGTCGCGGGGGTGGGCTCGCTCACGGACGGGAGGCTAGCGCCGCCCGGGGACGACGACGGTGATCCCGGGGCAGGCGGCACCCGGTGTGCCGAGGGCGGCCATCGCCGCGGGGGCCTCGGCGAGCGGGATCCGGCGGGTCACCAGCGCGGCCGGGTCGAGGGTGCCGGCGGCGACGAGGTCGAGCATCGCGGGGTACTCGTGGGCGGCCATCCCGTGGGAGCCGACCACCGTGAGCTCGTGGGCGACCACCACGTCCATCGGCAGCGGCGGCGCGGCCTGGTCGCCGAGCAGCAGGCCGACCTGGACGTGGCGGCCGCGGCGGCGCAGCGACCGGACCGAGGCGGCGGCGGTCGCCGGGGAGCCGACCGCGTCGACCGAGACGTGGGCCCCGCCGCCGGTGGCGTCGCGGACCGCGTCGGCGACCGGCACCGCGGCCGGGTCGAGCACCTCCGCGCCGAGCGCGCAGGCGGCCTCGCGGGCCGCGGGGTCGAGGTCGGTGGCGACCACGTGCGCGCCGAGCGCGACGCCGACCATCACCGCGGAGAGGCCCACCCCGCCGCAGCCGTGGACCGCGAGGTGCTGGCCGGCCCGCAGGCCGCCGTGCACGGTCAGGGCGCGGTACGACGTCGCGAACCGGCAGCCGAGCGCCGCGGCCGCGTCGAGGGCGAGCCCGTCGGGCACCCGCACCAGGTTCGTGGCCGCCGCGGGGACGGCGACCCGCTCGGCCCACGAGCCGGGGTAGGTGAACCCGGGCTGGACCTGGTCGGGGCAGACCTGCTGCTCCCCCGCCGCGCACCACGCGCAGCGGCCGCAGGCCACCACGAACGGCACGGTCACCCGGTCGCCGACCGACCAGCCCGCGACCTCCGCGCCGACCTCGACGAGGGTGCCGGCGAATTCGTGGCCGGGCACCATCGGCAGCGGCACGGGGTCGTGGCCCTGCCAGGCGTGCCAGTCCGAGCGGCACACCCCGGTCGCGGCGACCTCGACCACCACGCCGCCGGCCGGGCACGCCGGCTCCGCCACGTCCTCGACGACCGGCTGCTCGCCGTAGGCCCGGTACACCACCGCTCGCATGCGGCGGAGCCTAGTGAGCCGCGGGGCGGCGTCCGGCGTCAGGCGCCGGTCGGGGTGTGGCTGGCCTGCTCGGAGGTGCGGGGGCCGGTCTGCTCGGAGTCCTCCTGGGTGCCCTCGGGGTCCTGGGTGCGCTCGTCGGACTCCTCGAGGATCGCCTCGGCCTGGGCCGCGGGGTCCGCGCTCCCGGCGGCCTCCTCCTCGGGCAGCAGCTCCGCGCGCCGGTCGATGCGCGCCTGGTCGGTCTCGTCGTGCTGGTGCTCCTCGCTCATGCTCCCGAACGTACCCGGGCAACGGTCCGCGCAAGCGCCGGGCCGCTCGCCCGGACGATCCACGGCCGCGCACTGTCGGTGCCCTGAGCGAGGATGGACGACGTGCCCGACCCGACCGACCCCGCTGACGCCCTGGCGCGCTTCAGCGACGCGACCCGCACCTGGTTCGGTGCGGCCTTCGCGGCGCCGACGCCGGCCCAGCAGGGTGCGTGGGCGGCGATCGATGCGGGCCGGCACGCGCTGGTCGTGGCGCCGACCGGCTCGGGCAAGACCCTCTCGGCGTTCCTGTGGTCGCTGGACCGGTTGCTCTCCGAGCCGCGCCCCGAGGACAAGCAGAAGCGCTGCCGCGTCCTCTACGTCTCCCCGCTCAAGGCGCTGGCCGTCGACGTGGAGCGCAACCTGCGCACGCCGCTGACCGGCATCCGGCAGACCGCCGACCGGCTGGGCACGACGGTGCCCGAGGTGCGGGTCGGCGTGCGCTCCGGCGACACCCCGGCCGCCGACCGGCGCAAGCTGGTGACCGACCCGCCCGACATCATGATCACGACCCCCGAGTCGCTGTTCCTGATGCTCACCTCCCAGGCCCGCGAGTCGCTGCGCGGGGTGGAGACGGTCATCCTCGACGAGGTCCACGCCGTCGCCGGCACCAAGCGCGGCGCGCACCTCGCCCTGACCCTCGAGCGCCTCGACGCCCTGCTGGACCGACCCGCGCAGCGGGTCGGCCTCTCCGCCACGGTCCGCCCGCTCGACGAGGTGGCCCGCTTCCTCGGCGGCTCCGCGCCGGTGGAGATCGTGGCGCCGCCCTCGACGAAGGAGTGGGACCTCAAGGTCGTGGTCCCGGTCGAGGACATGACCGCTCCGGAGCAGTACGACGAGGATTCCGAGGAGCCCGCCCGCGCGCAGTCGATCTGGCCGCACGTCGAGGAGCGGGTGGTCGACCTGATCGAGGAGCACCGCTCGACGATCGTCTTCGCCAACTCCCGGCGGCTGGCCGAGCGGCTGACCGCCCGGCTCAACGAGATCGCCACCGCGCGGGCCGCCCCCGACGCCGACGCCCTCGAGCGGCAGACCGGCGGCGGTCAGACCGGCCCGCCGGCGCAGGTGATGGCGCAGTCCGGCTCCTCGCGCCCGGTCTCGGCCGACGACCCGTACGCCACCGTCGTCGCCAAGGCCCACCACGGCTCGGTCTCCAAGGAGCAGCGCGCCCTCATCGAGGACGACCTCAAGCGCGGCCGGCTCCCCGCGGTGGTCGCCACCAGCAGCCTCGAGCTCGGCATCGACATGGGCGCGGTCGACCTCGTCGTCCAGATCGAGTCCCCGCCCAGCGTCGCCTCCGCGCTCCAGCGCGTCGGGCGGGCCGGCCACCAGGTCGGCGAGGTCTCCCGCGGCGTGCTGTTCCCCAAGCACCGCGGCGACCTCGCCCAGACCGCTGTCGCCGTCGAGCGGATGCGCGCCGGCGCGATCGAGTCCCTGCGCGTCCCGGCCAACCCCCTCGACGTGCTCGCCCAGCAGGTCGTCGCGGCCACCGCGATGGAGCCCTGGCCGGTCGACGACCTCTTCGACCTGGTCCGCCGCACCGCCTCCTTCGCCCAGCTGCCCCGCTCGGCGTACGACGCCGTGCTGGACCTGCTCGCCGGGCGCTACCCCTCCGACGAGTTCGCCGAGCTCCGCCCCCGCATCGTGTGGGACCGGGTCACCGGCACCCTCACCGGGCGGCCGGGCGCGCAGCGGCTGGCGGTGACCAGCGGCGGCACGATCCCCGACCGCGGCCTGTTCGGCGTCTTCCTCGTCGGCGGCGAGGGCCCCGGCAAGCGGGTCGGCGAGCTGGACGAGGAGATGGTCTACGAGTCCCGCGTGGGCGACATCTTCGCCCTCGGCGCGACCAGCTGGCGGATCGAGGACATCACCCACGACCGGGTCCTCGTCACCCCCGCGCCGGGCATCCCCGGCCGGCTGCCGTTCTGGAAGGGCGACGCCCCCGGCCGCCCCGCCGAGCTCGGCACCGCCATCGGCGCCTTCACCCGCGAGCTCGGCGCCCTGCCGCCGCCGAAGGCCGAGCAGGTCGCCCGCGAGCGCGGCCTCGACGAGTACGCCGCCGCCAACCTGGTGGCCTACCTCCACGAGCAGCTCGAGGCCACCAACGTGCTGCCCAGCGACCGCACCCTGGTGGTGGAACGGTTCCGCGACGAGCTCGGCGACTGGCGCCTGGTGCTGCACTCCCCCTTCGGCACGCCCGTCCACGCGCCGTGGGCGCTGGCGATCAACGCCCGCCTGCGCGAGCGGTACGGCATCGACGGCCAGGCGGTCGCCTCCGACGACGGCATCGTCATCCGGATCCCCGACACCGACGCGGAGCCGCCCGGCGGCGACGTGATCGTCTTCGAGGCCGACGAGATCGACGACCTGGTCACCACCGAGGTCGGCGGGTCCGCGCTGTTCGCCGCCCGGTTCCGCGAGTGCGCGGCCCGCGCGCTGCTGCTGCCCCGGCGCGACCCCGGGCGGCGCTCCCCGCTGTGGCAGCAGCGGCAGCGCTCCGCGGCCCTGCTCGAGGTCGCCTCGAAGTACCCCTCCTTCCCCATCGTCCTGGAGGCCGTCCGCGAGTGCCTCCAGGACGTCTACGACCTGCCCGCCCTGGTCGCCCTGATGCGCAGCATCGACCGGCGCGAGGTCCGCGTCGTCGACGTCTCGACCCACGCCCCGTCGCCGTTCGCCCGCAGCCTGCTCTTCGGGTACGTCGCCCAGTTCATGTACGAGGGCGACTCCCCCATCGCCGAGCGCCGCGCGGCCGCCCTCTCCCTGGACCAGGGCCTGCTGGCCGAGCTCCTGGGCCGCGCCGAGCTGCGCGAGCTGCTCGACCCCGACGTGCTCGCCGAGGTCGAGGCCGAGCTGCAACGGCTCCACCCCGACCGCCGCGCCCGCGACGCCGAGGGCGTCGCGGACCTGCTGCGCGGGCTCGGCCCGTTGACCACCGCCGAGGTCGCCGAGCGCTGCGTCGAGGGCGCCGACGTCGCCGGCTGGCTGCGCACGCTGGCCGACGCCCGCCGGGTCACCGAGGTCCGGATGGCCGGGGAGGAGCGCTGGAGCTCGATCGAGGACGTCGGCCGCCTGCGCGACGGCCTCGGCGTCGCCGTCCCGCCGGGGACGCCGTCGGTCTTCACCGAGCCGGTCGAGGACCCGCTCGCCGACCTGGTCTCGCGCTACGCCCGCACCCACGGCCCCTTCACCACCGAGCAGTGCGCGGACCGGCTCGGCCTGGGCCAGGCCGTCGTCCGGCACACCCTCCAGCGCCTCGCCGGCCAGGGCCGGGTCCTCGACGGTGAGTTCCGTCCCTCCGGCGCCGGGTCGGAGTGGTGCGACGCCGAGGTGCTGCGCCGGCTGCGCCGCCGCTCCCTGGCCCGACTCCGCAAGGAGGTCGAGCCGGTCGAGCCGGCCGCCCTCGGCCGGTTCCTCACCGCGTGGCAGCACGTCGACACCGGCTCGGGCCGCGGCCCGCGGGGCGTCGACGGGGTGCTGACCGTGGTCGAGCAGCTCGCCGGCTGCCCGGTCCCCGCCTCCGCACTGGAGCCGCTGGTGCTCTCCGCGCGGGTGCGCGACTACGAGTCCTCCTACCTCGACGAGCTGACCGCCTCCGGCGAGGTCGTCTGGGCCGGGCACGGCGCCCTGCCCGGCTCCGACGGCTGGATCTCCCTGCACCTGGCCGACTCCGCGCACCTGACGCTGCCCGAGCCCGAGCCGTTCGAGCACAGCGAGCTCCACCAGGCGCTCCTCGACGCGCTCGCCCCCGGCGGGGCCTACTTCTTCCGCCAGCTCGCCGACACCGTGACCGGCTCCCTCGGCGCCACCCCCGACGCCGCCGTCTCCGCCGCGCTGTGGGACCTGGTCTGGGCGGGCCGGATCAGCAACGACACCCTCACCCCGCTGCGGGGGCTGGTCCGCGGCGGCTCGGCGAGCCACCGCACCAAGCGCGCCGCGCCGCGGGTGCGGATGTCGCAGACCACCCGGGGGCGGATGCCCGCCCGCACCGGCCCGCCGGAGACGGCCGGCCGCTGGGCGGTGCTGCCCGCGATCGACGAGGACCCCACCCGGCGCGCGCACGCCGCCGCCGAGCGGCTGCTGGACCGGCACGGCGTGGTGATCCGCGGGGCGGTGGTGAGCGAGCGGCTCCCGGGCGGGTTCGCGGCGGCGTACAAGGTGTTGTCGGCGTTCGAGGACTCCGGGCGCTGCCGGCGCGGCTACTTCGTCGACGGCCTGGGGGCCGCGCAGTTCGGCACCGCCGGGGCGATCGACCGGCTCCGCACGTTCGCCGAGGTCGACCCCGACGCCAAGCCGGTCGCCGTCGCCCTGGCCGCGACCGACCCGGCGAACCCCTACGGCGCCGCGCTCCCCTGGCCCGAGCGCGTCGTGGAGAGCGACGCCGCCGACGGGAAGCCCGGCGCCGGTCACCGGCCCGGACGCAAGGCCGGCGCGATGGTGGTGCTCGTCGACGGCGTGCTGACGATGTACGTCGAGCGCGGCGGGCGCACCCTGCTGACCTGGGCCGACGACGAGGAGCGCCTCGTCCCGGCCGCCCAGGCGCTCGCCGAGGCCGCCCGCCGCGGCTCGCTGGGCCGGCTCACCGTGGAGCGGGCCGACGGCGAGCAGCTGCTCGGCTCGGGCTCCACGCCGCTGCGCGAGGCGCTCACCGCGGCCGGCTTCGTCTCCACCCCCCGGGGCCTGCGGCTGCGAGGCGCCGGTGCCTGAGGGCGACACCGTCTACCGGGCGGCGCGGCTGCTGGACCGGGCGCTGTCGGGCCACGTGCTCGTCCGCACCGACCTCCGGGTCCCGCAGCACGCCACCGCGGACCTGGCCGGCTCGACCGTCGTGCGGACGGTCTCCCGCGGCAAGCACCTGCTCACCCGGATCGAGGGCGAGCAGGGCGCCTGGACGCTGCACACCCACCTGAAGATGGAGGGCGCCTGGCGGGTGCACCGCCCCGGCGAGCCCTGGAGGCGCCCGGCCCACCAGGCCCGCGTCGTGCTCACGACCGACGACCGGGTCGCCGTCGGCTTCTCCCTCGGCGTCGTGGACCTGCTGCCCACCGCGGAGGAGCACACCGTCGTCGGCCACCTCGGCCCCGACCTGCTCGGCCCGGACTGGGACGAGGAGGAGGCGCTGCGCCGGCTGCGCGCCGAGCCGGACCGGCCGCTCAGCGAGGCGCTCCTGGACCAGCGCAACCTCGCCGGCATCGGGAACATGTACCT
This sequence comes from Nocardioides marmotae, assembly GCF_013177455.1. Taxonomy (NCBI): domain Bacteria; kingdom Bacillati; phylum Actinomycetota; class Actinomycetes; order Propionibacteriales; family Nocardioidaceae; genus Nocardioides; species Nocardioides marmotae. The sequence goes on from NZ_CP053660.1 coordinate 2,685,316, forward strand.
CGCCGAGCTCTGCTACGTCTCCGGCGTGCACCCGCTCGCTCCGGTGGGATCGGTCGCGAACCTGCCGCGGCTGGTCCGCCGCGGCAAGCAGATGCTCGACCTCAACAAGGAGCGCGCGGTCCAGTCCACGACCGGGGACCTGCGCGAGCGGGAACGGATGTGGGTCTACCGCCGCGACAGGTCACCCTGCCGGCGGTGCCGCACCCCGATCCGGGTCGCGATGACCGGGCCCGCGGGGCGGGAGCGGGCGACGTACTGGTGCCCGGCCTGCCAGCCGGAGCCGGGCGGCTGAGCCCTCGACCGAGCCCGCCGCTAGGCCGCGGAGGCGACGACGTCGCCGGCGCCGCGTCGGGCGGCGCTGCCGACCGTGCTGACGGTGATCGGGATGGGGGCCAGCGCGGCCTCCTCGATGGCGACCGCGTGGGAGACGTCGCGGAGCACGTCGCTCAGCGGCACGTCCAGCGCGCCGCACAACGAGGCGAGGAGCTCGGAGGAGGCCTCCTTCTGCCCGCGCTCGATCTCGGAGATGTAGCCCAGGCTCACCCGGGCCTCGGCGGAGACCTGCCGCAGGGTCATCCCGCGCTGCATGCGCCGCTCGCGGAGCACGTCGCCGAGAAGCCGACGAAAAAGCACCATGCGGGTTCCCCTTCCTGGTCGGTTCGTCAACGCTACCCGATCGCGGTTTCTTCCGTGCCCAGCATGTCCTCCAGCGCCGACAGTGCCTCCTGGACCGCCAGGTTCTGCACGGTCACCCGGTCCCCGCCGAGCTCCAGCTCGATCGCCTCGAGCCGCCCGGGGCCGGAGAGGCCGACGAAGACGGTGCCCGCAGGCTTGCCCTCCTGCTCGCCGGGCCCGGCGACGCCGGTGGTCGCGATGCCGTACGTCGCGCCGGTCAGCTTCCGCACGCCCGAGGCCATCGCCCGGGCACACTCCGCGGAGACCACGCCGTGCTCCTCGATGATCTCCTCGGAGACCTCGAGCAGGCTGTGCTTGAGCTCGGTGGCGTAGGTGACCACGCCGCCGAGGAACGTCCCGGACGCTCCCGGTGTCTCGGTGAGCTTGACCGCCACCCGGCCGCCGGTGAGCGACTCGGCGGAGGCGATGGTCTGGCCGCTGGCGCGCAGCAGCAGGTGGACCCGGGCGGCGACGTCGATCACGCCCCGATGCTAGGCCGTCCCCCGAGCCGACCGGGTGCGGACCCACCCGGGTCGCCCGCCCCGTAGCCTCGGACGCATGGCCCTGCCGATCGAGGACTACGCAGTGATCGGCGACCGGCGTACCGCCGCGCTCGTGGGGACCAACGGGTCGATCGACTGGTTGTGCCTGCCGCGCTTCGACTCCCCCGCGTGCCTCGCCGGCCTGCTCGGGACGCCCGAGCACGGCCACTGGCAGCTGGTCCCCGAGGGGGTCTACAGCACCGAGCGGCGCTACGTCGGCGCCTCGGCGGTGCTGGAGACGACGTTCACCACCGCCGACGGCGTGGTGCGGCTGACCGACCTGATGCCGCGCGGCGACGGCCGGGCCGACGTCGTGCGCCGGGTGTCCGGGGTGAGCGGCCGGGTGCGGATGCGGCACGAGTGGCGGATCCGGCTCGACTACGGCGCCGTGCACCCCTGGGTCCGGCGCCACCACCTCCACGGCGAGGACGTCATCGTCGCCATCGCCGGCCCCGACCAGCTCGTGCTGCGCGGGCCGCGGCTCCCGCGGGCCACCGACCACAGCCACAACGACGAGTTCGAGGTCGGCCCCGGCGACGACCTCGTCTTCACGATGACCTGGCTGCCCTCGCACGTCCCGCTCGACGACCTCCACGACCTCGGCGACCGGGTCGCGCAGAGCATCGACGAGGACGAGGCGTGGGCGCGGTCGTGCCGCGAGGACCTGCCGCACGCCGACCTGGTGCGACGCTCCCTGCTCACCCTGCGGCTGATGACCCACGAGGAGACCGGCGGCATCGTCGCCGCCCCCACCACCTCGCTGCCCGAGGAGATCGGTGGCGAACGGAACTGGGACTACCGCTTCTGCTGGCTGCGCGACGCCGCGCTGACCATCACCTCCCTCATCGACGCCGGCTACACCGAGGAGGCGATGCTGTGGCGGGCCTGGCTGCTCCGCTCGGTGGCCGGAGACCCGCAGGACCTCCAGATCATGTACGCCGTGGACGGCGCGCGCCGCCTGCCCGAGCACGAGCTGCCGCACCTGCCGGGGTACGCCGGCTCGCTGCCGGTGCGGATCGGCAACGGGGCCGCGGTGCAGAAGCAGCACGACGTGCTCGGCGAGGTCATGGACGCCCTGGACCGGGTGCGGACCGTCCGCGGCACGGCCGAGGACGAGGCGTGGGCGCTGCAGCGCGCGCTGGTCGACGACCTCGCCCGGCACTGGCAGGAGCCCGACCACGGCATCTGGGAGATCCGCGGGGAGCCGCGTCACTTCACCCACTCCCGCGCGATGGTCTGGGTCGCCTTCGACCGCGCCGTCCGGGCGGTCGAGGTCCACGGCCTCCCCGGGCCGGTCGAGAAGTGGCGCCGGGTCCGCGACGAGGTGCACGCCGAGGTCCTCGCCCGGGGCTGGAACGAGGAGAAGGGCACCTTCACCCAGCACTACGACACCGACGAGGTCGACGCCTCGTTGCTGGTGCTGCCGCTGGTCGGCTTCCTCCCCGCCGACGACCCGCGCATCCTGGGCACCATCGAGGCGATCGAGCGCGAGCTGATGCGCGACGGGCTGCTGCTGCGCTACCGCACCGAGACCGGTGTCGACGGCCTGGCCGGCGACGAGCACCCGTTCCTCGCCTGCTCGTTCTGGCTCGTCTCGGCCTACGCCCTGGCCGGGCGGGTCAAGGACGCCCACGCCCTCTTCGACCGGCTGGCCGCCCTCGCCAACGACGTCGGCCTGCTGGCCGAGGAGTACGACCCGGTCGCCTCCCGGATGACAGGCAACTTCCCCCAGGCCTTCAGCCACCTGACCCTCGTCCAGGCCGCGCTCGTCCTGGCCGACGCCGGGCCGGCCTAGGAGCCACACCCGCCCGCGCGGCCGGCGCCCCGACGTACGACGGCGGGGGCCGGCCCGGGTGGGCCGACCCCCGCCGTGGGTCAGGTGGGACGTCGCGAGGTCAGCGCCGCACGACCCGGACGACCCGGACGATGCTGCGCGCGGCGACGTCGCCGCGGCCGTTGTAGGTGATCGTCAGCGTCTTGTCGCCGGCGCCGCCGAACTTCCAGAGCCGGACCTTGAGCACACCGTCCTCGAGCTTGACGACCTTGGTGCGCTTGCCCGGGAAGGACACCCGGACCCAGCCGTCGGCGGCCTCGCCCTGGGCATGGACCTTGACCGTCAGCACCGCACGGGTCCGTCCGGCCACGACCTGCTGGGGGTACCAGAAGGCCCGCACGGTCGGCTTCACCGGCTCCGGGGCGGGGGGCTCCGTCGGGTCCGTCGGGCCCGGGGTCGGCGGGTCGGTCGGGTCCGAGGGACCCGGCGTCGGCGGGTCGGTGGGCGAGGGCGTCACCGGGCCGGGGTCCGTCGGCTCGGCGACGGTGTCGATGCCGACGACGACGGGGTCGTGGTCGGAGGACCGGTACGGACCGGGGGCGTGGAAGTCCGCGCCGTGGTAGTTGAACCGGCTGTACTCCAGCGCGATCGACTCACCGCTGTTGATGCTCCAGACGTCGGAGCCGGTGATGGAGGCGAGCGCCGCGTCGTTGGCGAGGACGTGGTCGAGCGAGCCGACCAGGCCCGAGAACAGGTAGCTGTACTCGTCGTTGCCGGTCGCCGACGTCACGTCGGCGTAGCCCGCCTCGTCGAGGAGGCGGATCGGGTCCTCCATCGTGTAGGCGTTGAAGTCACCGAGCAGGTACGCCGCGTCGACGTCCTCCTCGACCCGGACCCCCTCGACCCAGGTCGCGAGCGCCTCGGCCTGGCGGACCCGGTCGGGGTTCGCGTTGCCCTGGCCGGTGCCGTCGTCGACGCCCGAGCCCTTGGACTTGAAGTGGTTGACCACGAAGAGGAACGGCTCGCCGCCCTCGGTCGAGGTGAAGACCTGGGCGATCGGCTCGCGGGCGTTGTCGAACGCCTCGCCCGCGCCGCTCAGCTCGCCGAGCGCGCGCGCCTCGCCGACCCGTCGCACGGCGGCGGGCTTGTAGATGATGGCGTTGGTGATGACGTCCATCTCCGCGGCCGGGGGCAGGTCGGCCGAGGACGGGTTGGCCGCCCAGACCTCGGAGCCCGCGTCGGCGTTGAGCGCCGCGACCAGGCTCTCGGTCGCCTCGTCGGCCTCCTCGCCGAGGACGAGGGAGTTCTCGATCTCCATCAGGCCGACGACATCGGCGTCCATGGCGTTGATCGCGGCGACGATCTTCTCCTGCTGGCGCGCGAAGTCCTCGGGGTCCCAGGCGCCGCGCTGGTCGCAGCCGGTGTTGACGTTGGTGCCGTCGCCGGCGCGGTCGGTGTAGGGCCGGCAGCCGTCGTCGCCGACGTTGTCGTCGTCCGCGTCGCCGAGGGTGGTGAAGTAGTTCAGGACGTTGAACGAGGCGATCGCGAGCTCCGCCTCGCCGTCCGGGTCCACCCGCGAGGCGTCGGGCGCGGCCTCACGGGTGTCCTCGAAGACCGCCGGGGAGGTCGCGGGGAACCGCGAGCCGTCGACCGAGACGAGCGGCTGGAAGCGGTACGTCGGCGCGCTGGTCGAGCCGCCCTCGGTGAGGATGACGTCCTCGACGAACTCCACGCCGGCGCCCACCCGCACGGGGTCGGTGTCGGAGACGTAGGCCGGCACCAGGTTCTTGTTGCTCGTGAAGCTCGTCCCCGAGCCGTCGTCCAGCGTGATCGCGCGGGCCGCGTTGTCGGCGACGACCGCGGCGATCGCGCTCGCGTCACGGGGGTCGGCCACCTCGGTCGGCTGGAGGAGCGGGGTGTCGCCGAGCGCGAGCCCCACCTCGCCGTACACGTTGGTGCTGTAGGTGTCGGCGACGGTGAACTCGCGGTCCCGGACGCCGAAGAGCATGCCCTCGAGGGTCTCCTTGGCCGCGTCCGTGGCGGGCCAGGCACCGGTGTAGGGCACCGGGGCGGCCGCGGGGGTCGTCAGCTCGGTGACCTGGGCCGCCGAGGTGCGGATCTGGGTCTGGCCGGCGTGCTCGGCGACCTCGCCGGTGACCTCGACGTGGTCACCCGGCTCGACGCTGATCGCGCCGGAGCCGTTCGGGTAGTAGACGAAGACGCCGTCGGAGGCGGTCCGGTCGGCCTCGGCGCCGGTGCCGGGCGTCTGGAGGTAGAAGCCGTAGAGGAACTGCGGCACGGCGGTGACCACGCCCGTGGTCGTCACCACGTCGCCCACCAACGGCGATGCGGCGCCGGTGCCCTGGATCTCGGGGATGGTGGCGTCGACCGGGTCCGCCGGCGGCTCGGGCTCGACCGGGCCGGCCCCGCTGCTCTGCGGCGTGGGCGCGCCGACGGTGAACTCGTCAGCGTTGTTGTCGGCGTCGGCCTTCGTGCGGCTCACCGAGGTGGCGTTCGCTGTCGCGGCCGCCGCGGCGGTCTCGTAGCTCGCGGCCGGGGCACCCGAGCCGTTCGCGCCCCAGCCGACCATGTCGACGATGCCTGTGGCGCCAGCGAGGTTGCCCGCGCCGGTGAAGGAAGCGCCTCGATACACCAGGACCTGACCGCCGGTGCCGGCGATGTTGAAGGTGCTCGTGGCGTCGGGGGTCGGGAGCGCCGGGAGCGCGGCGTTGTTGCCGTCGGCGCCCTTGACGAGGAAGTGCTTGCCAGGCGCGAGGGTGCCGCTCAGCGCGAGCTTGCCGCCGCTGCCGTTCGTGACGGAGCGGTACTCCAGCGTCAGGCCGGACAGGTCGACGGCGGCGTCCGTGGGGTTGTGGAGCTCGATGAAGTCCGAGCGCAGCGGGGCGCCGGTGTTGCCGCCGCCGCCGTACACCTCGCTGATGACGAGGTTCGGGCTGACGGCGTGCGCCGGGAGCGGCGCGAAGGAGAGGCCGGTGGCGGCGAGGGCCAGACCGGCGCAGGCCGCGAGCGACCTGCGGGGGGAACGCCCGGATGAGGGCATGACGAAACCTCCGAGAGGGGGTGGTGGGGGGAGGAGGAGCGCCGCGGGGCCTGCCGGATCGGCAGGCCCCGCGGGTGGATCACTTCTTCGTGACCCAGAACTTCACGATCCGGGTGGCCGACGCGGTGTCGGCGTTCCCGAGGTACTTCACGCGGACCTTCTTCTGGCCCGGCTTGCCGTAGGCGGCGAGCTTGACCGTGGCCTTGCCCTTCGCGTTGAGCTTGACGGTGGTGGCCTTGCCGAAGCGGAAGACCTTCACCTTGCCGGCGGCCGAGGCCTTGCCGGCGGCGACGGAGACCTTGAGGGTGACCTTCTGGCCGACCTTGGCCTTGCCCTTCTTGCTGGCCGTGATCGTCGCGTCCGCCTTCGCCGGGGTCGGCTCGGCACCGACGAGGGTGCCCGAGGGCTGCGCGAGGACCGAGACACCCCAGGTGCCGGCGAGGTCGGCGGGGACGGTGAACGAGACCTCCGCGGCGCCCTCGGCGACCGGGAAGGAACCGACGCGGACCGACTTCTTGCCCTGGACCAGCGAGACCGCGACCGTGGTGTTGACCGGGCTGCCGAGCGAGGTCAGGTCGAGCTTGCCGAGGGAGAAGGAGACCTCGTCGCCGGCGGAGACCGACGTGGGCAGGCCGGACTCCTCGACCTGCTGGCGCGCGAAGTCCGGGGACAGCGGCGCGTTGCCGGCCAGGTAGTCGCGCCACAGCTCGGCGTCGAGCAGGCCGGTGTCGGTGTAGGTGCCCTCGGTGAAGGCACGGAAGTTGTCACCACCGGTGGCGAGGAACGACAGCGTCGAGACCGTGTAGGTCTTCTCCTCCTCCAGCGGGACCCCGTCGATGTGCACCGCGGTGATCCGCTCACCGGCGTCCTTGGTCGGGTCGGCGGTCACCCGGACGTTGTCGGACATGCCGAGCTGGAGGTAGGGCCGCGACGGCACGGAGCCGTCGGGGTTGGTCTGCCACTGCTGCTCGAGGACCTTCTTCAGCGCGGCGCCGGTCAGCTTGACCAGCGCGACGGTGTTGTTGAACGGGAGCACCGCGTTGGCCTCGGCGAAGGTGACCACGCCGTCGGTGTTGGCCGGGTTCGCGGTGGTGTCGCCGTCGAAGAGCAGCTCGGCGCGCAGGCCACCGGGGTTGGTGAGGCCGAGGTCCGGCTGGCCGATGTCGGCGAGGCCGTCGCGCAGCGCGTTGGCGACCAGGCCGCCGAGGGCGGACTCCGAGGCGCGGTCGTCGCGCTTGCCGTCGGCGTACGCGGTGGTGATGTCGGCGGTGATCTTGGCGACCGGACGGTTGCCGACCTCGGCGGCGTCGGCGAGCGCCTCGGCGGTGATCGCCTCGACCTCGGCCACGCGCGGCAGGGTCAGGTCGGCCTCGGCCGCGCGGGCGACGTTCTCCACCGCGGTCGCAGTGACCTCGCCGGTGGCGTCGTCGACGGCCAGGTCCACGCGGCCGATGTTCTCGCCGTAGGAGCCGGTCTGCACGACCGGACGGCCGTCGGCGGTCCAGGCGTACTGCTTGTGGGTGTGACCGGTGAAGATCACGTCGACGGAGGTGGAGGTGTTCTTGACGATGTCGGCGAACGTGCCGCCGGCGATGACCTCCTCCTCCAGGGTCGAGCCGTCGGGGGTGCCGGCGCCGGCGCCCTCGTGGTACTCCGCGACCAGCACGTCGGCCTCGCCGTTCTCGGCGTCGCCGTCGGAGAGCTGCGCCGCGACCCGGTTGACCGCCACGACGGGGTCGCCGAAGGTCAGCGAGGTGATCCCGGCGGGGCTCACCAGCGAGGAGGTCTCCTCGGTGACGACGCCGATGACGCCGATGGTGACGCCGCCGACCTCGTAGGTGGCGTACTCGTCGAGGGCGGGCGTCGTCGTGCCCTTCGCGTAGACGTTCGCACCGAGGTAGTCGAAGTCCGCGGCGTCCTGCACCCGGCCCTCGAGGTCGGCGAAGCCGCGGTCGAACTCGTGGTTGCCCACCGCCGAGCCGGCGAGGTCGAGGGCGTTGAGCACCTCGATCGTCGGGAGGTCCTGCTGGTTGGAGGAGGCGAACAGCGAGGCGCCGATGTTGTCACCGGCGGAGAGGAGCAGGGTGTTGCTGTCCCCCGCCTCGGCCCGGATCTCCTCGATCGTCGTCGCGAACTTGGTGGTGTTCTCGTCGATGCGGCCGTGGAAGTCGTTGATGTTGAGCAGCGTGATGTCGACCGTGGCCGCGTGCGCGGGCGCCGGGACGAGGACCAGCGTCGTGGCGGCGACGGCGAGCCCGAGAGGCGCGGCGAACCGCGTAGGGATAGCAGGCATGTAGGCGATCTCCAGGTGGGGATGACGGGTGGTGACCCGATGACGGCCCCGGATGCAGGCAGCAACGCGCGTCCGCACCGTCGACGGACGGTGTCCCGAGATGAACGCGCGCAAGCGGAAACCTTCCGGCACGAGGGGCGGCGGCCGAGGCGGCCGCCGTCACCCTAGTACGGCCGGACGGCCTCGCAGGGTGTTGCTCAGGTGACGAATCGGTGACGAATGCGCGTCAGCGCGACACGGCGCCGGAGTCCCCGCGGAGGGTGGCGCGCTGCCGCCACAGGTCGCGGTAGAACTCCCAGCCCGACCAGAGGGTCAGAGCCACCGCGACGACGAGGCAGGCCTGGGCGACGTAGAACAGCACCTCGCCGGGCATCTCCAGGGCGCCAGGCAGGTCGGGGTCGCGCAGCGGCAGGACGAGCGCACCGAGCGCGATCGCCTGCACGGTGGTCTTGAGCTTGCCGAGGTCCGCCGCGGCGATGACCACCCGCTTGGCGACCGAGAGCCGCAGCAGCGTCACGCTCCACTCCCGGGCGAGCACGACGATGGTGACCCACCACCAGATGTCGCCGGTGATCGAGAGCCCGACGAAGGCCATGCCGGTGATCGCCTTGTCGGCGATGGGGTCGGCGATCTTGCCGAAGTCGGTGATCAGGTTGCGCGAGCGCGCGATGTCGCCGTCGATCTTGTCGGTGATCATCGCGACGACGAAGAGGGTGTAGGCGACGCAGCGCCACAGGATGGAGTCGCCGCCGTCGATGAGCAGCGCCCACCCGAAGAACGGCACCATCGCGATGCGCAGGGTGGTGAGCACGTTCGGCAGGTTCAGGTTCGACACCTGCGGCTGGGTCTCGCTCATGCGTGCGCCTCCTGCACGATCGGCTCGGCGTAGAGATCCGCACCCTCGGCGTCGACGACGACCGCGGTCACCAGGTCGCCGACCTCGGCCCGGCAGCCGAGCAGGTACGTCGACCCGTCGACCTCGGGGCCCTGGTGGGCGGCGCGTCCCTCGACCGCGACCTCGCCGTCCTCGTCGGTCACCGACTCCACCAGCACCTCGACGGTCTCGCCGAGCCGCTCCAGCGCGCGCTGAGCGGTCAGCTCCTCGACCAGGCCGGTGACGTGCTCGGCGCGGGCGCGGACCTCGTCCTCGTCCAGCTTGCCGTCGTACGTCGCCGCCTCGGTGCCGTCCTCGTCGGAGTAGCCGAACACGCCGGTGACGTCGAGCCGGGCCGCGACGAGGAAGTCGCACAGGACCTGGACGTCCTCCTCGGTCTCGCCGGGGAAGCCGACGATCACGTTGCAGCGCACGCCTGCCTGCGGGGCGTGGCCGCGGACCTGCTCGAGCAGGCCGAGGAAGCTCTCGGGGTCGCCGAACCGGCGCATCCGCCGCAGCACCGTGGCGCTGGCGTGCTGGAAGCTGAGGTCGAAGTAGGGCACGACGCCGGGGGTGGTGGCGATCGCCTCGACCAGCCCCGGGCGGGTCTCGGCCGGCTGGAGGTAGGAGACGCGGACGCGGTCGACGCCGTCGATGGCGGCCAGCTCGGGCAGCATCGTCTCCAGCAGGCGCAGGTCGCCGAGGTCCTTGCCGTAGGACGTGGAGTTCTCGCTGACCAGGAACAGCTCGCGCACCCCCTGGGTGGCCAGCCACTGCGCCTCCTGGAGCACGTCGCTGGGGCGGCGGCTGACGAAGGAGCCGCGGAAGGCGGGGATCGCGCAGAACGAGCAGCGCCGGTCGCAGCCGGAGGCGAGCTTCAGCGGGGCGGTCGGCCCGCCGTCCAGGCGGCGGCGCACGGCGCGGGGGCCGGTGGCGGGCGCGCCGAGGCCGATCTCGGCCGTCGAGGCGTGCCCGGGGACCGCGAGGGTCGAGGCCGAGCGCTCGGCCGGGGAGATCGGGAGCAGCCGCCGGCGGTCCTGCGGGGTGTGCGGGTGATGGGTCTCCCCCGCCACGATCGAGCGCAGCCGCGCGGCGATGTCGGGGTAGTCGTCGAAGCCGAGCACCGCGTCGGCCTCAGGCAGGGAGTCGGCCAGCTCCTTGCCGTACCGCTCGGCCATGCAGCCCACGGCCACGACCGCCTGGGTCCGGCCGCCGCCCGCCTTGAGGTCGGCCGCCTCGAGGAGGGTGTCGACGGAGTCCTTCTTCGCGCTCTCCACGAAGCCGCAGGTGTTGACGACGACGGTGTCGGCGTCGGCGGGGTCCTCGACCAGGCGGAAGCCGTCGGCCTCCAGGCGCCCGGCCAGCTCCTCGGAGTCGACGTCGTTGCGTGCGCACCCGAGGGTCAGCAGGGCGACGGAGAGCGGGGGCGTGGATCCGGTCGATCCGGTCGTCGGTCCGGGGCGGGTGTCGGCTGCAGTCATGATCGGATCGAGTATGGCCGTCGACCGGCCCCGACCGCGAACCCGCGACAGGTGCCCGCGCCGCGCCGCCCGCTCCGTCGCCGGTTCAGCCGCCCACTCCGTCGCCGGTTCCGTCGCCCGCTCCGTCGCCCGCTCGGTCGCCTGGCCCCTCGGCCGGCTTGACCGCGATCACGGGGCAGCGGGCATCGCGGATCACCCGCTGCGCCACGCTGCCCACCAGCAGCTTCCCCACCGGGGAGCGGCGCCGCAGGCCGAGCACGACGAGCGCCGCGTCGACCTCGTTCGCGACGTGCAGGATCTCCGCGGCGACGTCGGGGACGTCGGGGACGACGGCCTGGCGCACCTCGTGCTCCACGCCGGAGTCCGCGAGCTCGGCCTCGAGGGCGTCGAGGGCCTCGAGGTGGGCGAACCGCTCGTCGACCAGCGCGTCGCCGCGGCCGACGTTGACCGTGACCACGCCCAGGCCGCGCCGCCGCGCCTCGGCGAGGGCGCGCTCCAGGGCGGTCGCTCCGAACTCGTCGGGCGTCCAGCCCACCACGATCGGTCCTGCACTCATCGGTCGGCCAGCTCCTCGGTGCGGCGGTCGGACCTCTCAGGCCCGGGGTGGGTCGGTGCGGCCGGTCGGTGGCTGAGCAGCCGGGCGGCCAGGGCGAGGTCGAGCTGGGCGAGGCCGCGGCGGGGCGGGGTCGCCCGCAGGGTCGCCTCCCGGGCCGCCTCGGAGGTGTCCGGGAGCAGGGTGCTCACAGCAGACCCGCCCCCTCCAGGATCGAGGCGACGCGCGCGTCCTGCTCGGCGATGAAGTCGCCGAAGTCGTCGCCGGCGACGAAGCGGTCGACCCAGCCGTTCTTCTCCAGCTGCTCCTCCCACGCCGGGGTGGCGCGCATCTGCTCGAGCATGGCGACCAGCTCGTCGCGGCGCTCGTCGGAGACCCCGGGCGGGGCGAGGACGCCGCGCCAGTTCGTGAAGACCAGGTCGATGCCGGACTCCTGCAGCGTCGGGACGTCGGAGACGGTCGCGCCGCGGAGCCGCTCGGCCCCGGACACGGCGAGCACGCGCAGGGCGCCGCTGGCGATCTGGCCCGTGAACTCGCCGAGCCCGGAGAAGCCGACCCGGATCTTGTCACCGAGGAGGGCGCTGGTCAGCGGCCCGCCGCCGTCGTACCGCTCATAGGTGACCTCGCGCGGGTCGATGCCGACCGTCTCGGCGAGCTGCATGGGGAAGAGGTGGTCGGGGCCGCCGGGGCTCGACCCGCCGCCGACGACGAGCGAGGCGGGGTCGGCCTTCCAGGCCTCCACCAGGTCCCCGATCGTCTCGAACGGCGAGTCGGCCGGGACCAGCACGCCCTCGTGGTCCTCGATCAGCTGGGCGACCGGGGTCGCGTCGCCGAGCCCGTGCTCGAGCCCGGAGGAGTACGCCGACCCCACCACGCCCAGCCCGGCGGTCATCAGGAGGTGCTCGTTGCCCTCCTCCCCCATCAGCCGGGTCAGCGCCACCGACCCGCTGGCGCCGCGAATGTTGGTGACCTCGAAGGACCCGCTGATGATGTCCTCGGACTCCAGGACGCCGACCGCGGCCCGTCCGGTCTGGTCATAGCCGCCGCCGGGGCTGTTCGGGATCCACATCGCCAGGTCCTGGTCGTCGTCGCCGCGGATGACCCCGCGGCCGGCCGCGGCCAGCGTGACGGCCAACGTGACGGCCAGCGCGGCGGCCACCGCCGCGAGGGTTCGTGCCCTGGTCACCGTGTCTCTCCTGTCCCGGTCTGCGAGGCTCCTCTCTCGACGAGCATCACGGTTACCCGTGGCTGCGGTCACTGTTGGGAAAGCAACGGAGGTTGTGGAACTTGTGGTCTCCAGCCCGGCCGCGCGGGTCCAGCGGCCCCGGTGGCCGGCGGTGGCACCTCAGCCTCGCGGGCCAGTTCCTCGCGCTCCAGCTGCTCGTCCTGCTCGTGGTGGTCCTGGTCAGCGGCGTGGTCTCGGTCCGCCAGGCCGAGGCGACCTTCCGCGACGACCGCGGGGCCCGGCTCCGCTCGGCCGCCGAGGGCCTGGCGGGCACCGACGCGGTCCAGGCGGGCCTCGCCGGCAGCGCGAAACGCGACACGCTGGAGTTCTACGCCCAGCAGCGGGCCGGGGACGTCGGCGCCTCCGCGGTGCACCTGGCCGACCCATCGGGCCGGGTGCTGGTGAGCACCGACCCGACGCGTGAGGGTCAGCGGCTCGACCTGGGCCCGGGAGACGTGCTCGAACGGCGCTCGTGGACCGGCGACGTCGACGAGGCCGGGGAGCGCGCGATCGCCGCGCAGGTGCCGGTGCTCAGCATCGGGAGCGAGACCGACCCGCCGGTCGGGGACCTGGTCGGCATCGTCGTGGTCGCCGAGGACTACCCGCCCTGGCCCGAGCGCCTGCGCGGCACCCTCGGCGACCTGGTCACCTACCTGGCCCTCGGCCTCACCCTCGGCGTCGCGGGCTCCTTCCTGCTCTCCCGGCTCATCAAGCGCCGCACGCGCGGCCTGGAGCCGAGCGAGATCGCGGCGCTGGCCGACCAGCGCGAGGCGCTGCTGACCTCGCTGCGGGAGGGCGTGGTCGCGGTCGGCGAGTCCGGCGTGCTGACCCTCGTCAGCGACAGCGCCCGCGAGCTGCTCGGCCTGCCGACCGACGCCGGCGGACGGCGGGTCGCGGACCTGGACCTCGAGCCCGCCGTGCGCGACCTGCTGACCGGCACCGGCGAGGTCCACGACCAGGTGCTGGTCATGGCCGGCCGCGTGCTCGTCACCAACCGCAGCCGGGTCCGGCACGGCGGCCGCGCGACCGGCACCGTCACGACCGTCCGCGACCGCACCGAGCTGCTGGCCCTGCAGAGCGAGCTCAGCGCCCGGCAGAGCGTCACCGAGACCCTGCGCGCCCAGACCCACGAGTTCAGCAACCAGCTGCACACGATCTCCGGGCTCCTCCAGCTCGGCGAGCACGACGAGGCCGCCCGCCTCATCAGCACGCTCTCCCGGCGCCGCGCGGCGATCAGCGACGCGGTCACCTCGCGCGTGGAGGACCCGGCCGTCGCCGCACTGCTGATCGCCAAGACCAGCTCGGCGGCGGAGCGCCGGACCAGGCTCGACCTCACCGACGACACCCGCCTGCCGCGGCTGGACCACGAGCTGTCGGCCGACCTCGGCACGGTGCTGGGCAACCTGGTCGACAACGCCGTCGAGGCGGTCGCCGGCACCAGCCGCGAGGGCCGGCCCGCCTGTGTCGACGTACGCCTGGTGGTCGAGGCGGACGGCACGGCCGTCGTGCAGGTCTCCGACACCGGACCGGGGGTACCTCCCGACCAGGTCGACGCGGTCTTCCGGCGCGGCTTCACCACCAAGCCGAGCGACGCCGGCGGACGGGGCATCGGCCTGGCGCTGGTGCAGGTGGTCTGCGAGCGCCGCGGCGGGTCGGTGTCGGTGCACGGACGCGAGGACGGGTCGGGCGCGGTCTTCACGGCCCGGCTGCCGGCAGGGAGGAGCGAGCATGCCTGAGCAGGGCGAGGACGAGCTGCGGGTGCTCGTCGTCGACGACGACTTCATGGTCGCCTCGATCCACGCCCGCTTCGTCGAGCGTGCGCCGGGGTTCGTCGTGGCCGGCAGAGCTGCGAGCGGCGCCGAGGCGCTGGACGCGGTCGAGCGGCTCGAGCCCGACCTCGTGCTGCTCGACGTCCACCTGCCCGACCTCAGCGGCATCGAGGTGCTGCGCCGGCTGCGCGGACGCGGCGACGACCTGGGCGTCATCGTGGTCACCGCGGCGCGGGAGGTCGACACCGTCCGGGCGGCCGCGGCGGCCGGAGCGGCGCACTACCTGGTCAAGCCCTTCGAGCACGAGGACCTGCTGGCCCGGCTCGAGGCGTTCCGCGCCGCGCGGGCGGCGCTGCAGGGCGTCGTGGCGCCCGACCAGCAGCACATCGACGCGGTCTTCGCACCCCTCGGGCGGGCCCGCACGGTGCTGCCCAAGGGGCTGAGCGTCGAGACGGCCGCGGCCGTGCTCGCCGCGCTCGACGCGGCCGGCGAGCTCTCGGCGACCGAGGCCGCCGAGGCGGTCGGGATCTCCCGGGTGAGCTGCCGGCGCTACCTCGAGCACTTCGTCGAGCAGGGCACGGCCGCGGTCCGGCTCCGGTACGGCGGCTCCGGCCGCCCCGAGCGCCGCTACCGGACCGCGTAGACCGACGGCGTAGACCTCCCGGGTCGACCTCCCGCGTCGAATCGGCCCGCCCGGCCCGTCGTTCCCCTACCGTGGCCCGCACACCCGGAGGGGCAACGGGAGGTGGAGCGATGGACGTCAGGAGCGACGACGGGCCGGCGACCGATGCCGCGGCGCTGTGGCGGCTCACCCTGGAGCACTCCCCCATCGGCATGGCCCTCGTGGACCTCGAGGGCCGGGTGATGCTGGTCAACCCGGCCTTCGCGGAGATGCTCGGCCGCGACCCGCAGGCGATGCGCGGGCTGCACTTCTCCGAGATCACCTACTCCGACGACGTCGCCGACGACGTCGACCAGTTCACCCGGGCGGTCAGCGGCGAGACCGGCTCCTACCGGGTGCGCAAGCGCTACCTGCGCTCCGACGGGGCCGTGGTCTGGGCCGACCTGTCGGTGGGCGTGGTGCGGGACGGGTCCGGGCAGCCGCAGCACCTCATCGCCCAGGTCCTCGACATCACCGAGCAGCACGAGGCCGAGCAGCGGCTCGCGGCCGCGGTCGCCGAGACCGAGCGCGAGCGGCAGACCCTCGCGGCCGTCTTCGAGACCGTCGGCGTCGGGCTGCTGCTCATCGACGCCGAGGGCCGCTACCAGCGGATGAACCGCCGGCACCGCGAGACCATGAGCCTGCCCTTCCCCGAAGGCCACGCCGGCGCAGCGGGCCAGCTCGGCCACGTCTACCACCTCGACGGCCACACCCCGCTCAGCCGCGAGGAGATGCCGTCGTACCGCGCGGCGCAGGGCGAGGAGTTCACCGACTACCGGTACTGGGTGGGCGACGACCCGCTGACCCGCGCGGCCTTCACCACCTCCGCCCGCCAGGTGCGGAGCCCCTCGGGGGAACGGCTCGGCGCCGCGCTGGCCTACCAGGAGATCACCGACCTGCTGCGCGCGCTGCGGGTCAAGGACCAGTTCGTCTCCTCGGTCTCCCACGAGCTGCGCACGCCGCTGACCGCCGTCCTCGGGCACCTGGAGATGCTCTGCGAGGACGAGGAGCTCCCCGGCGACGTCCGGCAACGCCTGCAGGTGGTGCGCCGCAACGCCGACCGGCTGCGCTCGCTGGTCTCCGACGTCCTGCTCGTCGCCCGTGCCGGCGAGGTGGGCCTGGAGATGGAGCGCTCCGACGTCGACCTGGTCCGGCTCGTGCGGGAGGCCGTCGAGGCGGCCCGACCCGGCGCCGAGCGCACGGGCCTCGACCTCACCGCGCGCACCCCCGGGCGCCTCGTCGTCCGCGTTGACGAGCGGCGGGTGCGACAGGTCGTCGACAACCTGCTCTCCAACGCCGTGAAGTACACCGAGGCCGGCGGGTCGGTGCGGGTGACGCTGCGCCTGGCCGCCGGCGCCGTCGAGCTCGAGGTGGCCGACACCGGCATCGGCATCGCCGCCGACGAGCTCGGCGCGGTGTTCACCCGGTTCTTCCGCGGGGCCGCGGCGACCGCGCGGCACATCCCCGGCACCGGCCTCGGCTTGGAGATCACCAGCTCGATCGTGGGCGCGCACGGCGGCTCCGTCGCGGTCAGCAGCGAGCCCGGCGGGGGCAGCGTGTTCACCGTCACCCTCCCCGCCTGAGCGTCGGCGCCCGGCGCCCGGCGCCGGGCAATACCACCACGGTCTCGCGACAGGTGTCGGCGGAACCCATCCACCAGCACGGGACCGATCGTGACGACGGTCGCCGGCCCGGACCCCGCTGCCCGCCGTCCTGGCCGTGCTGCTGCGGGTGTGGGCGCTGCTCGACCGGCGCGGCGCCGGCACCGCCTAGACGTCGGCCTCCATGGCGGCGACGAAGTCGGCCTTGACCGAGCGCCACGCCTCGTCGGTCATCGTCCGGCGCCAGTAGGGCGAGCAGGACATGTCGGCGCGGGCCAGCCCGCGCTCGGCGAGGAGGTGGCGGCGGATCCCGCGGATCTCCTCGGCCTCGCCGTGGACGAAGGCGTGGACGCGGCCGACCGGGGCGTCGAGCTCCTCCAACGAGCGGAGCAGCAGCGTGGCCGGGTCGTCGGCCCCGGCGCGGTGCAGCCAGCGCAGGTCGAGGTCGCCGGGGGTCGCGAGCGGGACCTCGTGGGCGGCGTCGTCACAGACCAGGCGCACCACGACCGGCCGCCCCACGGGCACGGCCTCCAGCGAGGCGGCGATCGCCGGGAGCGCGGACTCGTCGCCGACCATCAGGTGCCAGTCGGCGGCCGGGTCGGGCCGGTAGCCCGCGCCCGGGCCCTCGAGGACCAGCACGTCGCCCACCGCCGCGCGCGAGGCCCACCGGCCCGCGGCGCCGGTGTCGCCGTGCACCACGAAATCGAGGGTCAGCCGGGCGCCGTCCCAGGCCCGCACGGTGTAGCGCCGACGCGCCGGCCACCACTGTGCGTCGTAGGAGGCGCGCACCTCGGCCGGCTCGAAGACCGGGCCGTACGGCGCGTCGTCGGGCGGGATGGCGATGTTGACGTAGGCGTCGGTGCTGTCAGGCATGGCGAATCCCGCCAGCCCGTCACCCCCGAGGACCACACGGACCATCGCGGGTGTCACCCACGTCACCGACTCGACCTGTCCGTGCACGAACCCTCCTCCGACCGAAACGTCGTACTTAGGTTAGCCTCACCTGTCGTCCGAGTCGGTCGGCGCCTCCCGCGCCGTGGCTGCGGACGTCCGCGGGCGCCGCCGGCGCCCCCGTGCCGAAAGGACCACCCGTGCGTTCCCTGCGCCTTCTCACCGTCTCCCTCGGAGCGGCCGCCCTCGTCCTGAGCGCGTGCGGCTCGACCGAGGAGGACTCCCCCTCCGCCACCGAGTCGTCGAGCGGCTCGTCGGCGGCGGAGTTCCCCATCACGATCGAGCACGCGCTCGGCACCACGACGATCGAGGAGGCGCCCGAGCGCGTCGCCACCGTCGCCTGGGCCAACCACGAGGTGCCGCTGGCGCTCGGCGTGGTGCCGGTGGGGATGGCGGCCGCCAACTTCGGCGACGACGACGGCGACGGCCTGCTCCCCTGGGTGAGCGACGAGCTCGAGGAGCTCGACGCCGAGACGCCGGTGCTCTTCGACGAGACCGACGGCATCGACTTCGAGGCGGTCGCCGACACCGAGCCGGACCTGATCCTGGCGTCGTACTCCGGGCTGACCCAGGAGGACTACGACACGCTCAGCGAGATCGCGCCGGTCGTGGCCTACCCCGAGGCGCCCTGGTCGACCGAGTGGCGCGACATGATCCTGCAGAGCAGCGAGGCCATGGGCATGGCCGAGGAGGGCGAGGCGCTGGTCGCCGACCTCGAGACCGAGATCTCCGAGGCCGTCGCCGCGCACCCCGGGCTCGAGGGCAAGAAGACGATGTTCCTCACCCACGTCGACACCACCGACCTCAGCGAGGTCAGCTACTACACGACGCTGGACACCCGCGCGAAGTTCTTCGCCGACCTCGGCCTGGCCAGCCCCGCCATGATCGAGGAGGCCTCGCAGGAGTCCGGGCAGTTCTCCGGAACCCTCAGCGCCGAGCAGGTCGACAAGCTCGACGACGTCGAGGTCATCGTGACCTACGGCGACGAGGAGCTGGTCAAGGCCCTCAAGGCCGACCCGCTGCTTTCCAAGATGCCCGCGGTCGAGAACGACGCGATCGTGCTCCTGCCGAACACCCCGCTCGGCACCGCCGCCAACCCGACGCCGCTGTCGATCTCCTACGTCCTCGAGGACTACGTCGACATGCTCGCCGCGGCCGCCGGCGTCGAGTGACCCAGACCCCCGCATGACCCTCGCACCTCCGGTCCCCGCCTCGGGCGCCGCCGCCGCGCGGCGCCCGAGGCGGCTCCGCGCCGTCTGGCTGCTCCTCGCCGGGGTCGTCCTGCTCGCGCTCATGGCGCTCTCCGTCGCGGTCGGGTCGCGCGACGTCGGGCTCGACGACATCGTCGCGGCGCTGGGCGGGTCGAGCGAGACCCTCGACGAGGCGGCGGTCACCAAGCGGATCCCGCGGACCTTCCTCGCCGTGCTCGTCGGCGCCGCGCTCGGCGTCGCGGGGGCGGTCATGCAGGGGGTCACCCGCAACCCCCTGGCCGACCCCGGCATCCTCGGCGTCAACATGGGCGCTTCGCTGGCGGTCGTCGTCGGCATCGCCTGGTTCGGCCTCACCACGGCTTCGTCGTTCGTGTGGGTCGCGATCCTCGGCGCTGCCGTCGCCGCCGCCTTCGTGTACGCCGTCGGGTCGCTCGGCCGGGGCGGGGCGACGCCGTTGAAGCTCGCCCTCGCCGGCACCGCCACCTCCGCGGCGCTGGTCTCGTTCATCACCGCGGTGGTGCTGCCCCGCAACGACATCTCCGCGGGTGCGCTGTCCTGGCAGATCGGCGGGGTCGGCGGCGCGTCCTCCGACACCATCACGCTGGTGGTGCCGTTCCTCGCCGTCGGGCTGCTCGTCTGCCTGGCCACGGCCCGCGGGCTGAACTCCCTCGCGCTCGGCGACGACGTGGCGTCCGGCCTCGGCGAGCGGGTCGCGCTGACCCGCGGAGCCGCCGCGATCGGGGCCGTGCTGCTGTGCGGCGCCGCCACGGCGGTGGCCGGCCCGATCGGGTTCGTCGGCCTCGTCGTACCCCACCTGTGCCGCACGCTCGTGGGCGTGGACCACCGCTGGCTGCTGCCCTTCGCCGCCGTCGGCGGGGCCGCGCTGCTCACCGCCGCGGACGTCGTCGGGCGGATCGTCGCCCGGCCGAGCGAGATCGACGTCGGCATCATCACCGCCCTCGTCGGCGCCCCGTTCTTCATCCACGTCGTCCGCCGCCACAAGGTGCGCGAGCTGTGAGCGCGCCGAGCACCCTGACCGTCGAGCGGGTCGCGCACGGCCGGACGCGCCGCGCCGCGCGCCGGCGCGGTGTCGTCGTCGTCCTGCTGCTGCTCCTCGCCGGCGTCTTCGCCGCCAGCCTGATGGTGGGCCGCACGTTCTACCCGCCGAGCGACGTCCTGGCGGTCCTCTCCGGCCAGGACGTGCCCGGCGCGTCCTTCACCGTCGGTCGCCTCCGGCTGCCCCGGGCGGTCCTCGCTCTCGTGGTCGGGCTCTGCTTCGGCATGGCCGGCGTGGCGTTCCAGACGATGCTGCGCAACCCGCTCGCGAGCCCCGACATCATCGGCATCAGCACCGGCGCGAGCGCCGCCGCGGCCGTCGGCATCGTGACCTTCGGGCTGTCCGGCGCCGCGGTGTCGCTCCTGGCGATCATGGTCGGGCTCGGCGTCGCGGTGCTCATCTACGTGCTCTCCTTCCGCGACGGCGTGGCCGGGACCCGGCTCATCCTCATCGGCATCGGGATCGCGGCGATGCTGGAGAGCGTCATCGCCTACGTGCTCAGCCGGGCCGCCGCCTGGGACTTCCAGGAGGCCGTCCGGTGGCTGACCGGCAGCCTCAACAGCGCCAGCTGGGACGACGTGCTGCCCGTCCTGGTGGCTCTCCTCGTGCTCGGCCCGCTGCTCGTGGTGAAGTCCGGCGACCTCGACATGCTCCAGCTCGGCGACGACGCCGCCTCCGCGCTCGGCGTCCGCGTCGAACGGACCCGCATCCTCGTCATCGTCGCCGCCGTCGGGCTGGTCGCCTTCGCGACCGCGGCCACCGGCCCGATCGCCTTCGTCGCCTTCCTCGCCGGGCCGATCGCGGCCCGGGTCGTCGGCCCCGGCGCCTCGCTGCTCGTGCCGTCCGCGCTCGTCGGCGCGCTGCTGGTGCTCGTGGCCGACCTGTGCGGGCAGTTCGCCTTCGACCACCGCTACCCCGTCGGCGTCGTCACCGGCGTGCTCGGCGCGCCGTACCTCGTCTACCTCATCGTCCGCACCAACCGCGCCGGAGGCTCGCTGTGACCGCCGACCACACGCTCACCGTCCACGACCTCGAGCTGGGGTACGGCGAGCGCACCGTCATCCACGCGCTGGACCTCGAGCTGCCACCGGGCCGGGTCACGGCCATCGTCGGCGCCAACGCCTGCGGGAAGTCGACCCTGCTGCGCTCGATGTCGCGGCTGCTGCGCCCGCGCACCGGCCAGGTCCTGCTCGACGGCAAGCAGGTGCACAAGCTGCCGGCCAAGGAGCTCGCCCGCACGCTCGGGCTGCTCCCCCAGGCGCCCACCGCCCCCGAGGGGATCACCGTCAGCGACCTCGTCGGCCGTGGCCGCAACCCCCACCAGGGCCTGCTGTCGCGCTGGAGCAGCGAGGACGACGCCGCGGTCGCGGCGGCGCTCGAGGCCACCGACACCGTCGAGCTCGCCGACCGGCCCGTCGACGAGCTGTCGGGCGGCCAGCGCCAGCGGGTGTGGATCGCGATGGCCCTCGCCCAGCAGACCGACGTCCTGCTGCTCGACGAGCCGACGACGTACCTCGACGTCAGCCACCAGGTGGAGGTCCTCGACCTGCTCACCGACCTCAACCGCAGCCGCGGCACGACGATCGTGATGGTGCTCCACGACCTGAACCTCGCCGCCCGGTACGCCGACCACCTCGTCGCTCTCGCCGGCGGCAGGCTGCACGCGGCGGGGACGCCGCACGAGGTGCTCACCGAGGAGACCGTCCGCGCCGTCTTCGGCCTGGAGTGCTCGGTGATCACCGACCCCGTCTCCGGGCGCCCGTTGATGCTGCCGATCGGCCGCCACCACGTCGTCGCGCCGGTCGTCTGAGGGGCCCCGGCCCCGGCCCCGGGCGCGGGCGCGGGGGTCCGGCGGCCCCTCGCGGGCGGGCCGCGACGCACCCGAGCCGGAACGTCGGCTCAGGTGGCGAGGACGTACTCCAGCCGGATCGGCGCTCCCTGGCGGATGCTGACCAGGGCGGGCGGTCGGCGGCGATGTCGATGACCGGTGGGAGTGGTGGTCTCGATGTCCCCCGTCCCGAGATCGTCTGTCTGGAGATCACCCGTCTCGGCGTCAGCGTCGGGTGAGGTCCGTGCCTGCCAGCCGGGCGCCTGCTTGGCGTGGTTGCACGCCTCGCACAGACCCTGGGCGTTGCCGGCGGTGGTCGGCCCGCCCTCGGCGACCGGGACCGCGTGGTCGTGGTGCCGGATCGGCGCCCCGCACCACGGGGTGCGGCAGACCTGGTCCCGGAGCCGGATGAACCGGCGCAGACCGCGGGGGAACGCGCGGGCGCGGGAGTCCATCGCGACCAGCTCACCGGTGCGAGGACTGGCGTAGAGCCGGCGCAGCCAGACCTCCTCCCCCGGGGCCAGCGCACCGGCGAGGACCTCGAGGCCCAGCTCGGCGGGGACCCATCCGAACCCGTCCACGTGCGCCGGCTCGTCGGCGGACCCGAAGACCGTCTGGTCGGACATCACCAGCCCCAGCTCGATCCGCGGTCCCCCGGTCGCCTCGTGGCCGCCCAGGACGTTGCTGACCAGGGTGTCGGCCATGACCTGGCCCTTGCCCCGCTCGTCCGAACCGTCGGCCCGGACGCGGTCGGCGGCGCCCACCAGCGCGGCGTACGCCGCGACGCCCTCGGCGACCGGTAGCAGCGCGGTCAGGTAGACCATGGCGTCCGGCGCGGGCCGGATCGTGACGCGGCGGTCCGCCTTGGCCTACCGCTGCCTCCGCACCACCGACGCGGCGTCCAGCCGGGCGGCGTGACGCCGGCAGAACGCGGCGACCTCCCGGTCGCTCATCCGGTCCAGGGCGTCGGGGTCGGCGGCCAGGAGGCGGTCGACCTCGTGCCGGTCCTCGACCTCGAGGCAGGCGGTCTCCCGCGCGGCCAGCGTGGCGGCGTACTCGGTGACCTTCCCCTGCCGCCAGGCGGCCCACAGCGCCGGCATCTCCGCCGCTACGACCTTCGCCAGGCCCAGGTGGCGCTGGCCACGGTGGTGGGACTCCTTGCGCGCCAGAGCGACCTGTGCGCCGATGCCGAGCCCCCGGCGCGCCGCCGGAACCCCTGCCCCGGCCTGCGCGGCGCGCTGAGAGGCGTCCAGCTCCCGCGCAAGGGCGGCCTGCGCCGCGGTCGCGACGCGGACGAGATCTTCGAGCGCCGTGATCGCCTCGACCCGGCCGGCGTCGTCGAGGCCCGAGGGCGCGTTCAGCGCGGCGGTGAGCCCTGCCCGGAACCCCTCGATGACCGCGGCGCGCAGCGTCGCGCCCGGCGGGCTGCTCGGCGGGGGCGGGGTGGTCTCGGACATGGCTGGGACGCTACGTCGGACCGGGGACAGTGCGCAGCGACGATCCACAGGCCCTCGCGGGACAGCCCAGGCAGCCCGGGAGGCTGGAGCGAGGGGCGCTCAGTCCAGGCAGAACTCGTTGCCCTCGACGTCCTGCATCACGATGCAGGACTCATCGACGTCGTCGGCGGGCATCGTCCGCACGTGCGTCGCGCCGAGGCCGACGAGCCGGTCGCGCTCGGCCTCGAGGGCGGCGAGCCGCTCGGCGCCGATGAGGCCGGTGCCCACGCGCACGTCGAGGTGGACCCGGTTCTTGACGCTCTTGTTCTCCGGGACGCGCTGGAAGAACAACCGCGGGCCGGCGCCGGTCGGGTCGACGCAGGCGAACGCGGACCCCTGCCGCTCGGGCGGCAGCGCCGCGTCGAAGGCCGCCCACGAGGCGAACCCCGGAGGCGGCGGCGGGACGACGTACCCCAGCACCTCGCACCAGAAGCGGGCGACCCGCTCGGGCTCGGCGCAGTCGAACGTGACCTGGACTTCCCGCACGGCCGTCATCCCCCGACGGTAACCCCGCTCACGTCGCGACCGCGACCGGCGCGACCGGCGCGACCGGCTCCACCGGCTCCACCGGCTGGCGCAGGATCGTGCGCAGCCGGGCGGAGTCCACCCGACGCGGGTCGCTGAGGTAGATCTCGTGGTGCTTGCCCGTCGGGCGCATGCCGGCCTCCGGCACGACCTCGTCGTGCAGCCGGGCGAGCACGGGCCCCTCGTCGTCGTAGGGACCCACGTGCAGGGTCTGCACGCACCGCCCCTCCGCCAGCCCCAGCAGCCGGACCGCGTCGAGCGCGGCGGGACGCGGCCGCTTCCGCCCGACCCGCTCGAGGGCGCGGGACACCAGCTCGTCGGGGACCCAGTCCGGCACCAGGAGCAGCACCGTCCAGCTCCACTGCGACTTGTCCCGGGCGGTCGTGAAGCGCTCCATGTCGTCGGCCCACCACAGCGCCTCCAGCGGCGGCACGACGTGGTCGCGGTCGAGCTCGGCGCGCGCCAGCGCCTTGACCGCGTACGCCGCCGGGTAGAGCGCCCCCAGCGCGGCGGCGTACTCCGGCGCGGTGTTGGGGTCGCCGTGCCCGTCGACGGCGAGGTAGCGCCGCGGGGGCAGGTCCAGGAAGCGGAACTCACCCGGGCGCGCGCGGTAGTCGTCGAGCTCCTTCTTCAGGTCGACCTTCACCGCACGCCCCCGATCGCCGCCGAACGCCGCCGCGCCGCCCGCTACTCCGCCGGGGCGATGAACGTGCCGGTGGCCGGCTGGCCGGTCTCGCCGACCGCCTCGGGCTCGCCGCCGGCGACCCCGACCTCCAGCGAGCCGTCGGAGGACTGGATCCGCACCGGCGGGGAGACCCGCAGCTCCTTGGACTCCCCGAAGGCCAGGTCGCCGGAGAAGACGATCTCGTTCGAGCCGTCACGGACCACCACGTTGGTGCCGCCGCCGGAGGCGGTCAGCAGGACCGCGACCGGCTTGCCGACCTCGGTGCTGCCGTTGTCGATGCCGCGCGAACCGTTGAGCACGAGCGCATCGCCGTTGAGGTCGACCGGGCTGTCCATGACCAGCCGGGCCACCGACCAGGCGAGCACGAGCGCCATCACCGCGGCGACGAGCACCGACCAGTTCGGCCCGCCGCGGGTGCCGCGGATGGAGCCGTTGGCGCCGGTCGCGAGCTCGGCCTCGAAGACCCGGCGCGGGTCGATCGGGGCGTCGGCGTACCGCTCGTCGTAGGCCGCCAGCAGCGGCGCCACGTCGACGCCCAGCACGCGGGCGAGGGTGCGCAGGTGGCCGCGGGCGTAGAAGTCGCCGCCGCACGGCGCGAAGTCGTCGACCTCGATGGACTCGATCACGTGCGGGCGGATCCGGGTGCGGTCGGCCAGCTGGTCGACGCTGAGGTTGATCCGCTCGCGGGCCGCGGCCAGCTGCGGGCCGATGACCGGGTCGGCGGCCGGCTGCACCGGCGCCTCGATCGCGAACCCGTCGATGACCACCGGCTTCTTCGGCGCCTCGGGCCGCGCGCCCCAGGTCTCGGTGTCCTCGACCAGGTCCACGCTGCCCGGCCGGCGCAGCTCGCGGGCCTCGGGCAGGCTGCGCGAGAGGGGGCGCACGCCGTCGCCGAGGTCGAGCGCGTTGGCGCCGTGGACCGCATCGGACGCGAGCCCCTCGCTCAGCGTCTCCGCGCGCACCGCCGTCACCGGCATCCGCAGCGGGTGGGGGGTCGGGCTCGCCGCGAGGTCCCCGACGTACGCCGCCGGCACCTCCGCCGTCGCGGCCGGCGTCTCCGGGGCCGCGCCACGGCGGCTCAGCCGCGCCGCGATCGCGCCGATCCCGCGGGCCAGCGCCGGCCGCGGGTCGGGCAGGCGGGGGCCGGTCGGCTCGTCGCCCCGGCCCTCGGGCGTTGCGTCGTCCGCGGGCCCGTCGAGGTCCTCGTGGACGACCTCGTCGGTCTCGTCGATGACCTCGCCGGCCACCTCGCCGGCCACCTCGTCGACCAGCTCGTCCTCGACCAGCTCATCCTCGGCCGGCTCCTCGTCCAGCGACATCGTCGGGTCGAGCTCGACGACCTCGGTGCGGCCGTCGGTGAGGGTGAGCAGCGCCGAGGTGAGGTCGGGGTCCTCGCTGGTGACGCGCGTCGACATCGACAGCGGCACCGAGAGCACCTGCTCCTCACCGCCCGGGCCGGCGGTGACCACGTCGAGCCGCCCGTCGCGCAGCAGCCCGCGGCGCGGGAGGTGCTCGATGGAGAGCAGCGAGTCCCAGGTCATCCCGTGCCACGCCCGGCCCTCGCGGATCCGCACGCCGTGGCCGTCGGCCACCAGCAGCGGGCTGCGGGAGTCGACCAGCGCGAGCAGGTGGACGGCCGCGAGCCCGCCCATGGCGAGGAAGAGGACCCAGTCCAGCCAGGCCCCCGACCCCGACGCACGCGCCAGGTAGCCGATCGCGACGGCCGAGGCCAGGCCGCCGACCACCGCGGACAGCGCGGCGTTGCGGCGTACGACCAGACCCTCCTCGGGCGCCGTCGCCGATCCGTCGTCGGGGAGACCGTGGTGGTCGTCGGGCGCGAAGCCCGGGCCGCCGTGGTCGTGGTCGTGGTCGTGGTCCAGCAGTGCCGTTCCGTTCACATCTCCCCCTGCAGGGTCGCGATGACGCCGTCGATCTCGTCGGGCTTCACGAGCACGTCACGGGCCTTGGAGCCCTCGCTCGGACCCACCACCCCACGGCTCTCGAGGATGTCCATGAGCCGGCCCGCCTTGGCGAACCCGACCCGGAGCTTGCGCTGCAGCATCGAGGTGGACCCGAACTGCGTGGAGACGACCAGCTCGATGGCCTGGATGACCAGGTCCATGTCGTCGCCGATGTCGTCGTCGAGCTCGCGCTTGGCCGCGGCCGGCGCGGTGACGTCCTCGCGGTACGCCGGCTCCAGCTGCGCCTTGCAGTGCTTGACCACCAGCGCGATCTCGGCCTCGGTGACCCAGCTGCCCTGCACGCGCACGGGCTTGGAGGCACCCATCGGCAGGAACAGGCCGTCACCCTGGCCGACCAGCTTCTCCGCGCCCGGCTGGTCGAGGATGACCCGGCTGTCGGCCAGCGAGGAGGTCGCGAACGCCAGCCGCGAGGGCACGTTGGCCTTGATCAGGCCGGTGACCACGTCGACCGAGGGACGCTGCGTGGCGAGCACCAGGTGGATGCCGGCGGCCCGCGCGAGCTGGGTGATCCGGACGACCGCGTCCTCGACGTCGCGCGGGGCGACCATCATCAGGTCGGCGAGCTCGTCGACGATGACCAGCAGGTAGGGGTACGGCGTCAGCTCGCGCTCGCTGCCCGGCGGCACCTCGACCTTGCCCGCCCGGACGGCCTTGTTGAAGTCGTCGATGTGGCGGAACCCGAAGTTGGCCAGGTCGTCGTAGCGCATGTCCATCTCGCGCACGACCCAGGCCAGCGCCTCGGCGGCCTTCTTGGGGTTGGTGATGATCGGGGTGATCAGGTGCGGGACGCCCTCGTAGGCGTTCAGCTCGACCCGCTTGGGGTCGACCATGATCATCCGCACCTCGTCCGGGGTGGACCGCATGAGGATCGAGGTGATCATCGAGTTGATGAAGGAGGACTTTCCCGAGCCGGTCGCACCGGCGACCAGCAGGTGCGGCATCTTCGCGAGGTTCGCGACCACGAAGCCGCCCTCGACGTCCTTGCCGAGCCCGGCCACCATCGGGTGGTGGTCGCCGCGGGCGGCGCCGGAGCGGAGCACGTCGCCGAGGGAGACGATCTCCTTGTCGACGTTGGGGATCTCGATGCCGATCGCGGACTTGCCGGGGATCGGGCTGAGGATCCGCACGTCGGCGGAGGCGACGGCGTAGGCGATGTTCTTCGAGAGCGCGGTGACCTTCTCGACCTTCACCGCGGGGCCGAGCTCGACCTCGTAGCGGGTGACGGTCGGGCCGCGGGTGTAGCCCGTGACCTGGGCGTCGATCGCGAACTCCTCCATCACCTGGGTGAGCCGGGCCACGACGGCGTCGCTGGCCTTGGAGCGCGGCTTGTGCACCGAGCCCGGCTTGAGCACCTCGTTGCCGGGCAGGGCGTAGACGACGTCGCCGGAGATCGCGAGCTGCTCGGCCCGTGCGGGCAGGGGCGTGTGGGGCGGCGGCTCGATGTCGCCCTTCGCGGCCGCGCCGGGCGCGTCGACGTCGGTCACGACCTCGGTGAGCACGGTGGCGTCCGGGTCGTCGACCCCCGGGAACGACGGGGCCTCGTCGGCGTAGGGGTCGAAGACGTCCATGCCGGTCTCGTCGAGGTCGGCCTCGACCGGCGCGGCCTTGCGGCCCCGCCGCTTCTTGACCTCGCGGTCCTCGAGCACCGGGGTGTCGTAGGCCGGGTCGCCCATCTCGGGGTCGATCTCGTCCTCGATGTCGTGGCGCCCGCGGCGCGTGGTGTGCTCGTGGTCGCCGGCCTCGCGGCCCAGCAGCCGGTCGCGCAGGTCCGCGAGCCGCTCAGGGACCAGGTAGACCGGCGTCGCGGTGATGACGAGCACCCCGAAGGCGGCCAGCAGCAGGAGCAGCGGGACGACGACGTACGGCGTCCGGAGCAGGTCGAGCAGCAGGGAGGAGACGACGAAGCCGACCGCTCCCCCGGCGCCCTGGAGGTCGCTGGCGTCGCCGGCGACCGGCTGGGGGTTGCCGTTGGCGATGTGCACGATGCCGAGCACGCCGAAGCCGAGCGCGGTCCAGCCGACCACTTGGCGGCCGGCCGGGCCGTTGCGCACCGGGTCGCGCATGGTGCGGACCCCGGCGTACGCCACCGCCATCGGGACGAACCAGCCGACCTTGCCGACCGTGCCGGAGACCGCCGTGCGGGCCAGGTCCATGACCCCGCCCGGCACCTGGAACCACACCGCGGCGGCGACCACGAGGGACGCCCCGAGGAGCAGCAGGCCGACCCCGTCGCGACGGTGCTCGGGGTCGATGTCGCGCGCACCGTGGCCGATGCCGCGCGCGACCGCGCCGACGCCGTGGGCGATGCCGAGCCAGACGGCGACCAGCCCCCGCGCCAGCGCCTGGAAGAAACGGGCGACCGGTCCGGTGCCGCTGCGCACCGCCCGGGGAGCCGGACGTGCCGCGCCGCGGGCAGGCTTGCGCGTCGCACGACGCTTCTTGCTCGCGCTCGCGGCTGGTCGTCGGGTGGGCGTACTCCGGGATCGGGTGCTCGAACCTCCACGGCCACCGCTGGTGCTGCTGCGGGACCTCGACGTGGACGTGCTCTTGCTCCGCGACCCCGGCGGGGAAGACGTACGGGTCGCCATGGTCGTCAACCTACTTCCCCGTCACTCCCGTCACAGGGACCACAGGATGCGTGTCGGGAGTGCCCTCTACCGCACCCTCGACGGCTTCCGGCACACGTACCTGTTTACCGGGATTTTTCCCGTGGCTATGGACCAGGTCGGGCAGGCGTCCTTAGGGTGCGCGAGTCGGCTGCGAACCATGGCGTCGATGTTCACCCAACTCGGAGGGGTACTACGTGAAGATCCTGAAGACGGGGCTCAGCCTCGTTCTGCTGGGGGCCGGCATCGCCGCCGTCCCCAGTCAGCTGGCCAGTGCGGCGGAGCAAGCCGCACCCGTAGCCGGCGAGTCCCTGGTGCAGCGCCTCAAGGGCGAGGCACAGGGCAAGGTGCAGCTCTCGACCGAGCCGGCAACCGGCAAGGTCGGCTTCGCCCGGGCCGCCCGCAACGGCGACCTCCTGCCGACCGTCCAGGCCACCTCGGCCACGGGCGCGGCTGCCAAGGCCACCGCCTACCTCGACCGGTACGCCGCGGCGTTCGGCGCCCCTGCGGGCCAGCTGCGCGAGAGCGGCGTCGTCGCCGACCCGCTCGGCTGGACCGTCACCTACACCCAGCAGTACGACGGCCTCCCCGTCTTCGGCGCGGCGCTCAAGGCCACCGTCGACAAGGAGGGCGACCTGACCGCGGTCACCGGGTACGTCGCCCCCAACCTGCGCCTGGGCACGACCCCGCGCCTGGCCAAGGCCGACGCCGCCCGCCGCGCGGTCGCGACCGTCCGGGTCAACCAGACCGGCGACGGCCGCGCCGACCTGCGCGGCCTCAAGGCCGTCGCCACCGAGCTGACCGTGTACCGCACCGGCGCGATCCGCGGCGTCGAGGGCGAGAACGTGCTGGCCTACGTGGTCGAGGTCGCCAACGCGACCAAGAGCCTGCGCGACAAGGTCTTCGTCGACGCGACCACCGGCAAGCTGCTCAACCGCTACTCGCTGGTCCACGGCAACCTCGAGCGTGAGCTCTACGAGGCCTTCGTCGACGACAACGGCACCCCCGACGACGAGAGCGACGACAAGGTCGGCGGCCTCGACGAGCCGATCTGGACCGAGGGCGACCCCTTCCCCGGCGGCCTGGACGCCGACCAGCAGAGCCTGGTCGACGGCACCGGCGAGTCGTACTGGTTCTTCAAGAACACCTTCGGCCGCGACTCCTACGACGGCAAGGGCGCGGTCATGCGCACGGTCAACAACGACCCGCGCATCCAGTGCCCCAACGCCAACTGGAACGGCAGCACCACCAACTACTGCACCGACGTCACCTCCGACGACACCGTCGCCCACGAGTGGGGCCACGCCTACACCGAGTACACCTCCGGCCTGATCTACCAGTGGCAGCCCGGCGCGATGAACGAGGCCTTCTCCGACATCTGGGGCGAGACCGTCGACATCAGCAACTCGCGCGGCAACCAGACCCCGGCGCCCCAGCGGGCCGACGGTCTGTGCTCCTCCTTCACCGGGGCCATCCCGGTGCTGACCATCACCGCCCCCGAGGACATCGCCCGCGAGTGCATCACCGGCGGCACGCTCGGTGAGCTCGACGAGCCGGTCTCCGGCGAGGTCGCCGCGCCGACCGACGCGGTCGAGGAGGGTGGCACCGCCACCGACGGCTGCTCGACGTACGACGACGTGGCCGTCGTGGCGGGCAAGATCGTGCTCGTCGACCGCGGCCTGTGCACCTTCGTGGAGAAGGCCCAGAACGCGAAGTCGGCCGGCGCCATCGGCGTCATCATCGGCAACCGCGAGGACGCGCCGGTCAGCTTCTCCGACGCCGACACCACCCTCCCCCCGACCGTCTCGATCGGCCTGACCGACCGGGAGGCCATCCGCGCCGCGATCGGTGCGGGCGAGACCGTCGAGGTCGAGATCGTCGACGGCGCCGGCGAGCGGTTCGAGTCCTACCGCTGGCTCAGCGGTGAGGGCGACGCCGCCTTCGGCGGCGCCATCCGCGACATGTGGAACCCGACCTGCTACGGCGACCCGGGCAAGGTGACCGACGCCGAGTACAAGTGCTCGACCGACGACTCCGGCGGCGTGCACAGCAACTCCGGCGTGGTCAACCACACCTACGCCCTGCTCGTCGACGGTGGCACCAGCAACGACGTCACCGTCCCGGGCATCGGGCTGGACAAGGCCGCGAACATCTTCTGGCGCGCCCAGTCCACCAAGCTCGGCCCGACGTCGGACTTCGCTGACCTCGCCGAGGGCCTCGCCGCCTCCTGCACCGAGCTGGTCGGCAAGCCGATCAACACGGTGAGCGTCGCGGAGAACGCCACCCCCACCCCGGCCGAGCCGGTCACCACGACCGACTGCGCCGCGGTGGACGCCGCTGCCCAGGCCACCGAGCTGGCCACCCCGCCCACGCAGTGCAACTTCAAGCCGCTGCTCGCCAAGGGCGCCCCGAGCACCTGCGGCAAGGGCACCAGCTCCAAGGTCATCTGGGGCGACGACTTCAGCAAGGGCCTGAAGAAGTGGAAGAAGTCCGAGCGGGTCGTCTTCAAGGGCGGCTCCGGCATCGACTGGCGCGCCACCTCCAAGGCTCCGGGCCGCAGGGGCAACAAGGTCGCCTACGACCCCTCCGGTGACGTCGGCCAGTGCACCAACGGCGAGGGCGACAAGTCCAGCGCCAACGCCATCACCAGCCCCGGCATCAAGCTCCAGGCGGGCCTCAAGCGCCGCCTGCAGTTCCGTCACTACGTGGCGACCGAGACCGGGTACGACGGCGGCAACGTCAAGATCAAGGTGAACGGCAAGAAGTGGAAGGTCATCCCCGCGAAGGCCTACGTCTTCAACGCGCCGAACACCACCCTGACCACCGCCGCTGAGGAGAACACCAACCCGCTCGCCGGTGAGGAAGGCTTCTCCGGCACCGACGGCGGCATCGTCGCCGGCTCGTGGGGCACCTCGGTCGTCGACCTCGGCAAGGTCGGCGCGAAGAAGGGCGACAAGGTCAAGATCCGCTTCGAGCTCGGTCGTGACGGCTGCGGCGGCATCGACGGCTGGTACGTCGACGACGTGAAGGTCGTCGTCTGCAGGGACAAGAAGAAGGGCGGCAAGGCGCGTCGCGAGACCGCCGAGGTCCGCTGACACCTGCACCACCCGCACCACCCAGCACGAGGGAGGCCCCGTCCGGAGTGATCCGGGCGGGGCCTCTCGCTGTCCGCGGGCGGGTGCAGGGGTCCCCTGAGATGTGGCCGCCCCACGAGGCTGCCGGGCATGCTGGACGGGTGCACCGGAGCCCGTGGGACCGCCTCGTCGCGGAGCTCGACACCTGGACGGCCGCCGTGGTCACGGAGCCGGGACGCATCGAGGTCTCGGTACCCTCCCGCGACGGCCACCGCGACGTGGTCGTCGTGATGACGCCGGAGGAGTGGGACGACATGTGGGGCGTCGCGTGGGGCGACCTCGACGCGGCGATCGGGGAGGTCAAGCGCATCCTGGGTCGTCTGCAGCGGCACGAGCGGTACGCCGTCTACGCCCAGTACACCCTCGAGCCGTCCACCGGGGCCACCCTGCCGACGGTCGACATCGACCCCGACCCCGACCTCCGCGGCGAGTGGACCGTGCAGGACCGGGACGGGCGGGTCGTCAGCCGGTTCCGGGACTGGCCCACCGAGGAGCGCGGCCGGCGCCCACGCCGCTGACCCGACCGCGGCGCCTCAGGACTCGATGACGACGGGGATGATCATCGGGCGGCGGCGGTGGGTGCCGCTCACCCAGCGGCCGATCACGCGACGTACGGTCTGCTGGAGCTGGTAGGTGTCGGTGTTGCCCTCGGCGATCGCCCGGTCGAGCGCCTCGATGATCGGCTGCTTGATCTCCTCGAAGCCGGCGCCGTCCTCGACGAAGCCGCGGGCGTGGATCTCGGGGCCGGCGGAGACCTTGCCGCTGACCGAGTCGATGACCACGATCACCGAGATGAAGCCCTCCTCGCCCAGGATCCGGCGGTCCTTGAGGTCGGACTCGGTGATGCCGCCGACCGAGGAGCCGTCGACGAAGACGTAGCCGCAGTCGACCTTGCCGGTGATCGAGGCGACCCCGTCGACCAGGTCGACGACGACGCCGTCCTCGGCGACGACGACGTTCGGGACGCCGGTGGCCAGGGCGAGGTCGCGGTTGGCCAGCATGTGCCGCATCTCGCCGTGCACGGGCAGCACGTTGCGCGGTCGGACGATGTTGTAGCAGTACAGCAGCTCGCCGGCGCTGGCGTGGCCGGAGACGTGGACCAGCGCGTTGCCCTTGTGCACCACGCGCGCACCCCAGCGGGCCAGGCCGTTGATCACGCGGTAGACCGCGTTCTCGTTGCCGGGGATGAGGCTGGAGGCGAGCAGGACGGTGTCGCCCTCCTCGATGTGCACGAAGTTGTGGTTGCGCTGGGCGATCCGGCTCAGCGCCGACATCGGCTCGCCCTGGGAGCCCGTGGAGACCAGCACCTGCCGCTCGGGCGGCAGGCCGGCGAGGTCCTTGGCGTCGACCAGCGTGCCGGGCGGGACCGTGAGGTAGCCCAGGTCACGGGCGATCGCCATGTTGCGCACCATCGAGCGCCCGACGTAGGCGACCTGGCGCCCATGGGCGTAGGCCGCGTCGAGCACCTGCTGCACGCGGTGCACGTGGGAGGCGAAGCAGGCCACGATGATCCGCTGGGAGGACTCGCGGAAGACCCGGTCGATGACCGGCGTGATCGACTTCTCCGCCGGTGTGAAGCCGGGCGTCTCGGCATTGGTGGAGTCGGTGAGGAAGAGGTCGACGCCCTCCTCCCCCAGCCGCGCGAAGGCCCGCAGGTCGGTGATCCGGCCATCCAGCGGCAGCTGGTCCATCTTGAAGTCGCCGGTGTGCAGCACCATTCCGGCGCTGGTGCGGATCGCGACGGCGAGCGCGTCGGGGATGGAGTGGTTGACCGCCACGAACTCCAGCTCGAAGGGGCCGAAGGTGAGCCGGTCGCCCTCCTTGACGCGGTGGTGGACGGTCTCCTTGAGCCGGTGCTCGCGCAGCTTGGAGTCCAGCAGGGCCAAGGTGAGCTCGGAGCCGACGAGCGGGATGTCGCCGCGCTCGCGCAGGAGGTACGGCGTCGCGCCGATGTGGTCCTCGTGGCCGTGGGTGAGCACCAGCGCCTCGACCTGGTCCAGGCGATCCCGGATCGGGCCGAAGTCGGGGAGGATCAGGTCGACGCCGGGGTGGTGGTCCTCGGGGAAGAGCACGCCGCAGTCGACGATCAGCAGCCGGCCGGCGTGCTCGAAGACGGTCATGTTGCGACCGACCTCGCCGAGCCCGCCGAGCGGGATGACCCGCAGGCCACCCTCCGGGAGGGCCGGCGGAGCCTGGAGCTCGGGGTGGGGGTGACTCAATCCGGTTCCTTCACATGAGACCGGCGGCCTCGAGGCCCGCGCGCAGCGCCGCGACCTCGTCGTCGTCCAGCTCCACGAGGGGAGAGCGGACCCGCCGGTTGTCGAGGACGCCGAGGAGCTGGAGCGCTGCCTTGGCGGTGGTCGCTCCGTAGTTGGCGACACCCATCACGGCGTCGATCGCGGGGAGCATCCGCGTGTAGATCTCGAGGGCCCCGGCGGTGTCGCCGGCCCAGTAGGCCTCGGCCATCGCCTTGAGCCGGTCGCCGGCGGCGTGCCCGACGACGCTGACGAACCCGACCGCGCCGTGCGCGAGCCAGCCCAGGTTGGCCTCGTCGTCGCCGGAGTACACGGCGTACCCGAGGTCGCGGATCCGTACGCCGCGGGCGAAGTCGCCCACCGCGTCCTTGACCGCCACGACCTCGTCCCAGGCCGCGGCCTGCTCGTAGGTCTCCAGCGCGATCGTCGACCCGGTGCGGCCGGGGACGTCGTAGAGCATCACCGGCAGCTCGGCGGCGCCGGTGACCTGCCGGAAGTGCTCGAGGATGCCGCGCTGGCCGGGCTTGTTGTAGTACGGCGTCACCAGCAGCACGCCGTCGGCGCCCCGCTCCCGCGCCTGCCGGGCCAGCCCGATCGAGGTGCGGGTGTCGTTGGTGCCGACGCCGGCGACCAGGTGGACGTCCGGGCCGACCGCGTCGCGGACCGCGGCCAGGGTCTCGCCGTCCTCCTCGGGGGTGGTCGTCGGCGACTCCCCCGTGGTGCCGGAGACGACGAGACCGTCGTGGCCGTGCTCGACCAGGTGCCGGGCGATGCGCTGGGTCGCCTCGAGGTCGACCGACCCGTCCGCGGAGAAGGCGGTCGCCATCGCGGTCAGGACGTGCCCGAAGGGCGCTGCAGGGCTCGAGGCGGTCATGGGCGCCAGGTTATCGCCCGACGTGCGGCATCACGTCGCGTGCCACCAGTCGGAGGTGGTCGAGGTCGGCGAGGTCGAGGACCTGGAGGTACACGCGCTCGGCGCCCAGGGCGGCGTACCGCCCGATCTTGTCCACGACCTCCTGCGGCGTGCCGGCCAGGCCGTTCTCCCGCAGCTCGTCCTTGTCGCGGCCGATCGCGGCGGCGCGACGCTCCACCTCCGCCTCGTCCTCCCCGACGCAGAGCACCAGCGCGTTGGACCAGGTCATCGTCGCGGGGTCGCGGTCGGCGGCCTCGCACGCGGCGCGGACCCGGCCGAACTGCGCCTCGGTGGTCGCCTCGTCGACGAAGGGCAGGTTGAACTCGTCGGCGAAGCGGGCCGCCAGCTCCGGGGTCCGCTTCTTGCCGAGCCCGCCGATGAGCACCGGCGGGCCGCCGCGGCGACCGTCGGTCTGCACGGGCTTGGGCAGGCCGGGGCTGTCGGTGACCTGGTAGTGCTCGCCGGCGAAGGAGAAGCCGCCCGCGGTCGCCCACAGGCCGGTGATGATCTCCAGCTGCTCCTCGAAGCGGTCGAAGCGCTCGCGGGTGGAGGGGAACGGGATGCCGTACGCGGTGTGCTCGGCCTCGAACCAGCCGGCACCGATGCCGAGCTCGATCCGGCCACCGCTCATCTGGTCGACGTTCGCGACGCTGATCGCGAGCGGGCCGGGGTAGCGGAACGTCGCGCTGGTCATCATCGTGCCGAGGCGGATCGTGCTGGTGTCGCGGGCCAGGCCGGCCAGCGTCGTCCACGCGTCGCTCGGCCCGGGCAGGCCCTCGGTGCCCATCCCGAGGTAGTGGTCGGAGCGGAAGAACGCTCCGAAGCCGAGCTCCTCGGCGGTCCTGGCGACGGCGAGCAGGTCGTCGTACGTCGCGCCCTGCTGGGGTTCGGTGAAGATGCGGAGCTCCATGGGGCTAAGCCTGCCAGCCCGCCGGATAGGGTCCGCAGCATGCTCGCCATGGCGCACGCCGGCTTCGTGTTCCTGTCGATGCCGAAGACCGGGTCGACCGCGATCCAGCGCCGCTTCGACTCCCGCGCGCAGCTGGTGATCCGCAAGCCGCCGACGATGAAGCACATGCGCGCGCGCACCTTCGAGCAGCGCATCGCCCCGACGCTGGCGGCCTACGGCTTCCCCCGCGAGAGCTACGAGCTGGTCTGCCTGGTGCGCGAGCCGGTCGACTGGGCCGCGTCGTGGTGGCGCTACCGGGCCCGGCCCGGCTTCGAGGGGAAGCCGCGCTACACCGGCGGGATGTCGTTCGAAGAGTTCGCCGAGCAGATCCTCGCCGGCGAGGTGCACCTCGGCAGCTCGGCCACCTTCGTCTCCGACCTCGACGGCAACGTCATCGTCGAGCGGGTCTACCGCTACGAGCACCTCGAGCAGGCCAGCGCCTGGATGGCCGACCGGCTCGGCGTCGACCTGCCCGCACCGGACCGCGCCAACGCCTCACCCGAGCGCGAGCTGGACGTCTCCCCGCGCCTGCGGGCCCGGCTGGAGGAGCACTACGCCGCCGACGTCGAGGTCTACCGCTCCGCGCTCTGAGCTCGCGGGGTGTTCGGGGGCCCGCGGGCTCAGGCGGTACGCCGGACCCAGCGGACCACGTCGTACCCCTCGGCCGGCTCGCGGGAGGCCTCGATCCACTCGCCCCGGTCGAAGCGCGGGTAGTGCACGTCGCCGGCCGGCTCGAGGTGGACCTCGGAGAGCACCTGCTCGTCGGCGACGGGCAGCGCGGCGGCGTACACCTGGGCGCCGCCGGCGACCATGACGTCGCCCTCGAGACCGTCCGCGCGGGCCAGGGCCTCGTCGAGGTCGTGGGCGACGAGCACCCCCTCGGCGCGCCAGGCGGGGTCGCGGGTCAGCACGACGGTGGTGCGGCCGGGCAGGGGCCGGCCGATCGACTCGTAGGTGGTGCGGCCCATGAGGAGCACGTGGCCCCAGGTCAGCTCCTTGAACCGCTGCTGCTCCCCGGGGACCCGCCAGGGGATGTCCGGGCCGTCGCCGATGACGCCGTTGCGCGCGACGGCGGCGACCAGCACGACACGCTTGCCGCCGGGGGTCACGGGCGGCTCATACGGCGATCGGCGCCTTGATGCCCGGGTGCGGGTCGTAGCCGGCGACCTCGATGTGCTCGAGCTCGAAGGCGTCCAGCGCGGTGACGGTCGGGTCGAGCACGAGCCGGGGCAGCGGCCGCGGCTCGCGGGTCAGCTGGAGCCGCGCCTGGTCGAGGTGGTTGAGGTAGAGGTGGGCGTCCCCGAGGGTGTGCACGAAGTCGCCGACCCCGAGCCCGGTCACCTGGGCGACCATGTGGGTCAGCAGCGCGTAGGAGGCGATGTTGAACGGCACGCCGAGGAACACGTCGCCCGAGCGCTGGTAGAGCTGGCAGGAGAGCCGGCCCGGCCCGTCGGCCTGCGGGGCGACGTAGAACTGGAACATCGTGTGGCAGGGCGCGAGCGCCATGTCGGGGATGTCGGCGACGTTCCACGCCGAGACGATGTGGCGGCGCGAGTCGGGGTCGCGGCGGATCTGCTCGACGACCTGGGCGAGCTGGTCGACGTGGCGGCCGTCGGGGGTCGGCCAGGAGCGCCACTGGTGGCCGTAGACGGGGCCGAGCTCGCCGTGCTCGTCGGCCCACTCGTCCCAGATGGTGATGCCGCGCTCCTGGAGCCAGCGCACGTTGGTGTCCCCGCGCAGGAACCACAGCAGCTCGCCGAAGACCGAGCGGGTGTGCACCTTCTTGGTCGTCACCAGCGGGAAGCCCGCGGTCAGGTCGAAGCGCATCTGGTGGCCGAACACGCTGCGCGTGCCGGTGCCGGTGCGGTCGCCCTTCTCGACGCCCTCGTCGAGGACACGGCGGAGGAGGTCGAGGTACTGCTGCACGGGCCCGAGCCTAGTCGCCCGCGCCGACCTCGTGGCGCAGGTCCAGGGTGCCGGTGATCGTGGTCCGCGTGGCGCCCCCGACGTGGACGGTCCCGCCGGTGCGGGCGACGTGGACGCGGCCCCGCCGGCCGACCGCGGTCCCCTGCGCCGCGACGTACGACGCCGGGAGGCGGCTGCCCGCGAGCCACTGGCCGATCCCGGCGTTGAGGCTGCCGGTGACCGGGTCCTCCGGGACGCCGTACTGCGGGCAGAACGCGCGCACCTCGATCGCCGCCTCACCGCCGGCGGGGTGCTCCCCCACCACCCCGATCTTCAGGTCGCCGAAGGCCGCGAAGTCGGGGTCGAGCGCGAGCACCGCCGCGGCGTCGCGCAGCAGCACCCCGACCCAGCCGGGGCCGTTGTCGATCCACGCCGCGTCGAGGAGGTCGGCGCGCCCGAGGCGGAGCGCCGCGGCGACGAGGGCCAGGTCGGACTCATCGACAGGCCCGGAGCGGACCAGCGGCGGCGCCTCGAAGGCGAGCACGTCGCCCGCGCGGGCGACGGCGACGAGCCCGGCTCCGCACTCCTGGACGACCCCGTCGCCGGCCGGCGCTCCCCCGGCCTCGAGCCAGGCGTGCGCGCTGCCGAGCGTCGGGTGGCCGGCGAACGGCAGCTCGCCGCCGGGGGCGAAGATCCGCAGCCGGTAGTCGGCCGCGGGGTCGGTCGGCGCCAGCAGGAAGGTGGTCTCCGAGAGGTTGGTCCACCGGGCGAAGGCCGCCATCTCCTCGTCGGTCAGGTCGTCGGCGTCGTGGACGACGGCGACCGGGTTGCCGAGCAGCGGCTCGGTGGAGAAGACGTCGACCTGGCTGAACCGGTGGGACGCACGCGGGCGGGGCACGCCCCGACCCTACGGCCGGAGCGGCCCCGCCCTCGTCCCCGAGGTCAGACCCCCGAGGTCAGACCCCCGAGGTCAGACCCCCGAGATCGCCTAGGCGCCGACCTCCTTGGCCGCGATCCGGCCGGTGGGTGCCGGTGCGGCGGTCACCGTGACCGACCGCGTCGCGGTGGTGGCCTTGCCCCAGCCGTCGGTGACGGTGAGGGTCACCGTGTAGGTCCCCGCCGCGGCGAACGCGTGGGTCGCGCTCGAGGCGGTGGAGTCCGCGGTCCCGTCGCCCCAGCTCCACCGGTAGGTGAGCGTGTCACCGGTGTTGGGGTCGGTCGACCCGCCCGCTGAGAAGTTGCACGACAGGTTGGTGCAGGCCGGGACGTTGAAGACGGCGTTCGGCGGCTGGTTCGTCGTCGGCTCCGTGATCGTGAGGGTCTGCGTGGTCGTGGCGGTGGTGCCCCACTCGTCGCGGGCGGTCAGCGTGACGGTGTAGGTGCCGGCCGCGGTGTAGGTCCGCGTCACCACCGCCCCCGATCCGCTGCCGTTGCCGAAGTTCCACGAGTAGGTCAGCGCCGTCGGGTTTTCGTCGGTCGAGCCACGGGCGTCGAAGGTGCAGACGTTCTGGCTGCACGCGACGGTGAAGCTCGGCACCGGCGGCAGGTTGCCGTCGGGAACCGTCACCGTGACGCGCCGCTCGATCGGCACCGCAGTGACCTGGTCGTGCTGGTCGACCGCACGGGCCCGGACCGTGTAGGCGCCGGCCGGGATGACGGGCGTCGTGTAGGAGAAGTTCGACCCCGGCGTGCCCGGGCTGTTGAGGAACGCCGCGCGCCAGCTCTGGGTGGTCGAGGTGAACGTGCCCGAGCTGCTCATGTACTGCCCGGCCGCGTTGACGACCGCCACCTCCACCCGCTGCATGGCCTGGTCGTCCTCGGCCCGGCCGCTGATGAAGATCTTGCCGTCGGGGAAGGTGGCTCCCTCGACGGGGGCGAACAGGTTCTCGGTCAGGGCGGGCGGCTGGTCACCGGGGTAGATCCGGTAGCGCGCCGTCGCGCCCGTCGTGGAGGTGTCCTGCTGCCCCGCGGTGTCGTAGGCGTAGGCCGTCACCGCCCAGTCGCCCTGCGTCGGCAGGTCGATCGGGAGCGTGAAGGTCGTGCTGGTACCACCAGGGGTGGCCAGGACCGCGTTGCGCGTCGCGAACGCGGCGCCCATCGTGCCGTCGGGCTGGAGGTAGCGGTTGGTGTCCTGGTCCTCCAGCGCGATCCGGACCTCCGCCACGCCCTTGTCGTCGGTCGCGCTGCCGGCGAGGTCGAGACGCAGCGTCTGCCCACCGGTGATCGTGCCGGTGACGTTGAGCCGGCCGTCCGGCGGCGCGTCGCCGGCGATCTGGGCGGCCAGGTTCAACCGGCCCTGCATGGCGTTGGCCGTGCTGAGCCCGAGGTCGTCCTGGGCGGAGACGCTGAAGGTGTAGGAGCCCGGCTTGAGGTTGAACGGGGTGGTCCAGCTCCAGGCGTACGTGGCGCCCGGGATGTTGACCGGCGAGATGCGGTACTGCCCCGCGATCACGTCCACCCCCCACGTGCCGTCGGCGGCGAGGTTCTCCCGCGTCGTGGTGTTGCGCAGCGTGATCTCGACGAAGGCGAGGTTCTGGTCGTCGCTGGCCGTGCCGCTGAAGGTCACCGGCTGGCCCGGGGCGACCTGCACGGTGCCGACCGCGGTCGGCGGCGTCATCGCCGCCGGCTGGCTGATCGTCACCGTCGGCGCGACGGCGTTCTCCGCGACCAGCCAGGACCGGTCGGCGGTGTCGAGGTCGCCCTGACCGGCGGTGTCGGTCGCGCGGACCTGCGCCGTCCAGGTGTCCTCGTAGGGCACCGTGACCTCGAAGGACCAGGTCGTCGAGACACCGCCCACGACGTCCGGGGTCACCCGGAAGGCGTTGTACGTCGCCGTCGCGGTGCCGTTGGCCTGCAGGTAGCGGTTCTGGGAGTCCTTGAGCGCCAGGCTCAGCGAGCTCACGCCCACGTCGTCGGTCGCGGTGCCGGTGATCGTGAAGGTCCGGGTGTTGACCAGGCTGCCGGCCGGGCCGCTCACGCTGGTGTTGGGCGCCTGGTCGGCGGTGCCGAAGGTCTCGAACTTCTTCGTCGCCTTCGACGGGTCCTGGCCGCCGCTGGTCGAGATCGCCCGGGCGCTGATCTTCAGCTCCCGGTTGTTGGCGACCGTCAGCGGCAGGGTCCACGCCGTCGACGGGCCGCCCGGCTGGGCGAGCGTCGCCTCGATGGTGTTGCTCGACGTCGAGCCCCAGGTCGTCAGGTCGTCGTTGAGGTAGCGGCGCGACCCGCGGTCCATGATCTCGACCTGCACGCTGCGCACGCCGTTGGCGGCCGAGGCGGTCCCGCTGACGGTGAAGGACTCCGCCACCGGCTTGATCCGGCCCTCGATCGGGTCGACGATCGTCGTCTCCACGCCGTTGCTCGCGGGCACCGAGGAGAAGTCGAAGAACGCGAGCCCGCCGACGTTGTACTCACCCTGCGTGGTCGCGTCGCCCCCGGTCCACAGCCCGCGCGGGGTCAGCTCGATGTGCTTGTTGCCCTCGTAGGAGTTCGAGGTCGGGTTCCACTCCAGCGCGGTGCCGTCGGCGGGGTTGAGCGCCCCCAGGTGCTCGCGCCGGACGACGGCGTCGCCGAGGCCGTAGCCCGAGAGGCCCTGGCCGGTGCCGTACCCCTGGTCGTCGAGACCGGGCCACGGCTGCGGCGAGGTCGGCGACTCGTTCCACGCGAAGTGGCCGCCGATGTAGACCGCCTGCTCGGAGATGGCCACCGAGTACACGCTGTCGAAGGCCCGGGAGATCCACAGCGGCTGCATGTTGTCGCCGCCGTCGATCGGGTAGGCGATGATCGTGTCGTTGATCGGCGGTCGGTCGCCGCCCGAGCCGCTGCTCACCGCGAACCAGGTGCCGTCGGGTGAGATGTCGCCGCCGTAGATGCGCTGGATGCCGCCGACGTACTGGAGGTTCTCCTCCCACAGCCGGCTGCGCCACGGGGTGAGCTGGTTGGTGCGGGTGTTGATGATCGCGATGCCGTAGCGGTCCTGGCCGTTGACCTGCCGGCCGGTGTGGACGACCAGCAGGCGGCCCTCGTCACGGGTCAGCTTGAGCCGCTGGACGGTGAGGTCGCCGTTGGTGCCGATGCCGCCGCTGAGGTTGTTGACGAAGTCCGAGCGGACCTCGCCCGTGGTGGGGTCGACCGCGACGAGCGCCCCGCGGGGCACGTTGTTGATCAGGGAGAACCGGCCGCCGGCGTACACCGTGGTGTTGGTGACCGCGAGCTCCTGCACCTTGCCGTTGCCGTTGGCCTGGAAGGTGGTGATGGCCGCCCCGGTGGCCGGGTCGATCCGGGCGAGCGCCTTGCGGCTGACTCCGTTGATCGTGCCGAAGCTGCCGCCGATGAAGAGCTTGGTGCCGTCCGGGGAGGCCTCGACCGCCTCGACCCCGCCGTTGCCGAAGACCGGGCGGAAGGAGGGGTCGACCAGGCCGGTGGTGGCGTCGAAGGCCGCCAGGCCGGCCTGCTGGTAGGTCGTGTTGTTGCCGTTGGCGCGGTTCGCGATCGAGGTGAAGGTGCCGGCGACGTAGGCGCGGTTGCCGACGAACTCGATGTCCCAGATCTCGCCGTTGCCGATGTAGGGCATGTTGGTGCGCGGGACGTCGGGCACCAGCCGGGCGTGGCCGGGCGCGGGGCTGATCGGGGAGGTCGCGACCGTCCGGGTCTCGACGTCCTGCTCCGCGCCGTCGCTGACGGTCAGCCGGACGGTGCGCTGGCCGTTGGTGGCGTAGGTGTGCGCGGGGTCGACGCCGTCACCGGTGCTGCCGTCGCCGAAGTCCCAGGTGTAGGTCAGCTGGTCCTCGTCGGGGTCGAAGGACCGGCTCGCGTCGAACTCGCAGGTCAGGCCGGAGCAGCCGGCGACGAAGTCGGCCGTCGGGGCCTCGTTCGTCGTGGAGGCGTCGGTGCCCGGGTCGAGGACGACGGAGTAGAGCATCGTCCGCGTCGCGGCCGAGCTCGTGGTGGCGGTGCGGCCGGCTGCGGTGCCGACCGGCACCTCACCGGCGGAGTCACCGAGCACGATGGAGACCTTGCCGCTGCCGGTGGCCGCGGCGGTCGAGCGCTGGGTCGCACCGGCCGGCAGCGTCCAGGTCGTGCCGTCGGTCGAGGACTTCTCGCTCCAGACGTTGACCAGCCAGGACCTCGCGCCGCTGACGGGGACCGAGGGCGTGGTGTGGCTGGTCCCGCTGACGTTGCTGCCACCGATCGCGGAGGCCGAGACCTGTCCGGTGCCGGTGCTGCGGTAGGCCGCCACGCTCATCGCGGACTTGATGAACGAGGCGGTGCTGACGGTGACGTCGGCGCCGACGTCGGTCGGCGTCGCGCTGCGGGTCCACACCCGGCCACGGATGCCGTTGCCGTCACGGGACTGCAGG
Organism: Nocardioides marmotae; assembly: GCF_013177455.1. Classification (NCBI taxonomy): domain Bacteria; kingdom Bacillati; phylum Actinomycetota; class Actinomycetes; order Propionibacteriales; family Nocardioidaceae; genus Nocardioides; species Nocardioides marmotae. Next base: position 2,728,679 of record NZ_CP053660.1, read on the forward strand.
AGCGTCCACCCGGGGATGGCCGTCGGGAGCGCCACCTCGGTGGAGTTGGAGGTCAGGAACAGCACCAGCCGGTCGAGGGGCTTGATGGTCGCCGGGATGCGGACGGCGTGGGCCGACCGGTTGCCCGCCGTGCTGGCCGAGCCGACGAAGCTGACCGAGCCCTGGACCACGCCGGAGGTCGGCGAGACCGACGCGGTCGCGGTGTCGGTGTCGGTGCCGTCGCTGACGGTGAGGGTCACCGTGCGCGAGCCGGCGGCGGCGTACGTGTGCTGGACCGAGGCGCCCGTGCCGGTCTGGCCGTCGCCGAAGGCCCAGCTGTAGGTCAGCGGGTCACCGTCGGCGTCGGTCGAGCCGGTGGCGTCGAAGCTGCACACCAACGCGTCGCAGCTGGAGGTGAACGCCGCGTCGGGGAGCTGGTTGGGCGGCGCCTGGCCGGGGCTGAGGACCACCGAGGCGAGCATCGAGCGCGAGACCGCGACGCTGGTGGTAGCGGTGCGACCCGCCGCGGTGCCGACCGGCACGGGGCCGGCGGAGTCGCCGAGCACCGCGCTGATCCGGCCGCTGCCGGTCGCGGCGTTGGTGGTGCGCTGCGTGGCGGTGGTCGGCAAGGTCCAGGTGGCGGTGGTCGAGGACTTCTCGCTCCAGATGCCCACCAGCCAGGAGTTGGCGGCCGGGACGGTCACCGTCGGCGTGGTGTGGCTGGTGCCGCTGGTGTTGCTGCCCCCGATCGCGGAGCCGCTGACCGAGAGGTCGTCACCGCGGTACGCCGCGAGGCCGGCGACGGCCTTGACGGTCTCGCTCGTCGTCGGGATGACGTTGGTGCCGGCGTCGGCCGCGGTCGCCACCTTGGTCCAGGTGCGCCCGCGGATGCCGTTGCCGTCCCGGGCACCCAGCTGGGTCCAGCCCGCCGGCGCCGTGACCGCCGTGACGGAGTCGTTGGTGGTGAGGAAGAGGACCATCACGTCCCCGGCCTGCACGGCCGTGGGGATCCGGACGCTGTGGTTGGTCCGGGCGCCCTGGGAGCTGGCGGCCCCGACGAAGGAGATGTCGCCCTGGACGACGGCGGGCTGCGGGTCGACCGTGCCCTCGGCGTCGTCGGTGGTGGTGCCGTCGCCGACCACCAGGCGCACGGTGCGCGAGCCCGGGCCGGTGTAGGCGTGCTGGGCGGTGCGCCCGGTGCCGGTCGCGCCGTCGCCGAAGGACCAGGTGTAGGTGAGCTGGTCGCCGTCGGGGTCGGTGCTCGCGCTGGCGTCGAAGGCGCAGGTCAGCGCGTCGCAGCTGGAGGTGAAGGACGCGGTCGGCGCCCGGTTGGGCTCCTCCTGGTCCGGGCCGATGACGATCGAGGACAGCGCGGTCCGCGAGACGGCGGCGCTGGTGGTGGCAGTGCGGCCCGCGGCGGTGCCGACCGGGACCGCCGCACCCGAGTCGGCGAGCACCGCGCTGATCCGGCCGGTGCCGGTCGCGGCGTTGGTGGTGCGCTGGGTGGCGCCGGTCGGCAGCGTCCAGGTGGCGGTGGTCGAGGACTTCTCGCTCCAGATGCTCACCAGCCAGGAGTTCGGGCGGGCCACCGGCACGGCCGGGGTGGTGTGGCTGGAGCCGCTGGTGTTGCTGCCGCCGATCGCGGAGGCGGTGATGTCGGCGCCGCCGGTGCTGCGGTACGCCGCGACGCCGACGACCGCCTTGACGGTCGTGCTCGTCGTCGGGGTGACGTCGGCGCCGGCGTCGGCCGCGGTCGCCACCTTGGTCCAGGTGCGGGCCCGCAGGCCGTCCCCGTCACGCGCCTGGAGCTGGGTCCAGCCCGCAGGGGCGCCGATCGTCGGGGTTCCGCTGTTGATGGTCAGGAAGGCGACGAGCACGTCGCCGGCCTGCACGGTGCTCGGCACGACCACCCGGTGGTTGGTGCGCGAGCCGTTGGTGCTGGCGGCGGCCACGAAGCTGACCTGGCCCTGCGCGACGGCCGCGGAGGCGGTCACGGCGCGGGAGACGGTGCCGGTGGCGGTGCCGTCGCTGACGGTGAGCGTCACCGTGCGCGTGCCGTCGGCGGCGTACGTGTGGGTGGGGGTGGCGCCGGTGCCGGTCTGCCCGTCGCCGAAGGTCCAGGCGTAGGTCAGGTCGTCGCCGTCGGCGTCGGTGGAGCCGGTGGCGTTGAAGGTGCAGGTGAGCTGGTCGCAGGTGGAGCTGAACGCGGCGGCCGGCGCGGTGTTGACCGGGTCCGCGACCTCACCGGGGGCGACGACGAGGGAGAAGAGGACGGTCCGCGAGGCGGCGACGTCGGTGGTCGCGGTGCGGGTCGTGGGCGAGCCGGCCGCGACCGGGCCGGCGGAGTCGCCGAGGACCGCGCTGATCTTGCCCGAGCCGGTGCCGGTCGCTGTCGTGCGCGAGGTGGTGCCGGCGGGCAGGGTCCAGGCCAGCGCCGAGGAGGACTTCTCCGACCACACGCTGACCAGCCACGACCCGGCGGCGGTGACGGGGACGCTCGGGGTGGTGTGGCTGGTGCCGCTCGCGTCGCTGCCGCCGACCGTGCTCTCCACGACGGCCGCCGCACCCGTGCTGCGGTAGGCGGCGATGCCGATCACGGACTTCATGTACGCGCTCGTCGTGACGGTGACGTTCGTGCCCGCGTCGGCGGCGGTCGCGGTCCGGGTCCAGGCCCGGCCGCGGATCCCGTTGCCGTCGCGCGACTCCACCAGCGTCCAGCCCGGCAGCGTGTCGGTGAACGCCTCGCCGGTTGAGCCGGTGGTCAGCGTGAGCACCAGGGCGTCGCCGGCCTGCACGCCGGCCGGCACGCGCACCGTGTGGGCGGTGCGGTTGCCGGCCGTGCTGTCCGCGGCCACGAACCCGACCACACCGGGTGCCGCCTGCGCGGGCGCGGTGCCCACGGCGGTCACGGCCAGCACGGGCAGGACCAGCGCGAGCACGGAGACCAGCGCGGTGAGGAGCCGGCTCCCGAGGGCACGTGGCGCACGGGTGGGAGTGGAGGCCGCCGACGGCGGCGGAGTCGGCGCGGGGCGCCAAGCGGAGTGCAGGGACACGAGCTCACCCATCCACGGGAGGACGGCCGCAGGACAGCGGCCTGCTCCGCATCGTGGGTGCAGCGCGGGTAGGTCCTCATGCCCAAATTTGATGGACCCGGGGCCCGGGCCGACCGGTCCTCGACGCCCGGGTCGGGAGGTCACCGAATTTGGGCATGCCCTGGCAGTGGCCCGCTCCTAGCGTTTCCGGGGTCGGACCGCCGCGGTCCGCAGGAGGCGTCATGAAGGTGCTGCTCGTGAGCTCGTCCGGAGGCCATCTGGCCCAGCTGATGTGCCTGCGCCCGTGGTGGGGCGAGCACGAACGGCACTGGGTCACCTTCGACACCCCCGACGCGGTGAGCAAGCTCGCCGGCGAGGAGGTGACCTGGGCGCACCACCCCACCACCCGCAACGTCGGCAACCTGCTGCGCAACACCGCGCTGGCCCGCCGGGTGCTCGCCGAGGTCCGGCCCGACGTCGTCGTGAGCACCGGCGCCGCGGTGGCCGTGCCGTTCTTCTGGATGCACCGGCTCTACGGCGTCGCCAGCGTCTACCTCGAGGTCTTCGACCGGATCGAGACGCCGACGCTCACCGGCCGGCTGTGCCGCCCGGTGACCGACCTGTTCCTCGTCCAGTGGCCCGAGCAGCAGCAGATGTACCGCTCCAGCGTCCTCCTCGGGAGCGTGTGGTGACCGCCCCCACGCCGCTGGTCGCCGTCCTGCTCGGCACCGACCACCACCCCTTCGACCGGCTCGTCGACTGGTCCCGCGAGGTACGCCGCGCGACGGGCGCCGACGTCTTCGTCCAGCACGGCGCGACGACGCTGCCCCCGGACCTCACCGGCGCCGCCGTCCTCGGCCTCGCCGAGCTCTCCTCGCTGCTGGACCGGGCGGCGGTCGTCGTCACGCACGGCGGTCCGGGCCTGATCATGGAGGCGCGCGCGGCCGGCCACCTGCCCGTGGTCGTGCCGCGCGACCCCCGCCTCGGCGAGCACGTCGACGACCACCAGCAGCGCTTCGTGGCGAGGATCGCCGGCGCCGGCTTCGTCGCGGCCGCCCAGCACCTGCCCGACTTCCGTCGAGCCGTCTCGATCGCCCTCGTCGGCGGCCGGGGCGCACCCGCCGGACCGGTCCCGCCCGGCGGCACTCCGCCGGGCGACGGTCCGGTGGCCGACCTCGCCCCGGCCCGCTTCGGCCGGCTCGTCGACGAGCTCCTCCACCGGACCTGAGGCGCCGCCCGTGACTGTCACCGTGCCCTCCGGGCTCCCCGCGCTCCCCGCGCTCCCCGCCTCCCCCGTGGCTCCCGCCCTCCCGGCGGCTCCCGCGGCTCCCGCGGCCCGCGGGCCCGACGAGCAGCCGCCCGGCGCCCCGGAGCCGGCTCCGGCCCCGGCTCCCCGCCGCTCGAGTCGCAGCCCCATCTCGGCGATCCTCGCCCACGACGTCACCGGCGGCGGCCGGGGGCGCTGGCGCCCGCCGTTGCGGCTGGCCGCCGGGGACACGCTGGCCGCGGGCATGGGCGCTGCCGTGGCAGCGCGGGACACCCCGACGCCGGTGGTCTTCGTGCTGCTCGTCGTCACCTGGCTGCTGCTGCTCTCGGCCGACCACTGCTACGACCCGCACATCGCCTCCCGGCTGGACCAGGTCCGCCGGGTCGGCCGCTGCGGCGTGGTGCTGGTCGCCGCGGCCGCGACCGGGGCCGTCCTCCTCGAGCCGACGATCCGACCGGGCCGGCTGCTCGCCCTGGCCGTCATCACGACGACCGTCAGCGCCGCCCAGCGGTTGGTCGGGGACCGTTGGACCGGCGTCGCCCGGGCGCGGGTCCCGGTGGTCGTCGCCGGCCACCGCCGCGACGTCGCTCGGGTGCTGGGCGAGCTCGAGCGCAGCCGCGGCCACCGGTACCGCGTCGCCGGCGTCTGCGTCCCGACCCGCTCGGGCCGATCCCTCGGCGTCCCGGAGACGTGCGGCTTCCACCGGCTGACGACCGCGGTGGTGCAGCACGGGGCCCGCGCGGTCATCGTCGTCCCCTGCCGCCACCTCGACCCGATGACGCTGCGCCGGCTCAGCTGGCAGCTGGAGGCCTCCGGCACCTCGTTGATGGTCGCCTCCGGGCTCTTCGACGTGGCCGCCACCCGCGCCCGGATCGGGTACGCCGGCGACCTGCCGATGCTGCACGTGCGCCACGCCGAGCTCACCGGGGCGCGGCGACTGCTCGAGGCCGCGGCCGAGCGCGCCGCGGCCGCCCTCGCGCTGGTCCTGCTCGCCCCGCTGCTGGCCGTGCTGGCCCTCGCGGTGCGCCGCGACACCCCCGGCCCGGCGCTGTTCCGCCAGACCCGGGTGGGGCGCAACGGCCGCCCGTTCTCGATGCTCAAGCTGCGCAGCATGGTCGCCGACGCCGAGGAGCGCCGCGGGGGCGTCGAGGCGCTCAACGAGACCGACGGCGTGCTCTTCAAGGTCCGCTCGGACCCGCGGGTGACCCGGGTCGGCGCCGTGCTGCGCCGCTACTCCCTCGACGAGCTCCCGCAGCTGGTCAACGTCGTCCGCGGCGAGATGTCGCTCGTCGGACCGCGGCCGCCGCTGCCCGAGGAGGTCGAGCGGTACGACCCCGACACGCGCCGCCGGCTCGCCGTCCGCCCCGGCATCACCGGCCTGTGGCAGGTCTCGGGCCGCTCGGACCTCTCCTGGGAGGAGACCGTCCGCCTCGACCTGCGCTACGTCGACAACTGGTCCCTCGGGCTGGACCTGCGGATCCTGCTGCGCACCGTCCGCGCGGTGCTGCGCCACGACGGCGCCTACTGACTGGCTCGAACCCGGCCCGGGCGAACCCGCCCCGGGCGAACCCGGCCTACGCGAAACCGATCGGCGCCGACGTACCCCGAATGGGGCATGACCTAGTGCCCGGGCCCTCCTCGCCACCCTACGGTGACGCGTCCGCCGAGCCCGGTGTGGCGTCCCCGACTGCAGAGGCCAGAGCCATCCGAACCTCCAGCACCCGTGCGCCCGCCCTCGCGGCGGCCGCCCTGCTCCTCACCACGATCCCCGTCCACAGCCCGGCCACCGCCGCGGCACCCGACCCCGGCGTGCGCAACGGCGGCGCCGAACGAGGCACGACCGCCTGGTCGGTCTCCGGCGAGCCCGGCGCCCGGCTGAGCACCTCGACGACCTCCCGCAGCGGCTCCCGCGCCGTTCGCGTGCACTCCGAGCGCCCCGTCCGGGCCCGGGTCGACGTCCGCGCCAGCACGGCCGCGCGGGACCGGGCGCGCGGCACCACCGGCACCGCCGAGGTCTGGATCCGCACGGCCGCCACCGGCCAGGAGGTCACCGTCGTCGCCCGGGAGGTCACCGCGTCGGGCCGGTGGGTCCAGTCCCGGCGCCGGAGCACCACTCCCACGGCCGACACCTGGACCGCGGTGCGCGTCCCGCTGACCACCCGGCGTCCCGGCTCCACGCTCCGCGTGCGCCTCGTCCTGCCGGCGAACGACAGCGGGCTCGACGTGCTCGTCGACGACGTCTCCCTGACGACCGGGCCGCCGCGGGCCTCCGTCGCCGCCGGCCTGCTCACGACCGGGTGCCGGCACAGCGCGCGCGGCATCCCGTCCTGCGGCGCGTACTTCGGGGCGGCGTACGGCGCCAACACCGACCCGGCCCCCTTCGAGCAGCAGGCCGGCCGGCGGCTCGGCGTGCGGCGCACGTTCTTCGACGCCCGCGGCGTCGCCTCCGCCGTCCGCCACGCCACCGCCGACCTCGCCCGGGGTCGGCTGCCCTGGATCAGCTTCAAGCTCCCGCACTCCTGGGAGAAGATGGCCGCCGGGGCGGGTGACGCCTGGGTCACCGACCTCGCGCGCCGGCTGGCCGCCCTCGACGGCCCGGTCTGGGTCGCGTTCCACCACGAGCCCGAGGGCGACGGCGACATCGACGCCTGGCGCCGGATGCAGGAGCACCTGGCCCCGATCGTCCGGGGCTCGGCCCCCAACGTCGCCTACACCGTCGTGCTCACCGGCTGGAACCAGTTCTACGGCGACGCGGCCTACCGGCTCGACAACCTCTGGCCCCGCACGAAGGTCGACGTCGCCGGCTTCGACCTCTACAACGAGTACGGCGTGGTCAAGGACGGCCGCAGGATCACCGAGTTCCCCGACTTCGACGACCGGTACTTCCGCCGGCTCCAGACCTGGGCCGCGGAGCAGGACGTCGCGTGGGGCATGGCCGAGTGGGCCTACACCGACGAGGGCCACGCCGAGGACCCGGACTGGATCGAGCGCACCTTCGACCAGATGGTGGCCCGCGGCGGCGTCGCGGCGGCGTACTTCAACACCGAGGTCAACGCCTACGGCTCCTGGCGGCTCGGGAGCGGCTCGAAGCGCCAGGACTTCGCCAACGGCCTCCGAGGCTCGGCGGCGCTGCCGCTGCCGTGACGCCGCGCTGGCGGGTCCCGGCGGGTCCCGCCGGGATCACCGGTGCCCGAGCACCCGGCGGTAGACCGCGACGGCGGCGAGCTGGGAGTTGACCTCGAGCTTGCGCAGCACCGCCTTCACCTGGCTGCGGACGGTCTGCTCGCTCACCCCCGCACGCTCGGCGATCTCGGCGACGGTGACGCCGTCGTAGAGCAGCGCGAGGATCTCCCGCTCGCGGGTGCTCAGCCGGGCGATGGAGACCACGGCGTGCAGGTCCGCCCGCTCGCTCTCCCGCCAGGCCGCGACCATCGCGCGGCGACGGGCCGGGGAGAGCAGGTCCTGCCCGCCGAAGAGCATCCGCAGGGCCAGCGTGAGCTCGTCGAGGCCGACCGAGGTGGGCAGCACCCCGGCGGCCCCGGCCTGGATCATGCCGCCCCACGCCGGGTCGCCGGGGTCGTTGACCACGAGCAGCCAGCGCAACGGGGCACCCTCCACCACGGCCCGCGCCTCCGCGCGCCGGCGGGGCGTCGCGAGGTCGCCGAAGATGACCCCGACCGCCGACCGGGTCAGGCGCACCTGCCGCTGGTGCTCGGCCGCGGGCCGGCGTGAGGAGGGCCAGTCCAACGCCACGGCCTCATAGCCCCGGCTGCGCAGCGCCACCCGCACGGTGTCGCCGACGAGCCGCTCCTCGGCCATGAGCGCGAGGCGTCGGCGCACGCCGGGCCGGGCCGGGCCGCGCGCTCCCCGCGCCGCCTCGGCGGCACGGTCCTCGGCCGGGGCGGTCACCGGCCCGGCCTGCCGACGTGGACGTTGTCGAGCACGCCGTTGAACTGGTCGGTGGCCGAGGCCGTGATGACGCCCTCGGGATCGACCTTCGCCCCGACCGAGAGGGGGACGGCCGGGTCGAAGGCAAGGCGGCCGATGTCCCCGGTGGCGCTCTGCGTCCACGTCCGCGACCAGGTTCCGTCCGGGCGGGCCCGGGCCAGCGAGACCGTGACCGTGCGGCCGCGCCGGGTGCAGGCCGCACGGTGCCACCGGCCCGGCTGGATCGTCTTCGCGGCCGCCACCACCACCTCGCCGCGGTCGCCGGCGATCCGGCAGGAGAGGACGCGGTGGTCGACCTGGAGCTTGTACTGCACCGGGTCGCGGTAGAGGCCGCGCTGGAGGACGTTGTCACCGTCGTCGGTCGGCACCCCGTCGGAGGCGGGATCGAGGCTGAGGTCGGCGCCGAAGGTGAACCGGGCGATGCCGGGGCTCAGCTGGTCCTCCGTGCCGGCCGGCCGCACCACCACCGCGGCCGCGGCGACCGCCTCCTCGTCGAGGTACGGCAGGCGGGCGCCGGTGCCCCCGACCTCCGCGCTCGTGCTCTCGACGCCGGCGGCCCGGACCAGGCGCCCGCCGTTCTGGGTGGCCATCGAGATCCACACGGGGTAGCTGCCGCGGTTGGCGATCGAGCCGATCACCGAGCCGGGCGGTGCAGCGCCCTCCTCGAAGTCGACGAGCAGGAACGTGCCCGGGTCGGCGTCCGCCTGCGCGGCCGGCGCGTCGCCGGCGGTCCGCCCGCCCTCCCCCGTCTCCCCGTCGGCACCCCGGCCGAGCGCCGGGATCTCGCAGGCCGTCAGCGCGGCGAGGGCGAGCACCCCGGTCAGCACGCCGAGGCCGATCGGTCTGCGGAGGCCGGTGGTGGTGGAGGTCGGCCGGAGGGTCATCGCGGGCTCCTTCCCGGGTCCGCACGCGAATCCGGAGCAGTGGTCGGCTCCTCCGGCGCGGTCGCGCCGTCGGGCCCCTGGAAGAGGAACAGGGCGCGTCCGGCCCAGGTCGCCGGTCCGGCGACCGACCCGGGGACGCGTCGTGCGGTGCCGCCGACGGGCTTGGCCGCCCCGCCCTGGGTGCGCCAGGTCAGGCGGCGCAGCGCCCCGTCGGGGCCGCCGATGTAGAGGTGGGTGCGGGTGAGGGCCAGCCCGCGGACCCGACCGGGCCGGAAACCGGGGACACGGCCCGAGGCGACGTGGCGCTCGGCGCCGACGACACCGCTCGCGGGTGAGAAGTAGCGGTAGACGAGGGCGTCGGACCCGGCGCGGGTGTAGTAGATGCGCCCGTCCTGGTAGGCCATGCCGGTGGCGGCCCGGGCATCCGCGTGCCACGCGGTGAGCGGCCGGATCCGGTCCTGGGCGGCGACGGCCTCGGCGGGGCCGAGGGTGGTGCCGTCGAAGGTGCGCCGGGAGAAGGAGCCGTCGGCGTGCGCGAGGTAGAGCCAGCCGTCGACCATGAAGGCGCCGCGGACCCGGCGCCAGTCCGGCACCTCCCCGGGCGGGCCGTCGGTCGCCACCTCGGACGGGGCGCCGGCCGACGTCGCGGACAGCCCCCGGCGCACCAACACGTCGCGGCCGGCCGGCGCGGCGACGTACACCTCGGCCGGGAGGGCGGCGGTGCGGGAGGGCAGCTCGGCGGGGCCGACCGCCGGCAGGAAGGCCACGCGGTGCCGTTGGAGCCCGCCGATCCGGGTGGTGTCGGAGACGACCCACAGCCCCCGGTCGGTGGCGAGGAAGTCGAAGACGCCGACGCCGCGGTCGCGGCCGGGGTCCCACGACAGCGGCAGCCCGTTGAGCGGGTCGAGGGCGGCGATGCCCTGGCGGGCGACCGCCCCGGGGCCGGGGCCGTTGCGACCGCCCGGGTTGTTCCACCAGCGCTGGTGGCCCCCGACGTAGACCGCGCTGCGCGTGACCTCCACGGCGTACGACGTGTCGCCGCCGGTCCGGTCGACCCAGGTCGGCTGCACCCGGTCGCCCCGGGTGTGCGTCTCGAACCGGCTGACCGAGTCGCACGGGCCGTTCCCGCCGCCGTACCCGCCGGTCGTCGTCACGACGAAGAACCGGCCGTCCGGTGAGACGTCGACGTCGCGCATCGAGGAGTCGTAGGCCCGCGAGCACGGAGGCTCGAAGAACCGGGTGCGGAAGCCGGCCGGCCGCGCGGTGCGGCCCAGCCGCAGCACGAGCAGCTGGTGGGAGCGCTTGCCCTGGAGGCGGGCGAAGTTCCCGACCGCCACGAGGCGGGAGCCGTCCGGGGTGAGGTCGAGCTTGAGCACCTGGGTGACGCCACGCCGGTGGTGGCCGCGCACGCCCAGGGACATGTACGGCGTCGCGCGGCCGGTCTGCGGGCCGAGCGTCGCGAGCGCGACCCGGTGCCGGCCACCGATGTGGGTGAACGCCCCGCCCACCCAGAGCCGGCCGTCGCGCAGCGCCAGGTCGCGCACCTTGCCCGCGACCCGGCCCGGGCGGAAGGACCCGACGAGCGACCCGTCGGCCAGGTCCACCCGCGCGAGCCGGCCCCGGGGCCTGCCGTCGACGGCGGTGAAGGTCCCGCCGACGTACATCGACCGGCCGTCGGCGGCCGGGGCCAGCGCGCGCACCTCCCCCACCACCCGCGCGTCGAACTCCCGCACCACCTGGCCGGTGCTGGCGCTGAAGGCGACCAGCCCGCGCCGGACCAGGACCGGCCGCGTGCCCACGACCGTCTCGGCGTCCCGCACCCGGGTGAACGACCCGCCGAGGACGACGGTGTCCCCGACCTGCTCGACGACGTAGACCCGTCCGTCGAGGACCTCCGGCGTGCCCGCCGCCGGCTGCTCGGCGACCGCGAGGTCACCCAGGTCGGCCGGGCCACCCGGGACGGCCCGGCCCGCCCCGGCGGCCGGTGACACCGAGGAGACGAGGAGCAGGCCGGTGAGCGCGGCGGCCCCGAGGGCGACCACGTTCACGAGCTGCAGCCGGAGCGTGCACGCATGGCGGAGGGTCCTGATCTGTCGACGGCGACGCAGCAGTTCAGCCGGCCGTTCCAGGAACGTAGGAGCGTGCCCGGACGGCCCGGTCGCTCGCCCGGGAAGATCCTCAACATTGGTGAGGGCCGCCGCGCCCGGCTCGCGTTGGGTAAGGGGGTGCCCGCCACCGCCATGCCCGCGCCGCCCGCCGCGCCGCCCGCGCCGCCCGCGCCGTCCCGATCGGAGCCGCGGGCCGGTCGTGCCGGGCTGGGCGGACCTGCGTGGCCGCTGGTCCTGCTGCTGGCCGGCTACCCGGCGTGGTGGCTGCTCGGGGTGGACTCCTTCCTCCCCCTCGCGCTCGCGGTGCCGATGCTGCTCCAGCTGCGCCGGCGCCCCACGCTCCTGCTGCCGGCCGGGCTCGGCCTGTGGCTGCTGTTCTGCTGCTGGGTCGTCGTCGGCGTCGTGCTGCTGTGGACCGACGCCCCCGGCGCGATCCCCGGCGGCGGCGGGTCCTCACGCCTGCTGGTCTTCGGCTTCCGCCTGGCCTGGTACGTCGCCTGCGGGGTCGTCCTGGTGTGGGTGGCCAACCTCCGCCGCGAGGACCTCCCCGACGAGCGCGCCCGCGGACTGCTGGCGTGGCTGTTCGTGCTGTGCACCGCCGGCGGCATCGTCGGCCTGCTCTGGCCCGAGATCGAGGTCACCTCGCTGACCGAGTCCCTGCTGCCGGCCGGGCTGCGCAACAACGCCTTCGTCGCCTCGCTGGTGCACCCCCAGGTCGCCAACGTCCAAGACGTCCTGGGCCGACCCGAACCGCGACCCAAGGCGCCGTTCGCGTTCACCAACACCTGGGGCAGCTGCCTGTCGCTGGCCCTCGTCTTCCTCCTCGCCCTCGACCGGCGCCGGCGGCGGTGGCTGCGCCTGGCCGTGCCGCTGGTGCTCGTGGTGGCCGCCTGGCCGGTGGCCTACTCCCTCAATCGGGGGCTGTGGGGCAGCCTGGCGATCGGTCTGGTCGTCCTGGTCGTGCTCCGCGCCCGGCGCGGCGACCCGAAGGCCGCCACCGCCCTGGTCCTGGCGACGGTCGTCGGCATCGTCGCGCTCGTGGCGAGCCCCCTGGCCGACGTCTACGGCGACCGCTTCGAGAACCAGCACAGCAACAACCGCCGCAGCCAGCTGCTGATCACCACCACCACCTCGGTCAGCCAGGCCTCCCCCATCGCCGGCCTCGGCAGCACCCGCGACGTGCAGGGCAGCTTCGCCTCCATCAGCGGCGCCGCGACCCCCGAGTGCCCGGCCTGCGGCGTGCCCCCGCTGGGGACGCAGGGCCAGCTGTGGCTGGTGCTGTTCTCCCAGGGCTGGATCGGGCTGGGACTGTTCCTCGCCTTCCTCGTCGCCGCGCTCGCGCGCGCCCGCCGCTGCCGGACGACGACCGAGGTCACCTGCGCCTTCGTCGTGCTGTTCCTCCTCATCCAGCTGCCGGTCTACGACACCCTCGGCATGCCGCTGTTCCTGGTGATGATCGCCATCGGGCTGCTGACCCGCGAGCAGGCCGCCGCCGGCGACCAGCGCCACCGTCGGATCGCCACGCCCGACCTGGGCCGGGCCCTGCGCCGCGGCGCGCCCGTCGTCGCGGCGACCACCGTGGCCGGTGCGCTGATCGGGACCGTCCTCGCCGCGGCTCCCGCCTCCGCCATGCACCGCGCCGAGACGCGGGTCCTGCTCACCCCGGCGCCGGTCTACCTCTCCACGGGCAACCCGGACACCCCGCTGGACGCCGACGGCGAGGCCGACCCGCCAGGCGAGGTCACCGTCGACACCGAGGCGGCACTGCTGCTCTCCGAGGAGTCGCTGCGCCGGGCCGCCGCGGCGACGGGCCAGGAGGTCGACACGCTGCGGGAGGCGGTCGCGGTGACCGCTCCTCCCCGCTCCCACGTGCTGCGGCTGACCGTGGACCTGCCCGACGCCGGCGACGCCGAGCTCGCGGCCGCGGCCGTCGCCGCGTCGTACCTCGACTCGCGCGCCGCGTTCCTCACCCAGCGCCGCGACGACCTCGTCCGCAGCCTCACCCGCCAGCTGGCCCAGCTCAACCCCGTGCTGGTCATGCTCCGGAGCCAGCGCGCGCAGATCCTGCGCGAGATCGACTACCTCGAGACCTCCCGTCCGAGCGTCGGCGAGGTCATCGGCGCCGGCGCCGCGACCCGCCTGCCCAGCAAGGCCGAGGTCCCCATCGCCTCCGGCGCCGGCCTCGGCCTGCTCGCCGGCGTCCTCCTGGCCCGCCGCCGGCGACGGGCGTGACCGCCACCGGCGGACCCCGACCACCCACCCGCGCATCGAACCGAGGAGCTCTCGTGACCGACCCCCCCAGCAACACCGACCCCTCGCGCCGCACCGCCCGGCTGCCGGCCGTCGACGTCGTGATCGCCACCCACGCTCGGCCCGAGCTGGTGCGCACCGCGGTCGACGCGGTGATGGCGCAGGACTACCCCGGGGTGCTGCGCTGCCTGGTCGTCCACGACCGCTGCGAGCCCGACGACTCACTCGTCCGCGAGGGCCGGCGGCGCTCGGTCGAGGTGCTCGTCAACACCTGCACGCCCGGCCTCGCCGGCTCCCGCAACACCGGCATCCTCGCCGGCGCGGGCGACCTCGTCGCCTTCTGCGACGACGACGACGTGTGGTTCGAGGACAAGGTGAGCCGTCAGGTCGAGGAGATGGAGCGCACCGGCGCCCTGACCTCGGTGACCGGGATCGTCGTGGACTACCAGGACCGGCGTACGACGCGGATCCCCCGGCCCGAGCAGATGACGGTGCGCGAGCTGGCGCGCCACCGGGTCATGGCCGCGCACCCCTCGACGGTCATGGTCCGCCGCGCCGCGCTCGAGGGGCCGATCGGGCTCGTCGACGAGGACCTGCCGGGCAGCTACGCCGAGGACTACGACTGGATCCTCCGCGCCGCGGGCGTCGGCGAGGTCGCGGTGGTGGAGATGGGGCTCGTGCTGGTGCGCTGGGGCTCCTCGCAGTTCGCCCGCCAGTGGTCGGTCATCGTCGCCGCCCTCGACCACCTCCTCGCCAAGCACACCGCCTTCGCCGAGGACCCCCGGGCGCTCGGCCGCATCTACGGGCAGCGCGCCTTCGCCCTCGCCGCTTCCGGCGACGCCCGCGCGCTCGCCGCAGCCGCCCGCGCCGTCCGCACCTGGCCCTGGGAGCGCCGCTCCTACCTCGCCGGCGCCGTCGCGCTCCACCTGCTCTCCGCCGACCGGGTGCTCGATCTCGCGAACCGCCGCGGCCGCGGCATCTGAGGCGGCCCGGCGCCGCCACCCGTCGTCCACGCCGTCCGGGGGACCGGCGTCCCCCATCTGGGGGATGCCGGGCGGACAGCGGAGGAAGCGCGGCTCGTCCGGGGGGTACGGGCCAGGGATGCCCAAGCCCCCGTCCGGGGCGCTTCCCTACGAACCGAGGCACCATGTCCCTCCCCCCTCCCCTCCCCTCCCCCGTCCCCGCGAGCCCCCGCTCCAGGGCCGAAGCGCCCGCCCAGGCGCACCGCTCCGCCACGCTCGTCGCCGGGCTCACCGGCCTGCTGGCGCTCGCACTCTTGATGATCACCCTCGACGCCCCCCGGGCGGCCGGGGCCACCGACGTCTCCGCCGGCACCGCCGCAGCCGCCACCACCGCGGACCAGGCCACCGGCCCGGCACCGCGACGGCGGGCCGACGGCTGCCTGAACAAGCGCGGCGTCCCGGCCTGCAGCGCGTTCGTCGGCGCGGCCCACGGGTCGAACAGCGAGCCCACGGACCTCGAGGCGCTCGCCGGCCGCCCGCTCGGGATCCGCCGCACCTACTGGACCTCGAAGAACGTCGACAAGGCGATCCAGACCGCCACGTCCGACGTCTCCAAGGGCCGGCTGCCCTGGATCAGCTTCAAGCTGCCCAAGGGCTGGGACCGCATGGCCCTCGGCGAGGGCGACAGCTGGACGCGCCAGATCGCCAACCGCCTCGACCAGATCCCGGGCCCGGTCTGGCTCGCCTTCCACCACGAGCCCGAGGGCGACGGCAACCTCACCCAGTGGCGCAAGATGCAGGAGCGGCTGGCGCCGCTGGTGCGCCGCGCGGCCGACAACGTCGCCTACACCGTGATCCTCACCGGCTACGACCAGCTCTACGGCGCCGCGTCCTACAGCCTGGACCGGATCTGGCCGCGCAAGGTCAAGATCGACGTGGCCGGCTTCGACGTCTACAACAACTACGGCGTGGTCAAGAACGGTCGCAAGAACACCAAGTGGCCCAACATCGAGAAGGACTACTTCCAGCCCTTCTCGAGCTGGGCCAAGACCAGCAACGTGGCGTGGGGCCTCGCCGAGACCGGCCTGACCAACGAGGCGGCCGACAAGTACCCCGGCTGGATGGGCGACACCTACCGGGCGCTGAAGCAGAACAACGGCGTGGCGTTCACCTACTTCGACACCGAGCTCAACGCCTACGGCTCCTGGCCGCTCACGACCGCGGTCAAGCGGAACGCCTTCCGGGACATCCTGCAGGGGAGCCCGCGGATCGATCGCTGACCCCGAGTCCCGCCAGCTCCTCGAGCGCGGCGAGCACGCACGACCCGCGATCGCGGATGTGCTCGCCGCGCTCGGTGGCGGCCAGGAGCAGGTAGCGGTTGGTCACCGCAACCAGGTACGCCCCGGCGAGCACCCGCTCGGTGACCGACCCGGCGGGCAGGGCGCCGACGACGACCTCCGGCGAGGCGCCGTGGCGGACCGTGGCCACGTTGACCGCGTGGTGCATCCGGTCCAGGCCCCGCGGCACGCCGGTCTCGAAGCGCTCCCAGTCCCACAGGTGGACCCGGCCGCGTGCGGCGGGTGCCATGTTCCACGGCGTCCAGTCGCCGTGCCAGGCGCCGACCGGCCACGCCCGCCCGTCGGCGAGGACCTCGAGCCGGTCCATCGCCACACGCAGCCGCCGCCCCTGGTCGAGGTCGGCCATCTGCAGGGACAACCGCCGCTGCTCGGACCACCAGGCCAGGTCCTCGAGCGGCGTGCCCGGCTCGGCGAAGGCCCGCGCGAGATCGTCCATCGCCGCCAGCGGCGGCGCGGTCCGCGCGCGGCGCGGCCGGGGCAGGCTCGCGCGCAGGCTGCCGAGCGGCTCGAGGACGAGCACCACCCGGTCCCGCCACCACGACTCGTGCAGCACCCGCGGCGCGACCACGTCGCGCAGGGGGGCCGCGGCGACCCGGCGGAGGTTCGCGCCCTCGGCCGTCACGTCCGCCCGCGCGACCTCCGAGTCGCCGATCTTGACGAAGGCGAGCGTGCGGCCTCGCTCGTCGAAGACCTGGAGCACCGGCTTCCGGTTGACCCGCTCGGAGCCGATCCCGACGGAGAAGGTCACCGGCTGCCCCATCAGCTCGCCGAGGTGGCGGGCGAGGGAGTCGACCGGCTCCCCGCTCAGGCCCACCCGGGTGCCGAGCAGCGCCCCCCGGGTGGCGCCGACCACCGCGGCGCCCGCCACCCGGCGTACGACCTGGGCCGGGGAGGAGTCCGAGCTGAACCGGCACAGCGTCCGCCCGGCCGCCAGCCGCGAGGAGACCGGCACGACCTGCCGGGGCCGCCGGGCGTTCGGGACGAGCGCCCACCGGCCGTCGGGCCGCGCGGTCACGGCGGCGCCGGGCCACAGCGAGCCGAACGTCGCGACCAGCGGGTCCTCACCGCCGTGCGCACCGCCTTGTGCACCGCCGTGTGCACCGCCGTCGGTCACCGGTTCCTCACGCAGGCGAAGAGGTGGCGGCCGTAGTTGTCCTGGTAGGGCGGCACGGCGTCCTGGTCGGCGCCGAGGTCGATGATCTGGTCGAACGTGGTGTGCTCGGCCAGGAACGACCGCACGCGCTCGGTGTCCCACGCCGGCAGGGAGTCGCGGAACCACTGCTCGTGGGCCTGTCCGGTGTCCAGGAACAGCACCCGCCCGGTCGCCCGGTCCAGCAGCCGCACCAGCTCCTCGGGCGGGCACGCGCCGCGGCCGAGGACGAAGTGGTGCAGCAGGCTGAAGCAGGACACGACGTCCCACTGCCGCCCGCCGGCGAGGAAGTCGACGGCGTCGCCGACGTTCATCCGGGCCGGGTCGGTGCCGTGCAGCGCAGCGGCGACCCGCGGGGCGGCCGGGTCGCGCTCGATGCCCTCCGCGTCGTACCCGAGCTGGCCGACGGCGTCGACGAACCAGCCGTAGCACGCGGCGACGTCGAGGTACGTCGGCGGGCGGGCGGCGGTGTCGGCCTCGGCCGCCACGTCCTCCAGCAGCGGCGCCATCATCGCCAGCCGGTCGGTGCAGCGGCGCACCACGCGGTAGCCGGCGCGCAGCTCGGGGGCGTCGACCGGCTGGTAGAGCTCGCGCTCGCCGCCGATCCACGACATCTCGTCCAGCACGTCCTGCAGCGGGGTGGTGACCGCGAACCGGCGCACCTTGGCGCGGATGCCGACCGCGCCGCGCACCACCTCGATCGCCAGCCGGTGGTGGCCGTCGACGACCTGGTAGCAGTCGGAGTCGCGGACCGGCGCGAGCAGGACCGGGGCGCCCGGCTCGCTCTGGTTCGGCCGGGCCGGGCCGTCCGGGGCCGGCCGCGCCGACCCGCCCGCGTCCGGCGCCGCGGCGAGGGCGAGGAAGTCGCGGGCGAGGCGGAGGATGCCGGCGTCGTCGGTGACCCCGAAGTACTGCCCCGAGAGGCGGATGCAGGCCCGGGCGAGGTCGGCGTAGGAGGAGGCCAGCACCTCCGCGTCGGTCAGCGGACCGGCCAGGCCGGCGCGCAGGAGCGCGACGTGCGGGCCGTCGGCGACCGGACGCGAGCCCCACAGCAGGTCGCCGGTGGCTTCGGCGAGGGCCGCGGCCGGAAGCCCGTTCTGCCCGCCGAGCAGGATCTTGGACAACGGGACCTTCGCGGCGCCCTGGCGCCAGACGGCGACCGAGAGCGCCCGGCGGACCGCGGGCGGCATCGGGGCCTGGCCGACGACCTTGGTGCCCGCGGCGGTGCGGTCGGCCAGGCGGCGGCCGAGCCGGTGGCGCAGGTCGCGGGCGCGGGAGCGGTGGGCGGAGACGAGGGTGCTCACCGGGCCACCGCCTCGGCGCGCCACGACGGCGCCTGGTCGAGGTGGCGGGCCAGCTGCGCGTCGGAGTCGGCGAAGTGGGTCAGCAGGTCAGCGTGCTCGTCGGGCGGCAGGGGGTCGGCCGGCCGGGCGTTCCAGCGCTCGACCGCGGCCGGCACCCAGGTCGAGAGGCCCAGTCGCCGCTGGAGCGCGGCGAACTGCGGGACGGGGTCGGCGAAGAACCGGTCGGCGTCGACCACGTGGACCCGATCGGGCCCGAGCGCGGAGACGAACCGCTCGACCTGCTCGCCGTAGCGGCCGCGGCCCAGGTAGGCGTGGTGGCGGTGCTCGAAGCTGGTGCTGCGGGGCTCGGTCGCCAGCCGCTCCTGCTCGCCGGCCAGGCGGCGCTCCTCGGCGCGCAGCGCCGCGTCGAAGGGCAGCGACTCGAACCCGCGGGCCAGCTCGTGGCGGTGGGCCGAGCGGGCCCGCTCGACGGGGTCGCGGACGAGCACCACGACGTGGGCGCCGGGCAGGTCCCGGGCGATCCGGTCGGCCGCGAGCGGGTGGAAGAGGTAGTAGCCGCCGCACTCGAAGGTCCGCAGCCGACGCCCGGGCCGGGCCAGGCGCGCGAGCGGGCCGAGCGGGAAGTGGGCGCGGTACCACCGCGGGCCGCGGTGGTACTCGTCGTCGAAGTAGCTCGTGCCCTTCGTCGCCGTGGGCCGCACCAGGTCCGGGTGCTCGGAGAGCAGGCGGAACATCGTGGTCGTGCCGGCGCGCTGGGCGCCGACCACGATGATGTCGGGGACCATCCGCCAGGGGGCGGTCACCCGGCCCCAGGTCAGGGCCGCGGCCCGCAGACCGTCGGTGGCGCGGCTGGGCAGGCGGTCGGCCAGCTGTCGGGTCAGGTCTCGAGCAAGCACGGGTCGTCACTCTCCTTGGAGGGGGGCTGGTGCGGGCGGGTCGCCGCGGGGTCGTGCGGACGGGTCGGGTGGGTGGTGGCGGTGCGCGTGCGGCGCAGGGCCGCGACGGCGATGTCGAGGGCGAGCCGCTCGCCCAGGGCGGCCAGCGCGGCGACGTACGCCACGGCGCCGAGGGCGGCGGTGAGGAGCACGCCGAGCGGGCTGGAGCCCAGGAGCAGGGCGACCAGCAGGCCGGGGACGCCGAAGCAGGCGACGGCGACGCCGGCGGCGAGCGCGGGCACGCCCCAGGCGGAGCGGAGCCGCCCGAGGTCGACCGCGCGGCGGACCTGCCAGATGCCGAGCCCGCTGCGCACGGCCAGCGCGAGGGCCCAGGCGACCGCGGCGCCGACGATGCCCATCCGGGGGACCAGGACGAGGCAGGCGACGACGTCGACGGCGAGGGCGAGCAGGCCGTTGACCATGCTCAGCCCGCTGCGACCGGCCATGAGCAGCAGCGTGTCGACGGGGCCGGAGCCGACGGCGAGGAGCATCGTGGCGGCCATGACCGCGACCGTGGCGAGAGCGCCGGTGGTGACGTAGTCGGCGCCGAAGACCGAGAGGTACGTCGGGGCGCCGGTGCCGACGACGAGGTAGAGCGGCCACACCAGCAGCACCGCCCAGCCGGTCGTGATCGCGAAGGTGCGCCGCAGCGCCGCGCCGTCCTCGCCGATCAGCAGCACCGTGAACCGCGCCTGGAGGACCTGGTGGACCGCCTGGTTGGCGAGCTGGCCGACCGCGACGAACCGGGTGGCGGCGGTGTAGAGCGCGGCGTGCCCGGGGGTGAGCAGCGCGGCGACCAGGATGATGTCGGCCTTCTGCACCACGACCTGCGCCAGGCCCGCGACGCCGCGCGGCCAGGTGAAGGACCAGAACTCCGCGGCGAGCGAGGCGGCCCCCGCGGACGTCTCGGCCCGCGCGCCGGCGGGGCCGGCGGGCCGGGACCGCAGGCAGGAGCGGAGGGCGGCGGCGGCGAGGAGGAGCGAGAGGAGGTACGCCGCGGACCAGGCCAGGCCGAGCACGGCCGGCCCTCCCTCGGCGGCCACCGCCGCGGCGACCGCGACGACCTGGACACCCGCCCGCAGCACCCGGTCGACCAGGGCGGTCTGGTGCATCTGGCCGACCGCGCGGGTCGCGGCGAGCATGAGGTCGGCCAGCACGCAGCACGGCAGCGCCGGCGCGACGGCCCGGATGACCCGGGTGCCGTCCTCGCCCAGGCCGAGGACCGAGGAGAGCGGCTCGGCGAGCAGCAGCAGGGCCGCGGTCACCGCGAGGGCGACCACCACGACCGGCAGGCCGGCGGTCCGCACCGCGCGGCGTACGTCGTCGGTGCGCCCCTCGGCCTCCAGCCGCAGCAGGAACCGGGCCAGGCCCGAGTCGGTGCCCAGCGCCGAGACCACGGCGAGGGTGGTGAACAGGGCGGTGGCGGCGAAGAAGATGCCGGCCTCGCCCGCGGCGAGGCCGCGGGCGACGAGCACGGTGGAGGCGAGCCCGCAGGCCGCGGCGAACGCCGACCCGGCGAGGCCGACCGCACCGCCGCGCGCGACCTGCCCGAGGTGGGCGGCGGTCGCACCTCCACTGCCGGCCTGGTCCGCCTGGTCCGCCTGGTCCGCCGCCCCGGGGGCCCCGGTCACCCGGCACCGCCGGGTGGGTGGGAGGAGCCCCCGCTCACCGAGAGGGCGGGCTCGGGAACCGTGGTCCGTCGGCCGGAGACCCACCGGGAGAGGCGCACCCGGAGCCGGGGCCGTGACCGGGTCGCGGCGCCGGGTCGCGCGGGGCCGGCGGCGGGGGCGACCTGCGATGCCGGCGCTCCCCCGTTGACGACGAGGAGGCGCACGGTGGACGCACCGACCCGGCGCAGGAGCTCGACCGCCGCGGCCGCCGCCGCGGGGCCCTCGGCCGCGGCCGGAACCTCCAGCAGCACGGTGTCGGCCAGCGCGGCGAGCGCCTGGGTCCGCAGGCCCGTGGCGGCGCCGGTGCAGATCAGGACGACGTCGGCGGTCTCCCGCAGCTCGGCCAGGAGGTCCGCGGCGGCAGGCCCCGCGAGGGTGTCGTCGAGGTCGGCGGGGCGCCCTCCTGCGCCGAGCATCCGCAGGTAGGGCCCCTCCGCCATCAGCACCTGCTCGAGCGGGACCTCACCGCGCAGGACGTCGGCCAGGCCGCGGCCGGGAGGACCGAGGGGGCGCGAGACGTCCACGACGACCGTCCGCAGGCGCGCCGCGGCAAGCGAGCGGGCAAGGCCGACGGCGACCACCGAGCCCGGGGCCTCCGTCGGGTGGCAGACCAGGGCTGTCAGCGGGCGGTCGCGCTCGGCGGCGAGGAGGGCCGCACGCACGGTCGCGAGGGCGGTGGCCGGTGCCGACGCGGGGAGCGTGCCCAGCAGGGGCGCGGGCCAGGCGTGCGCCCGGTCGGGCATCCGGTCGGGGGCAGGGGTGTCCTGCTCGCCGTCGCCGCCCTGGCGGCCGAGGCCCGAGCCAACCCAGCCGACCGCGGCACCGGCCAGCAGGCCGAGGAGCGCGGTCGCGAGCGGACCGCCGGGCAGCCCGGACCGGCCGGCGACCGCCGGGGTGACGACCTGGCCGGGGTCCGGGGTGGCAGCCCGCGTGGCGCCCAGCTGGGCCTGCAGCTCGTCGGCCTGGACGCTGAGGTTCACGATCTGCTGGGTGAGCACGGCGGATCGCGACGACCGGGGCACCGCGGTGGCCAGCTGCCGGGACAGCTCGTCCTGCTCGGCCTCCCGCGCCCGGATCTGTTCCTCCAGCTCGGCCGCGCGGTCGCCGCGCGCCGACTCGGTGCGAGAGCGCCGGAAGGCGAGGTAGGTCTCGGCGAAGGCCTGGGCGCGCAGCGCCGCCTGTTGTGCCGTCGAGCCCGTCGCCGAGACCTCGAGCAGCTGGGTGTTGGGCGGCACCTTGACCGAGACGGCGGCCAGCAGGTCCTGCTGGTCCTCACCCAGGGCCCGGGCGACCGCCTTGCCCATGGTGTCGGAGCGGGCCAGCTGTGCCTCGGTCTCGAGGTTGATCAGCTCGTCGCCGCGGCCCTCGGGGCTGAACGGGTTGCCCTCCAGCGGATTGACCAGCACCACGGAGGTGGCCCGGTGGGTCGCCTGCTGCTGCAGGCCCCACCACAGGCCGGCCCCGGCGCCGAGCAGCGCGCAGACGACGACGAGCAGCGCGGCCAGCCGCCGACGCACGAGGGGCTGCCTGCGCCGGTCGTCGCGGTGCGGCGTACCGGTGAGGTCGGAGGATCCGCGCGGTGCGGGTCCCTCGGACGCGGCGGCAGAACCGGTCGTGTGGGTGTCGAGCACGAGGAGGCTCCTCTCATCGGGAGTCGTCATCGTGAGCGGCCCGGCGCGGCGCGCCGCCGGGTTCGGGCGCTTTCTCCCCGATGTTGGGGACGCCGGCGCGGGCCGGGGCCAGGTTCACCGATGTTGGGGATGGCGAGACGCCCCGAGCCGAGCATGCTGAAGCCCGTCGGGTCGTGCCCCGACACACGTCCCGCCAGTCGTGGTGGGCCTCGGCAGTCCTGCGCGACGCCCGGGCTCGGCACCCCCCGCCCCGTCGGCCGCTGTCACCCCCCATGCGGCAGCCGCCCGCGGACCACGGCTGGCGGGCACTCCGCCCGTCCGAGCGACTCGCTCGACGCGCGTCTGTCAAGAGGCCGATGGCCGTCTTCCCGCTGCAGGAGTCCCGGGCACCTGGACCCTGGGGCCGGTGCCCGGCGCCTCGTACGTTGCCGGGCATGAGTGCTCGTGCTGACCGCCCCGGCCGGGCCGGGGCCGCCGTCATCCAACCGAGCTGCCCGGGCGCACCGGGGTGAACCGCGGCGAGGGGGGCGCGGCCGAGGGAACGCCGGCCGTGGCAGCAGGATCTCCAGCAGAAGCGGCGCCGCGCGCCAAGCACGACGCCGCAGCGGGCTCTTTACCACGCGATCTCCACAAACTACCCTTTAGCAGCGGTGTAACTTTCCCCACTTTGCGGTATACCGGTGGGGAATCGCCAGCAGGCCGAGCCGGCCGCGCGGACGGTTCGAGGATGAGCACTTCGATCACCTCGAGGGACGTGGGCACCTCGTCCCGGCGATCTGCGTCTGGGACTGCTGGCTCGTGGGGCCGGCCGCCAGACGGTGCACACCGATGGAGGCCAGGAGTGGGTGGGGAGATGGCGGCCACGCGGTGGCGAGCGGCGGGACAGGTCCTGGTGGTCCTGCTGCTGGTCGGCGCCCCGCTGCCGCTCGCCCTCTGGCTGCTGCCCGACAGCCGGGACCTGGAGGACACGGCGCTGGCCCACGAGCTCCTCGTCTACCCCTCGGTGCTCGTCGCGGGAACGTTGTTCTACGTGTCCTGGCGCGTGCACCAGACCGCGACCGTCGGCTGGCTCGCGGCCGCGGTCACCCTCGTCGGCGCCCAGGGGCTCGGCTCCGCCGCGGTGCGCGTCTCCCGGCCGGCCGGGGTGGCCGAGCACGCCTCCTGGCACCTCGCGATCGACATCGCGCTCTACCTCGGGCTCATCCTCGTCACCGCGGTCGCCGCCCGTCGGGCGCTCCCCGTGGACCCGCTTGCCGCGGGCCTGCTGACGGGGCTCGGCCTGACCGCGCTCCGGGTGGGCGTCCTCCGGCTGCCTGGTGGCGACTCCCGCGACACCGAGCTCGCTCTCTCGGCCGTGCTCTTCGTCATCGCTCTGCTGCTGGCCGCGATGGTGCTGCGCATGGCCTCGACGCCGGCCTGGGTGCGGGTCCGCGTCGCCACCGCGGTCACGGTGCTCGCGGTGAGCCACGTGTTGACCCCGCCGGCGCCGGTGCACTTCGCGGGCATCGACCTCGTGGCCGTGGCGCTCACGGTGACCGGAGGAGTGCTGCTGGCCACCACGGGGTTCGACCTGCTGCGCGAGAACCTCGACCGACAGCGCGGGGCGGTCCGCGGCCTGCGCGAGCAGGTCGAGCACCTCGAGGCCGGGGTGCGCGTCGACCGGGCCCGCCTGCACGAGATCCACGCGACGCTCGCCGGCATCGCCCACGCCTCACGCCTCCTGCACGACGGCGTGCTCCCGGCGCAGGCCCGGCGGGGCGAGCTCGAGCGGATGATCGACCTCGAGATGTCCCGACTGCAGCGGCTGATGGGGGGCCGCGAGCGCCGCGAGGTGCAGGAGGTAGCCCTCGACGAGCTGCTCTCGCCGCTCGTCGTGGTCCACCGGGCGCGCGGCCGGGTCATCCACTGGGAGCCGAGCGGCCAGCGCGCGTGCTGCCGCCCCGACGACCTCACCACGGTCGTCAACATCCTCCTGGAGAACGTCGCCCAGCACGCCGCCAGCGACGCCCATCTCGAGGTCCGCCGGTCCGGCGACCGGGTGGAGGTGCGGGTGCGCGACCGTGGGCCCGGGATCGAGCAGGGGATGGAGGCGCGGCTGTTCCACTGGGGCGACCGCGGCGTCGCCTCGCGGGGCCAGGGCATCGGGCTGAGCGTCGCGAGCCGGCTCATGGCCGAGCAGGACGGCCGCATCTGCGTCGAGCAGGACGGCCCCACCGGGACCACCTTCGTGGTCACCGTCCCGGCCGCGGGCAACGCCTCGGGGGTCGGGTTCGCCGAAGGGGCTGATGACAGGGCCATCCCGTGACGACCGCCGGCCGCCACGAGACCCGGATCGTCCTGGTCGAGGACCACACGCTCTTCGCCGACTCCCTCGACATGGTCTTCACCGTCGAGGGCTACGACGTACGGCGGATCGCGATCCCCGACGAGGGCGGGTCGATGGCCTCGATCCTCTCCGCCATCCTCGCCTCGCACCCGCGCATCGTGCTGCTCGACCTCGACCTGGGCCGGCTCGGCGACGCGACCCGGCTCATCGGCCCGATCGCCCGCGCCGGCGTCAACGTCGTCGTCGTCACCGCCAGCCCCGACCGCGGCCGGTGGGGCGAGTGCCTGCGACTCGGCGCCAGGAAGGTGATCAGCAAGTCCCGGCCGCTGACCGAGATCCTCTCCACCGTGCGCCGGCTGGTGCAGGGCCTGCCGGTGACCGACGTCGCCGAGCGCGAGGAGCTGCTGCAGCTGTGGCACCAGGAGCGCAGCGACAAGCAGGCGGCCCGGGAGCGGCTCGACCGGCTCACCCAGCGCGAGCGCGAGGTGCTCGCCATGCTCGTCAAGGGGCGGGCGGTGCGCGACATCGCTGCGGACAAGGTCGTCTCCGAGGCGACGGTCCGCACGCAGGTGAAGTCGATCCTGGCCAAGCTGGAGGTCTCCTCGCAGCTGGCCGCCGTCGGCTTGGCCCACCACGTCGGCTGGGTGCCGCCCCCGCACTGAGCCGGCGCCCACTCATCTCGGAGTCGGCGGGGGCTCAGCCGGTCCGTGTGCCCTGAGGGCTCCGGGGGCGTACGGGGCTCACGGGGCTCGGCCCGGCCGGCACGTGCCGAGCTCCCGGCTCGCTGCTCGAACCCGCTGCGTCCTGCGATCCGGCCAGCGCGCGGTCCAGCGCCCGCAACGCCTCCACGGCGCGAGCCTCGTCGGCGATCCCGAGCTCGGTCAGGGCTGCCGCGGCGGCCCGCGGGTCCGCCGGGGGCCGGGTGCGCGACAGCCCGCGCAGGGCCCTCCGGTGGGCAGGCCCCATCCGGCTCAGCCCGGCCAGCGTGCGGGCCTCGGCGGGGTGGGCCGCGACCCAGTCGCGGAAGATCGCCAGGCACGCGCCCTGCCCGGCCAGCTCCTCGGACCTGGCCCTCCCCTCGGCCCCCTCCGCCCCGGCGCGGCGCAGCGCCGAGACCAGCACGTCGAGGTCACCCCCGGTGCCGAGGACGTCGGCGGCGCCGGACGCGAGGAGCGCACCCCAGCGGACGTCGGCGGGCGGCTCGGTGACCACCACCCACCGCCGCGAGGACAGCTGGAGGAACGCGCGCACGTCGGCGAGCCTCAGCCCGTCCTCGACGGCGAGGCACACGACGCCGACCGACCGGTCGGCCTCTCCCCCGGCCCGCGGGACGGGCTGGCTCGTGTGCGCACTCCACTCGCTGGCCTCGGCGGGCAGCCCCCGCATGGTCAAGGCCAGGGCGAGGGCCTCGCCGACGGCTCGCTGATCGGCGACGACGCACACCGGGGTGTGGTCGTGCAGGTGAACAGGCATGACGGCTCCGTCCGCGCGCGTAGCTGCCCCCATAGGTCGCCCATGCACGACCCCCACTCCTGCATCATGGCCTCCCGGCCGCCACATGACCAGCGAATCGTCCAACGGGCGCGTTCGACCGGGGGCGCCGGCACCGGTCGGCTACGGCGAGGCGAGCAGCGGTACGCCGTCGCTCGCCGGCACGGTCGTGATCGTGCGGCAGCGGCCGTCCTCCAGGCGGCAGGTCCGCAGCTCCTGACGGCCCGCGAAGGACGGGCGGACGAAGTCCTCGGTGCGCGGCAGGTCCTGCAACCGGGCGACGACGTGGACCACCGTGCCGTCGCCGCCGAACGCCGAGGCGAGCACGACGTCCTGGCGGCGGAGGCCGGTGGCGAGCCGGTCGCCGGTGCGGGCGTCGTACAGCCGGACGGTGCCGTGGGCGGAGCGCGTGTCGGGCACGGTCGTGACGACCGTGGTCCCCTCGGGGTCGAGCGCGCCGCCGATGCCCGGGAGGGTGTGGGCGACGCTGAAGAAGGTGTCCTCGACGCGCACCCGCGCCGGGCCCGCCCGGACCAGCATGGTCCCCGACTCCTGGTCGAGCATGACCGGCGGCTGCGAGATGACCGTCGACCGCTCGCCGGGGCGCCACCGGACGTCGCCGTAGGCCGAGGTGAGCAGGACGACGCCGCCGGCGATCCCGACGACGCGGCCGGTGCTGGGGTGGAAGACGTCGAGGTCCTGCCGGTCCACGTCGCGCCCGGCCAGCAGGTCGTGCGCCACGACGGACCCGCCGGGCTCGATCCACGCCACCAGCGCGGTGTCGCCCTCCGCGGCCAGGCCCGTCCCGTGCTCCTGCCTGCCCAGCACCGTGCGCACGCCGTCGGCGCGGACGTGCACGACGCGCTGGGCCGCGTCCGCCACGACCGCGCCCCCGTCGATCGCGACCAGGTCGACCAGCCCGGGGACCTCCATCCAGCCCCCCGGCAGGTGCAGGACGTCGCCCGCCCACCACGTCACCGGCAGCGGGTTGGCCTCGCCGACCACCCGCACCCGGCCCAGCCGCTCCTCGGCCCGCCCGTCGGGGCGGTCCGGCCCGTCCGGGTCCACGGGCCCCCGGAGCGCGCCGACGGCGTACGTCGCGGCGACCAGCGCGAGCACCACCGCGAGCCCGAGCGCGACCAGCCGACCGGCGCGGGCCGGTCGGAGCCGGGTCGGGAGCGCGTCGGGCGGGGGCGGCGAGCCGACGGGCACCGCGGCGGCCACGCGACGTACGTCGTCGAGGAGGTCGGACTCGTCGATGCCCCCGAGGCCCTCGAGGCCCTCGATGTCCTCGGTGCTGCCGCGACCGAGCACGACGGCCGCCACGAGGCGGGTGCGCGCGCGCTCGGTGAGGTCGTCGAGCTGTGCCGGCCGGTCCGTCCCCTCGGTCCCCTCAGCACCGTCGGAGCCGTCGAGCCCGTGCCGCCGGGCCTCGGCGAGCGTCTGCAGCACCTCGGCGAGCACCTCGCCGTCGAGGTCGCCTGAGGTGCTCAGCTCGCCCCAGTCGCGCCGCGCACGGCCGAGCGCGACGGCGACCACCCTGCGGGCGAGCGCCGGACCGGCGCCGAGGAGGACGACGACGCGGACCAGCGGCGCCCAGCGGGCGGTGAGGTAGTCCGGGAAGTCGTCCGCGCGCATCGACCCTCCCGTGCGGGAGCTCTAGGGGTGCAGCGACATGGGTCCGTAGACCCGGCGCTCGAGCTCGAAGAGCGTGACCGCGTCGACGCCCTCCGCAACCAGGTCCCCGAAGACCTCGCCCACCCAGGACTCGGCGTCGGACTGGTTGGCGAAGCGCTCGGCGCCGAGGTCGCCGACCACGGCGACCTCCTCGCCCGCGGCGTTCTCCAGGCGCCACCACCACGGCCGCTCGGCCGGCAGGGGGGCGCGGAAGGTACTGGGCTGGTCGGGAAGGTTCACTCGCTGCTCCGGACGTGGGAACGGACGAACGGCGGCTTGGTCAGCTGGAAGATCTCGCGACGCCCGCGGACGTCGACGCCGACCTCCGCCTCGGGGTCGACGAACGAGGGCAGCAGGGCGAGCCCGATGCCCGTGCGCAGGGTCGGCGAGAAGGTGCCCGAGGTGACCTCGCCGAGCAGCACGTCGGGGGTGAGCGAGACGCTCATGCCGGGCCGCGGGATCCCCCGGCCGGTCGCGACCAGGCCGCGCAGCACGCGCGCCGGGCCGGCCTCGCGCTCCGCGAGGAGCGGCTCGCGGCCCCAGAACGCCGGCTTGGACCAGCCGACCGCCCACCCGAGACGCGCCTGGTTCGGAGTGACGTCCGGGGAGAGGTCCTGCCCGTGGAGCGGGTAGCCCATCTCGGTGCGCAGCGTGTCCCGCGAGCCCAGGCCGCAGGGCAGCATGCCGTGCTGCTCGCCCGCGGCGACCAGCGCGTCCCAGAGCGCGACCGCCACCGCGACGGGCGCGACCAGCTCGTAGCCGCGCTCGCCGGTGTAACCGGTGCGGCACACCACGACCTCGGCGCCCTCGAACGGGGCGACGACGAAGGACATGTAGTCGTGGCCCACGGGCAGGCCGGCGGCGGACAGCACCGCGTCGCACCGCGGGCCCTGGACGGCGAGCACCGCGTGGTCACGGTGCTGGTCGGCCACCGTGACGCCGGCGGGGGCGGTGGCCTCGAGCCGCCGGACCACCTCGGCGGTGTTCGCGGCGTTCGGCACGAGGAGCACGCGCTCCTCGTCGTGGAGGTAGACGATGAGGTCGTCGACCACGCCGCCGGTCTCCTCGTCGCAACACAGCGTGTACTGCGCCTGGCCCGGGGCGATCCGGCCGAGGTCGTTGGTCAGGGTGGCGTTCACGTACGCCGCGGCGCCGGGGCCCGAGACGAGCGCCTTGCCGAGGTGGCTGACGTCGAAGATCCCGACCGCCTCGCGGACGGCCGTGTGCTCCTTGACCGTGCCGGCGGCGTACTCCAGCGGCATCGACCAGCCGCCGAACTCCGCCATCTTCGCCCCCAGGGCCACGTGCCGCTCGTGCAGCGGCGAGCGCAGCAGCGTGGGGTCAGAGGTGGGGTCACCAGCCATGCGGGGAACCTACCCCAGCGCCGGTCTATCCTTTCGCGAGTGACGTCGTACACGCTGCGCAACGCCAGCCCTGCCAAGACCAAGGCCGACGCGGTGGTGGTCGGTGTCCTCCAGGGGGCCGACGGCCCCGAGCTCGCCGACGGCGGTGAGGAGGTCGCGAAGGCATACGGCCGCAAGCTGCGCCCGCTGCTGTCCACGCTGGGCGTGAGCGGCAAGGCCGGCGAGGTCGTCAAGGTCCCCACGGGCGGGGCCGTCGCGACGCCGCTGCTGGTGCTCGTCGGGCTCGGCAAGGAGGCCACGCCCGCCGACGTACGTCGCGGTGCCGGCGCCGCCGCCCGCGCGGTCACCAACGCCGCCTCGGTCGCGCTCGCGCTGCCCGCCGCCACCCCGGAGCTGGTGCGCGCGGTCGTGGAGGGCTACCGGCTCGGCGGCTACACGTTCACCATCTACAAGAAGGACGCCAAGGACCCGAAGCAGGGCACTCCCGCCGACGTGGTGGTGCTGACCCCCGCGGCGCGGCGCAAGGAGGTCACGACCGCCCTCGAGGAGGCGCAGGTGGTGGCCGACGCCGTCGTCGCGACCCGCGACTGGGTGAACACCCCTCCGGGCGACCTGCGCCCGCCGGCCTTCGCCGATGCCGTCGTCGCCGCCACCAAGGCCGCGACCAAGGGCCGCGGCGCCCCGAAGATCGAGGTCACCGTCCACGACGAGGCCTCGCTCGCCGAGCTCGGCTGCGGCGGCATCCTCGGTGTCGGCGCCGGGTCCGACGCCCCGCCGCGGCTCGTGGAGCTGACCTACTCCCCCCGCGGCGCCAAGCACCACCTCGCGCTCGTCGGCAAGGGCATCACCTTCGACTCCGGCGGCCTGTCGATCAAGCCCGCGCAGAACATGCACGAGATGAAGTCCGACATGGCCGGCGCCGCCGCCGTCGTCCAGGCCACGCTCGCCATCGCCGCGCTCGGGCTGCCGATCCGGGTCTCCACCTTCGCCCCGATGGCGGAGAACATGGTCTCCGGCAGCGCCACCCGTCCCGGCGACGTGCTGCGCATCTACGGCGGCACCACCGTGGAGATCCTGAACACCGACGCCGAGGGCCGCCTCGTCCTCGCCGACGCGCTCGTGCGCGCCACCGAGCGGGAGCCCGACACGATCCTCGACGTCGCCACGCTGACCGGCCACATGGTCGTCGCGCTGGGCGACAAGGTCTCCGGCGTCATGGGCTCCGAGGAGGTCGTCCGGGACGTCCTCGACGCCGCCGTCGCCGCGGGCGAGGACTTCTGGCCGATGCCGATCCCCGAGCACATGCGCGAGCGGATCACCTCCAGCAAGATCGCCGACCTCGCCCAGCACGACTGGATCCGCTGGGGCGGCGGGCTGTACGCCGCCGCGTTCCTGCGCGAGTTCACCGCCGGTCTCCCCTGGGCCCACCTCGACATCGCCGGGCCCTCCTTCGCCTCCGGCGGCCCCTCGGGCCACGTCACCTCCGGTGGCACCGGCGTCGCCGTCGCCACGCTCGTCGACTACGCCCGCTCGTTGGTCGCGAAGAGCTGAGAACCCGCGCTTGACCCTGCCCCTGGGGCAGGCACCACGGTCGCGTCACCGGCGCACCCGCGCCGGTGACGAGGAGGACCCATGGCGGACGACGCGCTGCTCACCATCGGCGACTTCGCGCGGGCCAGCGGGCTGACGCCCAAGGCGCTGCGGCTCTACGACGACATGGGGCTGCTGGTCCCGGTCGAGGTGGACCCGGTCAACGGCTATCGGCGCTACGCCCGCCACCAGCTGGACCGGGCGCGCCTGGTCGCCCGGCTGCGGCTGGCCGGCATGCCGCTGGCCCGCATCCGCACGGTCGCCGACCTGCCGCCGGCGGCCGCCGCGGCCGAGCTGACGTCGTACCGCCGTCAGGTCGAGGCCGACGCCGCCACCGCCCGCCGCATCGTGGCGGACCTCGTCGAGGAGCTGTCCCCCGAGGAGGAACCCATGTCCCACGCACCGACCACCCCCTTCACCAGCGCCGCGCGCGCCGGCATCGGCGGCCGTGACACCCAGCTCGACGCCGTCCGCGTCGACGGCGCCCTGGTCGCCGTCGCCGACGGCTTCGGCCACACCCCGGACGTCTCGGAGGCCGCGCTCGCGGCCCTCGGGCAGCCCGGCTCGGTCGCCGAGCTCGATGACGCCGTACGCCGCGCGGCCGACGCCGTCGTCGCCGCCGCCGGACACCCCGACGACGGCACGACGATCACCGCGCTCGTCCTCGCCGGCCGCGAGGTGCTCGTCGCCCACCTCGGCGACTCCCGGGCCCACCTCGTGCGCGAGGGACGACTCGAGCGGCTGACCCGCGACCACACCGTCGTGCAGACCCTCGTCGACGAGGGACGGCTCTCCGCCGACGAGGCCCGCCTCGACGACCGGCGGGTGCTGCTCAACCGCGCCCTCGGCACGTCCACCTCCGCCCACCCGGACCTCGCGATCCGGGTCACCGAGCCGGGCGACCGGTTCGTCCTCACCACCGATGGGGTGCACGCGGTGCTCGACCCGGCCGCCCTGGCCGCCTTCCTCACCATGGACGCCGCACCCGGCGTGGTCGTCGACGCCGTGGCCGACGCCGTCACCGCCGCCGGCGCCCCGGACAACTGGTCGGTGGTCGTCGTCGACCTCGAGGGCTGACCACCGCGTCGCGTGCGGTCGTGTGCGGTCGCGTGCCCCACGACGCGGGCCGGCGCGTGCTCGGGCACACGGCCCGCGCGGCGCGGCGCTGGGCGGCCGGCGCGGGACGGATCGTGGACGGGGCACATACGTCGCCTCGCAAGCAGCGAAGGCAGCCACTCGGCGCGCCTGTGCCCCGCCGGCTGGGTGCTCCGGCGGGGTCGTGGGCGGTGGGGCTATGTCGGGGGCGGCCCGAGCGCCGGTGGTGGTTCGGGGCCGAGGTCGTGGGTGCCGTGGTGGTCGACCCGGTAGGTGAGGCCGGTGGGACTTCGCCACTCGAACGTGCCTGGCGTTGGGGATTCCTGGTGCCAGCCGGCGTGGGTCTTGGCGCGGTGGTGGCGTCGACGCAAGGGCGCAATGTTCTCGGTGGCGGTCGGTCCGCCCTTGTTGTGCGGGATGACGTGGTCGTCGTCGACCCTGCTGGTGGCGTGGGCGGGGCGGGTGCACCAGGGGAAGACGCAGTGGTGGTCGCGGAGCCGGGTCTGGGTCGAGAGGCGGTCGGGGACCTCGTAGGCCTCGACGTGGATCCGCTCGCTCAGGTCGATGACCGGCTTCACGGTGATCGTCTTGCCGGCGTCGGACCGCGCGGCGCGGGTGCACCAGTCGGCGAGCTGGGTGGTGAGGACGAACCCGCGGACGTTCTCGACGCGGGTGATGTCGTCGAGGGTCCCGTCGGGGCGCTGGTGGACGTGGACCACGAGGGGCTTGGGGTCGGTGTCGAAGTCGAGGCTCAGCTGCCGCCGCGCCATGTCACCCAGCGCCACGGAGCGGCGGGCGTCGAGAGTGTCGGTGCAACCCAGGGCCTCGAGCCGGGCCGCGCCCTTCGCCAGCGCTTCGTCCAGGTCCAGCGCGTCGGCCAGGTCGAGGGTGGCCCAGACGTCGACGTGCCCGTCGAAGGAGACCTGGCGGGACTGGATGGTCACGTGGCGGGCCTCGGCCCGCTCGGTCGCGACCCGTTGGGCTTCGTCGGGGTCGAACCGGACCAGCGCTTCCTCCAGGAGCCGTTGCAGGGCCGCGGGGCCGATGGTCGAGGCGACGGGTGCGAGGTGGGTGTCGACGAACGCCGCGCCCTTCTTCGGCAGGTGCAGGGTGCGGCGGGCGAGCGAGCGTGCCTTCCAGGCGGGCAGGTCCAGGGAGGTGACCTTGGCCCACAGCTTGGGGAGGCGGTAGCGAAGCTCGAGCGCCTCGGCCAGGTAGGCGCGGCCGGCGTCCTCCGACTTCCCGAGCCCGGCGGCGAACTCGACGACCGCGAACTCGGTGACGAAGGGTGCACCCTCACCGGCCAGGCAGACGGGCTTGTCGCCGAACCCGCGGAACACCGACCACGAGGCTGCCTCGTCCAACGACTCCGCCGGGTGCAGCACGCACCACTGGACAGCCGCTTCGAGGAGCTCAGCCTCGGCCGCGTTCGCAGCTCGCTGCTTAGACCGCGCGAGGCTCAGCACGCCGGCTGGGGTGTCCAGCGGGTGCGCGAGCGTCGCGATCAAGGCCATGCCTCATTATACTCGAACACCTGCTCGAATGGAAGAGGTTCGTCAGCAAATCCTGTCGATCTGGTCGGACAGCCAGCCGAGGCGGCGGCCAGAGACCCGGCAGCGAACCGCACCCACGGCGTACCTCGTCCCATAGCTGCCAAAGCCGCAACCACCCACAGCCCGCAGCCCGAAGGCCGGCTCACGGGGCCTCGACAACGTCGGCGCCGGGGCGCCTCCTGCTCGACCAGCGGAAGGGCCCGCAGGCCGAAGGTCGGCTGCCAGGGGCCTCGACACGTCGGCGCCAGGGCGCCTCTGCTCGACCAGCGAACAGCGACCAGCGGACAGCGACCCGCCCTACAGCCCCTGCTGCTTGCGACGCCGGTTGTAGTCGCGCATCCGCTGGGGGATGCCGACGACCGCGGCGTCGTAGGAGGGGACCTGGTGGCTGTTGCAGAAGCGGTGCGCCCACTCGACCGAGGGGACGCGGCGCCGGGTCCACTCGCCGTCGTGGGCGACGAGCAGGAGGGTCACGTCGCTGACGGCGGTGCGGGGCTCGACGAACCCCTCGACGCCGCGTCGCGCGACCACCCAGGTGTGCAGGTGGTCCTCGTCGACCTTGTCCGAGGCGCGTACGCGGGTCGAGCCGGTGCGGAACCCGTCGCTCGCGGGCTTGCTCATCCGCGGGCGACGTCGGAAGCGGTCGGTCCATGCCATGGCACCAGTCTGCCGGGGTGGGCGCGACCCGGTGTGGACACGCCCGTAAAGGGTGCAAAGATGGGCGAGCGCTCCCCTGCGATCCAGGGGGGCCGAGGCCGACAGGGAAGGACCACGGTGGCCGACGCCGACTACGACGTACTCATCCTCGGTGCGGGCTCCGGTGGCTATGCCTGTGCCCTGCGCGCGGCCCAGCTCGGGCTGACGGTGGGCCTCGTCGAGAAGAGCAAGGTCGGTGGCACCTGTCTCCACGTCGGCTGCATCCCGACCAAGGCGCTGCTGCACGCGGCGGAGGTCGCCGACAGCGCCCGCGAGTCCGAGCGGTTCGGCGTCCGCGCCACGCTCGAGGGCGTCGACGTGCCGGGCGTCCTGAAGTACAAGGACGGCGTCGTCGACCGCCTCTTCAAGGGCCTCACCGGCCTGGTGAAGAGCCGCGGCATCACCGTCATCGAGGGCGAGGGCCGGCTCACCGGCCCGCGCCAGGTCACCGTCGGCGACACCGCCTACACCGGCCGGCACGTCGTGCTGGCCTCCGGCTCCTACGCCCGCAGCCTGCCCGGCCTCGAGGTCGACGGCGAGCGGGTGCTGAGCTCCGAGCACGCCCTGCGCCTGGACCGCGTCCCGCGCAGCGTCGTGGTGCTCGGCGGCGGCGTGATCGGGTGCGAGTTCGCCAGCGTGTGGCGCAGCTTCGGCGCCGAGGTGACGATCGTCGAGGCGCTCCCCCGCCTGGTCGCCGCCGAGGACGAGGCCAGCTCCAAGGCGCTCGAGCGCGCCTTCCGCAAGCGCGGCATCGCCTTCCGCACCGGCACCCGCTTCCAGTCCGTCGAGCCCACCGCCGACGGCGTGCGCGTCACGGTCGCGGCCGAGGGCGGCGAGCCGAGCACGATCGAGGCCGAGCTGATGCTCGTGGCCGTCGGCCGGGGCCCGGTCACCGACGGGCTCGGGTACGACGAGCAGGGCGTCGCCATGGAGCGCGGGTTCGTGCTGACCGACGAGCGCTGCCGCACCTCCGTGGACGGCGTGTACGCCGTCGGCGACATCGTCCCGGGCCTCCAGCTGGCTCACCGCGGCTTCCAGCAGGGCATCTTCGTCGCCGAGGACATCGCCGGGCTCGACCCGCGGCCCATCGACGAGGCCGCGATCCCCCGCGTCACCTACTCCTCCCCCGAGGTCGCCTCGGTCGGGCTCGATGAGCAGACGGCGGCCGAGCGCTTCGGCGCCGACGGCATCGAGTCCGTGACCTACGACCTCGGCGGCAACGGCAAGAGCCAGATCCTCAAGACGCAGGGTTTCGTCAAGCTCGTCCGCCGGGTCGACGGCCCCGTCGTGGGGATCCACATGGTCGGCGACCGGGTCGGCGAGCTCGTCGGCCAGGCCCAGCTGATCTACGGCTGGGAGGGGTACCCGGAGGACGTCGCTCCGCTCGTCCACGCCCACCCCACGCAGAACGAGGCGCTCGGCGAGGCCCATCTCGCCCTCGCCGGCAAACCGCTGCACGCGCACTCCTGATCACCGCAACCACGAAGAGCGAAGGAACTCATGGCCACCGAAGTCAACCTCCCGGCCCTCGGGGAATCCGTCACCGAAGGAACCGTCACCCGCTGGCTGAAGTCCGTGGGTGACGCGGTCGCCGTCGACGAGCCGCTGCTCGAGGTCTCCACCGACAAGGTCGACACCGAGATCCCCTCCCCCGTCGCGGGCACCCTGCTCGAGATCAAGGCGCAGGAGGACGACACGGTCGAGGTCGGCGCCGTCCTGGCCGTCATCGGCGACGAGGGCGAGTCCGCGGGCGACGCCTCCGGCTCCGCCGAGCCCGAGGCCCAGCCCCAGGACGAGGAGCAGTCCGAGAAGAAGGCCGAGCAGGAGGAGGAGATCGCCGAGGACAAGGGCGACCTCCCCGCCGGCGACGAGACCCCCGAGGCCGACAAGCCCGAGTCCCCCGCCGCCTCCGGCGGTGACAGCGGCGGAAGTGGTGGTGGCGGCGGTACGCCGGTCACCCTCCCCGCCCTGGGCGAGTCGGTCACCGAGGGCACCGTGACCCGCTGGCTGAAGTCGGTCGGCGACGACGTCGCCGTCGACGAGCCGCTGCTCGAGGTCTCCACCGACAAGGTCGACACCGAGATCCCCTCGCCGGTCGCGGGCACGCTGCTCGAGATCAAGGCCGAGGAGGACGAGACCGTCGAGGTCGGCGCCGAGCTGGCGATCATCGGCGACAAGGGCGCCGCTCCGCAGGCCAAGGCCGAGGAGCCGGCGCAGGAGTCCGCGCCGGAGCCGGAGCCGGAGCCCGCCCCCGAGCCGGAGCCCGAGCCCGCCGAGGAGGACGAGGCCGCCACCGAGCAGCCCGAGCCCGAGAAGGACCACGAGCCGGCCGCCGAGACCGCGCCCGCCCCGAGCTCGCAGTCGCCGAGCACCGGCGAGCGCTCCTCGGAGACCTCCGGTGACGCCTCCGGTGACAAGGAGCAGGCCCGCTCGGAGAAGGCCGCCGACGGTGCCGGGTACGTCACCCCGCTGGTCCGCAAGCTCGCCGCCCAGCACGACGTCGACCTCTCGAGCGTCGAGGGCACCGGCGTCGGCGGCCGCATCCGCAAGCAGGACGTGCTCGACGCGGCCAAGGCCCAGCAGCAGGCCCAGCAGCAGGCGCCCGCCGAGCCGGCGGCGCAGGCCCCGGCCGCGAGCAGCCGGCAGGCCCCCTCGGTCACGCCCTCCCCGCTGCGCGGGACGACCGAGAAGATCAGCCGCCTGCGCAAGATCATCGCCGAGCGGATGGTCGACTCGCTGCAGACCGGTGCCCAGCTGACCCAGGTCATCGAGGTCGACGTCACCAACATCGCGCGGCTGCGCGACGCGGTGAAGGCCGACTTCCTCGCCCGCGAGGGCGTGAAGCTGTCGTACCTGCCGTTCTTCGCCAAGGCCGCCGTCGACGCCCTCAAGCAGCACCCGAAGCTGAACGCGGGCATCGACACCGAGGCCGGGGAGATCACCTACTACGACCGCGAGAACCTCGCGATCGCGGTGGACACCGAGAAGGGCCTGATCACCCCGGTGGTCAAGGACGCCGGCGATCTCTCGATCGCGGGCCTGGCCAAGAAGATCGCGGACGTCGCGCAGCGCACGCGGACCAACAAGATCGGTCCCGACGAGCTGTCCGGCGGCACCTTCACGATCACCAACCTCGGCAGCGTGGGCGCCCTGTGGGACACCCCGATCATCAACAAGCCGCAGGTCGCCATCCTCGGCCCGGGCGCGGTCGTCAAGCGCCCGGTCGTCATCGACGACCCGAACCTCGGCGAGACGATCGCGGTGCGCCACATGGTCTACCTCGCGCTGACCTACGACCACCGGCTGGTCGACGGCGCCGACGCGGGCCGCTTCCTCCAGGACGTCAAGAAGCGCCTGGAGGCCGGCGTCTTCGACGTCTGAGCACCACCAGCACCACCCCAGCACCACCGGCAGGGCCCGGGACCGCACAGGTCCCGGGCCCTGTCCCATTCCGTCCCGTCCCTGCCGACTCGGCACCCCCGAACCGTCGAGTCGGCACTTCTGACCCGCCGAGTGGTCACCTCTGACCGGCCGAGTGGTCAGTTCTGGCTCACCGAGTCCTCACTTCTGGTTGGCCGCACCAGAAGTGCTGACTCGACCCGCCACAACCGCCCACTCGCCGCGCCACAGGTGCCGACTCGACCCGCCACAACCGCCCACTCGCCGCGCCACAGGTGCCGACTCGGCCCGCCAGAAGTGCCGACTCGGCGGGGGGTGGGCTTGGGCGTCCTGGGAGGCTCACGGGATGCGGATCGTGATCGCCGGCTCCTCCGGCTTCCTGGGCAGCCACCTCGTCGATGCGCTGCGCGAGCGCGACCACCACGTCACCCGCCTCGTACGTCGCGTGCCGACCGCGCCCGACGAGGCGGCCTGGGACCCGGCAGCCGGGACCTACGACCGCGACGCGCTCCACGGGGCGGACGTGGTGGTCAACCTCGCCGGCTCACCCACGCTGGGCAACCCGCACTCCTCGGCCTGGGCGCGGGAGCTGCGCGAGAGCCGGGTGACCTCCACGCAGGTGCTCGCCCGGGCGGTCGCCGACGCCCCGCGCCCGCCGGCGTACCTCGCGGGCAACGGCATCTCCTACTACGGCGACCACGGCGACCAGGTGCTGACCGAGGACTCCGACAGCCGCGGCCACGCGCTGCTGACCGAGGTGACCCGCGCCTGGCAGGCGGCCGCGCAGCCGGCGGTCGAGGCGGGCGCGCGGGTCTGCTACCTGCGGACCGCGCCGGTGATGGACCGCCGCGCCGCGCCGCTGAAGCTGCTCGCGCCGCTCTTCCGCTCCGGGCTCGGCGCCCGGCTCGGCAACGGCCGCCAGCACATGGCGATGATCTCGCTGCGGGACTGGGTCGGCGCGGTCACCTTCCTCGCCGAGGACGCCTCGGTGAGCGGTCCGGTGAACCTGACCTGTCCGCAGGCGCCGACGAACGCGGAGTTCACCCGCGCCCTGGGCCGTGCGGTGCGCCGCCCGGCCGTGCTCCCCGTCCCCGCGTTCGCGCTGCGGGCCGGTGCGGGCGCGATGGCGCCGGAGCTGCTCGGCTCGCTCAACGTCCGACCGGCCGTGCTCGAGGCCGCGGGGTACGAGTTCCGCGACCCCGACGTCGAGGCCGTGCTCGCCACCGGGCTGCGCTGAGGCCGGTCGCCCGGCCCGCAGCCCGCGGCGCGCCTCAGCCGATCCAGTAGCGCCGCTTGGCCACGGGCTCGCCCGGCTGCTCGCGGACGTCCTCGAGCACCCCGCCGCACCGCTCGATGGTCGCGGCGGACGCGAGGTTGTCGTCGTCGCAGGTCACCAGCACCCGGTCGACGCCGCCGGCGCGCGCGAGCACCAGCGACTGCCGCAGGATCTCCGTGGCGTACCCGCGGCGGCGGTGCGCCGGCCGGACGCCGTACCCCACGTGCCCGCCGTACGCCGCCAGCCAGTCGTTGAGCGCGAACCGGACCGACAGCCGCCCGACGATCTCGCCGTCCACCTCCGCGACGAGGAACGCCGCCGGCACCCGCCCCTCGGGCAGGGCGAGGCCGACCCGCTCGCGCTCGTACTGCGCCAGCAGGTCGGCCCAGGTCCGCTCGGGAGACCACCCCAGCACGAACTCGAAGCCGTCGGCCGCCAGCTCCTCGTGCGCCCGCAGCGCCTCCGCCTCGTCGTCGGTCCGCAGCGGTCGCAGCCTCAGGTCGCTCATGCGGCCATCCTCCCGGGTCGACGCCCCACCCATCACACGAATTTCACCGGACCGTGGCGGACCTCACCGGACCTCGGCGACGAGCCACTCCCCCGCGG
The DNA here is from genome assembly GCF_013177455.1 of Nocardioides marmotae. NCBI lineage: Bacteria > Bacillati > Actinomycetota > Actinomycetes > Propionibacteriales > Nocardioidaceae > Nocardioides > Nocardioides marmotae. The sequence continues at coordinate 2,768,230 of NZ_CP053660.1, forward strand.
CCCGCACGAGCGTGACCCGCCGCGTCGTCGGGCCGTCCTCGGGCAGCCGCACGTCGACGCCGCGGCCGACCGCGCGGCCCGCAGCCACCCGGTCGGTCACCCGCAGGACGAGTCGGTGCGTCGCGGCGGCGACGACCTCGACGGAGATCAGGGCGAGCCGCAGGTCCTCCACCACCAGCCCGCGGCCGGTCCACCGCTCGAGCATCGCCCGATCCTTCCGGCCGGCCGCGGAGCCGGGCACGTAGAGCCGGTCGAGCGCGTCGACGTCGCCCGCGGCCCAGGCGGCCGACCGTCGACGGTCCCAGTCGGCGAGCACCGCCCGGGCGTCGGGCCCCGCCGCAGCGGCCGGCCGCACCCGCGACGAAGGTGGCCCCGCGCCACCCATGAGGAGTACCCCGGGCACCACGAGGGCCACGGTGGCGAGGAACGAGACGAGGAGCAGGAGGGGTCGGCGCACCCTGGTCACCTACCCACCGGGCGGGGGCCCGCGCCGTTGTCCACAGGTAGAGTCGAGCGGGTGAGCACGCTGACGTTCCGCACGGTCGGCCTCGGGGACGACGCCCTGGACTACCTCGCCGCCTGGGACCTCCAGCGCGAGGTCCACGCCCAGGTCGCGGACGGTGCGGCACCACCGACCGTCCTCCTGCTTGAGCACCCGCCGGTCTACACCGCGGGCAAGCGCACCGAGCCGCACGAGCGCCCGCTCGACCCCGGCGGCGCGCAGGTCGTCGATGTCGACCGCGGCGGCAAGATCACCTTCCACGGGCCCGGCCAGCTGGTCGGCTACCCGATCGTCGCGCTGCCCGACCACGTCAAGGTCGTCGACTACGTCCGCCGGGTCGAGGAGGCGCTCATCGCCGTCTGCGCCGACCTCGGCGTCACGACTGCCCGCGTCCCGGGCCGCAGCGGCGTGTGGCTGCGTGCGGACGACCGCGGCCCCGAGCGGAAGATCGCGGCCATCGGCATCCGGGTCAGCCGCGGTGTGACCATGCACGGCTTCTCGCTCAACTGCGACGTCGACCTCGACTGGTACGACCGGTTCGTCCCCTGCGGCATCGCCGACGCCGGGGTCACCACGCTGACCGCCGAGCTCGGCCGCCGCGTCACCACCGCCGACGTGCTGCCGCTCGTGGAGCGGCACCTGGCGACGTACCTCGCCTGGGAGCCGTACGACGCCACGCCGGACTACGACGCCCGCCCCGAGCCGGGCCGCGGCCCCCGCATCGAGCTGGTCACCCCGAGGTAGCCCCCGCCCGGCGCGTCCCGCCCGGCACCGGAGCCGTCCGCTGCTTGGATCGTCGGGTGCCCGACCTAGCGATCGAGACCCAGGGGCTCCGCAAGGAGTTCCGCACGCGCCGCGGGCTGCGCGTCGCCGTGGCCGACCTCGACCTGGCGGTCCCCGCCGGCGGGGTGCACGGCTTCCTCGGGCCCAACGGCTCCGGCAAGACCACGACGATCCGGATGCTCCTCGGGCTGGCCCGCCCCACCCGCGGCACGATGCGCCTGCTGGGTCACCCCGTGCCCGAGCAGCTCCCCGACGTCGTCGACCGGGTCGGGGCGGTGGTGGAGTCCCCGAAGTTCTCCCCCAACCTCAGCGGCCGGCAGAACCTCCTGCTGCTGGCGCGCTCGATCGACGTGCCCGACAGCCGGGTCGACGCCGCGGTGGAGACGGTCGGGCTGACCGGCCGCGACCGCGACCGGTACCGCGCCTACTCCCTGGGCATGAAGCAGCGGCTGGCCATCGCCGCCACGCTGCTCAAGGACCCCGCGCTGCTCATCCTCGACGAGCCCACCAACGGGCTGGACCCTGCCGGCATCCGGGAGATCCGCGAGACGATCCGCGGGCTCGGCGAGGCCGGGGTGACGGTGCTGCTCAGCTCCCACATCCTCGCCGAGGTCCAGCAGGTCTGCACCTCCGCGACCATCGTCGGCCACGGCCGCCTGCTCGCCTCCGGCACCGTCGAGGACCTGCTCGGGTCCAGCACCACCCACCGCGTCGTGGTGCCCGACCCCGCCGCCGCCTCGGCGGTGCTCGCGGCGGCCGGCGTGCCCGCCACCGCGGCCGACGGCGCGCTGCGGGTCGAGACCGACGACCCGGCCGCGGTCACCCGGCTGCTCGCCGCCGCCGACATCTGGCTGACCGAGCTGGTGCCGCTCCGCCCGGATCTCGAGTCGATCTTCCTCCAGCTCACCGCCGACGACACCCTCGGCTCCCCCACCGTCGAGGAGGAGGCCCGATGAGGTCGCTGCTGCGCGTCGAGCTGACCCGGCTGCGGTGGCGCCGCGCCGTCCTGCTGCTCCTGCTGGGGTGCCTCGTCGTCCCGGCCCTGATCGCGGTGGCGACGATCTGGGGCTCCCGCCCGGTCTCGGAGTCGGAGATGGCCACGATCCGCAGCGAAGCGGCCTCGGAGATCGCCCGCTGCGAGCGCCGTCCCCGGCAGTTCGGCGTGCCGCCCGCCCGCGCCGCCGAGCGCTGCCCCGAGCTGGTCGTGAGCTGGTACGTCGGCAGGCAGGACCTCAGCCTGGCCCGCGAGCGCGGGGGCTCCGGCCTGGCCGTGACCGGCACGCTCACCGTGCTGCTGATGCTGGTGGCCACCACGTTCGTCGGGCACGACTGGAACACCGGGTCGGTGAGCAACCAGCTGCTCTTCCGGCCCCGCCGGGGCCGGGTGTGGCTGGCCAAGGCGGTCGTGGTGACCGGCACCGCCCTGGCGACCGCGGTGGTCGTCGCCACGGCGTACTGGCTGGTGCTGTGGGGCGTGATGCAGGCCCGCGACCTCACCGTCGCCGAGGGCGGTCTGCGCACCTCGCTGCTCCTCGGCCTGCGCGGGGCCGGGATCGCGGCGGCGGCGGCGCTGGGCTGCTACGCGCTGACCATGCTGCTGCGCAGCACGGTGGCCACGCTCGGGGTCGTGCTGGCCGTCGCGTTCGCGTCGCTGCTGCTCCTCGACGCCGCCGGCGTGCCCGAGCCGTGGCAGCCGCTGCCGAACGTCGCAGCGGTGCTCCAGGACGGCACGGAGTACTGGGTCGAGGTCCCGCCGTCCTGCTACGACGGCGTCGAGAGGGCCCCCGAGGGCTCGCTCTGCGACGACACCCGCGACCTGCCCCTGTGGCGGGGCGCGGCGTACCACGGCGCCGGCCTGCTGCTCGTGGGTGCCGCCTCGGTGCTCTCGTTCCGCCGCCGCGACGTGCCCTGAGACGTTCCCCCTGGCCGGGGCTCAGCCGAGCCGGCGGTAGTGCCCGGACATCGCCGGGTAGTAGTCGCGGTCGAAGTCGATGGCCGCGACGTCGCCGCCGGTCAGCGAGGCGACGAGCCGGTCGAGGTAGTACTCCCAGCCGGGGCCGACGCTCTCGGCCGCGGTCGGGTCGATGCCGGGCTGCTTGAAGGTCAGCAGGGTGCCGCCGTCGGTGGCGGCGCCGAGCTCGAGCTCGAGGTCCCACCAGTCGTCGCCGACCCGCGAGACCAGCACCAGGCGCTGCGGCGGCTCGCAGACGTTGATCGTCATCTGCTCGGCCGGCGCGTGCTCGCCCTCGGCGGTCATCGTGAACATGACCTGGCCCTCGGCGGGGTCGCCGGTCCAGGTGCCGATCCACCGCTCGAGCCGGGCGGGCTCGGTCAGCGCCGCCCACACCTCGGTGGCGGGCAGCGGGAGGTGGCGGGTGAGCATCAGGGTGCCGCCGACGACGCGGCCGGTGGGAGCGGGCATGGGTCCATCGTGCACCTCGCCCCGCGAGCGTCCGGCGGTCGCCGGCGAGTCGGGGTCGTGCCGGCCCGCGGCGTACAGTGATCGACGTGACGCAGGCTCCCGCCCCAGAAGGAAGAAAGCTCCTCCGCCTCGAGGTCCGCAACGCCGAGACCCCGATCGAGCGCAAGCCGGAGTGGATCAAGACCCGGGCGAAGATGGGGCCGGAGTACAAGCACCTCCAGAGCCTGGTGAAGTCCGAGGGACTGCACACCGTGTGCCAGGAGGCCGGCTGCCCCAACATCTTCGAGTGCTGGGAGGACCGCGAGGCCACCTTCCTCATCGGTGGCGACCAGTGCACCCGCCGCTGCGACTTCTGCCAGATCGACACCGGCAAGCCGCAGGACCTCGACCGGGACGAGCCGCGCCGCGTCGCGGAGTCCGTGCAGACCATGGGCCTGCGGTACGCCACGATCACCGGCGTCGCCCGCGACGACCTGCCCGACGGCGGCGCCTGGCTGTACGCCGAGACCGTCCGCGCCATCCACGAGCTCAACCCCGAGACCGGCGTCGAGAACCTCATCCCGGACTTCAACGGCAAGCCCGAGCTGCTCACCGAGGTCTTCGAGTCCCGCCCCGAGGTGCTCGCCCACAACGTCGAGACCGTGCCGCGGATCTTCAAGCGGATCCGCCCCGCGTTCCGCTACGAGCGCTCCCTCGACGTGATCACCCAGGCCCGCGACTTCGGCCTGGTCACCAAGTCCAACCTCATCCTCGGCATGGGCGAGACCCGCGAGGAGGTCAGCCAGGCGCTGCGCGACCTGCACGGCGCCGGTTGTGAGCTGATCACCATCACCCAGTACCTCCGCCCCTCGGTGCGCCACCACCCCGTCGAGCGCTGGGTCAAGCCCGAGGAGTTCGTCGAGCTGGCCGCCGAGGCCGAGGAGATCGGCTTCTCCGGGGTGCTCTCGGGTCCCCTGGTGCGTTCGTCCTACCGCGCCGGACGGCTGTACCGTCAGGCCATGGACGCCCGTGCGGGCGTCACCACCGCCTGACCGGCGGCCTCCCCTTCCCCGCGGCACGACAGCAAAGGGCACGAACGACCTCCATGGCCAAGGACGCCTCGAAGAAGAACGCCAAGACGACCGCGGCTGCGGCCCAGACCTCGACGGCGGACATGAGCCGCCGCAAGCAGCTGGTCGAGACCTACAAGATGACCCGCCGCACCGACCGGCGGGTGGGGCTCTACACCTTCGGCGCCGCGGTCCTCGCGGGCTTCCTGGGCTTCCTCGTCTTCTGGCTGCTTCCCGGCTCGGGCATCATCGGCTGGATCCTCGCCGTCGTCGGCTCGCTGCTGAGCGGCTCGCTGGCCGCGATGATCATCTTCGGGCGGCGCGCGCAGAACGCCGCCTACCAGCAGATGGAGGGCCAGCCGGGCGCGGCGGCCGCCGCGCTGCGGATGCTGCGCCGCGGCTGGAAGGCCGACCCGGTCATCGCGTTCAACAAGAACCAGGACGTCGTCCACCGCGTCGTCGGCCCTCCGGGCATCGTCCTGGTCGGCGAGGGCTCCAGCCCCAACCGCGTGCGCCAGCTGCTCGTCACCGAGCGCCGCAAGCACGAGCGCGTCGCCTCCGACGTACCGATCCACGAGGTCGTCTGCGGCAACGGCGAGGGCGAGGTCCCGCTGCCGAAGCTCGTCCGCCACGTGCAGAAGCTCGGCAAGCAGGTCAAGCCCGCGGAGATGACCGACGTGCTGAGCCGCCTCAAGGCGCTCGACGCGACCCGCTCGAACATCCCGCTGCCCAAGGGCCCGATCCCCACCTCGATGAAGGGGATGCGCGGCAACCTGCGCGGCCGCTGACCCGGCTCCCCCACCGAGCCACAGACGAGGAACGCCCCCAGCCGTGCGGCTGGGGGCGTTCTCGCGTCTTGCGGTGGCGCGGGTCAGGCGGCCGGCGAGGGCTGCATCTGCTGCATCATCTCGCTCGGGTCGGGCATGTCGGTGACCTCGGCGGCCGGCGGCGCCTCGATCGTGACGTCGGTGCCCCAGTCGTCCATGGTCATCTCCATGGTCGTGGTCGACCCCATGACCGGCATCTCCATCACCATCTTGCCGATCCGGCCCTCCTCGTCGAGCCACACGTCGTAGGTGATGGTCTTCGGCAGGCTCTGGGTCGCCTCCTTCGGCATCTCGGTGCCGAGGCTGGCGAGCGACGCGGCGAGGTCGACGGTCATCTCGAAGTGGTCGAGGTCGCGGCCGTCGACGTCCTCCTCGCCCACGTAGGTCACCTTGTCGATGCCCTCCTCCATCGTCTGGATCGCGGCGAGCGGGTCGTTCTGCTTCAGCAGCTGGTCCATGCCCATCCCGGCCATCGGGCCGTCGGGGTCGGCGGGGTCGATCTTCCAGTACTTGCCCTGGCTGAGCTCGCCGAGCGAGACGTAGGTGATGCCGTCGACGGCGATCACCTCGGTCGTCGGGCCGCCACCGGGGATGGTGGTCGTCATCGAGATCGAGGGCGGGGTGGTCGTGTAGTCCACGACGCCCTCGCTGGTGGAGGTCTGCCCGCCGAAGGAGGAGGTCGTGGTCGTCCTGGCCGTCGTGGAGGCCTCCACGCCGGCGCTGATGATGTCGACGAACTGTGCGGCGGGGACGTCCTGGCCGTCCTCGAGGTCGGAGGCGTCGGCCGCGTCGTCGCCCTCGTCGGCGGGCTCGGCGTCGGCCGTGGCGCTGCTCGACGTCGCGGGGTCCTTCGCCTCGTCGCTCTCGCTGTCACCGCCGCAGGCGACGAGCGCGGTCGACAGGAGGGGCGCCACCGCGATGGCGGCGAGGAGGCGGCGGGTGCGGAGCGGACGGGTCACGTCGGGGCCTTTCGAGATCAATGGACTGACCCGTCAAGCATGTCCCGAACGACCAACCGGGCAAACCTCGCTCAGCGGTCCGAGGTGCCCGACGTGGGACCGGAGGTGCGACCCAGCGTGCGGTAGACGTCGAGGGTCACGGTGGCGGTGCCGGCGAGCATGTCGTGCAGGCCGCGGCCGTCGGGGCGGTAGACGAGCGGCGGGATGACCAGCGCGATCGCCACCTGCCGCGCGAGCAGCACCAGCGGGTTCAGCGGCCTGGTGCTCAGGTCGACCCGCACCACCCGCAGCCGCGTGGCGATCTTGCCGAAGGAGCCGCCGACGGCCCAGGTCAGCAGGGCCGACTCCACGACGTACACGAGGAGCACGTAGGCGGGGGCCGGGCTGCCGGTCGCGGTGTAGTCCTCGAGGCCGATGAAGGCGATCACCACGAGGGTCGAGGCGAACCAGTCGACGGCCAGCGCGGCGATGCGTCGGGCCCACGAGGCTGTCTCGAACGAGGGACCGGGAGCTGCCGTCTTCACGGGCGAAGCCTAGGCGGGCGGCCCACCGGACTGGACCACGGGACACCTGTTACACGCCTGAAACAATGCGGATATGGTCGAGAAACCGCTCCCGACGAGGGTGGCGGCAGTCGTCCGGTGCAGAGCCGCCCCGGCCGGCACGACCCGAGAGAACTCGCCGGCTCGCGGCCCAGTCGCAGCCACAGGAGGACGAATGTTCCAGAACAGCGACGAGCTGCTCAAGTACATCAAGGACGAGGGCGTCGAGATGGTCGACGTCCGTTTCTGTGACCTGCCCGGAGTCATGCAGCACTTCACGGTGCCGGTCTCATCGTTCGACCAGAGCGTCTTCGACGACGGCCTGGGTTTCGACGGCTCCTCCATCCGTGGGTTCCAGGCCATCAACGAGTCCGACATGTCGCTCTTCCCGGACCCGACCACGGCGTACATCGACCCCTTCCGCAAGTCGAAGACGCTGAACGTCAACTTCTTCATCCACGACCCGATCACGGGCGAGGCCTACTCCCGCGACCCGCGCAACATCGCGCGCAAGGCGCTGGCCTACCTCGAGACCACGGGTGTCGCCGACACCGCGTTCTTCGCCCCGGAGGCGGAGTTCTACATCTTCGACAGCGTCCGGTACTCCACTGGCGTCAACGAGGGCTACTACCACATCGACTCCGTCGAGGGCTGGTGGAACTCCGGCAAGGACGGCGCCGACAACCTGGGCTACAAGACCCGCCTCAAGGGCGGCTACTTCCCCGTCGAGCCCTACGACCACTACAGCGACCTGCGCGCGGACATGGTCAAGAACCTCGAGGCCTGCGGCCTCCTGGTCGAGCGCGCCCACCACGAGGTCGGCACCGCCGGTCAGGCCGAGATCAACTACCGCTTCGACACCCTGCTGCGCGCCGCGGACGACGTGATGAAGTTCAAGTACCTCATCAAGAACACCGCCTGGGAGCAGGGCAAGTCGGTCACCTTCATGCCGAAGCCGATCTTCGGCGACAACGGCTCGGGCATGCACGTGCACCAGTCGCTGTGGAAGAACGGCGACCCGCTGTTCTACGACGAGACCGGGTACGGCGGCCTCTCGGAGATGGCCCGCTACTACATCGGCGGCATCCTCAAGCACGCCCCGTCGCTGCTGGCCTTCACCAACCCGACGGTGAACTCCTACCACCGCCTGGTCCCGGGCTTCGAGGCTCCGATCTCGCTGGTGTACTCCTCGCGGAACCGCTCCGCGTCGGTGCGCATCCCGATCACCGGCTCGAACCCGAAGGCCAAGCGGATCGAGACCCGCTTCCCCGACCCGTCGGCGAACCCCTACCTCGCGTTCTCCGCGCTCATGCTCGCCGGCCTCGACGGCATCAAGAACAAGATCGAGCCGGCCGCGCCCATCGACAAGGACATCTACGAGCTCCCGCCGGACGAGATGGCCGAGATCGACCAGGTGCCGACCAGCCTCGGTGCGGTCCTCGACGCCCTCGAGGCGGACCACGAGTACCTGACCGTCGGCAACGTCTTCACGCCGGACCTGATCGAGACCTGGATCGACTTCAAGCGCACCAACGAGATCGCGCCCGTGCAGCTGCGCCCGCACCCGCACGAGTTCGAGCTGTACTACGACATCTGATCCCCGGGGTCTCGTTGACCCGCGGCTAGACGCCTGAACGGCGCCTGGCCCTGGAAAAACGTCTTTCGACGTCTTCCAGGGCCGGGCGCCGTTCTTCGTGCACGGATCGCCGGGCCCGCGAGAGGGTGTGGGGGCGGCCACGGGAGGGAAGGCCTACCGATACCTCCGGCGACAGGAGCACGGCCATGGCCCTCGTCCACGCGGTCCTCCGCACCCTTCTCCCGGTCGGCGCCGCCCTGGGTGTCGTGCTCGCCGGCACGCTGGTGGCACCGACGTCCGCCCAGCAGACCCCCGAGATCCGCGAGGTCGGCTCGGTGGTGCTGCCGGAGACCGACCGCGGCGTCCTCGACCTGGCGGTGAGCACCAACGGCAAGCGCGCGGTGGCCGTGAGCGGGGACTGGTTGCAGGTGGTGGCGCTGACCGAGGGCGACCCGCAGCTGCTCGGGTCCACCCGGACGGTGTTCGGCGAGCAGGTCGAGCTCTCGCGCGACGGGCGCACGGCCTACGTCCTGAGCCAGAACGACACGCTCTACGTCGTCGACGTCAGCGGCACCAAGGCACCACGGATGGTCCGCAAGATCCAGCACAAGAAGCTCGCGCCCTCGCACGTCTTCGGCATGGTCGCCTCCCGCGACGGCCGGTTCCTCTACCTCAAGCACGGCTTCGAGTACGGCGACCACGGCACCGGCAAGGGCATCCAGGTCCTCTCGCTCGCCAAGCCCCGCAAGCCCCGCCAGACCGGGCGCGTGAAGACCCCGGAGTGGGACGGCGACATCGCGATCTCCGCCGACGGCAAGCACCTGGTGACCTCGAACCACACCACCGACGACTACCTGCTCCAGTACAAGGTCGACAAGCGCACCGGCAAGCCCACGAAGGTCAAGCGCCTGCGGCTGAGCTTCCGCGGCGACGCGGTAGCGATCGACGACCAGAACCGTGCGGCGTACGTCCTCTCCGGAGGCTCCACGACTAGCGAGCTGCACGTGGCCCGGCTGAACCTCAAGAAGAAGCGGGTGGCCAAGGCGGCCCGGATCCCCGCCCAGGAGGACGGGCTCGGCCTCGCCGTCTCGCCCGACGGCCGCTACCTCTACGCCACCACCTGGCGGGCCAGCCCGGCCGAGCAGCAGTCGTTCCTCGCCCTCGACGCGCGCTCGCTCGCGCCGCTGCACGGCGCCCGGGGCGAGGAGCTGTACGCCCCGCAGACCGTCCAGGTCTCGCGGCGCGGCCCCACCAAGGGGAACATCTACGTGCCGACGTACACAGGTGTCCGGAGCGGAAGCCCGCTGCTGCTCGCGCTCACCTACCGCTGAGCGTCCGCCGGGGCCGAGGGAGACCGAGCCACGGAGAAGCGTGTTCTCGGTCGACCAAGGACTGCCGGGCCGGTTGCCTCATGGTCGAGCCACGCGTCTACATCTCAGAAGTCGGCGACACCAGCCTCCTGACCTGCACGACCCCGCGCGTGTCGACGCAGCGGATGCTCAGTCGACGGCGGTGTCCACGGTGACCGGGACGTTGCCGCGCGTCGCGTTGCTGTAGGGACAGATCTGGTGGGCGGCCGCGGCGAGCTCGTCGGCTACCTCCAGCACGCCAACGACCCCATCACCTGGTGGAGCTGGTCGCTGGCCGTCCAGCGTCCGGACTGGCTCGAGGAGCCGAGGGCTCCGGGGGTGTCGCCGAGCATCCGCTGGATCCCGGGGATCACGATGCTCCAGCTCGGGGCCGACCAGATGATGGCCAACGACATGCCGGCCGGACAGGGTCACCGGTTCGGCCAGGAGCCGGTCTGGGCGTGGGCGGCGATCCTGCCGCCGCCCGGGTGGACGGAGGCGGACACGGCCCGGCTGGCCGAGGAAGAGCTGGGCGGGTGATCTGCCGTGCCCGACCACACCCACCCGGCCTCGGCCGGCGTCGACCTGTTCGGGCTGCCGCTCGGCGCCGGCGACAGCACCCACTGCGTTCGCGTCAACGGTCGCGTCTTCGAGGCGGCGGCCGCCCGCCGTCAGCATCGAGAGCGCTGCGACCTCTTCCACGCTGCGCTCGCCGTGAGCCTGGACGGACAACTGTTCACCATCGAGATGGCACCGGCGTGGGGCACGGACGCGCCCGATCGCGGAGTCGTGTGCGAAGGCCCGGTGGGGCTGCATCGGCTGGGTCGTTCCCGCTTCTTCCGCTACGAGGTCCGACGGTGGCGCGACGGGGTGATTCCCGATGCCGCGGAAGCGGTGGACAGCCCGCAGCGCCTCAGCGCGGACCCGGCCATGGCGCAGCAGGTCCTGGACCTGGCGCCGTCCTTCCCCACCGCGACCTGGGGAAGGGACGAGCAGCGGGCCGGCGACATGTGGAACTCCAACTCCTTGGTCGCCTGGCTGCTGGCTCGCAGCGGGCACGACATGGACACCATCGGCCCGCCCGAGCACGGTCGGGCGCCCGGCTGGCTCGCCGGGCTCGTGGTCGCTGCCCGCAGTGGTAGGACGTGATGGACGTCGGGTGGGCGCTGCCGGTGCTGTGGGTGGGGCGCTCGTGTCGTTCGGTTGGGCATACCCGGTCTGGTCGGTGCCCATGGTGCTCGCCCTCGGCCGGCTGTGGCGGCTCGGCCGGCGACGGCGTCGTACGCCCGGGCCCGGGCTGCCCGTGATCCGCGAGGAGGCCGGGCCCGGGCAGCGGCGCCCGTCGGCTGCCCGCTAGCATGAGTCGCTACTGCAACTTATTCGCAACAAGGACGTCCGTGCCCTCCGCTCCTGCGCTCGCCCTGCCTCGCGAGGTCGCTGTCGACCCCCTCGGGCGGGGCCGGAGGCGGCGCCGCAACACGGTGATCGTGGCGGGGCTGGCGGCGATGCTGGTCGTCTCGACGGTGCTGGGGATCGGGGTCGGCCCGATCGTGATCTCCCCGGCCGAGGTCCTCGAGGTGCTGCGCGCCCGGCTGGTGTCCGTGGCGCCCGACGGGGTGAGCGCGACGTCCGAGGTGATCGTGTGGGACGTCCGCGTCCCGCGCGTGCTGATGGCGATCGCCGCCGGTGCCGGCCTCGCGGTGTGCGGCACCGCGCTGCAGGCGATGGTGCGCAACATGCTGGCCGACCCCTACCTGCTCGGCATCAACTCCGGGGCCTCCAGCGGCGCGGCCGCGACCATCCTGTTCGGGGTGACGCTGGGCGTCGGCGAGCACGCCCTGTCGGCCAGCGCCTTCCTCGGCGCCCTGGCCGCGTCACTGCTGGTCTTCGTCGTGGCCCGCGCCGCCGGGCGGGTGACGTCGGTGCGGCTGCTGCTGGCCGGCGTCGCGGTCGGCTACGCCCTCTCGGCGCTGACGAGCTTCCTCATCTTCGCCTCCGGCTCCGCGGAGGGCGCGCGCTCGGTGATGTTCTGGCTGCTGGGCTCGCTCGCCCTGGCCCAGTGGGGCGCACCCCTGCTCGCGCTGTGCCTGGTCGTCGCGCTGACCGCGCTCGTGCTGACCCTGTGGGGGCGCCGGCTCGACGCGCTGACGATCGGCGACGAGACCGCGCTGGTGCTCGGCGTCTCCCCCACCCGCTTCCGCACCCAGGTGCTCGTCGTCGTCTCGCTGTGCATCGGCTTCGTGGTGGCCGCGTCCGGCTCGATCGGGTTCGTCGGCCTGGTCGTGCCCCACCTGGCCCGCCGCCTGGTCGGCGCGGCCCACGCCTGGTCGGTGCCGACCGCCGCGCTGCTCGGCGCGACCTTCCTGGTCTGGGCCGACCTGCTCTCGCGGATGCTCCTGCAGCCGCGCGAGCTGCCCATCGGGATCGTCACCGCGATGGTCGGCGCCCCGTTCCTGCTCTACCTCATCCGCCGGCTGCACTCCGCCGCGTGATGCCGTCCCCCCGTTCGGACCACCGGAAGGCCCCCGTGAAGCTCCCCCGCAGCGCCGCCCTGGCCGCGACCGCCGTCCTCCTCACGTCGCTCGCCGCCTGCGGCTCCGAGACCGGCTCCTCGGGCTCCTCGGAAGCCGCCGCCGGTGACGGCTCCTACCCGGTGACGGTCGAGAACTGCGGCGCCGACGTCGTCGTCGACCGAGCCCCCGAGAGGGCCGTGCTGCTCAAGCCCGCGGCGGCGACGTACCTCCACGAGCTCGGCGTCCTCGACGACGTCGTCACCGCCCGCGCCGGCGCCTACCCGCGGGGCTACTACGACGAGGAGACCTGGGCCGAGCTCGAGTCGGTCCCGATGCTCTCCGACGACCTCGACTCCGCGGGCCACCTGCAGATCTCCAAGGAGGTCGTGCTCGCCCAGCAGCCCGACATCGTCCTCGGCGAGGCCGACAACCTCACCCGGGAGACCCTCGGCGCCGCCGGCATCCCCCTGATGGAGGAGCCCGCGCTGTGCCCGGAGCCCCCGAGCGACCCGTCCTTCGAGGACGTCCACGACCAGATGCGCACCTACGGCCGCATCTTCGACAGGACCGAGGAGGCCGAGGCCGCGGTCGAGCGGCTCCAGGACCGGCTCGAGGAGATCCTCGCCGAGGTCGACCCCGACGAGAGCCGCACCGCGGCGGTGCTCTACCCCACGGTCGGCGGCGGCACGCCGTACGCCTACGGCACCTCCTCGATGGCCCATCCCCAGCTCGAGGCCGCCGGCTTCACCAACGTCTTCGCCGACACCAGCGAGCGGGTCTTCGAGGTCACCCTCGAGGAGCTCGTCGGCCGCGACCCCGACGTCCTCATCCTGCTCCACTCCGACGGCGACCCCGCCGACGTCGAGGCCGCGATCACGCAGATGAACGGCGCCCGCGCCCTCACCGCGGTCCAGGACGACGCGATCCTCACCCAGCTCTTCAACTTCACCGAGCCGCCCTCGCCCCTGGCGATCGACGGCCTGGAGCGGATCGTCGAGCACTTCCAGCGATGATCTCCGCCCACGACATCGCCTTCGCCTACGGCCGGCGCACGGTCCTCGACGGCGTCGACCTCGACGCCCCGCACGGCCAGGTGCTCGGCCTGGTCGGCCCCAACGGCTCGGGCAAGACCACCCTGCTGCGCACGCTGTACGCCTCGTTGAAGCCCCGGTCGGGCGCGGTCCTCATCGACGGCGACCAGCTCGGCGACCTCCCGGCCCGCGAGGTCGCCCGGCGCGTGGCGGTCGTGGTGCAGGAGACCCCCGGCGACCTGCCGCTGCTGGTCTCCGACATGGTGCTGCTGGGGCGCACGCCGCACCGCTCCGGCTTCGGCCGCAACGGCGCCGAGGACGAACGGATCGCCGCCGACGCCCTCGCCCAGGTCGGTGCGCTGCACCTGGCCGACCAGCCCTTCGACGGTCTCTCCGGCGGCGAGCGGCAGCGCGTGCTCATCGCCCGCGCCCTGGCCCAGGAGTCCACCCACCTGCTGCTCGACGAGCCGACCAACCACCTCGACGTGCGCTACCAGCACGAGGTGCTCGACCTCGCCCGGCGCCTCGCCGTCGAGAACCACCAGACGGTCGTCGTCATCCTCCACGACCTCAACCTCGCGGCGTCCTACTGCGACCGCGTCGCCCTGCTCCACCGCGGCCGCGTCGTGGCCGCCGGCACTCCCGCGCACGTGCTCACCCCCGAGCACCTCGAGCCCGTCTACGAGGTGGCCGTGCGGCGCCTCGAGCTCGACGACGGGTTCCAGCTCGCCTTCCGCCCGCTCTCCGCCCACCGGACCCCCGAGAGGACCACCCGATGACCCCGCCCACCGACGTCCAGGCAGCGATGAACGACTACTGGACCCACCGCTCCGTGCCGTACGACGAGTACCAGCAGCGCGCGGACCGCAAGGAGGTCGACCTCGCCGCCTGGGGCGAGGTCTTCACCGACGCCCTGGGCGCCGAGCCGCTCGACGTCCTCGACGTCGGCACCGGTTCGGGGTACGTCGCCTGCCTGCTCGCGGACCAGGGCCACCGGGTCACCGGCATCGACCTCGCCGAGGGCATGCTCGAGCGCGCCCGGCTGCACGCCGGGGCGATGGACAACCCGCCGACCTTCCTGCGCGGTGACGCGGTCGCGCCCGACTTCCCCGCCGGCTCGTTCGACGCGATCGTCAACCGCTACGTCACCTGGACGCTGCGCGAGCCCGACACGGCGCTGGCCAACTGGCTGCAGCTGCTGCGACCCGGTGGCACCCTCGCGGTCGTCGACGCCACCTGGTTCGCCCGCGGCCTGCACGAGGGCGCCAGCGAGGAGTTCAAGGCGGCGTACGACGAGGAGGTGCGGCAGGCGATCCCGCTCGCGGAGTCCACCTCGATCGAGCCGTTCGCCGAGCGGATCCGGGCCGCCGGCTTCGTCGACGTCGAGGTCGTGGCGCTGACCCGCCTGCACGAGCTGGACCGCGAGCACGGCGTGGCCCCGAACCACGAGGTGCTCATGCAGCACCTCATCCGCGGCACCCGCCCCTGACCGGCGGGCCTCAGCCGCGCGGCTCCGCCCGGACCAGCGGCACCTCGGCGACCCGCGCGGCGGCGAGGTCGGCGGGCAGGGCGGAGCGCATGCCCCACTCGAAGAGCACCAGCGCGAACGCGGTGACCACGACCATGTCGACGCCGGCGGGCAGGACCTCGCGGCCCCCGCCGAACCGGCCGAGGAAGGTCAGCACCAGCACACCGGCGTAGTAGGGCCCCAGCCACGCCAGCGACCCCAGCGCCAGCGAGCCGCGCAGCTGGCGGTCGCGGGCGATGCGCCAGAGCAGCACCGCGATCCCGACGGCGATCGGGAGGGTCAGCTTGATCATCGTCTCCCACCCGGTCCAGTAGATGATCAGGGTGATCACGACGAAGGCGACCCGGGCCAGGACGGGGACCGCGGGCAACCGGAAGGGACGGTCGCGGTCGGGGACCTGGCGCCGGAGCGCGAGCACCGTGACCGGGCCGAGGCACATCGACAGCACGATCGCCCCGGAGTTGAAGGAGAGCAGCTCCGACCACCCGTCGCGGAACGCGAGCAGCAGCACCACCCCGACCACGAGGTTCAGCACCATCGCGCGCAGCGGGACCCCGTGCCGGTTGAAGACCGT
This sequence comes from Nocardioides marmotae, assembly GCF_013177455.1. Classification (NCBI taxonomy): domain Bacteria; kingdom Bacillati; phylum Actinomycetota; class Actinomycetes; order Propionibacteriales; family Nocardioidaceae; genus Nocardioides; species Nocardioides marmotae. The sequence goes on from NZ_CP053660.1 coordinate 2,783,885, forward strand.
CACGGCGTGCGGGAAGAGGCCGTTCTGCGCGGTCGCGACCGCGAGCCGACCGGTGGAGGCGGTGGAGACCAGACCCGCGCCGAAGGGCCCGAGGACGGCGTCGGCCACCACCAGCTTCGCCAGCGCCGTCATGCCCAGTCCGGTGAGGAGGGCAGCCAGCGGCCCGTTCGCCCCGCCCTTCTCGAGGCCGGCCCAGCCCTGGCCGAGGTCGCCGGGGTCGACCGCGCCGATGAAGCCGAGCTGGAGAACGGTGAAGAGCACGGTGCAGATGAGGATGCCCCCGACCAGCGCCACCGGGATGGTCACCTGCGGTCGACGCGCCTCGCCGGCGAGGTCCAGCGCGTGCCGGAAGCCCAGGAACGCGAAGACGACACCGCCCGAGGTGATGGCGCTCATCACCCCGGTGGCCCCGTCGGGGGCGAACCCGGTCTCGCGGATCGGCGCGGTGGAGAACGAGGTGAGCAGCGCGATCGCGATGACCACCGGGATGATCACCTTCACCCAGGTGAGCGCGCTGTTGACCCGGGTGAACAGCGCCACGCCGAAGGCGTTGAGCGCGGTGAACGCGGCCAGCACGACGACCGCTGCCGCGACCCCCGGCAGGCTCAGGGCGCTCTCCCCGTTCGACGAGGCCCCCGCGACGAAGAGCCAGTCGAAGGCCGGCTCGTTGCTGGCGTACTCCAGCATGGCCTGGGTCTCGATCGGTGCGGCCGTCACGTAGCCGACCCACGCCACCCAGCCGACCGCGATGCCGACCCCCTGCCCGTGGCTGAAGGTGGGCAGCAGCCCGAGCCCGCCGACCACCGGGAGCATCGCGGCGATCTCGGCGTAGACCAGCGCGACCGTGATCAGCATCAGCCCGGCGATCGGCCACGCGAGGACGGCGGCCGGACCGGCCTCCTGGGCTGCGAACAGCGGCGCGAACAGCACGCCGGACCCGACCACGCCGCCGACGGCGACGAAGGTCAGCCCGAGGGTGCCGATCGAGCGATCGGGAGCGTGCGGCCCGGCCATCTCGAAGACGGTACGCCGCGGGTGCCGGCCGCGGCCCTGCCGCGAGGCACGCCCCTACGACGCCGTTCCGCCCTTCCCATCTGGCGGCTGGTCGCCTAGCCGCCCGCCTGCGCCGCCAGCCGTTCCCTCCGCCAGGCCCCGAGCCGGTCGCGATCGCCGGTCACGGACCGCGAGCGTCCCCCAAATAAGGGATGCGTGGCCCCCGAGCAGTTCCTACGGTGGCGGACGACGGCCGACCGGCCGGCCGGCCGACCGGAGGCGCGCGTGCTCGAGACCAGGACCAGCCGCCGCGGCGCGGTGGTCGCCGGGCTCGCCGGCGTCGCCGCTCTCGGGCTGGGGGCCGGGAAGGTCGTGGGCCTGCCCGGTCGCGACGGGGATCTGTGGGTGGCCGAGCCGGCTGCCGCGCGACCGGCGTACGGCGCGTGCCCGGCCGAGGGCGGCACGTCGCTGGAGGCCCAGAGCAGCGTGCTGGCGAAGTGGGGCGAGGGGGCCTGCGTGCGGCAGTTCTTCCCGGCGTTCTCGGTGCCCGCGCCGCGCGACCCGGCGGCCTCGGTGGTGCACGCCAGCTGGAAACCGGTCGCGCCCGGGCTCGTCACACCCGCCGCGGTGGCCGCGCTCACCGCCGACCTGCTCCCCGGCGACGTGGTCGAGGTGTGGCACGAGCCGGACACGAAGATGCGCGAGGGCGAGCTGACGATGCGGGAGGCCCTCGCCCTCAAGAACCGCTTCCACGACGTGGTCAAGCAGGTGCGGCCCGACCTCCGGGTCGCCTGCACCCTCAGCGGCTGGGAGGCCGACCCGGCGAACCCGGTGACCCGCGGCGACATCGATCGCTGGGCCGCGGTGCGGGCCGACCTGCTCGGGCTGGACCTCGACGGCGTCCGCCCCGAACGGCTCCCCTACCCCAACTTCCACGGGGAGATGGACACCGCCCGGGACTTCGTGGCGCAGCGCGGCGACTACCAGGGCTGGTGCGTCCCGGAGTTCGGCGCCCCGCGGATCGAGACCGACGTCGACGGCGAGGCGCGGGCGCAGTGGCTGCTGGCGTGCGGGCTGCTGCTCGCCGAGAGCGACCCGGCGTACGTCGCGCTGTTCGAGTACCCCACCTCCCCCGGTTACGAGCTCACCTCCCCCGCCGAGCTGTCCGCGTGGCGGTCGTTCGTCTGAGACGGAGGACGGCTGCCCGGGATCTCGGCAGACGACGCGGGCGCTGGTCCTTCCCCCCGCGGAGCGTCGGGGAGTCGTACCGTCGTCCATGGCCTCGCCCATCGTCGTCCACGGTCTCGTCAAGGACTTCGGCCGCTCCCGTGCGCTCGACGGGTTGGACCTGGAGGTCCGCGCGGGAGAGGTACACGGGTTCCTCGGCCCGAACGGGTCCGGCAAGTCCACGACGATCCGGGTGCTCCTGGGGCTGTTGCGCGCCACGTCCGGCGAGGCCCGGCTCTTCGGCGAGGACCCGTGGAGCCAGGCCACCGACCTCCACCGGCGCCTCGCGTACGTCCCCGGTGAGGTGAACCTGTGGCCGCAGCTCACCGGCGGCGAGGTGATCGACCTGCTCGGCCGGCTGCGGGGGGACCTCGACCGTGCCCGGCGCGACGAGCTGGTCGGCCGCTTCGACCTCGACCCCACCAAGAGGGCGCGCTCGTACTCCAAGGGCAACCGGCAGAAGGTGGCGCTGGTGGCGGCCCTGGCGTCGCGGGCGGAGCTGCTGATCCTCGACGAACCGACCTCCGGCCTGGACCCGCTCATGGAGGAGGAGTTCCAGGAGGTGGTCCGCGAGGTCCGCGACCAGGGCCGCACGGTCCTGCTCTCCAGCCACATCCTCGCCGAGGTCGAGGCGCTCTGCGACCGGGTGAGCATCATCCGGTCCGGTCGCACGGTCCAGAGCGGGTCCCTCGACGAGCTGCGGCACCTCACGCACACGAGGGTGGTCGCGGAGACGGCCCGCCCCGCGGACGCCATCGCCCGGCTGCCGGGGGTGACCGGCGTGCACCGGACCGACGACCGGATCCGCTTCGACGTCGACAGCGACCACCTCGGCGCGGCGATCGCCGGCCTCGCCGAGCTGGGGATCAGGTCCCTGGTCAGCCACCCGCCCACGCTCGAGGAGCTGTTCCTGCGCGAGTACGGCGAGCGGGTCGAGGTGGCCGAGCCGTGAACCGGTTCACCGGGACCTGGACCCTGGTGCGACTCATCCTGCGCTGCGACCGGGTCCGGTTGCCGATCTGGCTGCTCGCGCTCGTCGGGCTGGTCGGCGCGTCGGCCGCCGGCGTGCAGGGCATCTACGACACCGCCGCCTCGCGTGCGTCGTACGCACGGACCGCGGGCGGCAGCGCCGCCTCGATCGCGCTCAGCGGCCCTCCCGTCGCGCTGGACACGATCGGCGGGATCACCGTGTTCGAGGTCAGCCAGGTGGCCGTCGTCGGCGTCTCGCTGATGGCCGTCTTCCTGACCGTCCGCCACACCCGCACCGAGGAGCAGGCCGGACGGACCGAGCTGCTCCGGGCCGGCGTCCTCGGGCGCCACGCCGACCTGGCGGCGATCTGCGTGGTGATGAGCGGCGCCTCGGTCCTCGTGGGCGTCGGGACGCTGCTGACGTTCGTGGGCGTCGGGCTGCCGACCACCGGGTCGCTGGCGTACGCCGCCGCCGTCACCACGCTGGGGCTGGTCTTCACCGGCGTCGCGCTCGTGGCCGCACAGGTGAGCCAGCACAGCCGCGGCGCGACCGGGCTCTCCCTGGCCGTGCTCGGCCTGCTGTACGGCCTGCGCGCGATCGGGGACGTCGAGGGCAGCTGGGTCACCTGGGCATCGCCGATCGGCTGGGCCCAGGCGGTGCGACCGTTCGCGGACGAGCGCTGGTGGCCCCTCGGCCTGGCGCTCGGGTTCGCCGCCGGGACGGCAGCCCTCGCCGGGTGGCTGGCCGGCCGGCGGGACCTCGGCGCCGGCCTCGTGGCCGACCGGCCCGGCCGAGCCCGGGCGTCTCGCCGGCTCGGCAGCCCCCTCGGGCTCGCGGCCCGCCTGCAGCGCGCCGCCGTCATCGGGTGGGCCGTCGGCATGGGGGCGCTCGGCGCGGTCTACGGGTCCTTCGGCCAGGACGTGCAGAGCATGCTGGACGACAACCCCGAGATGGCCGACTACTTCCGCCAGGTGGCCGGCGAGGCGGCCGTCACCGATGCCTACTTCAGCGTCGTCGTGGTGTTCAACGCCATCATCGCCACGGGCTTCACCATCTCCTCGGTGCTCCGGCTGCGCACCGAGGAGAGCGACCTGCACACCGAGCCCGCGCTGGCGACCTCGGTCTCGCGGACCAGGTGGGCCCTCTCGTGGCTGGCCGTGACGGTCCTCGGCAGCGTGCTCGTCGTCGGCACCGCGGGCCTCCTGGCCGGAGTGGTGTGGGCGGCGACGAGCTCCGACCCCGGCCAGGTGGCGGCGTTGACGGCCGCCCAGCTGAGCTACCTGCCGGCCGTGCTGCTCCTCGGCGCGCTGACCTTCCTCGTCTACGGCTGGCAGCCGCACCTCGCGGGGGCCGCGTACGCCGCGCTCGGCGTCTGCTTCGTCATCGGCTGGCTCGGGGACCTCCTGCGCCTGCCGGACTGGGCGATGGGCATCTCCCCGTTCGAGCGCACGCCCCTCGTGCCGTCGGTGGGGTACGACGCCGTACCCCTCGTGGTCATGACCGCGATGGCCGTGACGCTGGCGGTCGTCGGCGAGCGGGGGTTCCGCCGACGCGACCTGCTGGGCGGGTGACCGGCCGATCGGCCGGCCTCCCGGGACCCGTCTCGTGGACCTCCCGCATGACGCCGTCCGAGAGGTCCCGGTGGAGCGCGTGGGCCACCTCGCCGGCCGGCAGGGACACCGTCCTGATCCCCTCGCCGGCGACGTCCACCGGCGTCAGGCAACCCGCGGGGCTCGGCGAGGACCAAGGTCCTCGACAGCATGGTCCGGAGCCTCGGTTGCCCGGCAGCCCGCGCCTGCAGGCTGGGGTCCTCAGAGCCGGATGAGGAGGCCCCCATGGCACGACAGCTGCACGCGGCCGTCATCGCAGAGTCGATGTTCGGCAACACCAGGTCCGTCGCCGACGGCGTCGCGGCCGGGATCGAGCTCGAAGGTGCCACGGTCGACCTGATGAGCGTGGCGGAGGCACCGCCGCTGGACTCCGTCCACGCGGACCTGATCGTGGTGGGGGCACCGACGCACGCGTTCTCCCTCAGCCGGAGGCCGACCCGGGAGGACGCCGTCAAGCAGGGCGCGCCTGCGGAGGCCGCCGGCGGTCCCGGCCTGCGCGAGTGGATCGACGCCGCGTCCGACGACGGAGGGGGGCGCCTGGTCGCGGTGTTCGACACCCGGGTCGCCAAGATCAAGCACCTCCCCGCCAACGCCGCGCACCGCGCCCACCGCATGCTCGAGCGGCGCGGTTACGTCTCCGTCGTACGGCCGGCCGGTTTCCTGGTCGCCGACGTCAAGGGGCCGCTGCTCCCCGACCAGCTCGAGCAGGCCACTGCGTGGGGTCGGACCGTCGCGGTCGCGGCTCAGGACCGGATGGCGACGAGCCCCTGACGCGTGGCGCTCTCACGACCTCGGCACGGTCAGGGGCACGCGCCACTCGATCGTCGTGCCCTGCCCGGGAGAGCTGGAGATCTCACACGTCCCGCCCAGGTCCGCCGCCCGGTGTCTCATGTTCGCGAGGCCGCTCTCCACGACGTCCGGCGGGATGCCGCGTCCGTCGTCGCGGACCGTCAGGGAGACCTGGTCGCCGTCGACGACCAGGCTGACGTCGATCGCTGATGGTGCTGCGTGCCGGGCCGCGTTGGAGAGGGCTTCGGCGAGCACGGCCAGGAGATGGGGCGCGACGGTGTCGGGGACCCGGGCACGCACCGGCCCCTCGATCTGGACCGACGGTATGACCTTGAGCGTGCCGGCGGCGCGCTCGACGATGCGCGTGATCTCCGACTGAAGATCGCCAGTCGCCTCGCCGGCTGTGCTCAGCGCGAAGATCGCTCGCCGGATGTCCCTGATCGTGGCGTCGATGTCGTCGACGGCCGACTCCAGACGCCGGGCCAGCTCGGGTTCGGCCGCGAGCCGACTCGCGCTCTGCAAGCCCAGCCCGACCGCGAAGAGGCGCTGGATGATCAGGTCGTGGAGGTCCCGGCCGATGCGGTCCCGGTCCTCGAAGAGGGTCAGCCTGCGCCGGTCCCGGTTCGCCAGCGAGATCTGCAACGCCAACGCTGCCTGCTCGACGAACGCGGCCGGCAGGTCCGTTTCGAGCGCGGCCCCCGTGGCGTTCTCGGGACACCAGGCCAGAGCCAGCACGCCGCGGAGCCCGGACCCGGTCGTCGACATCGGCACCATCACGGCCGGGCCGAGCTCCCGCCGCCCAGAGGCCTGTGCCGTGCTGCTGGCGCGAGGATCACCCCGCAGGTCCGCGACCGTCACCGGTTGGCCCGAGACCACGACGTCCCGGGCGATGGACCAGCCCTGCAGCTGTCCGGACAGCCCGTCCAGGTCGACCTCCAGGCCGGAGACGGCCTGCACGTCGAGGTCGTCGGGACCGTGCCCGGCGACGATCCAGCACACGTCGGCATCGGCCAGCTCCCGAGCCCGGTCCGCGACCACCTGCAAGGCGTGGCTGTCCGGTTCGGACCCGGTGAGCAGTCGCGCGATCTCAGCGGTCGCGGCAAGCCAGCGCTGGCGCTGGACGGCGTCCTCGTGGAGGCGTGCGTTCTCGATCGCGACCCCCGCCGCCGCTGCCAGCGCGACGACGATCCGTTCGTCCTCGGCCGTGAACTCCGCGCCTCCCAGCTTCTCGGTGAGGTAGAGGTTCCCGAACACGCCACCCCGGGTGCGGACCGGCACCCCGAGGAACGACCTCAGGGGCGGGTGGTGGGCGGGGAGGCCGTAGGAGTCCGGATGGCTCGGCAGCTCGCGGAGCCGGAGCGGCTCGGAGCGGTCGATGACGAGGTCCAGGATGCCGGGCCCCGTCGGCAGCTCCCCGAGCCGGGCCTGCTGGTCGTCGTCCATGCCGTAGGTGACGAAGGTGCTGAGGCGGTCGGCACTCCCGTGCTCCAGCACACCGAGCGCGGCGAACTGCGCGCCCGTGAGGTTGCTGGCGATCTCCACGATCCGGGTGAGCAGGCCGTCCAGGGAGAGGTCGGCGCCCATCGACACGACCGCATCGAGCAGCAGCTCCCACCGCCGACGTTCGTCGAGCGCTCCATCCACCCGCCCCTGGACCTCGCGGAGCAGGTCGTTCACTGTTGATTCTCCGAAGGCGGAGGACCCGTCCCGCGAGGTGGGCATGTCCGATGGTTCCATCACGGTTCCTTCGTCCGGGTGAAGTCCCGTTGGAGCCTGCCTACCCCCTCGATCCGGCCTCGTCAATGGACCGACGGCCGCCCGATCGCGCTACCGATCGCCCGGGCCTCCGGCACGTTCCCGGGTGAAGGCGGCGGTGAGCCGGCGGCCGATCCGGTAGTCGCGGACCTGGTCGGCGTCGGGGTTGTCGCGCAGCAGGCCGTCCCAGTCCGAGAGTCCCGCGAGCGCGTAGCCCTGGCTCGATGCCAGGAGCTCCAGCGCGGACAGCGACGGGCGCCCGGTGATCACCGAAGCCCCGCGGTTGAACTCGTCGGGGACCGCGTTTCCCTGGCGGTCGACGTGCTCGGTGGCCAGCCGAACGAGCGGGTCGGGACTGCGGTGGACCTCCGTGTCGACGATCAGCTGCCGCGCCCCCGTCGCGCGGATCCGGGCGAACAGCTCACCGTGCCGCAGCGTGTGGTAGAGGAAACCCAGGCACAGCACGACGTCGAACGCGCGGTCCTCCCGGGCGAGGACCTCGAAGACATCGCCTCGGATGACCGTGTAGCGATCGGGCGGCACGTCGTGGCTGCGGAACGTGGCCTCCGCCTGGTCGACGAGCTCGGGCCTGGCCTCGATGCCGGTCACGTGGGACGCGCCGGCCTCGAGAGCAGCCATCGACCAGCGGCCGTCGTGACTGGCGATGTCCAGGACGCGCGCCCCGACGAAGGCCGGCGCATGGGCCGTCACGATCGCCTCGTGCCGCAGGTTCAGCCGCCACGGGAAGGACGAGGTCTCGCTCGTCTCGAGGAACGCCGGGAACCGGTCGAAGAACCCCTGCTCCAAGCGCAGCGAGCCACGGGCCGCGTTGGTCGCGGGCCCCGCCGGGCGATCGGTCCCGGAGGTTCCGGAGCGGCCGGCGGAGCGGGACCTGGGAGAGCGACGCAGCATGGGGAGTCCTCCGCTCGCAGGAACGTCGTCCGAACGCCGGGGCCGGGCCGGCCGAAGGGCCAACGTGCCACACGTGACGGCCCCGCGACACCCCTCACCAGCCGTTCCGTCCACGTCGGCCGGGCCCGTGGCCGCCACGCGCCGGGCCGGCCTCAGCGGGCGGCCGGCGGGGCCACGAGACCGGCGCAGCGCCTCCGCCGCAGGTGGAGAGGGCCGGGGCCCCGGTGCCCTACCGCGAGCCCGCGACCCGGAGCCGCTCGGAGATCGGCGTGAGCTCGGCGACCAGCCGGTCGAGGTCCGCGTCGGCCAGGGACTGGTACGCCGCGGCCGCCAGGGTGTCGGTCAGCGACTCGATCCGGTCCTTGACCGCGCGGCCGGCCTCGGTGAAGCGGCCCTCGGGGTCGACGAGGCCGCGGGCGCGCAAGCCGGCCATGACCGCCGCGAGGGTGGCCGGGGGCAGGTGGTGGATCCGCCCGAAGGACTCGGCGGGGTGGATGCCGGCGTCGAGGGCGTTGAGCACGTGGGCCTCGATCCCGCCGATGCCCTCGGCGAGCAGTGCGACGACGTGGCCGTCCCCGCGGTGCTCGCGCAGCATGTCGGCGGCGCGCCAGAGCCGGGCCACGGGATCGGCGGGCAGCGGGACCGAGCGGAGGGCGGCGTACATGACCCGTCCCCCGAGCGGCGCGGTCGTCGCCGCCTCGGCGAGCAGGTCGGCGGCGACGGTCAGCCCGGGTGCCTCCGCGAGGTCGCCGAGGATGCGGCGCAGGGCGGCGGCGCAGCCGCGCTCACGGGCGGCGAGGGCCGCCGCGGGCGTGGTGGTCTCCCAGACCCGGGGGACGTGCCGCGCGACCTCGCCGTCGGCGAAGCTGTAGAACGCGGCGTCGACCACCTCGGCCGGCACCTGCCCCAGCGGCGCGGCGCGCCCGGCGAAGTAGCCGTCCCAGTAGGTGCGGAGGCCGAGGTCGGCCATGGCGTCGTTCGGCTCCTCGGCGAAGAACGCGACCAGGCAGATGGGCTCGGTGAGCTCGAAGAGTCGGCGAGCCGACGGGCGGGGGTCCGGCATGTCACCTCGAGGGTCGCGGGCGGGATCGGTGCGGGCCAGACGATAGCGGCCGGCCCGGCTAGGTACAGCTAGGCCCCGGTGGACCGGTCGGCCTCGGCGTCCCAGGTGAATCGGCGGCCCGCCACGTCGACGGCGACCAGCTCGACGACCTCGTGGTCGACGCCCTCGAGCCACGGCCGCACCGGCGGCGCGGGCGACGGCGACTCGCCGGGCTCGAGGCGGCGCAGCCGACCGCGCACCACCACCGACCAGGCCGCGCCGGTCCCCCGCCAGTCGATCTCGAGCGCGACGTCGGACTCCAGCGCCGCGGCGAGAAGCTTGTTGCCCGCGCCGGTGCGCAGGTGGATCCGGTGGCCGTCCGCGGCGTAGTCGATGGGCACGACGTGCACCTCGTCGACCAGCCGGTAGGCGAGCCGGCCGAAGGACTCGGGCTCCAGCACGTCCCAGCAGTCCTCGAGCGAGAGCCGCTCGACGACGGCCCCCGACCCGGTCTCGGTCCCGCTCGTCTCATCAGGGCTCACGGCAGGCGCTCCTCGTCTCGGTCCCCCGGCGGCGTACCCACCGGGAGGTGGCCTGCCTCCAGCGTGGCTCGGACCACCGAACGCGACCACGGGCGAAGGTCCTCCGGCCCGGGGACCGCGGTCCTCCCGCGGGGGTCCGGCCCCTCCCAAGGTCATCGCCGGCCGGGACCTGTGACCCTGCCGGGGCACCCCCGTGCCCGGGCGAGGCTGGCCGAGGACGGGACCACCCGTCCCGGACCCCCACCCGAGGAGACCCATGCGCGCCGCCGTCGTCACCAGCTTCGACAAGCCCCTCGAGCTGCAGGAGCGTCCCGTCCCCGCCGCCGGCCCCGGCCAGGTCCTGGTGCGGATCGAAGCGAGCGGGCTGTGCCACACCGACATCCACGCCGCCCACGGCGACTGGCCGGTCAAGCCCTCGCCGCCGTTCGTCCCCGGGCACGAGGGCGTCGGCATCGTGGAGGCCGTCGGCCAGGGCGTCACCGCCCACGCCGTCGGGGACCGCGTCGCGCTCCCCTGGCTGGGCCACGCCTGCGGGCACTGTGACTACTGCATCGACGGCTGGGAGACCCTCTGCGAGGAGCAGCAGAACACCGGCTACTCCATCGACGGCACGTTCGCGGAATGGGCGCTGGCCGACGCGACGTACGCCGTGCGGGTGCCGGAGGGCATCTCGCCGGTCGAGGCGGCGCCGCTCACCTGCGCCGGCGTGACGACGTACAAGGCGGTCAAGGTCGCCCACATCCGCCCGGCCGAGCGGGTCGCCGTCTTCGGGATCGGCGGGCTGGGGCACCTCGCGGTGCAGTACGCCCGCCTGGTCGGCGGCACCGTGATCGCGGTCGACGTCAACGACGAGAAGCTCGAGCTGGCCCGCGACCTGGGGGCCGACCACACCGTCAACGCGGCCACCGGGGACCCGGTCGCCGCCATCGAGGAGCTCGGCGGGGCCGACGTGGCGATCGTCCTGGCCGTCATCCCCACGGTCTTCGAGCAGGCCTTCGCCTCGCTGCGCCGCGGCGGCCGGCTGGTCTGCGTCGGCCTGCCGCCGGAGAAGGACGGCCCGATGGCGCTGCCGATCTTCCCCACCGTCTTGAAGGGGCTCTCGGTGATCGGCTCGATCGTCGGCACCCGCCAGGACCTCACCGAGGTCTTCGAGCTGCACGCGCTGGGCCGCACCCGGGTGATCGCCGAGACCCGCCGGCTCGAGGACGTCAACGACGCCGTCGCCGAGGTGCTCGAGGGGCGGGCCCCCGCCCGCCTGGTCTTCCAGCTCTGACGGGGGCGACGGACATGAGCGGCGCGACCGCGCCGAGCCAGCACCCGCCCGGCCCCGCGGCGTACCCGCTCCGGGTCGACGCGACCCCCGACGAGCACCCGAGCCGGTGGCTGTGGCTGGTGAAGTGGCTGCTGGCCATCCCCCACTACATCGTGCTGGCGCTGCTGTGGCCGGCCTTCGCGGTGACCACCTTCATCGCGTTCTGGTGCATCCTGGTCACCGGTCGCTACCCGGCCGGGATCTTCTCCCTCAACGTCGGCATCATGCGGTGGAGCTGGCGGGTCGCCTACTACTCCTACGGCGCGCTCGGCACCGACCGCTACCCGCCGTTCACGCTCGCGGAGCGCCCCGACTACCCCGCGCACCTCGACGTGACCCGCCCCGAGCGGCTCTCCCGCGGCCTGGTGCTGGTCAAGTGGTGGCTGCTCGTGATCCCGCAGGCGCTGGTGGTGGGGGTGCTGGTCGGCGGCACGACGTACGCCGTCTCCGACGACGTCACCTCCCAGCCCACGCCCGGCCTGCTCCCGCTGCTGGTCCTCTTCGTGGCGGTCGCGCTGCTCTTCTCCGGCCGCTACCCGCGCGGCCTGTTCGACCTCGTCCTCGGCATCAACCGGTGGGTGCTCCGCGTGAGTGCCTACAGCTCGCTGATGACCGACGCCTACCCGCCGTTCCGGCTCGACCAGGGCGGCATCGACCCCGGCACCCGGGCCGCCGAGATCGCCGCCGTCCCGGCGCACGCGGCCCACGCGGCACCCGCGGTGGAGGAGCCGGACGGGCCGGGCTCCGCGCCGGTGGCACCCGGCCGGCGAGCCGCGGCACCCGCCCACCCGTGGGGCGCCGGCCGGCTGGTCACCGTGGTCGTCGGGAGCCTGCTGATGCTGCTCTCGCTGGTGCTGCTGGCCGCCGCGACGATCGTGCTCGCGGGCGGGGCCGCACGCGACGACGACGGGTACCTGATGAGCTCGACGGAGACCTTCGACTCCCCCGGCCACGCGATCGTCTTCCCCGACGTCGACATCGAGGCCGGGGCGGACGAGGCCGGCGTCCTGGACCGGCTGCTCGGCGACCTACGCGTGGACGCGCGCAGCGCCGGAGCCGGCGCGGTCTTCGTCGGCATCGGCCCCACCCGCGACGTCGAGGACTACCTCGACGGGGTGGCCCGGTCGGTGGTCCGCGACGACGACAGTGACGGTGACGGTGACGGCCCGCAGCTGGACGACCGGGACGGCGGCGCGCCGCGCGGCGCCCCCGGCCAGGAGTCGTTCTGGGCGGCCAGCGCGGCCGGGACGGGACCGCGGCGGCTCACCTGGAAGCCCGCCGACGGCGACTGGACGCTGGTGGTGATGCGCAAGGACGGCGCGAGCCCCGTGCGCACCGAGGTCAGCGTGGGCGCCCAGCTGCCCTTCCTCGGGTCCTCGATCGTCGAGGACGCGGTCGGCGTCCTGCTGCTCACCAGCGTCGTGGTGGCGCTCGTCGGGCTGGTCCTGCTGTGGCTGGCGCTGCGGCGGCGGCGCGAGGACCCCCGGCCGGGCCACGACACGGCCTCGCCCTGACGGCTCCGGACGAGCCGCGTCAGTCCATGACCCGGCCGCCGGCGTCGGCGTCCTTGATCAGCCGTGACACCAGCTGCTGGCCGGTCTCGATGGTCTCCTCCAGGGCGCGGAGGCCGGCCTCGGTGCGGCCGGCCTCGAAGGACCACTTCGAGACGGCCATGCCCTGCACGAGCAGGTCGTTGACCTCGACCGCCTGGCGGTGGCGCAGCGCGGCGGCCTCGTGCTCGAGGCGCTGCTCGGCGGCGCGGCGCAGCCGGTCGGAGGCGTCTCCGAGGAGGTAGCCGGCGAGGACGAGCGGGAGGGCCCGGGTGGCCCAGCCGACGAGGCCGATGTCGACCTGGGCGACCCCGCTCCACACCGCGACCGCGGCGGAGGCGGCGGCGCCCGCGGCGACCCCGGCAGCGGTGCCGTGGGAGAGCGCGAGCAGGCTCACCGGCAGGACGTAGAGCATCGTGGTGCCGGTGGTGAGGTCGGCGCCGGAGAGGAAGCGGAGCAGGGTGACCGCGGCGAACAACCCCAGCGCCACCGCGAGGGACCGCCGCTGGTGCCGGACGAACCACGGCTCCTGGGTGTCCCGCTCCGACGACGCGGGTGCGGCCACGGCCGCCTCGCGCACCCCGAGTCGATCGAGGACCGTCACTCCGCACCTCCGTCCTCGGCCGGCACGACGGCCACCGGACAGGTCGCGTGCTCGACGACGGAGGCGGCGAGGGTGCTGTGGACGAGGCTGCCGATCAACCCCGGCTTGCGGCGGCCGACCACGACGAGGTCCGCGGTCCGCGAGTGCTCCCACAAGACGGTGTCGGCGAGCCCGTTCTCGATCTGCACCTCGGCCGGGACGTCCGGGTACTTCTCGCCCAGGCCGGCCATGGTCTCCGCGACCAGCACCCGGTGGTCGAGCCGCTGGTCCATCGGCGTCTCGCCCTCGACGGGGGCCTCCCACAGGCAGTTCACGACCGTCACCGACGTACGCCGCAGCGCGGCCTGCTCGTAGGCGAACTCCAGGGTGCGGGTCGAGCGCTCCCGGCCGTCGACCCCGACGACGACCCCGCCGCCGCGGCGCCAGCCCTCCTGGGGGCGGACGACGACCACCGGGCAGGCGGCCTGCTCGGCCAGCGAGGCGCTGGTCGACCCGAGCAGCAGGCTGGCGACCGGTCCGCGACCGCGGGAGCCGACCACCACCAGGTGCGCGGTGCGGGCGACCTCCTCGAGGACCACCCGCGAGTCGCCGTACCTGACGAGTGTCTCGACGGTGACGCCCGGGCTCGCGTGCCCGGCCTGCTCGGCGGCCCGGGCGACGATCTCCTCGCCGCCGCGGGCGGCCACCTCGCCGAGACGGGCCGCCTCGACGCTGGGCGCGGTGGACCACAACGAGGTGGCGGCGACGAGCGCGTCGAGCGCGTGCACGACGGTCAGCGTCCGGTGCTCGGCCGCCGCCTGCTCCGCCGCCCAGGCGATCGCGCGGTCCGCCCCGGTGGAGCCGTCGGCGCCGACCACGACGTGGCCTCGGATCCGTTCCAGCATCTTCGCTCGCCTCCTCGTGGAGGTCGCTCACTGCGCCCCTCCCCCTCGATGCTCCTGGGCCGCGGCGCGCCGCGGCAGGGGACGAAGTCGCGGCGGCCGGGGACGAAGGTCCCCGGCCACCCGGTCCCTCAGGCCCGCACCCGCGCGCGGGCCTCGATGACCCGGTCGGCGAACCGGACGAGCACGCCGGGGACGGCGGCGAGGAGGACCAGCCAGAGGGTGGAGTCGAGCGCCAGGTCGGTCGTGCCGAGCAGGTCCTGCAGCGGCGACCAGACCGCGCCCAGCACCTGGAGGAGCGCGGCGCCGGCCACCGCGAGCTCCAGGCCCCGGGACCGCAGCGCGAGGCCCTGCCGGGGCGCGCGGACGGCCAGGGCGACGCCGAGCTGGGCGAGGCCCAGGCAGAGGAAGACGGCGGTCTGGCTCTGGTCGCCGGAGGGCACGACGAGGCCCGCGACGAGCGAGACGACGGCGATCAGGGAGCCGGCGACGACGATCTGCCGGGCCAGGCCGTCGGCGAGCACGGAGCGGTCCGGCGACGGCGAGGGCCGGGTCATCACCGCGGGGTCCAGCGGCTCGCCGCCGAACGCGACGCCGGGCAGGCCGTGGGTGAGCATGTTGATCCAGAGGATCTGGCCCGGGGCCAGCGGCACCGGCATCCCGAGGAACGGGCCGATGAGGATGACCAGCACCTCCGCGAGGCCGCCGGCCAGGCCGTAGCGCAGGAAGGTGCGGATGTTGCGGTAGATCCGCCGCCCCTCCCCCACCGCACGGACCACGGTGCGCAGGTCGTCGTCGGCGAGCACGAGGTCGGCGGCCTGGCGCGCGACCTCGGTCCCGCGGTCGCCCATCGCCACGCCGATGTCGGCGCTGCGCAGGGCGGGTGCGTCGTTGACGCCGTCGCCGGTCATCGCGACCACGGCGCCGTGCTGCTGCCAGGCGCTGACGATGTCGACCTTCTGCTCGGGGCGGGTGCGGGCGTAGACCGCGATGTGCTCGACCCGGTCGACGTGCTCGCCGCGCGCGACGGCGGCGCCGTCGCTGACCTCGCCGCCGTCGGCGGTGATGCCGAGCTCGTCGGCGATGGCGCGCGCGGTGCGCGGGTGGTCGCCGGTGATGAGGATGGTCCGGATGCCGGCGGCGCGGCACTCCTCGATCACCTTCCGCGCGTCGGGACGCGCCGGGTCGACCAGCGCGACCAGGCCGCGCAGGGCGAGCCCGCGCTCGAGGGCGTCCTCCGCGGGAGGCCGGTGGTGGACGGCGTCGGCGACCGCGAGCACGCGCAGGCCGGCCAGGGCGTACCGGTCGGCGGCCGCGCGGGCGGCGTCGACCGAGGGCCCGGGCGGGAGCAGGTCGAGGACCACCTCGGGGGCGCCCTTGCACACCACAAGCCAGGAGCCGTCGGGGTCGGGGGCGCGGTGCAGGGTCACCATCCGCTGCAGGAGGCTGTCGAAGGGCACCTCGGCCTCGCGGGTCCAGGCCTCGGGGAGGTCGAGCAGGCGGGGGTCGCGCTTGGCGGCCGCGACGAGCAGCGCGGCCTCCATCGGGTCGCCCACGACGGTCCACGCGCCGTCGGTCGGCCCGCCGAGCCGGGCGTCGTTGCAGAGCACCAGGTCGCGCAGGAGCAGGTCGGAGCCGACGGCGTCGTCGGCGTCGACGGGCTCCGCCGGGTCGGCCGACCGGTCGTCGTACCGCTGCAGCGCGCCCTCGACGCCGTAGCCGCGGCCGGAGAACGACCACTCGGCGAAGGGCGTCCAGAGTCGCTGCGCGACCATCTGGCCCTCGGTGAGGGTGCCGGTCTTGTCGGAGGCCAGGACGGTCACCGAGCCGAGCGTCTCCACCGCCGGGAGCCAGCGCACGAGGGCAGAGTGGCGGGCCATCCGGTAGGCGCCGAGGGCCAGCGCCACCGAGACCACCGCGGGCAGCGACTCGGGGATGGCGGCGACGGCCAGGCTCACGGCGAGGACGAGGGTCGGCAGGGCGTCCTGCCCCCGCAGCACGCCGAGGACGAAGACCAGCGCGGACAGCGCGAGGGCGAGGACCACCAGCTGGCGCGAGAGCCGCGCCAGGCGCTGCTGGAGCGGTGTCGGCCGGGTGGCGGTGGAGGCGATGAGGGCCGCGATCCGGCCCAGCCCGCTCTCCGCGCCGGTGCGGGTGACCACGGCGCGACCGCGGCCGCGCGTGACGACGGTGCCGGAGAGCACCTCCCCGCCGGTGAGCACGTCGACGGGGACGGACTCGCCGGTCATCGCGGACTCGTCGACCTGCATCCCGGCGGCCTCGGCGAGGGTGGCGTCGGCGGGCACGACGTCGCCGGCCTCGAGCCGTACGACGTCGCCCGGGACGACGTCGGGCGCCGCGACCCGGACGAACCGGCCGTCGCGGACGACCGTGGCGTGCGGCGCGGCGAGCTTGTCGAGGGCGGCGATCGCGTTGGCCGCCCGCACCTCCTGGACGACCCCGATGACGGTGTTGAGCACCACGACCGCGGCGATGATCGCCGCGTCGGCGAGGTCCCCGACGAGGGCGACGACGACGAGGGCCCCCAGCAGCAGCAGGATCATCGGGTCCCGCAGCTGGTCGAACACCCGGGCGGCCAGGCTCTTCGGCGCGGCCCGGGGGGCCTCGTTGGGCCCGTGCTCCTCCCTGCGCCGGGCTGCCTCGGCCGAGGTCAGCCCGGTGGTGTCGAGCCCGGACGGCGGGCCCTCCGGGCTCCGGGACTCCGGAGCCTGGCTCACTTGCGCATCGTCCCGGAGTCCTCCAGGGACAGGCCGGGCAACGCCACGACGTGACCGGGGGGCACGATCCGGACGGGGCACTGCGCCTCGCGCAGCACGGCCCGCGCGGTCGAGCCCAGGTGGGCCGCGGCCGGGATGCCGTGGGCCCGGCGCAGCAGCACCAGCTCGTCGGCCTCGGCGGAGACGGCGACCAGCGCGTGCGCCGGCTGGTCGTGGATCGTCCGCACCTCGACCTCGACCTCGGGGTATGCCTCCCGCCACTCCGCCAGCGGACCCTCGAGCTCGGTGCGCGCCCGGGCGTCCCACTGCTCGCGCGAGGTCCGCCCGGCCACGATGTCGTCGTACTCCGAGGGCAGCTTCCAGGCGTGCATCACCACCAGGCGGGCCCCGCGGGCGTGGGCGACGGCGAAGGCCTCGCCGAACAGCTCGGTGACGCGGGTGGGGCGCTTGATCCCGACGACCACCACCCCGGTGGAGCGGTCGGGGTCCCACGTCTCGGGCACCGCGACCACCGGGGACGCGGCGCTCGCCGCGACACCCGTGGAGGTGTTCCCGGTCAGCAGCCGGGCGGTCACCGGGCGGCGGTCGCTGCCGACCACGAGCAGCCGCGCGCCGCGTGCGTCGGAGGTCAGGGCGGCGACCCGGGAGCCGCGCCGCACCACCCGCTGCACGCGCACCTCGGGGTCGATCGGGCCGAGCTCGTCGAGGAGCTCGCGGAGCATCACGCGGCCGGCGTCGGTCAGCTCGTCGGGCGGGAGCGGGTACATCGGCGCCATCGCGATGTAGTCCGGGACGACGTGCACCAGGCGCACCATCGTCCCGAACCGATGGGCCTCGGCGACCCCGAAGCGCGCCGCGACGAGGCTGGCCGGCGATCCGTCGACGCCCACCACCACGGGGCCGCCCTCCTCGAGCTGGATGGTGTTCGCCATCGCGATCGTCCTCCTGGTCGGCGTCGGCGGCGAGGATCCCCGCCAGGACCATCCTCGTGCGGGCCGGCCCCGGCCAGGAGGGGCGGAGGCCACAACGCCGGTGGGCCTTTGGGCCTGGTCTCCGACGTCCGGTACCGATCCCGGTGTCCGCGGGCGCGACCCGGCTTCAGAGACCGGGCTCAGCGGTACCCGCCGGAGGACGCCGGGTCGGTGCCGGAGTCCGTGAGGTGCCGGGTCGCGAGGATGGCCGCCTGGGTCCGGGACCGGACGCCGAGCTTCCCGAGCAGCACCGAGGTGTAGTTCTTCACGGTCTTCTCGGCCAGGTGCATCGCCTCGGCGATCTCGCGGTTGGTGAGGCCCTGGCCGATGAGCTCGAGGATGCGCAGCTCCTGGTTGCTGAGCCGGGCGATGCGGGGGTCCCGCTCGACACCCTGGCGGACCCGGTCGAGGACCTGCTGGGTGACCGCCGGGTCGAGCAGCGACTGACCGGCGGCCACGCGACGTACGGCGTCGACCAGGTCGCCGCCCCGGACCTGCTTGAGGACGTACCCGGCGGCGCCGGCCATGATCGCGGCGAACAGCGCGTCGTCGTCGTCGTACGACGTCAGGATGAGCCCGGCGATGGAGGGATCCTGCGAGCGCACCTTGCGGCACACCTCGATGCCCGTGCCGTCCGGCAGCCGGCCGTCGAGGATCGCGACGTGGGGACGGAACGCGGGGATCCGGTTGATGGCCTCGTCGGCCGACCCCGTCTCGCCCACCACGACGATGTCGCCCTCGGCCTCCAGGAGGTCCTTGATCCCCCGGCGGACGATCTCGTGGTCGTCGACGAGGAAGACCCGGATGGGCGACGGGCTCGCGTTCGGCTGCTCTCCCATGCCGAGAACCTAGGTCGGGCCGGAGGGCGCCCTGAAGCGACGATCGACCCTGCTCTCCGAGGACCTTTGGTCCGGACTCCTGCGACCCCCGCGGCCGCGCGGCCCCGCGGCCCCGCGGCTCCGCGGCTCCGCGGCTCGGCAGCGGCTCAGCGAGCCGCGGTGTCGCGGCGCTCCCCGCCGCTCGCCGTCATCGCGGCCGAGGGCTCGACGACCACGACCGGGACCGGGCTCTGCCGGAGGACCGTGCGGACCACCGAGCCGAGGTGCGACCCGACGGCCAGGGTGGGGTTCCGGCGACCGAGGACCAGCAGCTGCGCGCCCTCGGCGACGTCGTCGAGGGCCAGCGCGGCCGGGGCGTGGTAGACGCTGACGACGGTGTTGACGCCCGGGTGCTCGGCCCGGAGGGCGTCGAGGTCGGGGGCGACCTCCTGGCCGAACCGCTCCTTCTCCGCCTCGCGCATGGCGTCGTCGACGACGATGCCGTCGTAGCCGTTGGCCAGCCACCACGCGTGGACGATCCGGAGGTCGGCCCCGCGCTCCCGTGCCAGCGTGAACCCCGCGCGCATGATCTCGCGGGAGCGGGCGGGGTCGTGGACGCCGACGACCACGGGGCCGGGCTCCGCGCCGTCCGGCGGGCGCCACGCCTCCGGCACCGAGACGACCGGTGCGTGGGCGCGGGCCGCGACACCGCTGGTCGTCGAGGCGCTGGTCAGGCGCTTGGTCCCGGTCAGGTGACGGTGCTGGAGGACCACCATCCGGGCGTCGGCGCTGCGCCCGGCGAGGACGGCGGCCGGCGCGCCGGTGGTGACGAGCTCGGAGGTGACGACGACGGCGCTGCCGACACGGGCCCGGGCGCCCGCGACCGCCTGGCGGAGCACCTCGGCGCCGTACTCCTGGGCGGTCTGGTAGGCCGCCGCGAGGGAGCTCGGGAGGGTGGGCGGCATCCGGACGACGTGCACGAGGTGCAGCGGGCTGCCGCTCAGCATCGCCTCTCGCGTCGAGAAGTCGAGGAGCGCCTCGCTCTCGCCGGCCCCGACGGCGACGACGATGGGCTTGCTGGTCATGGTCACGGGTCTCACGTCCTGTCCTGGTCGGTGACTCAAGCCTCGGGCCGCCGCGGGCGCACCGGCAGGGTCCAAGGGCCCCGGGCGGCAGGACGTTGGTGGGTGCCTCAGTCCGCGGAGCGGAGCTGGCGCGGCGCGGTCGGGTCGGGCCCCAACGGCGTCCCGAGGCGGAGCTTGGCGTCGACGACCTGGCAACCGGCCCCCGGCCCCGGCACGACGGCGTCGAGCACGAGCTCGGCGACCTCGGGCACGTCGGTCACCAGCCGTCCCAGCGAGACGAGCAGGCCGACCACCGGCTCGAGGACCTCGGTCGCGCCGCCGCCGTCGGCGGCCAGGAGCGCGGTCGACCGCAGCGAGCCGACCGCCCGCCGGGCATCGGCCTCGGTGACCGGCGCGACCAGGATGACCTGGTCCGAGCGAAGACCGGGCGGCACGCCGCCGCTCGCCACCGTCACCAGCGGCCCCAGCGTGGGGTCGCGCACCACCCCGAGCGCGACCTCGGTGCCCGACACCATCGGCTGCACCAGGACCTCCGGTGCTCCCCCGACGCTGCCCGCGAAGTCGCGGTAGGCGTCCCGGACCTGCTCGCGCGTGCGCAGGCCCGTGCGGACCAGGCCCGCCTCGGCGCGGCGGACCGTGCCGGCGTCGACCACCTTGACCGCCACCGGCAGCCCCAGCGCGCCCGCGGCGCGCGCGGCACCGGTCGCGGACCGGGCCGTGGTCCCGACCGCAGCGAGGCCGTACGCCGCCAGCAACGCCGCCACGTCCGACCCGTCGGACCAGCCGCTGCTCCCCCGCCGCAGCAGGTCGCGCGCCAGGCTGCGGGTCCGCGCGGCCTCCGCGGCGTCGGTCAGCGGCGCCCCCGGCCCCTCCTCGTCGGCCAGCCACGCGGCGTACCGCACGGCGTGCGCGAGGGAGCCGACCGCCGCGGCGGGCGTGGCGTGCACCGTGGTCCCGCCGGGGCCGGCCGTCGTGGCGAGGTCGAGGCCGACCGGCACGGCGAGGACCGGCAGCTGCGGGTGCCGCGCCCGGGCCTCGCCCAGCGCCCGCACCGTGGCGGCGGCGTCGGTGAGGGCGGTGGCGACCGGCACCAGCACGGCGGCGTCGACCTCGCCCGAGTCGAGCACCTCGTCGAGCAGGCGACCGAGCTGCTCGGGGGTCGCCGAGACACCGGCGTCGACCGGGTTGGTGGGCGCGCCGCCGGCCGCGAGGAGCGGGCGCAACCGCTCCTGGAGCGCCGCGGACAGCTCGGGCACCACCAGGCCCTCCGCGCGGGCGGCGTCGGCGACGAGCACGCCGGTCCCGCCGGTGTTGCCGAGCACGGCGACCCGGCCGCCGGCGGGCAGCGGCTGCTCGGCGAGGAGCCTGGCGGTCTCGACCAGGTCGTCGACGTCGCGGCACCCGAGGACACCGGACTGGGCGAAGAGCGCGTCGACGCCGACACTGCGCAGGCCGCCCGGGCGCCGCTCGCCGTCGGCGCCGGGAGCGCGTCCCCCGACCACGGCGAGGAGCGGCTTGCGGCGGGAGAACCGCCGGGCGAACCGGGCGAACTTCGCGGCGTTGCCGAACGACTGCAGGTACAGCCCGGCGGCGCGGACCTCCTCGTCGTCGTACCACGCGGCGAGCAGGTCGTTGCTCGAGACGTCGACCTTGGCGCCGAGGGCGACCAAGGAGTGGACCCCCAGGCCGGCCTCGTCCGCGCGCCGCAGCAGCGCGGCCCCGACCCCACCGGACTGACTGGCGATCGCCAGGCCTCCGGGCGGCGGGACGACCTGCTGGTACGTCGCGTTGAGCACGCGCTCCGGCCCGGCGAGCAGCACCCCGAGCGAGTCCGGGCCCACGAGCCGCACCCCGGCCGCCCGGGCGGCCGCGAGCAGCTCCCGGCGACCCGCCGAGTCCGGCGGCGCGGGCTCCGGGGAGACGATGACCGCGGCGCCGGCGCCGGCGGCGCCCGCCTCGCGGACCGCCTCGACCACGTCCTGCTCGGGCACGCAGACGAGGACCAGGTCGACCTCCCCCGCGGCCGCGAGCGACGGGGTGGTCGCGACGCCGGCCACCTCGGCCGCGGTCGGGTGGACGACGACGACCCGGCCGTCGGGGCCGCGGGTGGCGGCCCGGCCGAGCACCCCGCCGAGCACCTGGTCGAGCACCGCCGCCCCGAGGTCCGTGCCGCCCGGTCCCGCACCGACCACCGCCACGGCGCGGGGGCGGAGCAGCGGGCGGAGGGAGCGGGCCTCGGCGCGGAAGTCGCGCTCGTCGGCCCGCGCCGAGGGGACCGAGCCGGCCCGCGTCGCCAGCCGCAGCATCACCACGCCGGAGTCGGAGTCCCGCCCCTCGACGTACCCCGCGCGGGCGAAGACGCTGAGCATCGCGTGGTTCTCGGTGAGCACGTCGGCCTCGAACCGGGTGAACCCCTGCGCCGACGCGAGCGCCGCGACGTGCTCGAGCAGCAGCGTCCCGACGCCGCGGCCGCGAGCCGCGTCGGCGACGAGGAACGCCACCTCGGCGGTCGCCGCGTCCAGCGGCTCGGCCGTCGCGAGCCCCAGCAGCTCGCCGCGGGCCTCCGCGACGAGGGCCAGCGTCGACTCGCTGGCGAGCATGGTGTCGACGTAGCGGTGGGCGGCGTGGCGGGCCGAGGAGAAGAACCGCATCCGGATCGCCTCGTCCGACACGCTCTCGTGCAGGTCGTGGAGCGCAGGACCGTCGCTCTGCCGCAGCGCCCGGACGACCGCGATCGAGCCGTCGGCCAGCAGCACGTCGGCCGGGCGGACCTCCACCGGAGCGGTCACCGCGCGTCGCCCGGGGCCGGCGTGCCGAGGGGGGCGGACGCGGGGGGTGCCTTCGGCATGCCGCCAGCATCCCCGCCCGGCATCCCCAGGGGAAGGGGTCCCGTGGACCGAGCGTGGACCGGGCCGACCCGGCGACCAGCCGCCGGCGGGCGGGCTCCGCCGCTACGGTGCGGGGAGGAACGGAGGCAGCCATGACCGCTCGGCCGGTGCTCGTGCTCAACGCGGGCTCCTCCTCGCTCAAGTACGCCGTCGTCCGCCCCGACACCGGCGAGACCCTGCTCGGGGAGCACCTGGAGCGGCTGGGCACCGACGACGTCGGGGCCGCCCTCGACCGGCTCGTGGCGAGACTGGCTGCGGCCGGCATCGCCGCGGACGACCTGGCGGCGGTCGGCCACCGGGTGGTGCACGGCGGCGACCGGTTCGTGGCCCCCACGCTGGTCGACGACGCCGTCCTCGACGGGCTGGAGGCGCTGGTGCCGCTGGCGCCGCTGCACAACCCGCCGGCGATCGCGGGGGTGCGGCACGCGCTGGCGGCGTACCCCGGCCTCCCCCAGGTCGCTGTCTTCGACACCGCCTACTTCGCCGACCTGCCGGCGGCCGCGGCGACGTACGCCCTGGACCGCGAGGTGACCGCGCGGCTCTCGGTGCGCCGCTACGGCATGCACGGCATCAGCCACGAGCACGTCGCCGGGCGGGCCGCCGCGTTCCTGGGCCGGCCGGTCGAGGAGCTCGACCAGGTGGTGCTCCACCTCGGCAACGGCGCCTCGGCGGCCGCGATCAGCGGCGGGCGACCCGTCGAGACCTCGATGGGCCTCACCCCGCTGGAGGGCCTGGTGATGGGCACGCGCGGCGGCGACGTCGACCCCGGCGTGCTGCTGCACCTGCTGCGGGTCGGCGGGCTCTCGGTCGCCGATCTCGACGACCTCCTGCACCACCGCTCCGGCCTCCAGGGGCTCAGCGGCCGCCAGGACTTCCGCGACCTGCTGGCCGCGGTCGACGGCGGCGATGCGGACGCCGCGCTGGCCTACGAGGTCTGCTGCCACCGCCTCCGCAAGTACGTCGGCGCCTACCTGGCCGTGCTCGGCGGCGCGGACGTGGTGACGTTCACCGCCGGGATCGGCGAGAACGTCCCCCGCGTCCGGGCCGACGTCCTCGCCGGTCTCGAGCAGCTCGGCATCCACCTCGACGCCACCCGCAACCAGGTGCGCGGCGGGCCGGCCCGGATCTCGGCCGACGACTCCGCGGTCACCGTCCTGGTGGTGCCGACCGACGAGGAGCTGTCGATCGCCCGCCAGGTGGTCGCGCTGGTGGGTGTGTCCCGGCCCTAGTTGAAGTCCGCAGAGGTGTCCGGTTCGGCGGTGGTCGACGGCGACCCGCTGCGGTCCGGGGCGACGCGGTGGTCCCACGCCCAGTCGCGCACCTCGGGCAGGTCCTCGCCGTGCTCGCGGGTCCAGGCGCGGGCCCGCCGGCGCGTGTCGACCATGAGCTGGCGCAGCCCGGCGGCGCGCTGCCCGAGCGCGGGGACGCGGTCGATGACGTCCATGACCAGGTGGTACCGGTCGAGGTCGTTCATCATCACCATGTCGAAGGGCGTGGTGGTGGTGCCCTCCTCCTTGTAGCCGCGCACGTGCACGTTGGCGTGGTTGGTGCGCCGGTAGGTCAGCCGGTGGATGAGCCAGGGGTAGCCGTGGTAGGCGAAGACCACCGGCTTGTCGGTGGTGAAGACGGTGTCGAAGTCGCGCGCGGAGAGGCCGTGCG
The DNA here is from genome assembly GCF_013177455.1 of Nocardioides marmotae. NCBI lineage: Bacteria > Bacillati > Actinomycetota > Actinomycetes > Propionibacteriales > Nocardioidaceae > Nocardioides > Nocardioides marmotae. Next base: position 2,808,231 of record NZ_CP053660.1, read on the forward strand.
GGTGCTCGGTCTCGTCCTGGAGCCGCATCAGGTCGACGACGTTGACGAAGCGCACGCCGAGCTCGGGCAGGTGCTCGCGCAGGATCGAGGTCGCCGCGAGCGCCTCGAGCGTGGGGACGTCGCCGGCGCAGGCGATGACCACGTCGGGGTCGCCGTCGGTGGTCGAGGCCCAGTCCCAGATGCCGAGGCCCCGCGCGCAGTGCAGGTCGGCGGCCTCCGCGTCGAGCCAGTCGAACGTCGGCTGCTTGCCGGCCACCACGACGTTGACGAAGTGGGTGGTGTCCAGGCAGTCGCGCATCGTCGCGAGCAGCGTGTTGGTGTCCGGCGGGAGGTAGACGCGGACGACCTCGGCCTTCTTGTTGACCACGTGGTCGATGAAGCCGGGGTCCTGGTGGGAGAAGCCGTTGTGGTCCTGGCGCCACACGTGGGAGGTGAGCAGGTAGTTCAGCGAGGCGATTGGCGGGCGCCACTCGATCGAGCGGGTCGTCTTGAGCCACTTCGCGTGCTGGTTGAGCATCGAGTCGACGAGGTGGATGAACGCCTCGTAGCAGCTGAACAGCCCGTGCCGCCCGGTCAGCAGGTAGCCCTCCAGCCAGCCCTGGCAGGTGTGCTCGGAGAGGATCTCCATGACCCGGCCGCTGCGACCGAGGTGCTCGTCGGTCTCGAGCAGCTCCCCCGCGAAGACCTTGTCGGTGACCTCGTAGACCGCGTCGAGCCGGTTCGAGGCGGTCTCGTCGGGGCCGAAGATCCGGAAGTTGTCGGGGTTCTGGCGCACCACGTCGACCAGGTAGCGACCCAGCACCCGGGTCGCCTCGTGCACCGAGGCGCCCGGCGCGGTGACCTCGACGGCGCTGTCGCGGAAGTCCGGCAGCCGCAGCGGCCGCCGCAGCAGACCGCCGTTGGCGTGCGGGTTGGCGCTCATCCGGCGGGTGCCGTGCGGGGCGAGCGCCCGCAGCCGCGGGACCAGCCGGCCGGCGTCGTCGAAGAGCTCCTCGGGCCGGTAGGACCGCAGCCAGGCCTCGAGCATCGCGCGGTGCTCGTCGTTGTCGCGGGTCCCGGCGAGCGGGACCTGGTGGGAGCGCCACGTGCCCTCGACCTGGACCCCGTCGACCGTGCGCGGGCCGGTCCACCCCTTCGGCGTGACCAGGACGATCATCGGCCACGGCCGCCGCTCGAGGTCGCCGTCCTCGCGGGCCGCGCGCTGGATCTCGCGGATCTCGTCGTGGGCCCGGTCCAGCGCCGCCGCGAGCTCCCGGTGGACGGCGGCGGGCTCGTCGCCCTCCACCACGATCGGCTCGTGGCCGAAGCCGCGCAGCAGCGAGATCAGCTCGTCGCGGTGGATCCGGGCCGGCACGGTCGGGTTGGCGATCTTGTAGCCGTTGAGGTGCAGCACCGGCAGGACGGCCCCGTCGTGGACCGGGTCGACGAACTTGTTGGCGTGCCACGAGGCCGCCAGCGGACCGGTCTCGAACTCGCCGTCGCCGACCACGGCGGCGACCACGAGGTCGGGGTTGTCCATGGCGGCGCCGTACGCGTGGGAGAGCACGTAGCCCAGCTCGCCGCCCTCGTGGATCGAGCCGGGCGTCTCGGGGGCGACGTGGCTGGGCACGCCGCCGGGGAAGGAGAACTGGCGGAACAGCTCGCGCATCCCCTCGGCGTCGTCGCCGACGTGGGGGTAGAACTCGGTGTAGGTGCCCTCGAGCCAGGCGTTCGCGACCGCCGCCGGGCCGCCGTGCCCCGGGCCGGCGAGGAAGATCGCGTCGACGTCGCGCTCGCGGATCAGCCGGTTGAGGTGCGCCCACAGCAGGTTGAGGCCGGGGGTGGTGCCCCAGTGGCCGAGCAGGCGCGGCTTGATGTCGCTGGGCTGGAGCGGCCGGCGCAGCAGCGGGTCGTCCATCAGGTAGATCTGGCCGACCGACAGGTAGTTCGCCGCCCGCCACCACGCATCGAGGTCCCCGAGTGCTTCGTCGTCGATCCGATCGGTGCTCATGGGTCTCCTGTGCTCGTCGGGACGTGCAGGTCAGGCGTACAGGCACGCTAGAGCGATCCGTCCCCGCTGGGAACCTCCCGGCGAAGTCGAGCTGTTCTGCGCCGAGGAGCAGTCGTGGATCGACCGCGGTCAGCCGAGGTGGCACTCCTGCAGGGTCGAGGTGGCACTCCTGCACGGACGAGGTGGCACCGCCGCAGGGACGAGGTGGCACCCCTGCACGGACGAGGTGGCACCCCTGCACGGACGAGGTGGCACCCCTGCAGGGACGAGGTGGCACCCCTGCAGGGACGAGGTGGCACCGCCGCCGGCGTGGGAGCTGGGCGGGACCAAGGGCCCGCGCATAGACAGGACCGCGGCCTCTGACCCCCACCTCCGCCAACCGCCAGAGTTAAGGCAACAACCAACCAGCACCAAACGAAGAGGAAAAGGAGGTCACCGACATGACCACCATCGCGAACAACGCCAACCACGCCCGTCACGAGGTCGCACAGGCAGAGGGCCCGGTCGTGGTGACCACCTTCGCCGCCCGCGCACTCGCCGTGACCCGCATCGGCTTCGGCATCACCTTCCTGTGGGCCTTCTTCGACAAGCTCCTCGCCCTGGGCTTCCACACCGGCTACGACCAGACCGGCAACCTCGACCGCTTCGGCGACGCCGCCTGGATCAACGGCGGCAGCCCCACCGAGGGCTTCCTCGCCTTCGGCGCCGAAGGCCCCTTCGAGGGCCTCTACAACAACATCGCCGGCGCCTGGTGGGCCGACACCCTCTTCATGGCCGGCCTCCTCGGCATCGGCCTCGCCCTCATCCTCGGCATCGGGATGCGCCTCGCTACCGCCGCCGGCGCCCTCCTCTACGTCCTGATGTGGACCGTCGTCCTCCCCCCGGAGAACAACCCCGTCATCGACGACCACCTCCTCTCCGCCGCCACCCTCGTCGCCCTCGGCGCCCTCGCCGCCGGCAACACCTGGGGCCTCGGCAAGATCTGGGCCCGCACCACCCTCGTCCGCAAGGCCCCCGTCCTCCGCTGACACCCCCGCACCACCCAGCACCACACACAACGAAGCCCCGACCGCACCCGCGGCCGGGGCTTCGTCGTACGCCGGGGCGCGCCGGCGACCAACCTCTACAGGTGCCGACTCGGCGGCCCACAAGTGCCGACTCGGCGCGGCAGAAGTGCCGACTCGGCGTGAGGTGGGAGCTGGGCGGGACCAAGGGCCCGCGCATAGACAGGACCGCGGCCTCTGACCCCCACCTCCGCCAACCGCCAGAGTTAAGGCAACAACCAACCAGCACCAAACGAAGAGAAAAGGAGGTCACCGACATGACCACCATCGCGAACAACGCCAACCACGCCCGTCACGAGGTCGCACAGGCAGAGGGCCCGGTCGTGGTGACCACCTTCGCCGCCCGCGCACTCGCCGTGACCCGCATCGGCTTCGGCATCACCTTCCTGTGGGCCTTCTTCGACAAGCTCCTCGCCCTGGGCTTCCACACCGGCTACGACCAGACCGGCAACCTCGACCGCTTCGGCGACGCCGCCTGGATCAACGGCGGCAGCCCCACCGAGGGCTTCCTCGCCTTCGGCGCCGAAGGCCCCTTCGAGGGCCTCTACAACAACATCGCCGGCGCCTGGTGGGCCGACACCCTCTTCATGGCCGGCCTCCTCGGCATCGGCCTCGCCCTCATCCTCGGCATCGGGATGCGCCTCGCCACCGCCGCCGGCGCCCTCCTCTACGTCCTGATGTGGACCGTCGTCCTCCCCCCGGAGAACAACCCCGTCATCGACGACCACCTCCTCTCCGCCGCCACCCTCGTCGCCCTCGGCGCCCTCGCCGCCGGCAACACCTGGGGCCTCGGCAAGATCTGGGCCCGCACCACCCTCGTCCGCAAGGCCCCCGTCCTCCGCTGACACCCCCGCACCACCCACGACCCAGCCCCGACCGCACCAGCGGCCGGGGCTTCGTCGTACGCCGGGGCGCGCCGGCGGGCGCGAGCAACGCGCTGTCCAGGCATCTACCGCGCCGTTGGGTCGGCGCGGTAGATGCCCGAACAGCGCGGCAGCCGGACGAACAGCGCGTGACAGCACGACGAAGCCCCGGCCGCACCAGCGACCGGGGCTTCGTCGTACTGCAGGAGTGCCACTTCGACCCTGCACGGGTGCCACTTCGACCCTGCAGGAGTGCCACCTCGACCCTGCAGGAGTGCCACCTCGACCCTGCACGAGTCCCACCTCGACCCTGCAGGAGTCCCACTTCGTGGGGGGAGGGTCAGGCGGCGGGCTCCTGGAGGGACAGGGCGATGTCGATGATCATGTCCTCCTGGCCGCCGACGAGGCGGCGGCGGCCGCACTCCATCAGGATCTGGCGGACGTCGACGCCGTAGCGCTCCGAGGCCGCCTCGGCGTGGCGGAGGAAGGAGGAGTAGACACCGGCGTACCCGAGGGTGAGGGTCTCCCGGTCCACCCGCACCGGGCGGTCCTGGAGCGGGCGGACGATGTCGTCGGCGGCGTCCTGCAGCGCGAACAGGTCGCAGCCGTGCTCGAAGCCGGACAGGTCGGCCACCGCGATGAACGCCTCCAGCGGGCAGTTGCCCGCGCCGGCGCCGTGACCGGCGAGCGAGGCGTCGACGCGGCGTACGCCGTTCTCGACCGCGACCACGGAGTTGGCGACCGAGAGCGAGAGGTTCTCGTGGGCGTGGATGCCGATCTCGGTCTCGGCGTCGAGGACGTCGCGGTAGGCCCGGACGCGGGCGGCGACGTCGTGCATCGTGAGCCGGCCGCCGGAGTCGGTGACGTAGACGCAGTGCGCGCCGTAGGACTCCATCAGCTTCGCCTGCTGGGCGAGGTCCTCGGGCGAGGACATGTGGGAGAGCATGAGGAAGCCGGAGACGTCCATGCCGAGCTCGCGGGCGGCCGCGATGTGCTGGGCGGAGACGTCGGCCTCGGTGCAGTGGGTGGCCACGCGCACCGAGCGGACGCCGAGGTCGTAGGCCTTCTTCAGCTCGTGGATCGTGCCCACGCCGGGCAGCAGCAGGGTGGTCAGCCGCGCCTTCTTCAGCACCGAGGCCGCGGCCTCGATCCACTCCCAGTCGGTGTGCGAGCCGGGGCCGTAGTTGAGCGAGGAGCCGGCGAGGCCGTCGCCGTGGGCGACCTCGATGGCGTCGACGCCGGCGGCGTCGAGGGCGGAGACGATGCGGGTGACGTCCTCGGGGGTGATCCGGTGGCGCACGGCGTGCATGCCGTCGCGCAGGGTGACGTCCTGGACGAAGATCGGGGTGGTCATGGTCAGATTCCTGCCTTCGAGGCCGCGATCCGCTCGGCCATCTGCAGCGCGGCGGAGGTCATGATGTCGAGGTTGCCGGCGTACGCCGGGAGGTAGTGCGCGGCGCCCTCGACCTCGAGGAACACCGACACCTGGTGGGTCGGCCGGCCGGCGCCTTCGCCGACGAGGGTGCCCACCGGCTGGTCGGCGGGCAGCTCGGTGATCTGCACCTGCTGCTTGAGCCGGTAGCCGGGCACGTACGCCGCCACGTCGGCCACCATCTTCTCGACCGAGCCGCGGATGTCCTCGTGGGTCGCGGGGTCGGGCGCCTCGACGAGGGCGAAGACCGTGTCGCGCATGATGAGCGGCGGCTCGGCCGGGTTGAGGATGATGATCGCCTTGCCGGCGGCCGCGCCGCCGACCTCGACGATCGCCGCGGAAGTGGTCTCGGTGAACTCGTCGATGTTCGCGCGCGTGCCGGGGCCGGCCGACTTCGAGGCGATGGACGCCACGATCTCGGCGTACGCGACCGGCACGACGCGGGAGACGGCGGCGACGATCGGGATCGTCGCCTGCCCGCCGCAGGTCACCATGTTCACGTTCGGGGCGTCGATGTGGTCGTCGATGTTGACGGCCGGGACGACGTAGGGGCCGATGGCCGCGGGCGTCAGGTCGATCATCCGCTTGCCGAGCGGCTCGAGCAGCGCGGCGTTGTGCTGGTGGGCCTTGGCCGAGGTGGCGTCGAAGACGATCTCGATCTCGTCGAACCCGGGCAGGTCGATGAGGCCCTGGACGCCCTCGTGGGTGGTGGCGAAGCCGAAGCGGCGCGCGCGGGCGAGCCCGTCGGAGTCGGGGTCGATGCCGACCATCGCCCCCATCTCGAGGTGCTTGCTGGTGCGCATCACCTTGATCATCAGGTCGGTGCCGATGTTGCCCGACCCGATGACGGCGACCTTGGTCTTGGTCATGTGGGGAGTCCTTACTCGGAGAAGACGGCGCTGACGGCGCCGAGGCCGGTGATGGTGGCGGTGACGCGGTCGCCGGGAGCGACGGGCCGCATCGGGCCGAGGGCGCCGGAGAGCACGACCTGGCCGGCGCGCAGCGGCTCGCCGAACTCGCGGGCCTGCCGGGCCAGCCAGACGACGGCCTCGATCGGGTCGCCGAGGCAGGCCTCGCCGGCACCGGTGGAGACCACCTCGTCGTTGATGGACATGCTCATGGTGACCTCGCGGGGCTCGACCTGGTCGAGGGTGCGCGGGTCGGCGCCGAGCACGTAGGCGCCGGCGGAGGCGTTGTCGGCGACGGTGTCGCCGAAGCTGATGTCCCAGTCGGCGACGCGGCTGCCGCAGATCTCCAGCGCCGCGACGGCGGAGGCGATCGCGCCGCGGACCTGCTCGTGGTCGAGCGGGCCCTCGGCGAGGTCGGCGCCGAGCACGAAGGCGACCTCGGCCTCGACGCGGGGCTGCAGGACGCTCCCGGCGGGCACGGTGTCCCCGTCGGCGTACGCCATGTCGTCGAAGAGGACGCCGAAGTCGGGCTGGTCCACGCCGAGCTGGGCCTGGACCGCGGCCGAGGTCAGCCCGATCTTGCGGCCGACGACGCGGGCGCCGGCGGCGACGCGCTCGTCGGTCAGCTGCTGCTGGACGGCGTACGCCGCGGCGACGTCGTCGCGGCCGATCAGGTCGCGCACGGGGGCGCCGGGCACCCCGGTGCGGTCGGCGGTGCGCAGCCGGTCCGCGGCCGCGCTGAGGGCCTCGGGGCTGACGCTGGTGGTGGTCTGGCTCATGGTCCCCACCCTCGCCGCTGGACCTGCCCGTGGCCCAGGGCGGCGTTCCACTCACCGATACGCTGTCGGGCGTGACCGAGGCTCCCCCACAACCCGGGACGCAACCCGGGACCAGCCCCGGCGCCGACACGGCGCTGGACACCGTGCTCGGCAAGGCCGTCGCGCTGCTCCGCGCGTTCCGCGTCGACGACACCGTGCTGCCGCTGGCCGAGCTGGTACGCCGCACGGGGCTGCCGAAGGGCACCGTGCACCGGATCGCCGGCGACCTGGTCGCGCACCGACTGCTGGACAAGACCCCGCACGGCTACCGCCTCTCCGGCGGGCTCTTCGAGCTCGGCATGCGGGCGGCCACCGAGCGGACCCTGCTGGAGCTGGCGATGCCGTTCCTCCAGGACCTCTACGAGCGCACCCACGAGACGGTGCACCTCGGGGTGCAGGACGGCACCGAGGTCGTCTACGTGGCCAAGATCGGCGGCCACCGGCAGGCGCGGTCGCCCTCCCGGACCGGCGGGCGGATGCCGATGCACTGCACCGCCATCGGCAAGGTGCTGCTCGCGCACGCCGCCGACGAGGTGCGCGACGAGCTGCTCGCCGGCCCGCTCGAGCGGCGTACGCCGCACACCGTGGTCGCGCCCGGCCTGCTGCGCCGCCAGCTCGCGAAGGTGCTCGAGACCGGCGTCGCCTACGAGCGCGAGGAGTCCACCCCCGGGCTGCTCTGCGTCGCCGCGCCGGTGCTCGACCCCGACGGGCGCACCGCGCTGGCGGCGATCAGCGTCACCGGGCCGGTGGGTCGCTTCCGGCCCGAGGCGCACGAGACGGCGGTGCGGGCCGCCGCCGCCGCGCTCGGCTCGACCCTGTCCCGCCGGCGCCGCTAGCCGACCGGCTGCCCGGCGGCCGACCCGGCAGCCCGGGCCTCGGCCTCGAGCGAGGCGGTCTCCGCGGCGTCGTCCTCCTCGTCCATCGCGTCGCGGCTGTGCACCCCGCGGTACGTCGCGTGCAGCAGCGCGACGGCGACCGCCGAGAGCAGCAGCACGACGCCGTACAGCTGGTAGAGGTCGGCGGGGCTGAGCCCGCGCTCCTGGAGGAACGTCGCGACGTTGGGGGCGAAGAAGGCGACCGCACGCCCCAGACCCATCATCAGGCCGACCGCGGCGGCGCGGACCGCGACGGGGTAGATCGACGGGCTGATCGCGTAGTACGCCGCCACGCCGCCGTTGACCGCGAGGCCGACCATCACGGCGAGGACGAGCACCATCGTGTCGCGGTCGAAGAACGCGGCGAAGGCGAAGAAGACCACGAAGCCGACGACGCCGATGCCGGCGGTCACCAGCCGCGGGTGGATCCGCCGCGAGGCGAGGGAGAACAGCAGCGCGCCGATGACGCCGCCCGCGGCCACCAGGGCCTGGGCGGTGATCCCGAAGTCGGCGTCGCCGGTGGTCTCGGTGACCAGCTTGGCCGTCAGCCCGTTGGCGAAGTAGAACGCCGCGATCACCAGGCCGTAGGAGATCCAGAGCAGGATCGTGCGGCGCAGCATGATGCCGCGGAAGACCCCGCTGACGAAGGCGCCCTTGGCCGGCGCCGGCCGGGTGGGCACCGGGAGGCTCGCCGACTCCGGGACGCCGATCCGGCGCGCGATCTTGTTGTAGGCCCGCAGCGCGCCGGCGGGGCGCTTCTGGACGAGGTAGTCGACCGACTCCGGCAGCACGACGGCGGCGACGACGAGCAGCACCGCGGTGATGATCGCGGAGAAGAAGTAGGGGCCGCGCCAGGTGAAGGCGTCGATCAGGCTGAGGGAGAGGAACCCACCGATGGCGGCGCCGAGCGGCAGCCCGATGCCGTAGACGCCCATGACCGCACCGCGCCGCTTCTGGTTGGCGTACTCCGCGACCAGCACGTTGATGCTCGGGACGATCGCGCCGAGGAACAGCCCGCCGAAGAAGCGGAAGGCCAGGAAGGTCTCGAACGACGTGGCCAACCCGGTCAGGGTCATCGCCACGACGATGATCGCGAGCGAGGCGAGGATGTGGTTGCGCCGGCCGATCCGGTCGGCCAGCGGGCTGAGGAAGATCGCGCCGATGCCCATCCCCAGCGTGCCGAAGGACGCCACGAGGCCCTGCTGGCCCCGGTCGAGGCCGAAGTGCTCGGTCAGGGCCGGGAGGGTGAACGAGGTCACGAGGATCTCGTAGCCGTCGACCATCGTCAGCAGGATGCAGATCGCGACGATGACCCACTGGAAGCGGGACATCGGGTTGCGCCGGATGGCGTCGGTGAGTTCCACGAGTTTCTCCGTGTGTAGATAACGCACATAGTCGTGCAGATAGGGAGAAAGGGTGGTCGCAGTCACAGGGGCCTGTCAAGGCTCCCGCCACGTGACCATCCCCCCACGTGACGATCGCGACCTCTACGCTGTCCCGCGATGAGCGAGCAACGACCCACCCAGGGCACCCAGACGCTCGCCCGTGGCCTGCGAGCCCTCGAGCTCGTCGCCCAGGGACGCGACGGCGCGACGATCCAGGAGGTCTCCGCGCAGCTCGACGTGCACCGCTCGATCGCCTCGCGGCTGCTCGCCACGCTCGCCGAGGCGCGCCTGGTCATCCGCGGCGCGGACGGGCGCTACCGCACCGGCGCCGGCCTGGCCGCCCTGGCCACCGGCATCTACGCCACCCTGCGCGCGGCCGCCGAGCCGGTGATGCGCGAGCTGGCCACCGACCTCGGCGCGACCGTCTCGCTGATCGTCGACGAGGGCAGCGAGGCCGTCGCCCTCGCCGTGATCGAGCCGCCCGCCTCGGGCTACGTGCTCTCCTTCCGCAGCGGCAGCCGCCACCCCCTCGGCCGCGGCTCGGCCGGCGTCGCGCTGCTGGCGGCCCGCCCGCCGGCGCCCGGCGAGGCCGACGACGTCACCACGGCGCGGATGCGCGGGTACGCCGCGACGTACGGCGAGGTCGAGCCGGGGGCGTACGGCGTCGCCGCACCGCTCGCGGCGATCGAGGGCGTCCCCGCGGCCTGCCTGAACCTGATCACCTACCGCGCGGAGGTCGCCGAGTCGGCCGCCCCCGCGCTGCTCGCCGCCGCCGAGCGGATCTCCGCCGCCCTGCGCTGACCCGGCTCGCGCCACACGCCAGACCCCTTGACACCCGAGCGGGGCCGGTGTTCCTATGTGACGGTTCGTGTAACTATCGATCACGACCGTGCAGATAACGCATAGGAGCGCTTCGCTGATGACGCTGACCCAGGAGTCCGCCGCCCGGGACACCACGCTGCCCTCGGGCACGCACGTCCGCTACTACGAGGCCGGCGCCCCCGACGCCCCGCCGGTCGTGCTGCTGCACGGGTCGGGCCCCGGCGCGACGGGGTGGTCGAACTTCTCCGGCAACATCCCGGTCCTCGCCTCCGCCGGCTTCCGCGTCATCGCCCCCGACATGCCCGGGTGGGGCGGCTCGGACGCCGTGGCCACCACGGACATGGACCACGACCGCGACCTGGTCGAGCTGCTCGACACCCTCGAGATCCCCCGGGCCGCGCTGGTCGGCAACTCGATGGGCGCGCACACCGCGATCCGGTTCGCGACGCTGCACCCCGAGCGGATCACCCACCTGGTGACGATGGGCGCCTCGCTCGGCCGCGGCCCGGCCTCGCTCTTCGGCGCCGGCGACGGCCCCAGCGAGGGCCTCAAGGTCATCGTCCGGGCCTACCGCGACGCGAGCCCGGAGAACATGCAGGCGCTCGTCGAGATCATGACCTACGACAAGGCCCGCTTCGCCACGCCCGAGCTCACCCGCGCCCGCTCCGAGGCCGCGCTCGCCCGGCCCGACCACCTGAAGAACTACGTCGAGGGCCTCGCCCACGGCGCGCCGATCCCGATCCGGGTCGACCGCGACAAGATCCCCGGCATCACCGTCCCCACGCTGCTCATCCACGGCAAGGACGACCGGGTGCTCCACTACGAGACCACCCTGTGGCTGCTCGCCAACATCCCCAACTCCCGCGCCGTGCTGCTCAACCGCTGCGGGCACTGGGCGATGATCGAGCACGCCGAGGAGTTCAACCGTCTCGTCGTCGACTTCCTCAACAACCACTGAGCCGGGGCGACGCGATGACCACCCAGCCGACCACCTCGGCCACCAACCAGGTCACCCTCGACACCGACGTCGTCGTCATCGGCGCCGGCCCCGTCGGGCTGACCCTCGCCAACCTGCTCGGCGTCCGCGGCCACCGCGCGACCGTCCTCGAGGCGCGCGCGGAGCTGATCGACTACCCCCGCGGCGTCGGCCTGGACGATGAGTCGATCCGCACGCTGCGCACCGCCGGGCTCTGGGAGCGGATCGAGCAGTTCACGGTCCCCCACCACGTCGTGCGCCTGGTCAACGGCCGCGGGCAGGTGCTGGCCACCAACGACCCGCAGACCCAGGAGTTCGGCTTCCCGCGCAAGCACGGCTTCAACCAGCCGGTCGTGGATCGCGAGCTCGCCGCCGGCCTGGACCGCTTCCCCGGCACCGAGCTGCGCTTCGGCCACCGCGTCGTCGGGATCGAGGACCGCGGTGACCACGTGCGCGTGACCGCCGAGCGGGTCGGCCCCGACGGGGCCACCGAGATCGTCGAGGTGACGGGGCGGTACGTCGTCGGCTGCGAGGGCGGCGGCTCCTTCACCCGCAAGTGGATGGGCGTGGAGTTCGAGGGCAAGTCGCCCTCGACCCGCTGGGTGGTCGTCGACGTCGAGAACGACCCGATCGGCTCCCCCAACGTCTACCTCGGCGCGGACCCGAAGCGGCCCTACGTCACCATCGGCCTGCCGCAGGGCATCCGCCGCTGGGAGTTCATGCTCCACGACGACGAGCCGACCGAGCTGGTCGAGGACCGGGCGTTCATGAACCGGCTGCTCGAGCGGTTCGTCCCCGACCCGGACGCGCTGCAGATCATCAACCAGCGCACCTTCACCCACCACGGACGCGTCGCCACGTCGTTCCGCCAGGGCAACGTCCTCATCGCCGGCGACGCCGCGCACCTGATGCCGGTGTGGCTGGGCCAGGGGTGGAACTCCGGCATGCGCGACGCCACCAACCTGGCCTGGAAGCTCAGCGCCGTCCTGCGCGGCGACGCCGAGGACGCGCTTCTCGACACCTACACGACCGAGCGCCACAAGCACGCCGCCGACATGATCGAGGTGAACATGGCGGCCGGGTCGATCATGAAGATGAAGCCGCTCGGCGGCTGGATCCGCGACCGCGTCGCCACCGCGCTCAACGTGGTGCCGACGTGGAAGTCGTACTTCACCGAGCTGCGGTTCAAGCCGATGCCGCGGTACGCCGAGGGCGTCGTGGTCGACCAGGTGACCCTCGAGCCCGGCCGCGCCCGGCCCGGCCTCCGCGGCGGCCGGCTCGCCCCGCTCGTCGACTCCGCCGGCGAGACCTCGCCGGTGGGCCTGCAGTTCATCCAGCCGCGCGTCAACACCGCCGAGGGGCGCGACGTGCTGCTCGACGACGTGACCGGCGACTGGTGGGCGCTCGCGACCTGGGGCACCGACCCCACCGCGTTCCTCTCCGCCGCCGACCTCGCGCTCGTGCAGCGCCACGACATCCGGCTGCTCGCCTTCGTCCCCGAGACCCAGCGCGAGTGGGCGGAGAAGCAGTACGCCGACGCGCCCGTGCCGGTCACCGTGGTCGGCGACACCTCCGGGGCGCTCAAGCGCTGGTTCGACGTCCGCGCCTGCGGGCTGGTCGTGCTGCGCCCCGACCACTTCGTCGCCGCCGCCGCGCTCAACCAGCAGGCGCCCCAGGCGCTGGCCGCCGTGGCCGCCGCCGGGTCGCTGCGCACCGACGCGGCTGCCCCCGCCGACACCCCTGCCCCGACCCCCGCCGACACCCCCGCCGAGATGGGAGCCCTCGCATGAGCCTGGCCCTGGTCTGCATGTCCCACAGCCCGTTGCTGGAGTTCAACGACCCGCCCGCCGAGGTCAAGGCCGAGGTCGACGCGGCGTTCGAGACCGCCCGCGCGTTCGTGGCCGACTACGACCCGACGCTGGTCGTGTCCTTCGCACCCGACCACTACAACGGGTTCTTCCACGACCTGATGCCGCCGTTCTGCATCGGCTTCGAGGCCCAGGGCGTCGGCGACTACGGCACCGCCGCGGGGCCCCTGTCGGTCCCGACCGAGCTCGCCGAGCGGCTCGCCGGCTGGGTCGCCGAGCGCGACCTGGACGTGGCGATCTCGCGGCGGATGGAGGTCGACCACGGCGCCGTGCAGCCGCTGGAGATCCTGCTCGGCGGCATCGACACCGTCCCGACGATCCCGGTCTTCGTCAACGGCGTCGCCGAGCCGTTCACCCGGATGGCCCGCGTGCGGAAGCTCGGCGAGGCGATCGGCTCCTTCCTCACCACCCTCGAGGACGAGCGGGTGCTCGTCATCGGCTCCGGCGGCCTCTCCCACGACCCGCCGGTGCCGCGCTGGGCGACGGCCGACGAGGCCCAGCGGGCGATGCTGCTCGACGGGCGGCACCCGACCGCCGCGGCCCGCGACGCCCGCCAGCAGCGGGTCATCGACACCGGCCGCGCCTTCGCCGCCGGGACCGCCACGATCCGCGACCTCAACCCGGAGTGGGACCAGGAGCTCATGCGCGTGCTCGCCTCGGGCGACCTCTCCCCCATCGACGCGATGACCCCGCGCCAGATGGCCGAGGACGCCGGCAACTCCGCCCACGAGGTCCGCACCTGGGTCGCGGCGTACGCCGCCCTGGGCACGGCAGGGCCCTACGACGTCGCGTCGTCGTACTACCGCCCCATCCGCGAGTACATCGCCGGCTTCGGCGTGATGACGGCCCGCACCCGCGCCTGACCCCCGCTCGACCCTGCTCGAACCCGGCGTGCCGGGGTGCGGCATGCGCGCCTCGAGCGCGGGCCGCCCCCGGCGCGCCGTGAGGAGCCTCGGACTACCGCGCCTGGTACGAGACCGACTTCCCGGGGTGGATCGGGTCGCCGCTAGTTCTGCTCCCGGACCTGCTGGCCGGTGACCAGCGGATAGGTGGAGAGGCTGTCGCCGTCGAGGTCGACCTTGTGCAGGTCGACGGCCGTCAGCTGGCTGTTCTCGTAGGTCCGGTAGTAGTAGATCCCCGTGTCGGTGTTGCAGCACGAGGAGTAGATCGTGATCTCGTACCTGTCTCCGACCTCCACGCAGCCCCGCTGCTGCTCGACGCTGCCCAGGATGTGGAAGAACTGGCTGACGGCCTCGGACTCGGACTCGCCCGAGAGCGAGTTCTCGGCGGTGAACACCGCCTTGACGAACCGAGACATCGACGAGAGGTCGCCGGGCAGGCCGACGGCGCCCAGACCCCGGCTGTAGGTGTCGAGCTGCAGCTTCTTGGAGAACCGGTTCTCCGGCTGGGCGGTCGACACGCTCGCGTAGTTGTTGAGGTTGAACAGCTGGATGTCGAACGTCGGGTTGTTGGTGAGCAGGCCCACCGGGTTGTCGTAGACCTTCAGCCCGTCCTTCACCGACTCGACCGTCAGTGACTCCTCGCGGTCGGAGATGATCCAGTGCAGCGGGGAGAGCGGGAGCTCCGCACTGAACGAGATGTCCACCAGCACCAGCTTCTCCAGCGCCTCCCTGACCTGGGCGACGGTCTCGAACTGGCCCAGGATCCAGGGGATGAACTCGAACGGCGAGATGTTGTCCATCCCCGCGACCTCGGCCTTGTAGTCGGCGTTCTCGGGGAAGTTGAGCCCGGCCATGCTCAGGCCCTTCTCGTTCGTGGCGTCGTAGTAGAGCGGATAGCCGTCGGCCACGGTCGTCATCCCGACCATCGCGTAGTGGGTGGTCAGGTCCGCGGCCTTGCGGAACGGGAACGGGAAGTTCCGCGGCGTGATGGTGACCGCCTCGTGGTAGGAGAACTCGAGGTCCAGGTTGCGACCGAAGTAGTGGTCCTTGGCGGTGTAGTTCGTCGCAGTGCACACAGTGCTGCCTCCGAGGCGGGGCCGGAATGGGTCTCCTCCACGCTCGGGAGACAGCACCGGGCTGGGGAGGGCCCTTGGGCTCCCGCGGGAGCGGAGGTACCCGGGCCGATCGGTCCGGGGGCCGGGTGCGCGGCGGCCCGCAACGACGCCCTGCCGCCCCATCCGCGAGTACACCGCCGGCTTCGGCGTGATGACGGCCCGCACCCGCGCCTGACCCCCGCTCGAACCCGGCGTGCCGGGGTGCGGCATGCGCTCCTTGAGCGCGGGCCGCCCCCGGCGCACCGTGAGGCGGTGGACACCGCAGAGCGCCCCCTGATCGACCCGGCCCACTACCGCGAGGTCATGGGCCACTACCCCACCGGCGTGGCGGTGGTGACCGGCACCGTCGACGGCGAGCCGGTCGGCATGGTCGTCGGGACGTTCAGCAGCGTCTCCATCGACCCGCCGCTGGTGGCGTTCATGCCGCAGGTCGGGTCGCGCACGTGGGACCGGCTGGCCGGCGCGGACGCGCTGTGCGTCAACGTCCTGGCCCACGACCAGCTCGCGCTGTGCCGCACGATGGCGGTCTCGAAGCCGGACAAGTTCGACGAGGTCGACTGGGCCCCCTCGGCCGCCGGCGCGCCCGTCCTGGCCGACGCCGTCGCGCACGTCCACTGCCGCACGCAGTCGGTCATGGAGGCCGGCGACCACTGGATCGTGCTGTGCGCGGTCGACGCGATGGAGGTGACCCGGCCGGCGACGCCGCTGCTGTTCTTCCAGGGCGGGTACGGCGGGTTCTCCCCCGCCGGCATGGCCGCCCGCGGCGACGGCGACCTGATCGCCGCCGTCCGGCTCGGCGACCGCGCCCGCACCCACGTCGAGCGGCTCGCGACGAGCCTGGGCTGCGAGGCGGCGGCCCTGGTCGCGGTGAGCCCGGACGAGCTGACCACGGCGGTGAGCGCGTACGGCGGCGACGCCACCATGGACGAGCCGCTCGGCCAGCGGATCCCGCTGATCCCCCCGATCGGCGAGGCGTACGTCGCCGGCGCCGCGCCCGAGGTCGTCGAGCGGTGGCTGGCGAAGGTCACTCCGCACGACCCCGAGCTGGTCACCTGCTACCGCCGCCGCCTGGCCACCGTCGCCGCGAGCGGCGTCGCCCTCAGCATGGTCGGCCCAGGCGCCCGCGCCGACTACGAGCGGATGCACGACGCGCTCGCGGAGTACGCCTCCGGCGAGCTCACCCCCGCCCGCGAGCGCGCCGTCCGCTCCGTCCTCGCCCAGACCCGCCACTTCTTCGACGACGTCGAGGTCCTGCCCGAGGAGACGTACGACGTCGGCGCGGTCGTCGTCCCCGTCCACGACCCCGACGGCCGGGTCGCCATGGTCCTGCGCGCCACTCAGCTCCCCGCCGGCGTCCCCGGCCGCGCCGTCACCGGCTGGATCGACCAGGTCCGCGCCGCCGCCCGCTGCGTCGAGCGCGACCTCGCCACCGGCGGCGGCGCGGACCGGGCCTCGGACTACCGCGCTTGGTACGAGGCCGACTTCCCGATGTGAGGAGGTCACCTCCGGGGCACCTCACGGCGAGCCAGTCCGTCTCCAGGGGCGGTCGGCCCCATTCTCGCCACGCGGGTGTGGAGTCAGCGCACGAGCTGGGAAACGCGCTGCTTGGAGACGCCGAGTGCCTTGGCGGCGTCCGCCTGGCTGATGCCCTCGTGGAGGACCATCTCTCCGACGAGGGCCTTGGCTGCTGCGGCAGCGGCGGCGGCTTGCTCCTCCGCGGCCTCCTGGCGTCGCCTGACCTCGCGGATCTGATCGCCGAGCTTGCCAGCAACGGTGTAACGGAAAGTAGTCGAATCCGGAACCGGCTGATCGGTCATGGTCGCGACCAGGTCGCGGACCCAGTCATCGGCTTCGGTGAGCCTACGAACATTGGTTGCACCAACGCCCTCGACTTCGAGCACCCAATGCCGAGCCTCACGGGTGACGACGACGTCGTAGTGGTCACGCGGCGTGAGCGGAAAGGTCATTGGACAACTCCTGGTGGAAGACAGGACAGCTGGGTGATGATCGAGCGGACGGTTCCAGCGGCGACCACCGAGCCTCTTCCGTGGTTCGGAACGGGCGCATGGTGCTTCCCACACGGACACTCCCAAACCTCATGCCGCCCCGAGCTGCGGATGATGGAGCACCCAGCCCTTCGAAGCCGTCGGGCGAGATCCCGGTAGCTCATCGGCTTCACAGCCTAGGTCTATCCCCCCTAGACGTTCAAGTCAAGAGGGCCTAGACGCCCTGGATGCGCTCTCTGCTGCGGCAGCGAGCGCCGACCCTTCTTCTGGCGATCAAGCCGGGACTCCAGCCGGGGATTCAGGGTAAGCATCGCCGGCCCGGGCGCACGCCGACTACGAGCGCCTGCGCGACGCGCTCGCGGAGTTCTCCTCCGGCGAGCTCACCCCCGCCCGCGAGCGCGCCGTTCGCAGTCGAGCGTGACCTCGCCATCGGCGGCGCCGACCGCGCCTCGGACTATCGAGCTTGGCACGAGGCCGACTTCCCGACGTAAGGGCTTACCCGCGGCGAGTATCCGCCAGTGCCGCGACCTTCCGCCAAGAAAGACCCACCTTCGCAATGCCCAACTGCGTCGACGTCCGCGGGGCCGAGGAGTTTCGTTCGTTTCCACCACCCCGTCAACAGGGGTCCAGGCTAATGCCGCATACATCGCCCTCCTCGACGAGCCATGTCGCTCGGAAAAACGAGCAGGGACGCTGCGAGACTGCGCACGTGGAACTGACACAGCCCGTGAAGGACGCCCTTCTCTCTTTGATCACTCCGACGGTCGCGATCGCGCTGATCGCCGTAATCGGTGCGTACGTCACTGCCCGTGCAGCTTTGGCAGACATAGCCCTGAAGCGGCGCCTTGAGACCGCGAAGAGGTTTACCGAACTCGCCGAGGTGGCCAACAACCGGACTGGCAACCGCGGCCTATATGAGATGACAGCGGCGATCGCACTGATCGGACAGTTTGGCCGCGACGAGCCGCACCTTCGGAGCGCGGCGCGGGCGGTGCTCAAACAAATCCAGGGCATCGGCCAGGCTCAGAGCGCCACGGCGTCCGTCAAGGTCGCCACAGCGGCTGGTGAGGAGCTTCAGCGCCTTCCCAATCACGACAAGAGCCTTCGACTCTGGAGGCGGTCGTAGAGGCGGGCCGCGGAGGAGACGCGGGTCAACGACCGGGCTTCAGTTTGTTTAGGTCTCGCATCTCACTGTTCGCGAAGGGCGCGGAGTCAAACGGCCTCGCGTCCGTCCCTGCGGTCTACTTGCTGCTTGAAGCCGTCTGGCAGCCCCTCGTACAGGGCGTCTAGCTGCTTTGGCTGAGTGATGAGCTGCTCGGCCACGATGTTCAGCAACCCAAACAGTGTCGCGGCGGTCTGCGGCGTATCGTCGTGGTGGATCTCATGTACCGACTGGTTCCCGCTGAACCGCATAACGTCCATCGTCCTCTGGACTCGCTCGGGCAGCCCGTCCCGCACCGCGGCGCCGATCATCGAGTTGAGGTTACCCGCCTTGTCCGGGTAGAGATCCTCCAGCAGAGCTTCGAGAGCGAGCCGAAGCAGCGCCGACGCCGAGCGCGGGCTGAGATTCACGACGGTCGCAGCCTCGTCGTACAGCCGCGCAACCGCCTCCGGCAAGTCCACATTGCGCTTCGGTCCCTCGACGGTGGCTGCCGGGTAGATCATCCGCGCCGAAGCGCCCCAGGTGTCAGTTCGTACGGGCTGCTCTAGCCAAATGGCCAGTCCCGAGCACACGAAGCAGGTCGAGATGGTGAGCCCCGGCAGGTAGGTGTCGCTGGTCTCGTGGCCCTGAGCGGTGCACGACGCCCAGGACTGCTGCGCGTTCGCGTTGCAGTGCGGGCAGATGAACGCCTTGCCGAGGTAGTTAGGGACGTCTCCAGGCACGTTGAAACGGTATCGAGCTCCACCGACAGCGGTGCCGAATTTGAGGTGGAACCACGGAGCGCTGTTGCCGCTCTACGCGACGGTGGAGAACTGGGCCAGGACACCGATCCGGGTTTCTGCGTGACGTTCGTCGAGTCCGCGCCGATCGTCGCCCTCGTGGTGTTCCTGTGGCCTGAGAGACGAGGCGGGTGGAGGACCACCTGGTGCTACCTACCAGCAGCGGAACTCTGCTCACCGCGCTAGTTGATAAACGCATCCAGAATCACGGCGATGATCGCGATGATCATTGGAACTGCCACTACAGCGACCCACGGATTGGCCAACGGGTGCTTCTTCACTGGGGGTTCGGGTGGGAATGGGGCTTCGGGCGGGGACGAGCGCGTGGACGCACTGATCGACCCGATGCTCAGACCGCTCGTCACAACAGCCACGGCCTCGTCGTGGACGGACGGCTCGGGCGAGGGTTCGGGCTTGACGCCTGATTCGATGCGCTCAATGCCGTGGCGAACGCGTTCGCTTAGATCGCGAACAAGGCCGTAAACGAGGACTCGATCCGAACCCCTAGCCTCGATTTCAATCACCGGCTCAGAACGCTTCAACCAGTGGGTCACTTCGATCTCTAACTCGCCCCCAGACTGTCGCAGGTTGTACGCCAGGAACTTTGGGGCGCTGCCGATATCAGCCATGTCCGCCCGCACTTGCGCGACCGTGCTGTCTGAAGCAGTCCCGCCTTCGAAGAACATCGTGACCGAGCGCCGGTAGGCATCGAACCCGAACTGGTCCTTCTCGAAACCGAAGCGCTTATCGCACTCAGACTCCACCCAGCCTAGGGCGACGAAGGGGTCGATGATCGCGGGGTCGGCGCCGATATCGATCCTGTCGTGGAATTGGCTTGGCACGTGCCGAGGGTAGCGATTGCGGCCCGTGAACGAACGAGACCCGCCCCAACCGCTACTCGGGACGGTCTCGTGGTAGCGCAGTGGGCCAGAAACGCGAACTGCACCTGTGCGCCAGTCCCGCGGGCGAAGCGCGAGAGCACGAGCGTCGCGACGTTTCATGGTCGTTGGCAGCGTCTTGTGACGTTCGGGGATGATGCCGAACCGGTGATCGTCCTTCGGCCTTTTTCGCGTGCCTGGGTCTGCCGCATGTGCGCACTCGCGGAGCTGCGTCTTACCGCCGCGAATGACCTCGACGTCCCGATGCACGCATCCAGGGAGCGCCACGCCATCCGCGTGCAAGGAGTAGGCGGCGGGCTCCGCCGCTTCGCACAGCGCGAGATCGGAGAGGGACCCGCGCTGGCGAACACGGGCAATCCCCGCTGACGGTGGGGACTCGTGCCGACTTCGCCGGAGCCCCACCCGAAGGGGTCGAGTCCTGCCGTTCCGTCGCCCGGCCGCAGGCGCTGTTCGATACTCGCGGCGAAAGGTAAAGACGCCGCGAGGAGTACCTGTGAAGCTTCGAGTTCTATCTGCCCTGGTGGTCGCCGCCGGCATGCTGACGGCGTGCGGCGAGGACGAGCCTGCGGTCATGCCGGAGGTCGTCTCCATGCGCCTCGACGTCGCGCTGTCCGACATCGAGCGGGCGGGTTTCGAGGATGAGGTCGAGGTCATCGGCGGCGGGATGTTCGGCGTGGTGGACGAGTCGAACTGGATCGTGTGCGGCCAGGAACCAGCCACCTCAGAAGAGATCAGCGGTGCGCCGCGCCTGACGGTGGACCGGTCATGCGATGACGAGGACTCCGCCGCGGGCCAGGACGAGGCAGACGCGGCTTCGGAGTCACCCCAGCCGGCTAGGACCCCCACGAAGAAGCCCCAGCCGACCAAGAAGCCGGCGGCCAACACTGGCGGTGGGAAGAACGCAAGCGCCGACACCTTCGTCATGCCGAGCACGGTCGGAATGGTCCTCCAGGACGCACAAGACCTGCTTCAGTCACTCGGCTCCTACATCCTCACTCAGACCGACGCCACGGGCGCCGAGCGGTTCCAGGTCCTCGACTCGGGATGGAAGGTCTGCTGGCAGGACCCCGCCCCCGGAACGGTCACGCCGCTGTCGACCATGGTCGACCTCGGCGCGGTGAAGCTGCACGAGGCCTGCCCGTGATCGCGGCGTCGCCGCTCATGTCACCATCCCTCGCCTGACCTGGGCGTGCGATCGCGCGCCCGGCATCCGTCCCGACCTACGCCACACCACCCGACCTACGCCACACAAGGAGTACCCACCATGGAGACCGCCTCGATCACCGCTTGGACCTTCGTCGCCGAGTGCCCGATCCCCACCGATCTCGGACCCATCCTGGTCGAGGGCGAGCAGCCCTGGGCTGCCTACAAGACCTTCCGCGACAGCGCAATCTTCACGAACAAGCGCCTCATCGTCCGGGACGCTCAGGGCATCACCGGCAAGAAGGTCGAGATCTACTCGCTCCCCTACTCGGCGATCAACATGTGGTCCTCAGAGAACGCTGGAAAGCTGGACATGAACGCCGAGATGGAGCTCTGGACCCGGGCCGGCCACATCAAGGTGAAGCTCGGCAAGGGCGTCGACATCCGGAAGCTGGACCACCTGATCTCGCACGCCGTCCTTAACGGCTAGCCCATGTGGGCCATTTGAGCAGCGTAGGTGGACTAGTCCAGCGGATTCTGCGAATCGCCAGCGCCAGCGGACCTACGGTCGATCTGACTTTGCACAGCAGACGACTTGAAGGACCGATCCCGTGAACGCATCACCGCCGCCCGGCTGGTATCCCGACAACGCGGGCAGCGGCCAGCGTTACTGGGATGGCCGTCAGTGGACCGAACAGACCATCCCCGCGCAATCCCCCGCTGCACCCGCGGCGGGAGGGACGGCCTCTCCCCGGTCGGAGGCTCCCGGGAGCGTGGTGGGCTGGGTGCTTCGGCACAAGGTCGTGAGCGGCGTGGCCGCCTTCGTCGTGGTCGTGGGCCTGGCCGGCGCCGTGAGCGGCGGCGAGGACGAGCCTGCGAACGCTGCGGACGAGACCCCGGCGGCCGTCAGCGACAACGGCGGCTCCGACGACGTACCGGCTGCCGACAGCGAACCGGTCGACACCGACGGCGACGGGACGGCTGACGAGGACGACTTCCGGCCGGAGGACCCCGCCATCCAGACCGAGGACGACCTCGACAGCGACAACGACGGCGTCAGGGACGGCGACGACCTCCGCCCGAATGACCCGAAGGTCCAGACGGAGGACGACATCGACACGGACGGCGACGGCGTCGCCGACTACCGGGACGCCTTCCCGAAGGACCCCACGTACAGCAAGGACGCCGACGGTGACCGCGTCGCCGACCAGATGGACGCCTTCCCGCAGGACGCCCGGTACAGCCAGGACTCCGACGGGGACCGCCATGCCGATGCAGCCGACGCGTTCCCCGCGGACCCGAGCCGGTGGAAGGTGACGCTGGCCATGGAGAACGCGCTCAGCTCCGCGAACGACTACCTCTCCTTCTCATCCTTCTCGCGGCAGGGCCTCATCGACCAGCTGTCGTCGGCCTACGCGGACGGCTACAGCGTGGAGGACGCGACCTGGGCGGTCGGGCAGCTGAGCGTCGACTGGAAGCAGCAGGCCGTCTTGTCGGCGAAGGACTATCTGTCGTTCTCCTCGTTCTCCCGGCAGGGCCTCATCGACCAGCTCTCCAGCCGCTACGGATCGCAGTTCACCGTCGAGGAAGCGGTCTACGCCGTCAACAAGATCGGTCTCTGACCGACAGGTCTGGTACGCCACACCCCAGCCGAGCGAGAGTCGCCCTGCGCCCCGGGAGGCACCGTGGGGGCGGGCGGTTCAGTCGCGACACCCCGGAGACCGCTTGCCGTGGATCGCGAAGGTGTTGGCGGCAGGACGTTCGAAGGATCGGCCCAGGACCGAGAACGTGACCTCGGGCCAGCCTTCGACGTACGCCGTCACCCCGCGGTTGCATCCGCGGCGGTTGAAGACGAGGTGCACGTCGAAGGAACCCTGGTCTCCTGCCTCGAGGTCGAGGCCACCGCTGATCTCCAGGTAGGCATCGCCGCTGTGGTCGAGGTCGCGGCGGCGCTCCGGCTGCGGGTGGTGCGACGTGTCCACGGTCACGACTGTGCCGGTCTGCGGCCCCGCGAATGGTGCGACCGCGTGGTCGACGTGGACGGTGCGCCCGGAGAGGTTGAGGACCTCGACCGTGATCGTGCACCGGAAGCCCTTCTCGACCACCACGGCCTGCGGCGTGCTGGAGCTGGGCGGCGTCTTCTGACGGGGTCTCCACTTCGCGCCGTTGCAGTCCGGCTTCGAGTCCTGGCCACCGGAGGAGCACCTGGTCAGCCGCGCGGTCGGTGACCACGGCCCAGGTCACGCCGCCGGCGGCCGCCAGGCACGTCGCTGCGAGCAAGGACGCCACGATCCGGCGCCGCTTCGAGCGCGGGCGCCCGGTGCCGCCCGCGGGCGTGGTGGCACCCGGGTCCGAACGGTCGTCGTTCGACGGCGAACCGTCAGGGGCGTCGGATCGCGGGGCGGCGGCGTCGGTGCTCACGTGGTGTCCTCCCGAGATGGAGCGATGCGCGAGCCTCCCAGACCCGGGGCCGGCGCGGAGAGGAATCCGCTCACGCGGCGAGACCAGCCGTCGGAGCCCATCCCCCAGTCGAGCTCGCGCGGCCTGCAAACGACCGCTGCCCCGGACGGGATCCGTCCGGGGCAGCGGTGGTGGAGCCGAGGGTCAGTTGGCAAGCGGGTGCACGATGCCCGGCGGGCGGTTCTTCGCCTCGGGGTCGAGCTTGTGGCCCCAGATGGCGGCGGCGCCGTACGTGTAGGGGACCCACTCCTCGTTGACCTCGATACCGTCGAAGCCGACCTCGATGTTGAACAGCGAGGGGGTGGCGCAGTAGAAGCTGAAGGTCTTGTCGTTGGTGTGGCGGCCCAGGCTGAGGGTGATCGGGACGTCGTACTCGTCGAGCATGTCGTGGGCCGAGCCGACGTCGTCGATGGACTTCATCTGGAGCATCAGGTGGTTGAAGACCGCGACGCCGGGCGGGCACTGCCCCAGCGCGAGCGTGTGGTGGCGCTCGTTGACGTGGTAGAACCGCGCGTTCAGCTGGCCCGGCACGATGATCTTGTCGGAGAGCTTGAAGCCCAGCACGTCGTGGAAGAACCGGTGCCCGGCCTCGATGTCGGGCATCATCAGCAGCACGTGGCCCAGGCCCTGGGTGCCGGTCACGAAGCCGGAGACGGCGCGGCCGGGACGGAACGTCGCGGGGTAGAAGTGCTGGCCCCAGCTGACCTCGTGCGGGAAGCCCCACGGGTCGGTGAAGGTGATGAGCTGGTTGACCGAGCGGGCCTCGGCCAGCTCCGCGGAGCCGCGCTCGGCGGTCACGCCGGCGGCGGCGAGCCGCTCGAGGACGACGTCGAGGTCCTCCTCGTGGTCGACGGCCCAGCCGAAGTACGCCACCGAGTCCTGCTCCGCGGGGTGGACCTGGATCCGCCACGCGGCGTCGTCGACGCGCAGCCGCACCGAGCCGTCCGGGCCGTCCGCGGCGAGCTCGGCGCCGAGGAAGCCCTCCCCGAACCTGCGCCAGTCCTCCGACCGGGGCGAGCGCACCCCGAGGTAGGCGAGCGAAGTGATCATCCTGGTTCTCCTGGTGTGTGAGGTGGGTCCGGTCAGACGAACAGGGCCGGGCTGGCCTCGCCGCCGAGGTCGTCGGTCGACCAGCCGGTGTAGACGTTCTCGGCGACGTTGCAGATGTGGCTGAGCCCCACCTGGAGGTCGCGCCAGTAGCGCTCGTTGGGGAAGTCGGTGCGGATGCCGCTCGCGCCGCAGATCTTGAACAGCCGGTCGATCGCGTCCGCGGCGCGGCGCGAGGCGCGCACCTGGTCGCGGCGGAAGGTCAGCCGCTGGGCGCGGGTGATCTCCCCGCCCCTGGTGACGTACTCCTGGAGCTCGACCGCGGAGGTGAGCAGGTGGCAGCGGCTGGCGGCGATGTCGGCGGCCGCCTCGGCGTACGTCGTGAGCTGGGTCGGGTCGGTCTTGCCCACGATCCCGTCGGCGGAGACGCGGCCGGCGAGGTAGTCGCGGTAGGCGCCGAGCGCGCCCTGGGCGATGCCCTGGGTGGCGGCCGCGACCGCGGCGGAGAAGACGACGGGGAACTTCAGCCGGTAGAGCGGCTTGCCCTCCTGCCGGTGCTCGTAGCCGCCGGCCGACATCGTGCTCGCCTCGACGACGCGGTGCTCGGGGATGAACACGTCGGTCATCGCGACGTCCTTGGAGCCGGTGCCGAGCAGGCCCATGACGTTCCAGGAGTCCTCGATGATCTCGTAGTCCGCGCGCGGGATCACGAAGTGCCGCACGTCCGGCGGCATGCCGGGCTGGCCGTCCTCCCCCACGACGATGCCGCCGAGGATGACCCAGCCGGCGTGGTCGGTGCCGGTGGAGTAGGGCCACCGGCCGGTGAAGAGGAAGCCGCCGTCGACGCGGGTCGCGCGCCCGATCGGGGCGTACGGCGAGGCGGTCCAGGTGTCCTGGTCCTCGCCCCAGATCTCCTCCTGCATGCGCGGGTCCATCATCGCGATCTCCCACGGGTGGACCCCGACGACGCCGGCGACCCAGCCGGCCGACGGGGACGCCGCGCCGACCGCCATCGAGGCCTCGAGGAAGTCGGCCAGCGTGGCCTCGTGCCCGCCGTGCTCGACCGGCTGGAGCAGCCGCACCAGCCCGGTCTCCTTCATCGCCTCGACCGTGCGATCGGTCAGCCGTCCCAGCCGGTCGCTCGGCACGGCCTCCTCGCGGAGGACGTCGGCGGCCTTGTGGACCTTCTCCACCACCTCGTGCATGGGTTCCTCATCTCTGCTGCGCGGCGGGGCCGCGAGGGGTTCGGGGGTGATCGCCGGGCCGGCTGCGCCGAGCTCGACACCGGGGCTCTGTAGCGATCACTACGGGAAACGTAGGAGCGTGTGACCTGGGCCACCACCGCCGCGTGCCGGGGGACGGCACACGGCGGGGTGGCGCCCGGCGCAGGGGGCGCCGGCCGGGATCAGCGCGCGCGGGAGCGGTCGCGGACGACCTTGGCCAGGGCGACGGCGACGACCAGGCCGGCGCCGTAGAAGACGTTCTGGATCCAGCCGGCGTAGCCGAGCAGCTGGAGGCCGAAGATACCGGTGGTCAGGAAGTAGATCGCGACCATCGTGCCGATCGGGTTGAACGCGCCCGGCTGCACCACGGCGGTGCCGAGGAAGACCGCGGCCAGGGCCGGGAGCAGGTAGGAGTTCGACGTCGAGGAGTCGAAGCCGCCGACGGTCGCCACCAGCACCAGGCCGGCGAGACCGGCGAGCAGCCCGGCGACGACGTACGCCCCGAACCGGACGCGGTGCACGCGGATCCCGGCCAGGCGGGCCACCTCGGCGTTGGCACCGACGAAGACCATCGAGCGACCCAGCGGCGTCCAGGCCAGGACGTAGGCGATGAGGGCGGCCAGCGCGATGCCGTACCAGAAGGAGACCGGCATGCCGAGCACGTCGCCGATCGCGATCTTCGCCAGGCCGGGGCTGCTGACCGAGACGATCGTCGAGCCCGAGACCAGCTGCGCGACGCCGGTGAGCAGGGTGGCCATGCCGAGGGTGACGACGAAGGAGGAGACGTCGAGCACCACGACGAAGAAGGCGTTGACCGCCCCGGCGAGCACGGCCGCGCCGACGCCGAGGAGGCAGGCCAGCACGATGTTCATCCCGTGCACCCCGGCCAGGACGGGGATGACCGTGGCGGTGATGCCCATCATGGCCGCCACCGAGAGGTCGAACTCGCCGACGACGAGGGTGACCAGCGCCGACATCGCCAGGAACACCAGCACCTGCTGGGAGCCGAAGATCGAGGAGAACGTGCCGCTCGTGCCGAACGTGTCG
Organism: Nocardioides marmotae; assembly: GCF_013177455.1. Classification (NCBI taxonomy): domain Bacteria; kingdom Bacillati; phylum Actinomycetota; class Actinomycetes; order Propionibacteriales; family Nocardioidaceae; genus Nocardioides; species Nocardioides marmotae. The sequence goes on from NZ_CP053660.1 coordinate 2,835,015, forward strand.
GGCACCTGGGCGTAGAAGTAGAGCGCCATCACCGCCCAGACGCCGATGAGGGCGTACTTCGAGGCGAGCGTGCGCAGCAGCCCGCGGGTGCCGCCGGAGCGGGGCGACTCGCCCTGGACGGGCGCCGGCGCGACCGCTCCGTCGTCGGCGAGGATCCGGGGCGCGGTCTCGTCGTCGCTGACGAGGTGGCCGACGGTGGACTCAGGCATGCGGGGCTCCGGTGGTCGTGGGGGTGGCGTAGACGGCCTCGAGCAGCGCGTCGGGGTCGTCGGTGTGCATCTCCCGCGGCTCGACGCCGGGGTGGAGCACGAGGACCCGGTCGCAGATCTCGACGAGGTCGGTGGGTTCGGTGCTCACGAGCAGCACGCCGCGGCCGGCCGCGGCCGCCGCGCCGATCGCCCGCAGCAGGTCGGCCCGGGCGCCGACGTCGACGGCCTGGGTCGGCTCGTGGAGCACGAGCAGGTCGGGGTCGGTGGAGAGCCACTTGGCGAAGAGGACCTTCTGCTGGTTGCCGCCGCTGAGCTCCTTGACCAGGTCGTCACCCGAGCGGGCCTTGATCCCCAGCCGGCGCACCGCGTCGTCGGTCAGCTCCTCCTGCCAGCCCCGCTTGACCAGCCAGGCGGTCCCCCGGCGGCGCAGGCTCGGCAGCGCCAGGTTGTCGCGCACGCTCAGCTCGACCGCCAGCCCGTCGCGCACCCGCCGCTCGGGCACCAGCGCGATGCCGGCCCGCAGCGTCTGCGCGACACCCGCGCGGGTCAGGTCGACCCGCCCGGTCGGGGTGACGACGGTGCCGGAGGTGGCGGGCACCGCCCCCGCGAGGAGGTACGGCACCTTCTCGAAGCCCGTGCCCGGCAGGCCGGTCAGGCCGACCACCTCGCCGCGGCGGACCGTGACCGAGAACGGCCGCCCGTCGACCGCGAGGTCGGTGACCACCGCGGCGGGCTCGTCGCCGGCCGGGCGCGCCGACGGCGTACGCGTGACCGCGTCGACGGTCTTGCCCAGCATCCGCCGGGCAAGGTCGGCCTCGGCCAGCTCGGCGGTCGGCAGGGCCGCGCCGGCGACCCGGCCGTCGCGCAGCACCGTCACCCGGTGGCTGAGGGTCAGCACCTCCTCGAGGTTGTGGCTGACCATCAGCACCGCGGTGCCGGAGCCGACGACGCGGCCGAGCAGGTCGTGCATCCGGGCCAGGTCCTCCCGTGGGAGGGCGCGGGTCGCCTCGTCGAGGATCATCACGCCCTCCCCCGGCACCGTGCCGCGCAGCGCGCGGGCGATCGCCACGCCCGCGCGGTGGGCCGGAGCCAGGTCGCCCACGAGCGTGCGCGGGTGGACCGGGATCTCGAGGCGGGCGAGGATCTCGGCCGCGACCTCGTCCTGGCGACGCCAGTCGATCCGGCCGGTGAGCCGGGAGCGGACGAAGCCGCCGATCCCGACGTTCTCGCTGACGGTGAGGTGGTCCAGCAGCCCCATGTCCTGGTGGACCACGGACAGGCCGGCGGCCTGCGCGGCCCGCCACCGGACGGGCAGCGCCAGCGGCTGCCCGTCCACCTCGAGGCTCATGCCGGGGTCCGGCGAGTGGTAGCCGGTCAGGATCTTGACCAGCGTGGACTTGCCCGACCCGTTCTGACCCACCAGCGCGTGGATCTCCCCCGGCCGGACGACCAGGTGGGCGTCCTGCAGCACCGTCGTGGGGCCGAAGGTCTTGCTGGCGCCACGGGCCTCCAGCCGAGGGAGGTCGGTCATCGTTACTTCACGCCCCAGGCCTGCAGGAAGACGTCCTTGAACCGGTCGTCGCCGAACCAGTCGGGGGTGAAGTAGGCCTCGTCGGTCAGCTCGAGGTCGCCGACGTTGTCCTGCGTGAAGTCGCGGGTGACCATCTCGTCGGCCGGGAGGACCTCGTCGCCGGCGAGCAGCTGCATCAGGCCGTTGGCGTACTTCCAGCCCTCGTAGATCACCGGGGTGCCGAGGTCGGAGGCCTGCTGGCCGTCGCGGACCCGCTGCAGGCCGGCGAGGTCGGAGCTGGAGGAGAAGACCTTGACCTGCGCGGCCTTGCCGGAGCTCTGCAGGCCCTGCATGGCCGGCGGGACGAAGCTGTCGACCGGCACGATCAGCGCATTGGTGTCGGGGTTGGCGACCATCGCCGCGCTCACCGCCGAGGGCAGCTTGTCGACGTTGGCGGTGGTGAAGTCCGCGGTCGCGACGCCGCAGGTCGGGCACAGCTCCTTGAACGTCGCCACGCCCTGCTCGCTGGCCTCGCGGGTGGTGGTGGAGTCCATCAGCCGCAGCCAGAGCACGTTGGTCTCCTCGCCGCCCTGGGCGAGCGCGGACATCGACATGGCGTCGTACAGCTGACCGATGCGGCCGGTGTTGTCGTAGAAGGCCAGCGTCTCGTCGGACTCGCGGCCGCCGGTCGGCTCGACGCCGCCGACGAGGACCGGGACGCCCTTCTTCGCCAGCGCGTCGAAGGCGGTGCCGGCCATCGCGTAGTCGATGAACAGCGACACGACCGCGTCCGCGCCCTGGTCGCCGGCCTGCTTGAGGCAGTCCGCGACCGCGGTCGGGGTGAACTTGCCGTCGCAGATCGTCGCCGTCGCGCCGACGGCCTCCATCGCGTCCTGGATGCCGACCGCCACGCCGTGGATGACCGGGATGTTGTCGCCGAGCGGGATGACGGTGACCTTCTTGCCGGCCAGGTCGGGCGTCGAGGAGAGCGCGGGCTCCGCGGGGTAGTCGGTGACCTCCGCACCCATCCCCGCGATGAACTCCTCGGCCTTCGCGATGCCGCTCGCGCTGTCCTCGGCGTTGCCGCCGCTGCCGCTGTCGGCCTGGACGTTGTCCTGGGCGCAGGCGCCGAGCATGCCCACGAGCGCCGCGGTCGCGAGCAGTGCCGCGCCCCGCCGGACGAGGTGACGATGAGGTGACATGTGGTTGTCCTTTGCCGTGCGCGGCCGCTGCGGCCGCTGGGTGGTGGTCGTCGGTGGTGTTCGCCCGAGAACGAGCCGACCTTGGAACGTCGTGGCGCGTGTCACACAGCACCGCGTGCCGCTCCGCGGACCGCCGGCCCCGACCCGGCCGGCCGTGCCGCGGACAGGCACACCGCCGTCGTACGCCGCCGGGCCACCCGAGAAAATGCAGCCGTGACCGCTTCCCCCACCGACGACCAGGACACGACCCCGCAGCGCACCGCTCCCGCTCCGGCTGCCGCCCCGGCCGAGCTCTCCCGTGCCGTGCTGATCACCCTCGGCGCGCTCACCGCGGTCGCGCCGCTGGTGACCGACCTCTACCTGCCCGGACTGCCGGACCTGGCCCGGTCGCTGGGCACCTCCGAGGCGATGGCGCAGCTGACGATGTCGGTCTGCCTGGTCGGGCTCGCGCTCGGGCAGCTGGTCGCCGGGCCCTGGAGCGACCGGGTCGGCCGGATGCGTCCGCTGCGGTGGGGCGTGGTCGTGCTGACCATCACCTCGCTGCTGTGCGCGGTCGCCACGAACGTGTGGGTGCTGCTCGCGCTGCGGCTGGTCCAGGGCCTCGCCGGCGCCGCGGCGATGGTGGTCGCCCGCGCCATCGTGCGCGACGTGTACGACGGCGCGCGGGCCGCCAAGGTCTTCTCCGACCTGATGCTGGTCATGGGCCTGGCGCCCGTGCTCGGCCCGATGCTCGGCGGGCAGCTGCTCGCGGTGACCGACTGGCGCGGGATCTTCGTCTTCCTCGGCGTCGTCGGGGCGCTGCTGGTCGCGGCCTCCTGCCTGGTGCTGCACGAGACCCGGCCGGCGCGGACGCCCAGCCAGGCCCCGGTGCGCCGCCGGGCGCTGCGCCGCCTGGTCGCCGACACCCGGTTCCGCGGGTTCCTCGTGATGAGCGCGCTGTTCGGCGTGGTGCTCTTCGGCTACATCTCGATGAGCTCCTTCGTGCTCCAGGACGACTACGGCCTCGGCCCGGTCGCCTACGCCTGGGTCTTCGGCGCCAACGCCGCCGGCATGATCGTCGGCAGCCAGGTCAGCGCCCGGCTGGTGGGCCAGGTCGGCCCCGCGGCGCTGCTGCGGGCCGGGGTGCTCCTCATCGCGGGCGCGTCGGTGGCCCTGGCCGTGGCGTTCGCGCTCGACGCGCCGCTCGCGGTCGTCGTGGTGCCGATGTGGCTGGTGCTCGCCGGGCTCGGCATGTCGTTCGGCAACAGCACCGCGCTCGCCCTCACGCCGCACGCCGCCGACGCCGGCTCCGCCGCCGCGCTGCTCGGCGCCAGCCAGTTCCTCCTCGGCGCCGCGGTCCCGCCGCTGGTCTCGATCGGCGGGGTCTCCGGGCCCCTGATGGGCATCACCATGGCGACCGCCGGGGTCGGCGCGCTGCTCGCCCTGGTGCTGGTGATCCTGCCGCGGCTCGGCCCCGACGCCCGCGGCCGCGCCCGCACCCCTCACTAGACTGGCGCCGCCGCCGTGCGGCACCCCCACCCGGAGCGGAGCCATGGCACGCAAGACCACCCGTCAGCACTCGCAGGGCGAGGCGTCCCGACGGACGATCCTCGACGCGACGCTGCAGATCGCGGGCGAGCGCGGCTACGTCGGCACCACGATGGCGAAGGTGACCAAGGCGAGCGGGCTGCCGGCCAGCTCGGTCTACTGGCACTTCCGCAACAAGGACGAGCTGCTCGCCGACGCCCTCGACCACGGCTACCGCCGCTTCGCCGACGAGCAGTCGCTCTGGCTCGACCACGACCCCGAGGCGCCGCTCGAGGACCGCGTGCTGCGCGAGCTCCGCCGCACCACCCGGGCGCTCGACGAGGACCCCGACTTCTGGCGGATGGGCCTGCTGCTCGCCCTGGAGACCGGCCCGGCCGTCGGCAGCGGCCCCCGCGAACGCTTCCTCGACGTCCGCGAGCGGGCGATCGCCCGGCTCGTCTCGTGGTGGCACGCCCAGCTCGGCGCCACCCCCGGCACGGCCGCCCACGCGCACACCCTCGCGCTGCTCACCGTCGCCAGCACCGACGGGCTGTTCCTCGCCCACCAGTCCGACGTCCAGGAGGACCTCGGACCGCTGGTCCAGGCGCTCGCCCGCGGCCTCGCCGCCGCGGCCCGGCACCTGGTCGCCGACGAGCCGGCGCCGCGACGTACCGGCCGGCGCGTCCCGCCCGTCCGCCTCGTCGTCGCCGACCCCGACTCCGGGCGGGAGAAGCTGCTGCGCGCGGCCGCCGACGTCGCCGCCGCCAGCGGGTACGACGGCGCGGGCATCGCCCGGATCTGCGAGCAGGCGGGCCTGCCGGCGAGCTCGCTCTACTGGCACTTCAAGGACAAGGACGACCTGCTCGCGTCGGCCATCGAGCACTCCTACCAGGAGTGGTACGTCGCCCAGCCGGCCTGGCTGCCGCCGGACCCCGGCACCCGCTGGCAGGACGAGCTGCGCGACCACTTCGCGGTCAGCCTGCGCAGCCTGGCCGAGCGGCCGCTGTTCCTGCGGCTGGGCCACCTGCTCCTGCTGCTGCGCCGCGAGCAGCCGCCCGCGGCGCGGGCCCGCTTCGTCGGCGTCCGCCGGCAGGCGCGGCTGGTGCAGGAGCAGTGGTTCGCGCAGGTCCTGGGCCCCGACGCGCTGCCCGGCACCGCCGACGCGCTCGGCCTGCTGACGATGGCCCTCTCCGACGGGTTGTTCTTCTCCAACCAGCTCGACGAGCCGACCTGGGACGTCGGGGTCTTCACCGAGCTGCTCGTCACGATGCTCGACGCCGCCTCCTCCGTGCCTGCGTCGGAGGTGGGCGCCTCGTGAGCGACCTCGCCCCTGATCTCGACCTGTCTGCCGCAGAGGCGGTCGCGCAGGCCGCCCTCGCCGCGGCCCGGGCCGCCGGGGTGCGCGTCAGCGTGGCGGTCGTCGACGCGCGCGGCGCCGACCTGGTGGTGCTCCGCGACGACGGGGCGTCCTGGTTCACCCCCGGGGTGGCCCGCGCGAAGGCCGCCACCGCGGCCGCGATGGCCGCGCCGACCGCCGCGCTCGGCGACCTCCGCACGGCGTACCCCGAGCTGGCCGACCTGGTCGACGACCAGCTCCCCCACCGGTTCACCACCCTGCCCGGCGGCGTACCGCTGACCCGGGACGGGCGGACCGTCGGCGCCGTCGGCGTCAGTGGCGCCCACCCCGACCAGGACGTCGCCTGCGCCGAGGCCGGCGCCGCAACCCTCTGACCCCTGCCCCGCCGAGTAGGCACTTCTGACCGGCCGAGTCGGCACTTCTGGACGGCCGAGTCCGCACTTCCTGCCGGACGGCGCCGGAAGTGCGTTCTCGGCGCGCCACAGGTGCCGACTCGGCCCGTCAAAGGTGCCCAGTCGGCGGGCAGGAAGGGCGGTCTCGGCGGACTTCTGTGGAGCGATCACTACGCCGATCGGCCGCGCCCTAGCGTCCCGGCGGCAGGCACAGGCGCGGCATTCCGCTGAGTGGGAGGACATGTTGTCCGAAGTCCTGGACGTTCCCTGTATCGATCACTACAGTGACACGCACCACAAGGTGATCGCGGTCACGCCGCGAGTCAGGAGAGCACCATGACCACCTTCGCTCCCGAGACCGACCGGTCCGGCGCCACCGCCACTCCCGTCGCCGGCCCCACACCCGAGGCCGTCGTCGAGGACGACAAGCAGGCCACGCCGTCGGTGATGAAGGCCCTCCAGCTGCTCGACGCGTTCCGCGGCGCGGCCGGCGGGGTGCTGGGCGTCAGCGAGATCGCCCGGCGGGCCGGCGTGCCGAAGTCGACGGCTTTCCGGCTGCTGACCCACCTCGAGCACGGCGGGTACGTCGAGCGGATCGGCCGCGACTACTGCCTGGGCCGCCACCTCTTCGAGCTCGGCAACAGCGTGCCGCTGTGCCGCCCGCGCGGCCTGCGCGACGTCGCGGCCCCGCACCTGGGCCAGCTGCTCGTGCGGACCCAGCGGCTGGTCAACCTCGCGGTCCTCGAGGGCACCGAGGTGGTCTACCTGGAGAAGATCCAGGGCCACGACGCCGTCCAGGTCGCCAGCACCGTCGGCGGGCGGATGCCCGCCAGCTGCTCGGCCTTGGGCAAGGCGATGCTCGCCTTCAGCGGCCGCGACGCGATCCGCGCAGTCCTCGACGGCGGGCTCGTGCGCCGCACCCGCTACTCCGTCGCCGACCCCGCGCGCTTCCTCCAGGAGCTCTCCCGCGTGCACGCCGACGGCGTCGCCTTCGACCGCGAGGAGATCCAGCTCGGCCTGGTCTGCGCGGCCGTCCCGGTCCTCGACGCCGCCGGCCGCGCGGTCGCCGCGATCTCCGTCTCCGGCCCGGCCACCCGGTTCAACCCGGCCACCGTCGTGGCCGAGGTGCGCAGCGCCGCCGAGGCGATCGGGCGGGACTACCGGGGCTGAGCCCCGACCGCCGCCGCGTCGGCCGCGGCGGCGGCGAGGGCCACCTCGTCGACCTCGCCGGGCTCCTCGGCGTCGGCCGCCCGCCCCCGGCCCGACACCGTGACCAGGCCGCCGGCCACCACGAGCACCGCGAACGCCGCGAAGAGCAGCTGGTGGCCCAGCACGATCCCCTCCACGTCGGCGGCCGAGAGCCCCGCGGGGTCGCCGGAGACGAACGACGCCGCCGCGGCGGGCCCGACGAATGCGACCGCCGAGGCCACCGCCGCCGCCGAGGCGAGCGCCAGGCTGGTGCTCTGCAGCGTCACCCGGACGGCGTTGACCGTGCCGGCCCGCTCCGCGGGGACGCCGCGCATGATCGAGCTGACGTTGATCGGGTGGAAGACGCCGGTGCCCAGGCCCACGACCAGCAGCCCGATCGTGAAGGCGTCGTCGCGCGACCCGTCGGCGCCCGCGCCGACCGCCCACACCAGCACCAGCAGGCCGACCACGGAGAGCGCCGCCGAGATCGCGGAGACCCGGCGGGCGCCGTACCGGCGGGCGAGGCCGTCGGCGACCAGCGCGCCGACGGTGAGGCCGCCGGCCGCCACCGTCACGTGCCCGGCCGCCTCGAGCGCGGACGCGCCGCGCAGGCCCTGGAAGTAGAGGCCCGAGGCGACCACGATGCCCAGCCGCGGGGAGGAGACGAGGAAGCCGGCGAGCATGCCGCGGGCGAAGGGCGGGTCGCGGAAGAGCGCCGGGTCCAGGACGGGGTACGCCGCCCGCAGCTGCACCGCGACCAGCACCGGCAGCAGGGCGATGCCGAGCGCGAGCGAGCCGAGCACCCAGGGGTCGGACCAGCCGCGGTCGGGCGCGACGGTGACCGCGCCGAGCAGCAGGACCAGCAGCAGCGCCGCGGTCACGTTGCCCGGGACGTCGACCCGCAGCCGCCCGCGCGGGACCTCGGGGAGCCGGCGCAGCGCGCGGTGGGCCCAGACCAGCGCCAGCAGGCAGACCGGCACGCTGAGGAGGAAGAGGTAGCGCCAGCCGATCGTCGCGGTGACGATGCCGCCGGCGGCGGGGCCGGCGACCTGGGCGATCGAGAAGCCGGCGAGGTAGACGCCCATCGCCCGCCCGAGCAGCCGCCCGGGGAAGATCGCGACCAGCACGGCGACCGCGTTGCACAGCAGCATCGCCGCGCCGATCCCCTGCGTGGCCCGCAGCGCGACCAGCACGGGCACGCTGTCGGCGAGGGAGAGCGCGGCGCTGGTGACGGTGAAGACCGCGAGGCCGGCGAGGAACATCCGCCGCCGGTCGACGCTGTCGGCGACCTGGCCCATCAACATCGTCGAGGCGGTGTTGGTGAGCAGGTACGCCGTCAGCGCCCAGCCGGTGCCGGACGCGGTGGCGTCGAGGTCGGCGGCGATGCTCGGCAGCGCGATGGTGAGCATCGTGGAGCTCAACGAGATCACGACGGTCGCCAGGAAGACGACCGCGAGGACCTGGTAGGCCCCCGCGGGCACGTCCTCCTCGTCCTGCACGGGGGCAGTCTTCCGCCCCGCCCCGGACGACGTGCCCGCGGGTCCGCTCACCACCCGAAGGGGTCGACCTCGAGCCCGAACAGGTCGTGACCGTAGGCCTGGTAGAGCGGGTGCGCGACGTTGCACATGTGGTTCATCCCGGCGTGCAGGTCGCGCCAGAACCGCTGGAGGGGCTGGCTGTGCTGGAGCGCCCCGCCGCCGGCGTTCATGAACAGCCGGTCCACGGCGTCGACCGAGCGGCGCACGGCGCGCACGCCGTTGCGGCGTACGGCGATCCGCTGCTCGCGGGTGAGCCGGTCGCCGGCCTCGACCACGTCGACCAGTCGCTTCCAGTCGTCGAGGAACTGCACCCGGCTGGCGTGGATGTCGGCCGCGGCCTCCCCCAGCGCGACGAGCTGGACGGGGTCGGAGACCGCCGCCGGCCCGCGCCCGGTGACCCGGCCGCGGGTGAAGTCGACGAACGCCGCCAGCGCGCCCTCGGCCATCGCGAGCGTCGCGCAGTTGATGGCGGCGGGGAAGATCGTCCCGAACGGCACCTGGTAGGTCACCGCGTCGCGCCCCACGAGGCCGGCCTGGTAGCCGTCCTCGAAGTTGCCCGGGGTGTTCACCCGGTAGTCGGGGACGAACGCGTCGCGGACCGAGACGTCCTTGCTGCCCGAGCCGCGCAGGCCCACGACGTCCCAGGAGTCGTGGTGGATCTCGTAGTCCGCCCGGGGCAGCACGAAGTTCCACGGGGTGGGGTCGAGGACCGTGCCCTCCTCGTCGACCACCATGCCACCGAGGATGATCCAGTCGCAGTGGTCCGTGCCCGAGGAGAAGGGCCAGCGCCCGCTGAAGCGGTAGCCGCCCTCGACCTTCCGCGCCCGCCCGATCGGGGCGTACGGCGAGGCGATCCACGTGTCGGGGTCCTCGCCCCACAGCTCCTCCTGGAGGCGCCGGTCCCACTGGCCCAGCTGCCAGGGGTGCACGCCGACCACGCCGGCGACCCACCCCGCCGAGCCGCACCGCGATCCGACCGCGAGGACCGTCTCGAAGAAGTCGACCGGGTGCGCCTCGTCGCCGCCGTACTCACGGGGCTGGAGCATCCGGATGACCCCGGCGTCGCGCAGCTGCTTGGCCGAGACGTCGCTCAGCCGACCCAGCTCCTCGCTCTCGGCAGCCGTGGCCGCGAAGACCTCGGCGGCCTCCTCGACCCGGCTCAGCACCTCGTGCACGGTCCCCGACCTCAGTTGTTCTCGACGAAGTCGGCGACGAGCCGGTTGAACTCGGCGGCGTGCTCGATCTGCGCCCAGTGGCCGCAGCGGTTGAGCAGCACCAGGCGGGAGTCAGCGATCATCGAGACCAGGCGCAGGGAGTGCTCGAAGTGGACGACGCGGTCGTCGCGGCCGTGGATGAGCAGCGAGGGCGCGGTGATCGAGCGGACCTCGGCGGGCGTGGCCGGGCTGGAGACCGGGCCGCGGCCGGCGGCCATCCCCTTCAGGAAGTTCTCCAGGTGGTCGGGCCGGGAGAGCGCGGAGTCCGAGCGGAGCTTGGCGAGCTCGTCGGTGGCGAACTCCGGGGAGAAGGCCATGATGTCGACGAGCTTCTTCATCACCTCCGGGGTCGGGTTGCGGTAGCCCTCGAAGAGGATCTTCAGGCCCTCGCTGGGGCCGTCGCCGGCGCCGAAGAGCGTCGGCAGGTCCAGGAAGCTGCCCGGGCCCATGGTGATCAGGTGCGAGACCCGCTCGGGGTGCCGCGCGGCGACGGCGAGGCCGATCATCCCGCCCATCGAGTTGCCGACGAGCGCGGCCTTCTCGATGCCCAGCTCGTCCATCAGCTCGATGACGGCCTCGGGGTGGTCGTAGGCGTCGGAGGGCGCCGAGTCCGACTTGCCCCAGCCGGGGGCGTCCCAGGCGATGGCCCGGAACTTCTCCGACAGCGGGCCGATGTTGGGGCGGAAGTTGCTCCAACCCGTCGCGCCGGCGCCGCTGCCGTGCATCAGGATCACCGGGTGGCCCTCGCCGGCCTCGTTGTAGTGCAACTTCCAGGACCTGGTCTGGACGAAGCGGCTGGTGCCCTCTTCGGTCAGCTCGACGCTCATCAGTGGTGCCTCCTGCTCGGGGTGGGACGTGCGGTGGTGCTCGGATCAAACCCCGGTGCCGGCCCCGGCCCCTCCTGTCCCGTGCCGTCAGGCGGACCGTGGGCCGAGGCTGCCCGGGCCCCGCGGTGCCAGCCTGCTCGGACACCAGCCAGGAGGTCCGCTTGCCCGCCCTGCCCGTCCCGCCCCACCGGGACCCCACCGATCCCCGACCTGACGCCGAGCCCGGTCCCCGGCCCGGCCCCTGGGCCGACGCGCTCACCGGCGTCGGCCGGATGCCGAGCGCCCACGAGCGCCGGCTCGCCCTGCGCGCGGCCCTCGGCGGCCCCGGCCCGCTGGTGCTCCCCGGCGTCACCGACGCCCTCGGCGCCCGGCTCGCCGAGCAGGCGGGGTTCGCGGCCGTCTACGCCACCGGCGCCGGCCTGGCCAACGCCCAGCACGGCGTCCCCGACCTGGGGCTGATCTCCCTCGGCGAGGTCGTCGACCACGTCTCCCGGCTCACCGAGTCCACGGTCCTGCCCGTCGTCGTCGACGCCGACACCGGGTACGGCGGGCCGCTGGCCACCATGCGCACCGTGCGCCTGCTCGAGCGGGCCGGCGCCGCCGCGCTGCAGCTGGAGGACCAGGAGATGCCCAAGCGCTGCGGGCACTTCGACGACCACCGGCTGATCCCGGCCGCGCACATGCAGGCCAAGATCGCCGCCGCGCTCGAGGCCCGCACCGACGAGGCGATGGTCCTCGTCGCCCGCACCGACGCCCGCAGCGCCGAGAGCCTCGACGCCGCGATCGAGCGCGCCCACGCCTACGCGGAGGCCGGCGCCGACGTGCTCTTCGTCGAGGCGCCCCGCAGCGTCGAGGAGCTCGCCCGGGTCGGCACCGAGCTCGCCGGCCTCCCCCTCGTCGTCAACGTCGTCGAGGGCGGGAAGACCCCCCAGCTGCCGCTGGCGGAGTACGCCGCGCTCGGCTTCGACGTCGCGCTGTTCGCCAACTACCTCATGCGCTCGATGCTCAGCGCCGGCCGCGACGCGCTCGCCCACCTCGCCGCCACCGGCGAGACCGCGTCCCGCGCGGAGGCGATGGCCACCTGGCAGGAGCGCCAGGAGCTCTTCCACCTGCCCGAGTTCGGCGCGGCCGAGGCGCACTACGACCGGCCCTGGAGCGCGCCGGGGGTCCGGTCGTGATCGCCGGGCTCCCCCACGCCACCGAGCTGCCCGACCGGGTCGGCGTGCTCGTGCTCGGCTCCGGGCTCGCCGGGTGCGCCGCGCTGCTGGCGGCCGCCGAGGCCGGGCAGTACGCCGTGATGCTGGAGAAGACCGACGAGATCGGCGGCTCGACCGTCCGCTCCGCCGGCCTGTCGGCGTACGCAGGGACCGACGAGCAGGCCGCCCAGGGCATCGCCGACTCCGTCGAGCTGCTGCGCAAGGACCTGCTCGAGACCGGCAAGCACCGCAGCGACGAGGCGCTGGTCGACCTCTACTGCGACCACCAGCTCGACACCTACCGCTGGCTCAAGGGCCACGGCGTGCGGTACGGCGAGGTGCACGCCGCCTCCGGGCAGTCGGTGCCGCGCTCCCACCCCACCGACACCACCGGCATGCTCACCGGGTTGCTCAAGGCCGCCGGCCGGCTCGGCGCGCGGCTGGTCACCGGGACCGCGGCCCGCCGGATCCTGCGCGAGGACGGCCGCGTCGTCGGCGTCGAGGTCGACGGGCCCGCCGGCCCGCACCGCATCGACGCCGACGCGGTCGTCGTGGCCACCGGCGGCTTCTCCCGCAGCCCCGAGCTGCTCGCGCGGTTCGCCCCGCAGCTCGAGCACGCCCTGCACGCCGGCGGTCCCGGCTGCACCGGCGACGGGATGCTGCTGGCCTGGCAGCTCGGCGCCGGCGTCGTGGACACGCCGTACGTCAAGGGCACCTACGGCATCTACCACCGCCCGCACCCCGGCGAGGACGGCACCGGCATCCTCGCGGTCTACAAGGGCGCGATCGCGGTCAACTGCGAGGGCCGCCGCTTCGTCGATGAGTCCCTGCCCTACAAGGAGATCGGCGACGCCGCGCTCGCCCAGCCCGGCGTCACCACCTGGCAGGTCTTCGACGCCCAGGTGATGGCGGCCAGCAACGACGAGGTGCCGATCTATGAGTTCGCCGGCCGCGAGCGGGCCGGGATGCTGCTGCGCGGGGAGACCGTCGCCGAGCTCGAGGCGGCCGTCGGGCTGCCCGAGGGCTCGCTCATCGCGACGGTCGAGGACTACAACCGGCGCATCCGCGACGGCGAGCCCGACCAGCTCGGCCGCCGGGCGCTGTCCAGCACGGTCGGCGACCTGCTGCCGCTGGACCGGCCGCCGTTCTACGCCCACCCCTCCGGCACGGTCGTGCTGGCGACGTACTGCGGGCTCACCGTTGACACCACCATGCGCGTGGTCGACGTGCTCGGCGAGCCGATCGAGCGGTTGTACGCCGCCGGCGAGGTGGTCGGCGGCTTCCACGGCGCCGGCTACATGACCGGCACCTCCATCGGCAAGGCCGGCATCTTCGGCCGGATCGCCGGCGCCGCCGCCGCGGCCGAGGAGAGCGGGCTGACATGGTGAGCCCCGCGAGCCCCGCCCTCGCCGACCCCTTCGACCTCACCGGCGAGGTCGCCCTCGTCGTCGGCGCCGCCACCGGCGGGCTCGGCGAGCGGGCCGCCCGCACCCTGGCCGACCGGGGCGCCACCGTGGTCACCGCCGACATCGACCCGAGCGCGGTCGACCACGCCGTCGACGTCACCGACGAGGCGTCGGTCGACGCGCTCGTCACGCGGGTGCTGGCCGACCACGGCCGGCTCGACGTGCTGGTCCACGCCGCCGGGCTGATGCTGCGCAAGCCCTACGACGAGACCACGCCGGAGGAGTTCGAGCGGGTGGTGCGGGTCAACCTGACCGGCACCTGGCTGGTCGACCGCGCCGCGGGCCGGGTGATGGCCGCCGCCGGACGCGGCCGGATCGTCAACCTGACCACGGTGTACGCCGAGCGCGTCGGGCCGGTCCCGGAGTCGGCGTACTACGCCTCCAAGGCCGGCGTGCTCAACGTGACCCGCGCCCTGGCCGCCGAGCTCGGGCCGAGCGGCGTCACCGTCAACTGCCTCGCGCCGGGCGTCTTCTACCCCACCAAGATGACCGCTCCGCTCGGCGAGGACCCCGAGCGCCTCGCGTGGTTCTCCCAGCGCACGATGCTCGGCCGCCTCGGGGACCTCGACGGCGACCTCGACGGCCCGCTGCTGCTGCTCGCCTCCCGCGCCTCCGCCTACGTCACCGGCCAGGTCGTCTACGTCGACGGCGGCTGGTCGGCCTGGTGAGACCCCGCCCCTCCACTCCCGCTGCTCCCCACCACCCCGAGAAGAACCAGGAACCCCGATGACCCACTCCCGCAAGGCCCTGCTGCTGCTCGACTACCAGGTCGCGCTGTGCGAGGAGGGCCCGCACCTGCGGATGCCCCCGCTGGCCGCCCAGGTCGCCGAGCGCGGCGTCCTCGTCACCGCCGAGAAGGTGCTCGCCGCGGCCCGCACCGCCGGCTGGCTGGTCGTGCACGTCCGGCTGGCCTTCGACCCCAGCTACGTCCTGCGCACCAACCGGCTCGCCCGCTTCGACGCCTACCCCGACCAGCGCGCGATGCTCACCGACTCCCCCGAGGCCAAGATCGTGCAGGCGCTCGCGCCGCTGCCCGGCGAGCCGGTCGTCGACAAGGGCTGCGTCGACCCCTTCGTCGGCACCCCGCTGCTGCAGGTGCTGGCCGCCGAGGGCGTCGGCGAGGTCGTGCTCGGCGGCGTCGCGACCAACCTGGTCGTGGAGTCCGCCGCCCGGCACGCCAGCGACGCCGGGCTCCAGGTGACGGTCGTGGAGGACATGTGCGCCTCGTTCCGCCCCGACTTCCACGAGTTCTCGGTCGCGAACATGCTGCCGCTCTTCGGCACGGTCACCTCCGCCGAGGAGCTGCTGGGGAGCCTGGCATGAGCGCGGCGCAGCCCGTGGCGACGTACGACGTCGTGGTCGTCGGCGGCGGCGTCGCCGGGCTGACCGCGGCCTGCTCGGCCGCCGAGCAGGGCGCGCGCGTCGCGCTGCTGGACCGGGCCACCGAGGCCGAGACCGGCGGCAACACCCGCTACACCGAGGCCTTCCTCCGGATGCGCTCGCTGGAGGAGACCGCCGACGGGCTCGAGGACACCCTGGTCGAGGACTTCATGGGCCACCCCGACCCCAGCGTCGTCCACGAGGCCGCCGCGGCGCCCGAGCGGCGCAGCGGCCTCTACCGCGCCCTCCACCTCGTCGACCCCGACTACGTCGCCGAGCTGGCCGCGCACGCGCCCGCGACGCTGGCGTGGATGAGCGGGCACGGGATGCGCTTCGACGCGCTGCCCACCCCGTTCCTCACCACCTCCACCACCCGGATGGCGCCGGTCGGCGGCGGGCTGGCGATCGTGGAGACGATGGGCCGGGCCGCGCGCGGCCTCGGTGTGACCTTCCACTTCGAGACCACCGCCCGCGAGCTGCTGACCGACGCCGACGGCGCCGTCGTCGGCGTGCTTGCCCGCACCGCCGACGGTCCGGTGGAGGTCCGCGGTCGCGTCGTCCTCGCCTCCGGTGGCTACCAGGGCAACGCCGAGCTGATGGCGCGCTACCACGGGGACAAGGCGCTCACCACGCGCCCGGTCGCCCGCGGCGGGGGCTACAACAAGGGCGAGGGGCTGGAGATGGCGCTCGCCCTCGGCGCCGCCACCGCCGGCAACTTCTCCCTCTTCCACGCCGAGCCGGTCGACCCGCGCTCCGGTGAGCCCGAGGCCGCGATCTTCTGCTTCCCCCACGGCGTGCTGGTCAACGCCGCCGGCGAGCGGTTCGTCGACGAGGCGCGCGGCCCGGTCGACGCCTGGTACGAGCGCACCACCCGCGACATCCAGGCCCAGGAGCGCGGCGTCGCCTGGGTCGTGCTCGACCAGCAGGGCCTCGCCGTGCCGAACCTGCGCGCCGGCATCCGCACCGACCAGCCGCCGGTGCGCGGCGCGACGATCGCCGAGCTGGCCACGCGCATCGGCGTGCCGCCCGAGGCGCTGGCGCGCACCGTCGCGGCGTACAACACCGCCTGCCCGGACCCCGCCGGCTTCGACCACCACGCGCCCGACGGGCTCGCCACGACCGGGCTGGCCCCGGCGAAGTCGAACTGGGCGCGCCCGATCGCCGAGGGGCCGTTCGAGGCCTACCCCGTCATGGCTGCGAACGTCTTCACCTTCGGCGGGCTGAAGACCACCCCCGCCGCCGAGGTCGTCGACCGCGACGGGCGCCCGATCACCGGGCTGTGGGCCGCGGGCGAGCTGACCGGGCTCTACTACTCCAACTACACCGGCTCCACCTCGGTGCTGCGCGGCGCGACGTTCGGCCGGATCGCCGGGCGCGAGGCGGCGCTGGCGGGTCTGCCTGCGGGTCTCCCGGCGGGGGCGTCGGCATGAGGATCTGGCACCAGAGCTTCACCGTGCTCGACGACGTGCCGCACTACCGCGCCGCGCTCGCCCGGCACCTGACCTCCCAGGCCGCGCCCGGCACCACCATCGACCTGCACGGCATGCGGGCCGGCACCTACCCCTCGGCGTACCCCGGCACCCACATCGGCCACGCCTACCTCGCCGGGCTGCACAAGGAGCAGTTCGTGCACGCGGCGCTGCGCGCGCAGGACGAGGGGTACGACGCGTTCCTCATCGCCACGATCCCCGACACCGCCTATGAGGAGGTGCGCTCGCTGGTCGACATCCCGGTCGTCGCGTTCGGGCACACCTCGCTGCTGATGGCCGGCCTGCTCGGCCAGCGGGTCGGGATCGTGAACTTCATCGAGGCGCTCACCCCGCAGCTGCGGCGCAACGTCGCGCACTACCGGCTCGAGGCCCTCGTCGGGCCGATCGTGCAGGTCGCCGCGGGGTTCACCGACGTGATGGCCGCGTACGCCGACCCCGGCCCGCTGCTCGCGGCGTTCACCGACGCCGCGCGGCGGGCGATCGCCGAGGGCGCCGACGTCCTCGTGCCCGGCGAGGGGCCGCTCAACGTGTTCCTCGCCGACCAGGGCGTGCACCGGGTCGACGACGTGCCGGTGCTCGACTCGCTCGGCACGTGCGTGCGGGTCGCGGAGCTGCGCGCGGCCCAGCACGCCGCGACCGGGCTGCACCCGACCCGCGTCGGGTTCCACTCCTCCCGGCCCGCGCGCGAGGTCGTCGACGCGGCCCGCGCGTTCTACGGGCTGCCGGAGGCGCTCGGGTGAGCGCCGCCGGGCCGGCCTCGTTCGCGTTCGATCCGGCCGCGTGGGACCTCGAGGTCGACGTGGCCGTCGCCGGCGGCGGGGCCTGCGGGGTGATGACCGCCTTGCGCGCCGCCCGCGACCCCGACCTGGTCGTCGCGGTCTTCGAGCGGTCGGTGCGGGAGGGGTGCAACGCCGCCATCTCCAGCGGCAGTCTTGCCGCTGGAGGGACCCGGTTCCAGCGTGAAGCCGGCATCGAGGACTCCCCCGCCCGGCACGCCGCCGACATCCTCGCGGCCAGCGGCGACGAGGAGTGGGCGCCGGTGGTGCGGGCGCTGTGCGACGTGGCGCCGCTGCTGGTCGAGTGGCTCGCCGACGAGCTCGGCTACCCGGTCGAGATCGGCGCGGACATGCCGCGCGCGGGGATGTCGGTGCCGCGGCTGCACACCGACGTCGGCCGGCTGGGCGGCGGCCGGCTCATGGCGCACCTGCGGGCCGCGCTCGCCGACCTGCCGAACGTCGCCTTCGTCGACGAGGCCCCGGTCGTCGAGCTCGTGGTCGAGGACGGCGCGGTCACCGGCCTCGTCGTGGAGCAGAACGGTGAGCGCCAGCGCGTCCGCGCCGGCTCGGTCGTGCTGGCCACCGACGGGTTCGCCGCCGCGCCGGCCCTGATGGCCGAGCACTGCGCCGACCTCGGCACCCCCTTCTACGGCGGCGTCTCCAGCGCGACCGGCTCGGCGCTGCCGTGGCTGGCCTCCCTCGGCGCGACCTTCCGCAACATGGGCGCCTGCCTGCGCAGCGGCCTGGTCGTCGTCGACCACGGGACGCGGGTCTCCCCCGCGCTGCCCTTCAACGGCGCGGTGCTCCTCGACGCCGAGGGCCGCCGGTTCGTCGACGAGGAGGCCCACGGGTACTCCTCGATGGCCGGCGTCCTGCGCGACCAGCCCGGCGAGCGGGCCGCGATGGTGTGGGACGCCGAGGCGATGGACGCCACCCGGCATTCGGAGATGATGCGCGACAGCCTGGCCGCCGGCGCGATCCGCGACCTCCCCGACCTGCCCGCCCTCGCCGCCGCCCTCGGGGTCGCCCCCGACGCCGCGGCCGCCGCCCTCGAGCCGCTCCCCGGCCGCCGGGCCCTCGCCGCGCCGTACCACCTCGCGTGGGTCACTCACGGCGTCCTCGCCACCCAGGGCGGCGCCGTCGTCGACACCACCGGCCGCGTCCTCGGCCCCGCCGGCTCCCCCGTCCCCGGCCTGTACGCCGGCGGCGGCACCGCCTGCGGGCTCGCCGGCCCGTCGTCCTCGGGCTACTCCTCCGGCAACGGCCTGCTCTCGGCCTTCGGCTTCGGCTGGATCATCGGCGACCACCTCGCCGCGCGCGGCTGACCTGCGCGGGCCGGGCCGGGCCGGCGCGGCTGACCTGCGCGGGCCGGGCCGGCGCGGCCGGGTCGCGCGGTCGTGTGCCCCACGACGCTGCCGAGCGCGACCTCAGGCACACGACCCCCGCTGCAGGGCGGGCCGGCGGAGGGGCTCAGCGGCCGTGCGGCTCGGCGGCGAGCCGCCGGACGATGTCGAGGGCGGCGCGCAGGTGCGGCTCGTCGCGGTCGGCCCGGTGTGCGGCGAGGAGGTCGACCCGGGTGGTCGGGCGGGTCAGCGGGACGTAGACCACCCCGCTGAGCGGGAGCGCCTGCACCGGCTCCGGCACGACCGCCACCCCCAGGCCGCCGGCCACCAGGGTCGAGGTCTCCCCCACCTCGTGGCGCACGGTCGGCTCGAAGCCGGCGTCGCGGCACAGGCCGCGCACGACGTCGTACATCGCCGAGCGCCGGTCGGAGGCGTGCACGATGAGGTCGACACCGGCGAGGTCGGCGACCCGCAGCCGGCGCCGGGCGGCCAGCGGGTGGTCCTCGGGCACGGCGACGACGAGCCGGTCGCGCCGCAGCGGGGTGGCCACCAGGCTGCCGTCGGTGACCGGCGGCCGGAGCAGGGCGAGGTCGATCGCGCCCTCGCGCAGCGCCTCGACCTGCGGCGCGGCGAGCATCTCGCCGCGGAAGGAGACGTCGACCCCGGGCAGGTCCTCGCTCAGCCGCCGGGCCAGCGCCGGGAGCAGGCTGTAGGTCACCGACCCGACGCACCCGATCGTCAGGTGGCCGACCACGCCGGCAGCCGCCCGCCGGGCCTCGTGGGCGGCGTCGTCGACGGCGGCGAGGATCGCCCGGGCGCGCTGGAGGTACGCCGCGCCCGCCGGCGTCAGGTCGACCCGGCGGGTGGTGCGGACGAGCAGCTCGACGCCGAGCTCGGCCTCCAGGCGACGTACCTGTTGGGACAGCGGCGGCTGCGCGATGTGCAGCCGCTCGGCGGCCCGGCCGAAGTGCTTCTCCTCCGCGACCGCGACGAACGACCGGAGCTGGCGCAGCGAATCCATATCGCGCAACATATCAATGGTGCGCGATTCTGATACTTCACAATCATGGCGGCCGGACCTACGGTCGGCCCATGAGCTCCTACGTCTACGCCGCCGTGCGCACGCCGTTCGGCAAGTACGCCGGCGGGCTGTCCGCGGTCCGACCCGACGACCTCGCGGCCGCCACGATCCGGGCGCTGCTCGCGCGCACCCCCGGCCTCGACCCCGCCCGGATCGGCGACGTCGTCTGGGGCAACGCCAACGGCGCCGGCGAGGAGAACCGCAACGTCGGCCGGATGGCCGCCCTGCTGGCCGGCCTCCCCGTCAGCGTGCCCGGCACCACCGTCAACCGCCTCTGCGGCTCCAGCCTCGACGCGGTGATGATCGGCTCCCGCACGATCGAGACCGGCGACGCCGACCTCGTGCTCACCGGCGGCGTGGAGTCGATGTCGCGGGCGCCGTGGGTGCTCCCCAAGCCCGCCAAGGGCTTCCCGGCCGGCGACACCGCCGCGGTCTCCACGACCCTCGGCTGGCGACTGGTCAACCCCGCCATGCCGCAGGAGTGGACCGTCTCCCTCGGCGAGGCCAACGAGCAGCTCCAGGCCAAGCACGGGATCAGCCGCGAGCGGCAGGACGCGTTCGCCGCGCGCTCGCACCGGCTGGCCCACCAGGCATGGGAGGACGGCTTCTACGACGACCTGGTCGCCCCGGTCGAGGGCGCCGACCTCACCCGTGACGAGGGCATCCGTCCGGACTCCTCGGCCGAGAAGCTCGCCGGTCTCAAGCCGGCCTTCCGCAAGGACGGCACGATCACCCCGGGCAACGCCTCCCCGCTGAGCGACGGCGCCTCCGCGGTGCTGCTCGGCTCCGCCGCGGCCGCCGAGCTCACCGGGACCGACCCGCTCGCGCGGGTCGCCGGGCGGGCGGCGTACGCGCTGGAGCCGCAGGCGTTCGGCTACGCCCCCGTCGAGGCCGCGAACCGTGCGCTCGCCCGGGCCGGCATCGGCTGGGACCAGGTCGGGGCGGTGGAGCTCAACGAGGCCTTCGCGGTGCAGTCGCTGGCGTGCGTCGACGCCTGGGGCATCGACCCGGAGATCGTCAACACCCGCGGCGGCGCGATCGCGCTCGGCCACCCGCTCGGCGCCTCCGGCGGCCGGGTCGTCGGGACGCTGGCGAAGGTGCTCCGCGAGCGCGGGCAGCGCTGGGGCGTCGCCGCCATCTGCATCGGCGTCGGCCAGGGCCTGGCCGTCGTCCTGGAGAACGAGGAGGCCTCCTGATGGGCCGCACCACCCTGCACGACAGCGTCGACGAGGCGGTCGCCGGGATCGAGGACGGCTCGACGGTCCTGGTCGGCGGATTCGGCCTCGCCGGCATGCCCTTCGACCTCATCGACGCCCTCATCCGCCAGGGCGCCACCGACCTGACGGTGGTCGCCAACAACGCCGGCAACGGCGAGGTCGGCCTCGCCGCGCTGCTCAAGGCCGGGCGGGTCCGCCGGATCCTGTGCTCCTTCCCGCGGCAGGTCGACTCCTACGTCTTCGACGACCTCTACCGCTCCGGCCGCATCGAGCTCGAGGTCGTCCCGCAGGGCAACCTCGCCGAGCGGATGCGCGCCGCGGGCGCCGGGATCGGGGCGTTCTTCAGCCCCACCGCCGCCGGCACCGCGCTCGCCGAGGGCAAGGAGACCCGGGTGATCGACGGGCGCGAGCACGTCCTCGAGCACCCCATCCGTGGCGACTACGCCCTCATCGCCGCCCACCGGGCCGACCGGCGCGGCAACCTCGTCTACCGCAAGACCGCCCGCAACTTCGGGCCGGTCATGGCCACCGCCGCGACCACGACGATCGCGCAGGTCACCGAGGTCGTCGACACCGGCACGCTCGACCCCGAGGCCGTGGTCACCCCGTCCATCTACGTCGACCGCGTCGTCGCCGTCGAGCCGCAGCACCACACCGTGCAGGGAGCCCGCTGATGCCACCGACCTCCGCCGCCGAGCGGCTGCGCACCGCCGACCTGGCCAAGGTGATCGCCGCCGACATCCCCGTCGGTTCCTACGTCAACCTCGGCATCGGCCAGCCCACGACGATCGCCGACCACCTCACCGATGAGCAGGACGTCGTCCTCCACACCGAGAACGGCATGCTCGGCATGGGCCCCGCCGCCGCCCCCGACCAGGTCGACGCCGACCTCACCAACGCCGGCAAGGTCCCGGTCACCGAGCTGCCCGGCGCCGCCTACTTCCACCACGCCGACTCCTTCGCGATGATGCGCGGCGGCCACCTCGACGTCTGCGTGCTCGGCGCCTACCAGGTCGCCGCCACCGGCGACCTGGCCAACTGGCACACCGGCCGGCCCGAGGACATCCCCGCCGTCGGCGGCGCCATGGACCTCGCCATCGGCGCCCGGTCGGTGTGGGTGATGATGACGCTCTTCGGCCGCGACGGCAGCCCCAAGCTGGTCCCCGCGTGCAGCTACCCGCTGACCGGCGTCGCCTGCGTCAGCCGGGTCTACACCGACCACGGCGTCTTCGAGGTCGGCGACCCGAGCGGCGAGGTCGGCGTGCTGGCGACGTACGGCATGTCGTTCGCCGACCTGCAGGAGCGGCTCGACGTGGTGCTCGTCGACCGGACCTGACCGTCCCGGGCTCGGGCTCGGGCTCGGCCGGGCGTCGGGGTCGCGTCAACGGTGGGGCCCGTGGGGCCGGTGAGACGCACGCGACGAACGGCCGACGAAGAAGCCCGGCCACGCGAGAACACGTTGCAGTTTCTTCGTGACTCGGCTCACATTCGGGCCGGATCCTGGCTAGCGTGCCCAGGCATGAAGTTCAACCTGGCCTCCGTGTTCGAGACCGTCGCCGACGCCGTGCCCGAGCGGGTCGCCCTCACCTACGAGGGTCGCGACCTGACGTACGCCGAGTTCGACCGCGAGGCCACCCAGGTCGGCCACCTCTTCGCGGCGCACGGCGTCGCGCCGGGTGAGCACGTGGCGATCTTCCTCAAGAACTGCGTCGAGCACGTCACCTCGATGGTCGGCCTGCTCAAGATCCGCGCGGTGCCGATCAACGTGAACTACCGCTACACCGCCGCGGAGCTGGAGTACCTCTTCACCAACTCCGACAGCGTCGCCGTCGTCGTCGAGGAGCCCGCCCACCAGCAGGTGCTCGCCTCGATCCTCGACCGCCTCCCCGCGCTCCGCACCGTGTACGTCGTCGGGCAGCCCGACGCGGCGCTCGTGTCCGCGGCCGGCGAGCGCGGCGTGGCGCTGGTCGACTTCGCGGGCTGGCGCGACCAGCCGGCCGAGCGGGACTTCGCCGAGCGCACCGGGGACGAGCACTACATCCTCTACACCGGCGGCACCACGGGCTACCCGAAGGGCGTCGTCTGGACCCACGACGACCTCTTCCACAAGCCGCTCTCGGGCGGCAACCCCTACGGCGACGCCCACCCCGACCTCGCGGCCGTCGCGGCGGCGGCCCAGGCGATGCCGCCGATCTCGTTCCTCATCGCGGCCCCGCTGATGCACGGCGCGGCGTCGTACGCGATGTTCTTCTACTTCATCTTCGGCGGCCGGCTGGTCATGCTCCGCGACTTCGACCCGGCGAAGATCGTCGACGGCATCGCCCACGACGGGCTGCAGAGCCTGCTCATCGTGGGCGATGCGATGGGCATGCCGCTGGCCGATGAGATGGAGCGCCGCCAGGACGAGGTCGACTACTCCGCGCTGTTCATGATCACCTCCGGCGGGGCGATCTGGTCCCAGGCGTGCCGCGACCGGTTCAAGGCGCTCGCGCCCGGCGCGATGCAGCGCGACAACTTCGGCGCCTCGGAGTCGGGCAACGACGGCGAGATCACGCTCGACGAGGGAGGCAACCTGCGGGTGCCGGCCACCGACAAGATGCTCGTCGTCGACGACACGCTCGCCGAGGTGCCCGCCGGGCCCGAGAACGTCGGCCTCATCGCCCGCCTCGGCCCGGTCCCCCAGGGCTACTACAAGGACGAGGAGAAGACCGCCCGCACGTTCCGCACGCTGCCCGACGGGCGGCGCTGCTCGGTGCTGGGCGACATGGGCTACCGCGACCACGACGGCTCGATCGTCTTCCTCGGCCGCGGCTCCCAGTGCATCAACACCGGCGGGGAGAAGGTCTACGTCGAGGAGGTCGAGAACGTCCTGCACGGCCACCCCGACATCGCCGACGTCCTCGTCGTCGCCGTCCCCGACGAGCGGCTCGGCGAGCGGGTCGCCGCCGTGGTCTCCGCCCGGGAGGGCCGCGAGCCGCAGCTCGAGGACGTCCAGCGCCACGCCCGCGAGTCGCTGGCCGGCTACAAGGTCCCCCGCGACCTGGTCGTCGTCCCCGAGGTCAAGCGCACCCCGGCCGGCAAGGCCGACTACCGCTGGGCCAAGGCGGTCGCGCGCGAGCAGGCCCCCACCCCGGCCTGACCCTCCCTTCCTCCCCGCCGGGGCGGGATGCGCCCATCGGCCATGGCTTCGGCTTTCGGACGACGGCACCGACAACTGGTGACGGCGCTCACACCGGCTCGGCACGCTCCCTCGTGGGGGGCGAGGCACGCCCCGAGGCCGCGACCGCGGCCGGTGTCGAGGAGGCAGCATGAGGACTCACGTGTCGATCGTGGCCGGGGCGGCCGCGCTGGCCCTGCTGACGGCGGGATGCTCGAGCGACGGGGTCGGCGGGGGCGAGTCGGCGGGCGACGCCCAGACCCTGCGGATCGGGTTCGTCTCGACCGAGACCGGGTCGCTCGCGCCGTTCGGCGAGGCGAACGCGTTCGTGGTGGACCAGATGGAGGACTACTTCGCCGAGAACCCGATCGAGGTCGACGGCGAGGAGGTCGACGTCGAGATCGTGGTCAAGGACGCCCAGAGCGACTCCACCCGCGCCGGTGAGGTCACCGCCGACCTGATCAACGGCGACGAGGTCGACGTGGTCATCTCCTCGGGCACCCCCGACGTGGCCAACCCGGTCTCCGAGCAGTGCGAGGCCAACTCGGTCCCCTGCATCACCACCGTGGCGCCCTGGCAGCCGTTCGCGATCCGCGGCGGCGACGAGCCGGCCGACCTCCAGTACAGCCACCACTTCTTCTGGGGCCTCGAGGACGTCGCGGCCGTCTACTCCGACATCTGGAGCCAGGTCGAGACCAACGGCCAGGCCGGCGGGCTGTTCCCCAACGACCCCGACGGCCAGGCGTGGAGCGCCAACTTCCCGGCGCTGACCGCCGACACCGGCGTCACCATCGAGAACCCCGGCCTCTACACGAACGGCACCAAGGACTTCTCCGCCCAGCTCTCCGCCTTCAAGGGCAAGGACATCCTGCTCGGCGTGCCGATCCCGCCGGACTTCACGACGTTCTGGAAGCAGGCCAAGCAGCAGGGCTACCGCCCCAAGGTCGCCACCATCGGCAAGGCGCTGCTCTTCCCCTCGGCCGTCGAGGCGCTCGGCGACATCGCCGACGGCCTCGGCACCGAGGTCTGGTGGACCCCGACCGCGCCGTTCGAGAGCTCGCTGACCGGGCAGTCGGCCCAGGAGCTCGCGGACGCGTTCGAGGAGGGCACCGGCCAGCAGTGGACCCAGCCGCTCGGCTTCGCCCACGCGCTCTTCGAGGTCGCGGCGGCCGCCGTGCAGAAGGCCGGCTCGACCGACGCCGAGGCCATCGACGAGGCGCTCGACGGCCTGTCGGTCGAGACCGTCGTCGGGCCCGTGGCCTGGGGTGCGGACGACTCGGTGCCGCCGTACATCGCCAAGACCCCGCTCACCGGCGGCCAGTGGCGCGCCGTCGAGGGCGGCGAGCACCCCTTCGACCTCGTGGTCGTCTCCAACGCCCTCGCCCCCGAGATCCCGGCCGCCGGCAAGGTCGAGCCGCTCCCGTGACCGAGCTGCTCGCCGTCCGCGGGGTGTCCAAGCGCTTCGGGCGCGTGGTCACCGCGACCGACGTGTCCTTCTCGGTGGCCGCCGGCGAGGTGCTCGGCGTCGTCGGCCCGAACGGCGCCGGCAAGTCCACGATGCTCGACCTCGTCAACGGCACCCAGCGTCCCGACGCCGGCCAGGTGCTGCTCGACGGGCATGACGTCACCTCCCTCGACGCCGCGGCGCGTGGTCGCCGCGGCGTCGGGCGGACCTACCAGATCCCCCGGCCCTTCGGGGGCCTGACGGTCTTCGAGAACGTCCTGGTCGGGTCCACCTTCGCCGGTCGGCACCGCGGCAAGGAGGCCCACCGCGCGGCGGTCGACGCCATCGAGGTCGCCGGGCTCGGGGACCTGCTCAACACCCGGGCCGGGGGGCTGCGCCTCCTCGACCGCAAGCGGCTCGAGCTGGCCCGGGCCCTCGCGACGCGCCCCCGGCTCGTGCTGCTCGACGAGATCGCCGGCGGCCTGACCGAGGCCGAGCTGCCCGCGCTCATGGACGTCGTGCGCCGGCTGCGCGAGGCCGGGCTCGGCGTGGTCTGGATCGAGCACATCGTCCACGCGCTGCTCGAGGTCGTCGACCGGCTGATGTGCCTGGCCATGGGCGAGGTCGTCGCCATCGGCGACCCGCACGAGGTGATGCGCAGCCCCGCCGTGGTGGAGGTCTACCTCGGCTCCATCCCGGAGGGGGACGCCCGATGAGCCTGCTCGAGGTCGACGCGATCGACGCCCACTACGGCGAGCTCCGGGCGCTGCACGGCCTGGACCTGCGCGTGGAGGAGGGCGAGACGCTCGCCGTCGTCGGCGCCAACGGTGCCGGCAAGTCCACCCTGCTCAAGGCGGTCGCCGGGGTCCTGCGCCCGACCGCCGGCCAGGTCCGCTTCGACGGTCGCGACGTCAGCGCCGTGCCCGATCACAAGCGGGTCCGCCTCGGCATCTCCCTGGTGCCCGAGGGCCGCCGGATCTTCCGGTCCCTCAGCGTGGAGGAGAACCTGCTGGTCGGTGGCCACCCCGGCCGCCCCGGGCCGTGGGACCTCGCGGCGGTGTACGACGCCTTCCCGCTGCTCGCGGACCGGCGGGCGCGCACCGGCGGCTACCTCTCCGGCGGTGAGCAGCAGGCGACCGCGATCGGGCGGGCCCTGATGGCCAACCCGCGGCTGCTGCTGCTCGACGAGGTCTCGCTCGGCCTGGCCCCGGTCGTGGTGCAGGACATCTACCGCGCGCTCCCCCGCATCACCGCACGCGGCACCACGGTGCTGGTCGTCGAGCAGGACCTCGGCCAGGCGCTCGAGGTCGCCGACCGGGTGCAGTGCCTGCTGGAGGGCCGCACCGTGCTGGAGGCCCCGGTCTCCCAGGTCGACCGCGAGCAGGTCGCGGCCGCCTACTTCGGTCTCGAGGAGGTCTAGGGATGGACTGGCTGAACGCGGTGGTCCAGGGCGTGCTCCTGGGCGGCCAGTACGCACTGATCGCGTGCGGGCTCTCGCTGGTCTTCGGCGTCATGCGGATCGTCAACCTCGCCCACGGCGCGCTCGCCGTCGCCGCGGCGTACCTGACCCTCCTCGTCGTCGAGCAGACCCCGCTCCCCCTGCCGGTGGCCCTGGTGGTGGCCGTGCTGGTCTTCGCGGTCGTCGGCTACCTGCTCCAGCGGGTGCTGCTCAACCGCTCCCTGGGCCAGGGCGAGCTGGCGCCGCTGCTGGTGACCTTCGGGGTGTCGGTGGTGCTGGTGAACCTGCTCCAGGAGCTGGCCACCGCCAACTCGCGCAGCATCTCGATCGGGTCGCTCGGCACGTCCAGCGTGAAGCTCGCCGACGGGCTCTCGCTCGGCGTCTTCTCCCTGCTCACCTTCGCGATCGCGGTCGCCGTCATCGGCGCGATCCAGCTCTTCCTGGCCCGCACCGCCACCGGCCGGGCGATGCGCGCGACCAGCGACGACCCCGGCGCGGCCCGGCTGATGGGCATCGACGACCGGCACGTCTACGGCCTCGCGACCGCCATCGCGGTCGGCAGCGTCGCGATCGCCGGGGCGTTCCTGGGGATGAGCACGCAGTTCACCCCCGGGTACGGCGACCTCGTCCTGATCTTCGCCTTCGAGGCCGTGATCATCGGCGGGCTCGGCTCGCTGTGGGGCACGTTCCTCGGAGGGCTCGTCCTCGGTGTCGCGCAGACCGTCGGCGCCCAGGTCGACCCGGCGTACGGCGTCCTGGTCGGCCACCTCGTCTTCCTCGCCGTGCTGGCCTTCCGGCCCAGCGGCCTGATGCCCCGGATGGTGACCGCATGAGCCCGACCCCCACCACCAACCCCGCCGGCCCCGCCGCCGCGCCCGCGGACCTGCTCGCCGGCGCCGGTGCGCGCGACGTCCACGTGGACCGCGGCGGGCGCGGGGGCCTCGTGGGCGCGGCGGTCCTGGTCGTGGCCGTCCTCGTGCTCGCGCTCTGGGTCCCCTACAACGTCTCGCTGGGCACCCTGAGCCAGCTGGTCGGCCTCTTCGCGCTGATCATCCTGGCCACGACGTGGAACCTGCTGGCCGGCTACGGCGGCCTGGTCTCCATCGGCCAGCAGGCCTTCATCGGCGCGGGCGGCTACGGCGTCATCTACCTCGCCGACACCGTCGGGGTGCCGCTCATCGGGGCGCTGGCCCTGGCGGCGGTGGTCTGCGGGCTGCTGGCGCTGATGACCTCGTTCCTGGTCTTCCGGCTGGTCGGCGGCTACTTCGCGATCGGCACCTGGGTGGTGGCGGAGGTCTTCAAGCTGGTGACCACCCAGGTCGACGCGCTCGGCGGCGGGTCGGGGCTCTCCCTCGGCGCCTTCCGCGGCGTGGACCGGGTCGACCGGGTCGCGACCGTCTACTGGCTGGGCCTGGGCCTCGCGGTGCTCGTCGTCGTGGCGACGTACCTGCTCATGCGCTCGCGCGTCGGGCTCGGCCTCACCGCGATCCGCGACGACGCCAAGGCGGCCTCCGGGCTCGGCGTCGACGTCCGCCGCTGGCAGCGCACCGTGTACGTCGCCTCCTCGGCCGGCGCCGGGCTGGCCGGGGCGCTCATCGCCGTCAACACGCTGCGGGTCAGCCCGGACTCGATCTACTCGGTCAGCTGGAGCGCCTTCATGATCTTCATCGTGGTGATCGGCGGCCTCGGCACCATCGAGGGCCCGATCCTGGGAGCGGTCGTCTTCTTCGTGCTCCAGCAGCAGCTCGCCGACCAGGGCACGTGGTACCTCGTGGCGGTCGGCGCGCTGGCGATCGCGGTCGTGCTGCTCGCCCCGCGCGGCCTGTGGGGCGCCCTCACCCGCGACCGGCTGCACCTGTTCCCCGTCGGCCGCCGGGTGCGGGTCGCCGAGAGGTCTGGACGTCCTGCGGCGGATGCGTAGCCTGAGTACATGACGCACGTCACACCTGCGGGGGGCGGAGGAGCCCCGGTCGCGTTCTCCACGGCCGGGCTCCCCGAGGCGCAGCGGATCGAGCTGTGGGAGTCCCACAACGCCGAGGCCCTCATCGGGCTGCGCTGCCGCAGCATGAGCGGCGCCGCCCTCGACGCCACCGAGGTCAACCTCCAGGTCGACCGGCTCCACCTGGCCCGGGTCCGCGGCAGCTCCCACGTCGTCGAGCGCGACGCGGGCATGGTCCGCAGCCGCCCGGCGGAGTCGGTGGCGCTGTTCTTCAGCCTCGCCGGCGAGGCGTTCTTCTACCACGACGACGGCGTGCGGACCGTCCAGCCGGGCCAGATGCTGCTCTGCGACGCCGACCGGCCGTTCATGCGCGGCTTCTCCCGCGGCCTGGAGGAGCTGGTGCTCAAGGTCCCGCGCGAGCTGTTCACCGAGGCCACCGGCATCACCGACGTGCCCAAGCCGGTGGTCACCGGCTTCGCCGCCGGCGCCAACGCCCACGCCCACGACCTGGCCCGCATGGTCGGCGCCGCCGCCCGCGACGAGGACCCGGTGCCGGTCACCGAGCAGGCGCTGCTCGACCTGCTCGCGGCACTCACCGGCCGGGACCACCAGGGCGACCTCACCACCGCGCACCGCAGCGCGGCACAGGCCTACATCGACGCCCACCTCTCCGACCCCTCGCTGTCGGCCGCCCAGGTGGCCGCGGCGGTCGGGCTCTCCACCCGCCACCTCTCGCGGGTCTTCGCGCAGGTCGACACCAGCGTGCCCCGCTACGTCCTGGGCCGCCGGCTCGAGCTGGCCCGGCGGCTGCTGGAGAAGCCGGCCGCGACCTCGATGACGATCGCCGAGATCGCCCACCACTGCGGCTTCAGCTCCGCGGCGCACTTCTCCCACGCCTTCACCACCCACGTCGGCGAGCGCGCCAGCGACGTACGCCGCCGGGCCGTCGCCGCCCGCGCCGTCCCCCTGCCCTGACCCTGCGCAGAACAGCCAGGTGCGCCGATCGGCCAACGCTTCCGCTTCGCGCCGAGATCGGCGTCACACCTCCCGCCCGGGCCGCGCGGGTGCCGAGACTGGCCGGGCCGCCGGCGGGTGTCCGGCGCAGAGAGGTGACGACCATGCCTGCGTTCCAGGACGGCCAGACCGAGACCGAGCTGCCGACCACCGCGACCGTCGAGACCGACGTGCTCATCGTGGGGTCGGGCCCGGCCGGGTCGGCCGCCGCGCTCGCCCTGGCGACGCTCGGGGTCCCGAACATCATGATCACCAAGTACCGCTGGACCGCGAACACCCCCCGCGCCCACATCACCAACCAGCGCGCCATGGAGGTCTTCCGCGACCTCGGCATCGAGGACCAGGTGCTGGCCGACGCGACCCCGCACCACCTCGTCGGCGACACCGTCTTCTGCACCTCCATCGCCGGGGAGGAGATCGGGCGCATCCACACCTGGGGCACCAGCCCGGCCCGCGAGGCCGACTACCAGCTGGCCTCGCCGTGCCTGACCGTCGACATCCCGCAGACCTACCTCGAGCCGATCCTGGTCCGCAACGCGGCCGCGCGCGGCTCGCAGACGCGCTTCTCCACCGAGTACCTCTCCCACGTCCAGGGCGACGAGGGCGTCGACGTGCAGGTCCTCGACCGGCTCACCGGCCAGCAGTACACGATCCGCGCGACGTACCTCATCGGCGCCGACGGCGCGCGCTCGAAGGTCGCCTCCGACATCGGCCTGCCCTTCGAGGGCGCGATGGACATCGCGGGCTCGATGAACATCACCTTCAAGGCCGACATCGCGGCGTACGTCGACCACCGCCCCTCGGTGCTCTACTGGGTCATCCAGCCCGGCTCCAACGTCGGCGGCATCGGCGCCGGCCTGGTGCGCATGGTCCGGCCGTGGAACGAGTGGCTCATCGTGTGGGGCTACGACATCGGCGGGCCGCCGCCGGTGGTCGACGAGGACGCCGCCACCCAGATCGTGCGCAACCTGCTCGGCATGCCCGACCTCGACGTCGAGATCACCGGCACCTCCCTGTGGGGCAACAACGAGATGTACGCGACGCACCTCCAGTCCGGCCGTGTCTTCTGCGCCGGCGACGCCATCCACCGCCACCCGCCGAGCAACGGGCTCGGCTCGAACACCTCGGTCCAGGACTCCTACAACCTGGCGTGGAAGCTCGCCGCCGTGCTCCGCGGCCAGGCCGGCCCCGCGCTGCTGGACACCTACTCCACCGAGCGCGCGCCGGTCGCCGAGCGGATCGTCAAGCGGGCCAACCGCTCCAGCCGGGAGTTCGTCGACCTCTTCGTCGCCCTCGGGGTCACCGACGCCCGCACCGAGGAGGAGATGGTCGCCAGGATCGAGGAGCGCAAGGCCAACACCCCCGAGGGCGCGGCCAAGCGCGCGGCGCTGCTCAAGGCGATGGAGCTGAAGAACTACGAGTTCAACGCCCACGGCGTCGAGCTCGGGCAGTTCTACGAGTCCTCCGCCGTGGTCGGCGACGGGACCCCGCGCCCCACCCCGACCCGCGACCCCGACCTCTACCACGAGGCCTCGACCGTGCCCGGCTCCCACCTGCCGCACGCGTGGGTCGGCGACAACGTGCACAAGCAGGCGATGATGGACCTCGCCCCCTACGACCGGTTCACCCTCATCACCGGCATCGCCGGGGAGGCCTGGGCGGAGGCCGCCGCGGCGGTGGCCGCCGAGCTCGGCGTCCCGCTGGCCACCGTCGTCATCGGCCCCGGCCGCGAGGTCACCGACCTCTACTACGACTGGGCCAAGCTGCGCGAGGTCGAGGAGAGCGGCGCGCTGCTCGTGCGCCCCGACAAGCACATCGCCTGGCGCGCCCGCACGCTGCCCGAGGACCCGGCCGGCGACCTGCGCGACGCGCTCGCCCGCGTCCTCTCGCGGGCGCCGGAGCAGGGCGGGGACGCATGAGCCTGCGCTTCGAGCACGAGACGCTCCCCCAGCGGGTGCGGTTCGGGGCCGGCGAGGCCGCGGCCGCGCTGGCCGAGGAGGTCGAGCGGCTCGGCGGCCGTCGGGTGATGGTCCTCGCCGGCCGCCCCGAGGCCGAGGTGGCCGCGCGGGTGACGGCCGGGCTGCCGGTGGTCCACCACCACGACGAGGTGGTCATGCACGTCCCGGTGCCGGTCGCCGAGCGCGCCCGGGCCGCCGCCGCCGAGCACGACGCCGACGTGCTGGTCAGCGTCGGCGGCGGGTCGACCACCGGGCTGGCCAAGGCGGTCGCGCTGACCACCGGCCTGCCGGTGGTCGCCGTCCCGACGACGTACGCCGGGTCGGAGGCGACGAACGTCTGGGGCCTCACCGACGACGGCGCCAAGACGACCGGGGTGGACCCGCGGGTGCTGCCCCGCGCGGTCGTCTACGACGCCTCGCTCCTCGTCTCGCTGCCGGTCGACCTCGCGGTCGCCTCGGGCCTCAACGCCATGGCCCACTGCGTGGACTCGATGTGGGCGCCGCGCACCGATCCGATCGACGCCGCGCTGGCCACCGAGGGCATCCGCGCGCTGGCCGCCGGCCTGCCGCGGATCGTCGAGGACCCGACCGGGGTCGCCGGCCACGAGCAGTCGCTGTACGGCGCGTACCTCGCCGCGGTCGCCTTCTCCTCGGCCGGGTCGGGCCTGCACCACAAGATCTGCCACGTGCTCGGCGGGCGCTACGACCTGCCGCACGCCCCGACCCACGCCGTGGTGCTCCCCCACGTGCTCGCGCTCAACGGCCCGGCCGCCCCCGAGGCCGAGCGGCGGATCGCCGAGGCGTTCGGCTCCGACACCGCGCTCGACGGCCTCCAGGCCCTGCGCTCGCGGCTCGACGCACCCCGTGCGCTGCGCGACCACGGCCTGCCCGAGGACGACCTCGACGACGCCGCGGCGGCCGTCCTGCCCGCCGTGCCACCCAGCAACCCCGCCCCCGTCACCATCGACACGCTGCGCCACCTCCTGCGGCAGGCGTGGGAAGGAGCAGACCCGCGATGACCAGCACCCCGACCACCCCGAGCGCCGCCGACCACACCATCGAGGACGCCCAGCGCGAGCGCGAGGAGGAGCTCGTCCAGCGCGTCGTCGACTCCTTCGCCGGCACGCCCGACGACCGGCTCCGCGAGATCATGGGCGCGGCCGTCCGCCACCTCCACGGCTTCCTCCGCGAGGTGCGGCTGACCGAGGAGGAGTGGCGCCAGGGCATCGACTTCCTCACCGCGATCGGCCACATCACCGACGACCGGCGCCAGGAGTTCATCCTGCTCTCCGACACCCTCGGCGCCTCGATGCAGACCATCGCGATCAACAACCAGGCCTACGCCGACGCCACCGAGGCCACCGTCTTCGGGCCGTTCTTCGTCGAGGACGCCCCGCGCGTCGAGCTCGGCGGCGACATCGCCGGCGGCGCGACCGGGCAGCCGTGCTGGGTCGAGGGCACCGTCCGCGACACCGACGGCCGGCCCGTCCCCGGCGCTCGGATCGAGGTGTGGGAGGCCGACGAGGACGGCTTCTACGACGTGCAGTACGGCGACGGCCGCACCGCCGGGCGCGCCCACCTGTTCAGCGACGAGGACGGCGGCTACCGGTTCTGGGCGGTCACGCCGACGCCGTACCCGATCCCCCACGACGGCCCCGTCGGCGCCATGCTCGCCGCGACCGGCCGCTCGCCGATGCGCGCCTCGCACCTGCACTTCATGGTCACCGCGCCCGGCCTGCGCACCCTGGTCACGCACATCTTCGTGCGCGGCGACGAGCTGCTCGCCAGCGACAGCGTCTTCGGCGTCAAGGACTCGCTGGTCATGGACTTCGTCGAGCACCCGGCCGGCACGCCGACCCCCGACGGCCGCGACCTCGCCGACCGCTCCTGGGCGAGCACGCGCTTCGACGTCGTGCTCGCCCCGGGCGACGCCGGGGCCGACGCGGGGGCCGACGCGGGGGCCGACGCGGGCGTCGACGCGGGGGCAGACACGGACGGGCGCTAGCGGGTCAGGGCCGGCGGGTCGACACCGTCCGGCTCGCCCGCTCGCAGTCGGCCCCGTCGCAGCGCACCAGCGCGGTCCGGACGCGGCCATGGGCGTCGAGCACCAGGTCGGTCGCCGTCTCGAAGCGGACCTGGCCGAACCAGCCGCCGATGTCGTACGTCGCCAGCCGCCGGCCGCGCACCGCCCGGGCCTGCACGGTGCTCGTGCCGAGCCCGTCGCTCAGGAGCGGGACCACCGCCAGCCGGCCGCCGTCCGGGGCGACCGCCTCGACGCGCCACTGGCACGAGCGCCACCACACCCGGCCGGGGTCGGAGATCGAGGTGACCACGCTGCAGCCGCCGAGGTAGGGGTCGCGAGTCCACGCCGCCATCCGGTCGGCCGCGAGGTCGGCCAGGTAGACGTCGCTGCCGGTCAGCGTGCGGATCGTGCCGGCGGTGAGGTCCCAGCGGACCGTCGGGCGGCGCACCCCGTCGCCGGAGACGAGCGCGACCCCGTCCCGGGCGTCCAGCACGTCACGGGCGCCGGCGAGGGTCCGCTGCACGAGCAGCTCACCCGAGCGCGGGTCGAGGGCGCGCAGGACCGTGCGGCCGGGCCGCCCGGGCCGGCCGAGGTACTGACCGGTGAGCAGGTGGTCGCCGTCGGCGGAGAGGTGCGCGTCGTTCCAGCCGCGGCCGCGCAGGAGCACCCGCCGGGAGCCGTCGGGCCGCACCCGGGTCACCCGCTGGTGGGTGCCGTTGACCGGCGTGAACGCGACGACGTAGGCCCCGCCGGCGCGGCCGAGCAGCCGGGCGTCGGGCAGGTCGATGCGGACGCGCCGGTCGCCGTCGACGATCGTCGAGCCGACGAGCGCCGGGAAGGCCGGGTCCGCGCCGCGCGCGAGGGCGGCCGGACGGATGAGCACCGGGTCGTCCGCCGCCGCCCCGGCTGGGGCTGGCATCAGCGCGACGACCGCAGCAGTGACGGCGGCGAGAGTGGCGGCCAGGGCGACGTGGGTGCGGGACACGGTGGCTCCAGGAGTGGGGGCGGGTGCGGCCGCCGGGCGGCGGCCACACCCTCTTCGACGCTGCCGCGGCCGCCGAGGTTGTCAGCCGGCTGGCCGCCGGGGCGTCAGCCGGGGCGTCAGCCGGCCGGCGCGACGTCGAGCACCCAGGTGACGCCGAACGGGTCGGTGAGCATGCCGTAGAGCGGCGCCCACGCCGCCGGCCCGAGCGGCTGCACGACGGTCGCGCCCTCGGCGAGGCGCTCCCAGCGCTCGGTGATCTCGGCCGGGTCGGCGCTGCGGACCGAGACGAAGAACGGGTCGTCCCCGGCGCTCCACGGGCGGGCGGCCGGCACGTCGTAGGCCATCACGCGGAAGCCGTCGGGGCTGATGACCTGCCCGAAGACGACCTGGTCGGCCTCGGCCGGGTCCTGGCTGCCGAGGTCGCCGTACGTCGCGATGACCAGCTCGCCGCCGAAGACCGAGCGGTAGTGCTCCAGCGCCGCGCGGGCCCGGCCGCGGAAGTTGAGGTGGGGGGTGACGTCGATGCTCATGGGTGCTCCTCGGAAGGTGGTGGGCGCCGACCGGTCGGCCGACACCTCGAGCCTGGCGGGCGATCCGGTCAGGTCCTGTCCTCTTCTCCTGGCAACCTGAGTGCCATGGCCGGTACGTCGGGACGTCTCCTCGCGCTGCTCTCCCTCCTCCAGGCGCGGCGCGACTGGCCCGGCGCGCTGCTGGCCGAGCGTCTCGAGGTCAGCGAGCGCACGGTGCGCCGCGACGTGGGCCGGCTGCGCGACCTCGGCTACCCGATCACCGCGACGAAGGGACCCGACGGCGGCTACCGGCTCGGCGCCGGGGCGGACCTGCCGCCGCTGCTGCTCGACGACGAGCAGGCCGTCGCGCTGGCCGTCGCGCTGCGCAGCGCGACCGCGTCGGGGGCAGACGTCGGCGAGGCCGCCGGCCGGGCGCTGGCGACGCTGCGCCAGGTGATGCCCTCCCGGCTGCGGCACCGCGTCGACGCCGTCGAGCTGTCCTCCGCCGCGCCCTCGAGAGGCGCCCGCCCCGCCGCGGACCCCGCGGTGCTGGCCACGCTCGCCGCCGCGGTCCGCGCGCGCGAGCTGGTGCGGTTCGACCACGGCGACCCCGGCGACCCCGGCGACCCCGGCGACCGGCCCGGCGTCGTACGACGGGTGGAGCCGCACCACGTGGTGTCCCGGGCCGGCCGGTGGTACCTCGTCGGGTGGGACCTCGACCGCGACGACTGGCGGGTCTTCGGCGTCGACCGGGTCCGCCCGCGGGTGCCGCACGGGCCGCGCTTCACGCCGCGCGCGCTCCCCGGCGACGGGAGCGTGGCCTCGTTCCTCACCGGCCGCTTCCGCGGCGCGGCCGCGGGCGAGGACTGGCCGTGCCGCGGCGAGGTGGTGCTGCACCTGCCGCTGGCCCAGGTCGCGCCGTTCGCGCTCGACGGGGTGGTCGAGGCGCTCGGCCCCGACCACACCCGGCTGGCCGTGGGCTCCTGGTCGTGGACCGGCCTGGTCGCGCTGCTGGCCCGCTTCGACGCCGACCTCGAGGTGGTCGGCCCGCCCGAGCTCGCCACCGCGATCGACCGGGTCGGGCGGCGGCTGGTGGACGCGGGCGGCCGCGGGCCGGCACAGAACTAGAATCCGTTCTCGTCCTGCCGGCCCCGACCCCGATCCCGAGGTGGCCCATGCCCGACACGTTCGCCCGGCTGGTCGCCGACCGCGCCGAGGACGACTCCCCCGGCCTGTGGTTCGAGGAGCGGTCCTGGACCTGGCGGGAGGTCGTCGCCGAGGCGCGGCAGCGGGCCGGCCTGCTCGAGCAGCTGCGCGTGGAGGGCCCCTGGCACGTCGGCCTGGCGATGGAGAACACCGCCGAGCACCTCCTGTGGTGGTGCGCCGCCGCGATCGCCGGCGCGACCGTGGTCGGCGTGAACCCGACCCGCCGCGGCCCCGAGCTCGCGCGCGACATCGCCTTCACCGAGTGCCAGGCGCTCGTGGTCGACGACAGCCGCCGCCCCCTGCTCGACGGGCTCGCGACCGGCGTCCCCGCGGCGCGCACGCTCCACGTCGACGAGCCCGGGTACGCCGCCCGGCTGGCCGCGGCGGTGCCCCTCAACCTCGCGCGGGCCGGCGACGTGGCGGCCGACGCGGCGTACTCCCTGGTGTTCACCAGCGGCACCACCTCCGCGCCGAAAGCGGTGGTCTGCACGCAGGGGCGGATGGCGCGGATCGCCGGGCAGCAGGTCGAGCGGCGGGGGCTCACCGGCGGCGACGTCTTCTACGTGGTGATGCCGATGTTCCACTCCAACGCGATCATGGCCGGGATCGCGCCGGCGGTGCGGACGGGCGGGCGGGTCGTGCTGCGGCGGCGGTTCTCGGCGTCGGCGTGGCTGCCGGACGTGCGGCGGCACGGGGTGACGTTCTTCAACTACGTCGGCAAGCCGCTGCACTACGTGCTGGCGACCCCCGAGCGGCCCGACGACGCCGACAACCCGCTGCGGATCGCCTTCGGCAACGAGGCCTCCGAGCGCGACATCGCTGAGTTCTCCCGGCGCTTCGGCTGCCGCGTGATCGACTCCTTCGGCTCCAGCGAGGGCGAGATCCACGTGATGCGGACCCCGGAGACGCCGCCGGGCTCGCTCGGCGTCGCACCCGAGGGCACCGTCGTGCTGGACCCCGAGACGCTGCGCGAGTGCCCGCCGGCGCGGTTCGACGACGCCGGCGTGCTGCTCAACGCCGAGGAGGCCGTCGGGGAGATCGTCAACACGACCGGGGCGGCGCTGTTCGAGGGCTACTGGAACAACCCCGAGGCCGAGGCGCGGCGGCTGCGCCACGGCTGGGTGTGGTCCGGCGACCTCGCCTACCGCGACGCCGACGGCTTCTTCTACTTCGCCGGCCGCTCCGGTGACTGGCTGCGCGTCGACGGGGAGAACGTCGCGACCGCGCCGATCGAGCGGCTGCTCGGCCGGTTCCCCGCGTTCTCCTCGGTCGCCGTGCTCGCCGTGCCCGACGAAGCCGTCGGCGACGCGGTGCTCGCCGTCGCCGAGCTCGAGCCCGGCGCGGCCTTCGACCCCGACGCCTTCGCCGCCTTCCTCGCCGCCCAGCCCGACCTCGGCACGACCTGGGTGCCGCGCTACCTGCGCCCGGTCGACGCGCTGCCGCGCACCGCCACCAGCAAGGTGGTCAAGCGGGCGATCGACACCGGCCTCGACGGGGCGCTGGAGCGGGTCGGGTCGTCCTACCGGTACGCCGTGCGTACCGACCCGCGAGACCCCCTGGCCCTGCGCGGGTGAGCGGGGCCACCCTGTCCCTCGTGAGCGAGCCCTACTCCCTGACCACCGCCGGCAGCACCGACGTCCCCGAGGCGGCGATCCGCGAGGCGGCCGACCGGCTGGTGCACGCCGCCCGCACGGTCGCCCCCTGCGCACCGGTCCGCGACCTGATCGGCTCCGAGGACCTCGCGGCGGCGTACGCCGTGCAGTCGCTGCTCGTCGAGGCCCGCCGCGCCGACGGGGCGATCGTCGTGGGCCGCAAGATCGGCGCGACCTCGGTGGCCGTCCAGCAGCAGCTCGGCGTGGACCAGCCCGACTTCGGCTGGCTCTTCGACGACATGGACCTCTCCGGCGCCGCCGAGGTGCCGATGGCGCGGCTGCTCCAGCCCAAGGCCGAGGCGGAGGTGGCCTTCGTGCTCGGCGCCGACCTCGCGGACGGGCCGCTGGACGAGGCGCAGGTGCGCACCGCGGTCGACTCCGTCGTCGCCGCCCTCGAGATCGTCGACAGCCGGATCGCCGGCTGGGACATCTCCTTCGGCGACACCGTCGCCGACAACGCCTCCTCCGGCCTCTACGTGCTCGGCGAGGAGCGCCGCACCCTCGACGAGGTCGAGCCGGCCGAGGTGACGATGCGGATGACCATCGACGGCGAAGAGGTCTCCACCGGCACCGGCGCCGCCTGCCTCGGCGACCCGCTCACCGCGCTGTCCTGGCTGGCCCGCGCCGCCCGTGCCTACGGCGAACCCCTCCGCGCCGGGCAGGTCGTCCTCTCCGGCGCGCTCGGCCCGATGCGCGACGTACCCCCCGGCGCCACCGTCGTCGCCGAGATCTCCGGCCTCGGCTCGGTCACCGCGCGGTTCTCGGGCTGACCTGCTGCTGCCTGTTCATCAAGGTATGCAGGCGAACCGTCGGGCGACGGTTCGCCTGCATACCTTGATGACGCGTCACTCCCCCGTGTGAATTCACCCGGGGAAGTGACGGTTCGCCGACATACCTTGATGAACCGCCGGCCGGCCGGCCGGATGATTCATCGGCCGGCCGACAAAACTCCCGGTCGGACGCTGAAGTTCCATCGGCCCACCGACAGTTTCAGCGGCCGGCCGATGAACCTCGCGACCAGCCGGCCCTACCCGTCCGCAGCGACGGCGGCAGCGTCGCGGATCGGCGTGATCCACGACTGGTGGGTGGCGCTGTTCTTGGTGATCGCGAGCAGCTCGTCCATGTGCGGCTCGAGGCCGGTGACCTTGTCGAGCGGCACGCCGACGACGAGCTGGAAGCCGAGCCCCTTCCAGGCCTGGACCGCGCGGCCGGCGAACTCGGCGTCGGCCTTGACGAACCCCTCGTCGAGGAAGACCGGCGCGAAGCGCGGCCGGGACCGCAGCTCGTCGCCGAGGCGGAACCGCAGGGCCGAGCCGACGATGAAGGCGACCAGCTCCTGGGTCTCGCCGCCGCTCTTCTCCCCCAGCGTGCGGTACGTCGCCTTGAGCTCGCCGGTGAGCGGGTCGTACCGCTCGGCGCTGACCTCCACGTGGCGGCGCACGTCGAGTAGCCGGTCCCGGTCGGAGATGCCGCCCTCGGCCACCCCGTCCGCCCCCCCGGCCGAGGCGGAGGAGGCCGAGGAAGACGCCGGCCGCAGCTGCTGCATGAACCGGCTCAGCTGGATGAACCGCTCCTCCAGCTCGCTCTCGTCGAGCTCGCGGGTCGAGCCGGAGGAGAGCGCGCGGAGGTCACGCAGGAAGACCGTGACGTGGGCGGGGGTGAGCCGGCGCAGCCGGATCCGCAGCCGGTCGCGGGTCGCGCCGAACTCCAGGCGCCGCAGGATCGCGTTGATCGGCTCGAGCCGGTCCTCGATGTCCTCGATCGAGGCGGCCATCGCGCCGACGAGCGGCACGAGGTCCTGCCCGCTCCACTCGGTCAGCCGGCGCCGCCACTCCGAGCGCCGCTCGGCGAGCCCGGTGCCGCGGACCTCCTCGAGGATGCGCGCGTAGTCGGGGTAGGACTCGGCGGTGGCGCCGAGGTTCGGCGACTCCCACCGCGCCTGGTAGAGCCGGAAGATCCCGGCCAGCTCCTCGGCCACCCGGCGGGTCTCGGCCTCGGCGTCGGCGACCGCGGCGCGCAGCCCCTCGGCGAGCCGGTGGGAGGTCTCGTGGAACCGGTCGAGGTCGCCGGGGTCGGCGGGCTCGGCGGCGGCGGCGAACTCCGCGGCCAGCGCGGCGTCCTGCTCCTCGGTCAGCACGACCTCACCGGCCCGCTCGACGGCCTCGAGCCGGTCCTTGACCGCGTCCTCGTCGTCAACGAGCACGCCGTGGGCCTCGGTCAGCGCCCGCGACCGCTGCTCGAGCGCGAACCGCTCGCGGCGGGTCTCCTCCAGCCGCGCGGAGAGCTCCTCGACCTGCGACTGGAGCGCCTGGAGCTTGTCATCCGAACCGAGGATGTCCTCGCGGCGCCGCTCCAGCTCGGCGGTGCGCCGGTCGCTGGCGGTGACGTCGAGGTCGTCGAAGCGCGCGGTCGCGACGGCGTCGTACGCCGTGCGGCGCTGCTCGAGGACGGCCGCGCGGTGGTCGAGGGCGCCGACCTCGGCGTCGATCGCCCGCAGCTGCTCCTCGAGGGTGGCCAGCTCGGTGTCGAGCTCGGCGATCGCGTCGGCGTTGGAGAAGCCGATGATGCTGCGGGCGTCCGCGCGGCCGTGCGTGCCGCGGCGGCCGCTGCGGGTCTGACCGGTCGGGGTGACCCGCAGCCCCTCGCCGGCGAGCCCGGCGGCGTCCTCGACGCACAGCGCGTTGCGCGAGGGGTGGGCGACGTGGGCGCGGACCCAGCCGCTGAACGGCGAGTCCTGGTGGACCAGCTTGCCCGCGACGTGGTCGGGGTCGGCCGGGCCCGGGTCGGGCAGGTCGAGCTCGACGCCCTCGAAGGTCAGCCGGCCGCGCAGCCGCAGCCCGTCGATCGCGGCCGAGAAGTGCTCGAGCCGGTCGAGCGGCACGAGCATGACCCGGGCGCTCGCGCCGAGCACGGTCTCCACCGCGGTCCGCCAGCGCGACTCCTCCGGCGCGACGTCGACCAGCTCGGCGACGTACGGCAGCTCCTCGACCGAGAGCCCGCTGGCGCGCGCGACCTCGGCCCGCATCTCGTGCATGCCGGCGGGCACCCGCCCGGCGCGGCTCTCCAGCGAGGCGCGCTCGCGGCGCAGCTCGGCCTGGCGCTGCTGGAGCGGGTAGCGCCGGTCGCGGGTGCCGTCGCGGTCGCGCTTGATGGTCTCCAGCGCCGAGCGGCAGCCCGAGAGCCACTGCCGGGCGTGCTGCTGGAGCACCGCGAACGCCTCGGCCGACATCAGCGCGCCGTCGAGGTCCAGCGCCGAGGAGTCGTCGGCCGTCTCGGTGGCCTCGAGGAGCGGGAGGAGCCGCTCGGAGAGGGCGGTACGCCGCGCGAGCCGGTCGTCGCGGACGACCCGCTCCTGCTCCAGGGCCAGCGCGAGCGACTGGAGGGTCGACCCGCCGGCCGCGCGGTGCTCCTCCTTGGCGGCCTCGAGGTCGCCGAGCAGCGTCTGCTCGGTCGAGAGCGCCGTGGCCAGCGCGTCGGAGGTGGTCGCCCGCTCCTCGCGGTTGACCGCGACGGCGGACTCGATGAGCCGCAGGTGGGTGCGCAGCAGCCACAGCCGCAGCGGGGTGTCGCCGGTGAGCGTGACGCCGTAGGAGTCGAGTTCCGCGAGGCGGGCGGCGGCGGCCGTGCCCCGCTCGTGCAGGTCGGTGATCGGCTCGAGCAGCTCGAGCTTCTGCTCCTCGGTGCGCATCGCGGCGTAGGCCTGCTCGAGGTCGTCGAAGTGCTCGACGGCGCGGTCGGCGGCGGCGTACGTGCTGGGCCGCTCGAGGACCATCTCCTTGTAGAGCTCATCGACGCTGCGGACCTGGTTACCGGCCTGGATCCGGGCGAGCAGCCGCAGCGCCTTCGCGCCGTCGCCGCCCGCGCCGATGCCGAGCCGGGCGTGCAGCACGGCGGCGAAGTCCGCGTAGGTGCGGTGCACCCGGATGCCGGGGAAGAGCTTCTTGAGCGTGGTGGCGTGGAACCGCTCGCCGACGGCGACCTCGAGGCTGCCCAGCGGCAGCGCGCCGTCGTGGGTGGCCAGCTGCATCTGCACGTCGGCCGACCGGGTCGCCCGGCGCGGGACGTAGTAGGTGCGCAGCACGGTGAACCGGCCGCCCTGGTCGTTGACGAAGGTCATCGCGACCGCGCCCCAGGTGTCGCTGCCCTGCCCGCGCAGCAGCCGCTCGACCGGCCGCCCGGTGCGGGGGTCGTCGACGACGTCGACGGCGCCGCGGAGGTACGACAGCAGGTTGCGCTGCCCGACGCCGCGCGCCCGGCCGGCGACCGCGTCGTTGGACGCGCCGTTGAACTTGGTGTCCGAGGGCATCATCAGCGCGGTGTAGGCGTCCAGGACGGTGCTCTTCCCCGCGCCGGAGGCGCCGGAGATCATCGTCGCGTCGCCGCGCAGCGGGATGGTGGTGAGCCCCGCGAAGCCGCCCCAGTTGACCAGCTGCATGAGCGCGGCGCGCCACTGCATCCCGTCGTCGGACGGCGTCGCCACGACCCTGCGGTCGAAGAGCCCCTCGGAGCGCTCGTCCTCGAGCTGCTCGATCTCGTCGATGGACACCGTCACTCCCCTGCCTGGCCGGCCTGCTCGAACAGCCCGTCACCCTCGACCTCGTCGACCGGAGCCGGGTCCTCGTTGGCGCGCCGCAGCGCCTCGAGCAGCTCGTGGAGCAGCTCCAGCGGCAGCAGCGGCTCGACGGCCTCGCTGATCTCGAACCGGTCCTCGTGGTCGCCGGTGATCAGCAGCCCGGCCTTGACCAGGCTGACCACCGCGTTGCGGGCGCGCTTCTCGTCACCCGCCTCGTCGGTGGCGTGCGGCGGCCGGAAGCCCGCGACGTGCTCCACGAGGTCCTCGCGGTCGACGAAGACCCGTCGGTCGCCCGCGGCCGCGCCGGCGCGCAGGCGGTCGCGGAGGTGCACCAGCACGATCGTCTCCTCGCGCGACCACGCGGCGTCGTACAGCAGGGTCGGGAAGCGGGCGCCGGTCTCGGAGACGGCCTGCCGCTTCCACGCGACCTCCCGCTCCCGGTCCAGCGCGAGGTCGAGGAAGAGGTCGTTGAGCCGCGAGCGCAGCACCCGCTCGTGCTCGACGAGCACCTGCCAGTCCCGCGGGTGGGTGCGCGCGCTGACGAAGCGCTGCTTGAGCAGGGTCACCAGCGCCTGGCGCTGGGCCTGCTCCAGGCCGCCCTCGTCGCCCTCCCAGAGCGAGACCGAGGCCTGGTCGACCGGCTCGTCGAGGTCGGGTCCGGTCAGGCTCATGGGGCGGTCTCACTTCCGGTGGTGCGGTCGGCGCTGTCGGGGGTGCTGTCGGGGGTGGTGTCGCGCGCGCGGTCGGGGTCGGGCAGCGGCGTGCGCGGCACCGCGAAGACGCGCTGCGAGCCGTCGGGGCGGACGGCGGTGACGGTCTCGAGGACGTCGGGGTCGGGGTCCCAGCCGCGGTCGGCGGCCAGGTGCAGCAGGCCGAACAGCTCGACCGGCCGGCGCAGCGCGGGGTCGAGGCCCTCGAAGAGCTCACCGAGCGAGCCGGCGGGCAGCAGCGAGGCCAGCGAGGCCTCGAGCCGCTCGCGCAGGTCGGTCAGGCGCGGGCCGCCCTGGGCGACCAGCTCGGCCAGGGACACCGGCGGCGCGTCGCCGGGGTCGGCGACCTCGATCCGCTCGGGCAGCACGTCGTCAGCGGGGTCGTGGAACCGCTCGCGCAGGTGCCCGACGTCGGCGCGCGCGGGCAGCAGGGGTACGTCGTGCGTGGCGCGCGGTCCGGTGGTCGCCATCCAGGTCATCAGCTCCGACTCGACCTGCCGCAGCGTCTGCTCGAGCTCGCGGTCGCGGGCGGCGTCGCGGGAGACGATGTAGTCCTTGAGCGTCGCGGTGACCCGGGAGCGCTGCACGAGCACGCGGTCCAGGCCGTCGCGGACGAGCCGGACCGTGCCGCGCAGCTCGGCGCGCTCGGCATCGCTGATGATGCCGTCGGCGAGCGGGTGGTCGAGCAGCGCGGTGAGGTCCTCGCGGAGCTGGCCGACCAGCCCGTCGTCGCGCAGCAGGGCGAACGCGCCCTCGAAGGCGCGGCCCTCCTGGGTAGCGGTCATCAGCGCGTCGGCGCGGGCGAGGTAGTCGTCGATGACCTGCCCCGGCGGGCGGTCCTCGGCGCGGAACGCCGCCAGGATCTCCCCGCGGATCGTGGCGAACCGCTCCTCGACCCGCGCGAAGTCGCTGGGCAGCGCCGAGACCAGGGACAGCAGCTCGGTGAACCCCTCGAGCATGTAGTCCTCGGTGGCGCCCTCGAGCTCGCCGCCGTCGACGAGCCGGTCCCGCTCGGCCTGGAGCCGGGCGATCTCGGCGTTGAGGATGCCGACCCGGGCGGTGCGGTCGGGGTTGGCCTCGGCGTTGAACC
This sequence comes from Nocardioides marmotae, assembly GCF_013177455.1. Taxonomy (NCBI): domain Bacteria; kingdom Bacillati; phylum Actinomycetota; class Actinomycetes; order Propionibacteriales; family Nocardioidaceae; genus Nocardioides; species Nocardioides marmotae. Next base: position 2,879,626 of record NZ_CP053660.1, read on the forward strand.
GCCGCACCGTGCCGAGGATCGTGGCGATCCGGTGCTCGCTGAGCGTCGCCCGGTCGCGGGCGAGGTTCTTGACCAGCTCGAGCGCCTGCTGGGCGTGGGAGGTGAGCGTGTAGACCTCGCGGCCGCCGTCGTCGAGGGAGCGGACCAGCCACTGGCCGCGCATCCAGCGCTGGCAGATCTCCCGGCCGGTGCCCGACGGCAGGTCGGTCTCGCCGGCCGCGCGGACCTCGGCGAGGTGCTCCTCGACCTGGGTGTGCAGCCGCGCGGTCGGGATCGGCAGGTTGTTGCGGCCGAAGGCCTCGCGGAAGATCGTGATGACCACCGGGGCCTGGCGCTGGTGCAGCAGGGTCAGCGTCGGCTGGGCGAAGGCGCGCCGGACGCCCGCGAGCTCTCCCGCGATCCCGCTCATCCCCGACCCCCTCGACGCCTGCCGTGCAGCAGCCGCCAAGCATCCCAGGCGCCGCCGCGAGCGCCGAAACGCGGGCCCGCCCCAGGCGCGCCACCGCCTCGGCTACCGGCCGGTGGCCGCCTCGAGCACGAAGGCGAGCACCGAGACCGCGACGTAGTCGATCGCCGGCTCGGTGGCGGCGTAGGCGCGGACGTCGTCGAGGTAGCGCGCCCCCTGCCCGTCGAAGGCGCGCCACGACCCGCTCGAGCACGGCTCGGCGTAGGCGCCGGGCGCGCCCAGCCCGCGCAGCGCGGCGGCCGCGACCGGCCCGTTGCCGACCGCGCCCAGCAGCTCCTCGCCGCGGCCGGGCCCGCCGGCGCGGGCGCCGAGGATGTTCGCGACCTGGTGGTGCGGGCAGCGGGGGTACGTCGTCCCGGCGCCGACCACGAGCGAGGTGCCCCACGCGTTGGCGCCGAGCACCCAGTCGCGCAGGCCGGTCCCGACCCCGGCGACCGGTCCGGCCGGGACCTCCCCCGTCAGCCGCTCGAGCAGCCGCGCGGTCACCGACGCACCCAGGGCGAAGTCGGCTCCCGGGTCCTCGTCACCCCCGAAGGCCAGCGGGGCGGCGTACCGGTCCCGCGCGATGCGGACCTGCGCCCGCAGGTCCCCGACCAGGTCGGCCCGGTCGACGGCGAGCCGCAGCCCGGGGTGGGCCTCCAGCGCGCGGACCAGGTCGGCGTGCGCGACGGCGGACTGGTCGTCGCGGGCCAGGGTGTACCAGCCGTGCCGCGGGCTGCGCAGGTAGGACCGCGCCCACCGCGCCGCCGCCCGGAGGTCGGCCCGCTGCCGGGCGGCGGGGACGTCGAGCGCCTGGCCGGCGAGCGCGATCTCGGTGGCACCGAGCTCGAGGTCGTCGCGCCACTCGTCCTCCTCGTAGTAGACGTGCGGGGAGGTCGTCAGCAGCCGCCCCACGTCGCGGGTGCGGGCCCGGGCGAGCACGGCGCGCGCCGTGCGCAGGTGGGCGCGCGCCCGGTCCGGCCGCTCCTCGGCGAGGACCTGCGCGGCCAGGGCGAGGGCCGCCGCCGTCCGGCCCGCCAGGTTGGGGCTGATCCGGGCACGCGGCCCGCCGGTGACGAAGGCGGGCCGGTGCTTGAGGAGGTACGCCGCGTCGCCGGGCGACACCCGGCGCCGGTCGTCGGCCTGGGGCAGCCGCCAGGCGTCGTGGTCGCCGCGCAGGCCGGGCCGGCCCTCGCCGAGCCCGACCTGGTAGACGAGCGCCTTGCGGCGGTCCAGCCAGGCGCGGTCCAGCCAGCGCACGCCGTGCAGCGCCTCCTCGACCAGCCCGGGCACCGGCGTGCGGGCGTCGCGGGCGGCGACGAGCAGCAGGGAGGCGGCGTAGCTCGTGGTCTCGACGAGCTTGAGGTAGTCCCCCGCGTCGGCCCACCCGCCGCGCACGTCGACCCGCCCGCCGGCCGGGCGCAGGTCGCCGACGAGCCGGGTGCCGCGGAACCGCGGCGGTCGGTGCAGCCGGGCCCGCCGGTCCGCGAGGTGGCTGGGGCGGCGCTGCATCACCGAGCCGACGACGTCCGCGCCGTCGCGCTGGGCCTGGAAGAAGCGGACCCCGTTGGCCGCGAGCGGCCCGTAGAGCTCGGTGGCCGGGGCGACCGCGAAGGTGGGCGAGGCGCCCGCGGCCGCGCCGCGCACCTCGACGCGGTAGCGACCGTCGGCCGGCGCCGGCACGCTCACCCGGTGCACGTGCGGCCACCGATCGCTCCAGCGCCCGACGTCGGCACCGAGCGGGCCGGACGCGACGACCCCGCCGGCCGCGTCGATGAGCGCGTACGTCGCCCGCGGGGCCGGCGCGGCGGTCATCACCTGCGCGACGACCGGCTCCCCGGCGGCGTACCCGACCTGGTTGACGCGCACCACCGCCGCGACCGGCTCGGCCGCCCGCTCGGCAGGCGCAACATCCGAGGCGACCGGTGCCGCGGCGAGCGGCGTCAGCAGGAGGAGCGGGAGGACCGCACGCAGCAGGGGCACCCGCTCATCGAAGCACTGCTCAGGCCACCAGCGCGCGCACCGCGGCGTCGGAGGCGGCGAGCGCGTCCCGGTCGTGGGTGGAGCCGCTGACCAGCAGCTCGTCGGCGCCGGTGCGCTCGACGAGCTCCTCGAGCCGCCGGCGCACCGTCCCCGCGCTGCCGGCGACCACCGCGTCCAGCCCCCGCTCGAGGCGCGCGGCGTCCTGGGCGTCCCAGCGCTGCGCGCGGATGTCGACGACCGGCTCCAGCGGCCCGAAGACGCCGGTGCGGCGCGAGCGGACCATCGCCCAGACCTCCGGCAGCGCCAGCTCGCGGGCCTCGGCGTCGGTGTCGGCGACGAGCACGTCGAGGGAGACGGTCAGGTGCGGCTCGCTGCCGCGGTGCGGCTGGAAGCCCCGGCGGTACGCCGCCAGCCGCTCGCCAACGTCGGGCTCGGCGAGCACCGGCCCGCCGACGACCGCGGGCAGCCCGAGCGCCGCGGCGACCTCGACCCCGCGGCCGGTCGCGAGCACCGAGACCGGCACCGGCCCGACCCCGGCGGGCCGTGCGGTCACCGGCCCGGCGTCCTCGAGGTGGTCGCGCAGCTCCGCGACGTCCTCGGCGAAGGTGTCCGGCTGCTCGGCGCCGCGCCGCAGCGCCCGGCGCACCGGGGCGGTGAAGCCGACCGAGCGCCCGACGCCGAGGTCGACCCGGCCGGGGTGCAGCGCGGCGAGCATCCGGAACTGCTCGGCCACGACGAAGGGCTGGTGGTGGGGCAGCATCACGCCGCCGGAACCGATCCGGATGCGCGAGGTGGCCGCGCCGACCGCCGCGAGCAGGACGGCCGGGGCGCCGGAGGCGACGCCGGGCACGCCGTGGTGCTCGGCCACCCAGACCCGCTCGTAGCCCAGCTCCTCGGCGCGCACCGCCCGCTCGACGGTGTGGCCCAGCGCCGCCCCCTCGGCGTGGCCGGTGCGGGTGCGGGAGCGGTCGAGCAGGGACAGCCTCATGTCCTGCTCAACGGCCCGCGGGGTGTGCGCCTTCCCCGGCGGCGACGTGCGCGGTCTCGACCCGGCCGGCCTCGACGTGCCAGCGCTCGTCGAGCCGGACGCCCGCGAGGAGCCGCCGGTCGTGGGAGACGAGCAGCAACGCGCCGTCGTAGGCGTCGAGCGCCTGCTCGAGCTGCTCGATCGCGGGCAGGTCGAGGTGGTTGGTCGGCTCGTCGAGGACGAGCAGGTTGACCCCGCGCGCCTGGAGCAGCGCCATCGAGGCGCGGGTGCGCTCGCCCGGGGAGAGCCGCGAGACGAGGCTCGCGACCTGGTCGGCCTTGAGGCCGAACTTGGCCAGCAGGGTGCGCACCTCGGCCTGGTTGAGCTCCGGCACGACCGCCTCGAAGGCCTCCCCGAGCGGCAGGTCCTCGGCGAGGCCGGTGCGCGCCTGGTCGATGACGCCGACCGCGACCGACGCCCCGAGCGAGGCCGAGCCCTCGTCGGGGGTGGTCCGGCCGAGCAGCAGGTCCAGCAGCGTCGTCTTGCCGGCGCCGTTGGGCCCGGTGATCCCGATCCGGTCGCCGGCCTCGACCTGGAGGGACACCGGCCCCAGCTGGAAGTCGCCGAGGCGGCGGGTGGCCTGGTTGAGGGTCGCGACGACCGAGCTGGACCGCGGCGCCGCAGCGATGTCGAACTGCAGCACCCACTCCTTGCGGGGCTCCTCGACCTCCTCCAGGCGCGCGATCCGCGACTCCATCTGGCGGACCTTCTGGGCCTGCTTCTCCGAGGACTCCGTGGCCGCCTTGCGCCGGATCTTGTCGTTGTCGGGGCTCTTCTTCATCGCGTTGCGCACGCCCTGGGAGCTCCACTCCCGCTGGGTCCGCGCCCGCGAGACGAGGTCGGCCCGCGTGCCGGCGTACTGCTCGTAGGCCTCGCGGGCGTGGCGCCGCTGCACCGCGCGCTCCTCGAGGAACGCGTCGTAGCCGCCGTCGTAGACCGTCACCTGCTGCTGGGCGAGGTCGAGCTCGACGATCCGGGTCACGCAGCGGGCGAGGAACTCCCGGTCGTGCGAGACCAGGACGACGCCGGCGCGCAGGCCCTGGACGAACTCCTCGAGCCGGGCCAGCCCCGCGAGGTCCAGGTCGTTGGTCGGCTCGTCGAGCAGCACCACGTCGAACCGGCTCAGCACCAGCGCCGCGAGGGCGACCCGCGCCGCCTGGCCGCCCGAGAGCGAGGTCATCAGCGCGTCGGCGGCGACATCGGGTGCCAGGTCGGCGAGGACCGGTCCGAGCCGGTCGTCGAGGTCGGCGGCGCCGCTGGCCATCCAGTGGTCGAAGGCGACGGCGTAGGCGTCGTCCGCGCCGGGCTCGCCGGACCCGAGGGCCGCGGCGGTCTCCTCCATCGCGACGGTCGCGGCGGCGGCGCCGGTGCGCCGGGCGACGTACTGCCCGACCGTCTCCCCGGGCACCCGCTCGTGCTCCTGGGGCAGCCAGCCGACGAACGCGTCGCTCGGCGCGGTGCTCACCGTCCCGCCCATCGGGGTGTCCGCCCCGGCGAGCAGGCGCAGCAGCGTGGACTTGCCGGCGCCGTTCGCGCCCACGACACCGACGACGTCCCCGGGGGCGACCGTGAGGTCGAGCCCCTCGAAGAGCACGCGGTGGCCGTGGCCGCCGGAGAGGTCCTTGGCGACGAGGGTGGCGCTCACCGCTCGAGCCTAAGCCGTGGCACGCTCGGGAGATGACCCGCCAGGAGGAGGCGCCCGCCACGTTCGTCGACGCCGACCTGCGCGGCGCCCGCTTCGTCCGCGCCGACCTGTCCGGAGCGGTCATGCGGGGCGTGGACGTCCAGGGCGCCGACATCGACGCGCCGTGGCTGGCCGAGGCCGGCGGCTCGCTGATCGTCAACGGTGTCGACGTCGCCCCGCTGGTCGAGGCCGAGCTCGACCGCCGCCACCCCGGCCGGGCGCTGCGCCGGGCAAGCGACCCCGACGGGCTGCGCGCCGCCTGGGCCGCGGTCGAGCGCACCTGGGCGGGCACCCTCGCGCGCGTCGAGGCGATGCCGCCCGCCGCCGCCGACGCCTCGGTCGACGGCGAGTGGTCCTTCGCCCAGACCCTGCGGCACCTGGTCATGGCCACCGACACCTGGCTCGGCCGCGGCGTCCTCGGCCGCACCCTCGCCGAGGCGACGCACCCGCTCGGCGTGCCCAACGCGGAGTACGCCACCGACGGGTACGACACCTCCGTCTTCACCACGCGCACGCCCTCGTGGGCCGAGGTGCTCGAGGCGCGCGGCGACCGGGTCGCGATGGTCCGCGGCTTCCTCGCCGACCTCACCGCCGAGCGGCTCGCGGTGCCGTGCGAGCACCCGTGGGGGCCCGGCAGGCAGGTCTCGACCCTCCACTGCCTGCACGTGGTCCTCACCGAGGAGTGGCAGCACCACCGGTACGCCGTGCGCGACCTCGATGCCCTCGACCTCCCCCACCGGCCGGACCACGACCCGGCGATCTAGACCGGGCCGTACCCCGGGGCGCCCCGCTCGTTGTCCCGCCGTCAGGACCCGACACCCGCTCCCGGAGCGCCCATGGACGACCGAGCACCCGCCGCGCAGCCGCCGGCCGGGCCGCGCGTCGAGCCGGCGCGCCCCGACGACCGCGGGCGCGTCGCCCGGTTGGTCGAGGCGGTCGTGGCCGACGACCCGTCGGTCGCGCCCGAGGTCGCCGCCGGGTCGGTGCGCGCCGCCCAGTGGCTCCAGCGCGAGCGGCCGGCGTGGTCGGGCGTGGCCGTGCTCGACGACGACGGCGTCCGCCACGTCGTGGGGTACGTCGCCACCTCGGCCGGCCCCCGCCGTGCCCACCGGCTGCTGGTCCACCCCGCGCACCGCGACCCCGCCCTGGCAGCCGCTCTGCTGGCGGCCGCGGACGCCGCGGTCCCCGACCTGCCGGCTCCCGTCGTCGCGCCCTCGCCTCTTCCGCCCGCGCCTCGTCCGCCCGCGCCGGCCGCCCCGGCCACCGTCGTCGCGACGACGCCCGTCCGCTGGCGCGACCGGCTCCTCGAGCCGGCCGGGGCGGTGGCGATCCTCGCGGCGGGCGTCGTCGCGCTGCTGGCCGTCCAGGTCGGCACCGGCCCGCTCTCCGACGTCGTCCCGTTCCTCGACCGGGACCGCGGCAAGCCTGCCGCCCAGGCCGGCCCCCCGCCCGACTCCCGACCCGCGCCCCCGGCCGGACCCCGACCGTCGGCCGGCCCCGCGGCCGTCCCGGTCCCCGGCGCGGTGCTCACCCCCACGGCTCCCCCGGCCGGCCCGCCCGCCCCGCCCGCCCCGCCCGCGACAGGAGACGAGGCCCCCGGCGCCGGGACACCGCCACCCGCCCCCGGCCCGCAGCCGCCGCCCGGCCCCGACCCAGGTCCCACCCCGGGCAGCGGTCGCGGACCGACCTCGGCGCTCCTCGACTCCGTCGTGACCGAGCTCGTCGAGGTCCTCGACGCGGCCACCAGCGGCACGGTCGCTCCCGTCACCGGCACCGTCCGCAACGTCCTCGACGCCACGACCGACCTGCTCGACGGCGCCCTCGGCCTGCTGGTCCCGCCCCGCCCCTGACGACCCGCGGCCTCCACCCCGATTCGCGGGATAGTCCGCCACGTACGCGCCCTTTCCGGTCGCTCGGGCGATAGTCCGACACACCTGCGCCCTTGGGACGCCCCGAAAGGGCGCAGGTGTGCCGGACTATCCCGCCAGACACGACCCCCGGCAGGCTTCGTCTCGGCCCGACCGGGATAGAACCGGACCATGCAGCGACGAGACGTGCCCCGGCCGCGCCGCGTGGACGGCGCCCTGACCACCACCTACGTGCTGGCCGCGCTCGCGGTGGTGGCGATGATCGTCTTCCTCGGCTCGAGCTTCGCGCTCGCGTTCGGCGAGGGCCGCGCCGTCTGGGCGATGCTGGTCGCCGGGCCGCTCACGATCGTCCTCCTGGTGGCCGGCATCGTCGTGTCCCCCTTCACGCGCGGACGGCGCCGGCCCAGCTGAGCCCGCACCCGAGACCGGCGAACCAGACCGGGCCGGGCGGCGTCACACCCGGCATGCGCACCCCCCGACACCTCGCCCGAGCCATCGCCGTCGCCGCCGCCCTCGCGACCATCCCGCCGGTGGCGGCGGCGTACCCCACCTCCCCGCCGGCTGCACAGCAGCAGACACAGCAGGAGGCGAGGCAGCAGGCACCCCTCCCCCGGGCGGTGAGCCTCGTCGGCACCGACCTGCGGCTGAGCGGCGGCCAGTCGATCCGCCTCCCCCGGGCCGCCGGCAGGGCCCCGGTCCTGCTCGGGACCGTGCGGAAGGGGTGGGTGGTCGCCAGCGGGAGCACGTTCCGCCTGGTCCGGCCGAACGGCACGGTCCGCACCATCAAGGGCCGGGACCAGATCAACCTCTACGTCTCGGAGTCGCTCTCCGACGACGGCCGCCGGATCGTCTCGGCGGCCCTCGACCAGGGCGACACCTTCAACGTCCGCGTCGTCGACCTGCACGGGAAGGTCGTCTACCGCGACTGGTTCGAGGGGCTGCTGGTCGAGGTCATGGACGCCGACGACGGCGAGGTGTACGTCGGCGGCCGGAACGGACTGTTCGTGCTCGACGAGGCGACCGCGTCGAAGACCCGCGTGCTGCGCCGCCCGACGGCCCTGGTCGACCTCGAGCACGACGTCGTCTTCGTGGGCACCCGCAAGCGACCGTGGCGTACCGGCCCGACCAGCCTGGCCGCCCCGGGGACGCCGCGCTGGCGGAGCACCGCGACACCGGTGGCGGTCTCCCCCGGCGGCAGCTACGTCCTCAGCGACGACGGCACCGTCCGCGCGCTGGACGACGGCCGCCTCGTGCGTCGCGTCCCGACGGCGGGGCCCCGGGACGGCGGGGCGTTCGAGTTCCTGGGCTGGGCCTCGGACCGCCGGGTGCTCGTCGAGACCACCGCCGGGAAGCGCCGCCTCCTCACCTCCTGCCCCGTCCCCCGCGGCATCTGCCGCGTGGTCGGATCGACCCGGGGCCGCGTCTCGCTGCCGACGAGCCACGCGGGGCCCTTCCTCCAGCCGTGACCCGGCCCCCGCAAGCCCACCGGACGCTCAGCTCCGGTCGAGCGGCTCCAGCATCGCGAACGGCACGGTCAGCACCTGGCCGCGCACCCGCAGGTGGAAGCGGGTGCGCCCGCGCTTGAGCACGGTCCCGACCACGCCCTGGTAGCGACCGGCGGCCACGATCCGGGCCCGCTGGCCCACCCTCGGCGCGGGGGCCGGCGCACCGGCGGCGGACCGCCCCGGGTCGGGGGCGTCGAGGATGCGGCGCAGCGCGGCGTCGTACGCCTCGCCCATCGGCACCACCGTGCCCCGATGGGTCCAGGTCAGCAGGTGCTCGCGGCTGAACGTCCGCGAGCAGCGGGTGCACGAGCCCGGCCGGGTCGGGCGGCGGTGCCGGGTGATCCGGTGGCCACCCGGGCAGGTGCCGACCCAGTCGCCCTCGATGGCCGGCGCGTCCGGGTCGGAGCAGCGGCGGCCCGAGCAGCCGATCCGCACCGCGGTCGCGCGCCACACGGCGTCGTGCCCGTGCCGCGGGCCGACCAGCGCGTGGGCGACCTCGTGCAGCACGGTGTCGCGGACCTCCGCCTCGTCGTGCAGCGCGGTGAGCGGCCCGCTCAGCCCGATCTGGCGCTGCGCCGGACGGCAGATGCCGGCGCGCCGCTTGGCCCGGTCGAAGACCACGGTCCAGTCGCGCAGGCCGTGCTCGTCGAGCAGCCCCCGCGCCATCCGCGCCGCCTCGTCCAGGTCCACGGCGAGGACCCTAGGCCGCCCCACCGACAGCCGGCGACAGCGGTGCGACAACGGTGCGGACGGCGGTGCGGGCAGCGGTGAGCACAGCGCCGCGTCGTACGCTCCCGACGTGTCGATCACTCCCCCGGACCCGACCCTCGAGGCCGCCGCCCGCGAGCGGCTCGCCGGCCTGGCGACCCCCGCCGGGGCCCTCGGCCGCGCGGGCGAGCTCGGCGTACGGCTCAGCGCGATGCTCGGCGCCGTCCCCCCGCCCGAGCTCACCGACGTGCGGCTCGTGGTCTTCGCCGGTGACCACGGCGTCGCGGCCCACGGCGTCTCGGCCTACCCCGCGGCGGTGACCCCCGCGATGGTCCGCTCGCTGCACGCCGGCACCGCGGGCGTCTCGGCCCTCGCCTGCGCCCACGACGTCGGCGTGCGCGTGCTCGACATCGCCGTCGACGACGACCTCGACGGCCTCCCCGCCGAGGTCGTCGCGCACAAGGTCCGCCGCGGCAGCGGCGCCATCCACCTCGAGGACGCCCTCACCGCCGAGGAGGTACGCCGCGCGCTCGAGGTCGGCCGCGCGGTCGCCGCCGAGGAGGTCGCCGCGGGCGCCCAGGTGCTGATCAGCGGCGACCTCGGCATCGGCAACACCACCCCGGCCGCCGCGCTGGTCGCCGCCGCGCTCGGCCTGCCCGCCGAGGACGTCGTCGGCCGCGGCACCGGTGTCGACGACGCCGGGCTGGCCCGCAAGACCGAGGTCGTCGCCCAGGCACTGCGCCGCGCCGGCGACCGCACCGCCGACCCGGTGGACACGCTCGCGGCGCTGGCCAGCGCCGACCTCGCCGCGACGACCGGGTTCGTCCTGGGCGCCGTCGAGGCCGGGGTGCCGGTGGTCCTCGACGGGCTGATGTCGGTGGCCTGCGCGCTGACCGCCGAGCGGATCGCGCCCGGCGCGGCCGCGTGGTACGTCGCCGGCCACCGCTCCACCGAGCCGGCCCAGTCCCTGGCACTGGAGAAGCTCGGCCTCGACCCCCTCCTCGACCTCGGCCTGCGCCTGGGCGAGGGCAGCGGCGCGGTGGCCGCCGTGCCGGTGCTGCGCAGCGCCGTGGCCCTGCTGCGCGACGTCGCCCTGCTCAGCGACCTGCTCCCCGGCTGAGGTGGGCCCGCTCCTCGACGCGTGGCGGCTCGCGGTCGGCACGCTGACCGCCGTGCCGGTCGCCCCGCCGCGCACCGTCGACGCCCGCACCGCGGGCCGTGCCATGCTGCTCGCGCCGCTCGCGGCCGCCCCGCTCGCGCTGGTCGTCGCGGGCATCGGGCTGGTCGGCCCCGAAGTCGGCCTCACCCCGCTGGTCACCGCCGTGCTGGCGATCGCCGGCCTGGTCGCCGGCAGCCGCGCGCTGCACCTCGACGGCCTCGCCGACACCGCCGACGGCCTCACCGCCTCCTACGACCGCCGCCGCTCGCTGGAGGTGATGAAGTCCGGCGCCGCCGGCCCGGCCGGCGTGGCCGCCGTCGTCCTGGTCCTCCTGCTCCAGGTCACCGCGCTGACCTCCGTGCTCCGCCAGGACCACGGCTGGCTGGTCGCCGGGGTGCTCGTCTGCCTCTCCCGCTGCTCGCTGGCCCTGGCCTGCACCCGCGGCGTGCCCGGCGCCCGCCCCGACGGCCTCGGCGCGACGTACGTCGGCTCCGTCCGCCCCCTCGCCACCGTCTCGATCTGGCTCGGCTCGGCCCTGGTCGCGGCGCTCCTCGCCGGGCTGCCCGGCCTGCTCGCGGTCCTCGCCGCGGCGGCCGCGGTGGTGCTCCTCCTGCGCCGCGCCGTCACCCGCTTCGGCGGCGTCACCGGCGACGTGTTCGGCGCGGCCGTCGAGCTCTCGCTGGCCGCCCTGCTCGTCGTCGCCTCCGCCTGATCCCCGCCCCGTACCCCCACCGGCCACCCCCGCGACGCCCGCAAACCCCTCAGAGCGGGTCCGGCAGCCGCAACACCCGCCCGGCGACGACGAGGTGCACCTCGTCGCAGGCAGCGCCGACCCGCTGGTTGACCGTGCCGAGCAGGTCGCGGAAGAGCCGGCCCGAGCGGTGGGCCGGCACGACGCCGAGGCCGACCTCGTTGGTCACGAGCACGACGCCGACGGGAGCGGCGACCAGCGCGGCCACGACCGGCTCCAGCTCGCCCAGGACGACCGCATGGACCTCGTCGGCCGGGGCCTCCCAGAGAGCGGCGGCGTCGACGACAGCGGTCAGCCAGGTGCCGATGCAATCGATGAGCACCGGCGCGGTGGCCGAGCCGAGCACCGAGGCCAGGTCGCGCGTCTCGTGGGTGGTCCACGACGCGGGCCGGCGCGAGCGGTGCGCCGCGACGCGGGCGGCCCAGTCGGCGTCGTCGGCGGTCGGGACCGGTCCCGGGGCGACGTAGTCGACGGAAACGTCCCCCGCGAGCAGCCGCTCGGCGTGGGTGGACTTCCCCGAGCGGACCCCGCCGGTCACCAGCACCTTCGCGGACCCGAGCACGACAGCAGCCTAGCGAGCCGATGATCGGACGCCCAACCTCTTGCTAGGACGTCCAACCAAATGGCAGAGTGCTGGTGTGAGCACCTCAGCACTGGATCCCGAGGAGCGCCGGGCGATCGTCGAGGCGGTCCGCGACTTCACCGAGGCGCGGATCGCGCCGAACGCCGTGGCCTGGGACCAGGACCACCACTTCCCCGTCGACGTGCTCGCCGAGGCCGGCGGCCTCGGCCTGGGCGCGATCTACGCCAAGGAGGACGTCGGCGGCTCCGGCCTCGGCCGCAGCGAGGCGGTCCTCATCTTCGAGGAGCTCTCCCGCGGTGACGTCGCCGTGGCGGCGTACATCTCCATCCACAACATGGCCGTGTGGATGATCGACACCTTCGGCGACCACGAGCAGCGCGCCCGCTGGGTGCCGCACCTGGCCGGCATGGAGAACCTCGCCAGCTACTGCCTCACCGAGCCCGACGCCGGCTCCGACGCCGGCAACCTGCGCACCACCGCGCGCCGCGAGGGCGACGAGTGGGTGCTGAGCGGCACCAAGCAGTTCATCTCCGGCGCCGGCGCCTCGAGCGTGTACGTCGTCATGGCCCGCACCGGCGGCCCCGGCCCCAAGGGCATCAGCGCCTTCATCGTGCCCGCGGAGTCCGAGGGCCTCTCCTTCGGTGCTGAGGAGCAGAAGATGGGCTGGCACGCCCAGCCCACCCGCCAGGTGGTCATGGACGGCGTCCGCGTCCCGGCGGCGAACCTCCTCGGCGAGGAGGGCCAGGGCTTCGCGATCGCCATGCGCGGCCTCAACGGCGGCCGGCTCAACATCGCCGCCTGCTCCCTCGGCGGCGCCCAGTGGGCGGTGGACCGCGCGGCCGAGCACCTGCGCACCCGCCAGGCCTTCGGCGGCCCGCTCACCGACCAGCAGGGCCTCGTCTTCGCCCTCGCCGACGCCCACATCGAGCTCCAGGCGGCGCGCACCATGCTCCACGACGCCGCCGCCCGCCTCGACGCCGGCGACCCCGACGCCGCGGTGATCGTGGCCGGCGCCAAGCGCTTCGTCACCGACGCCGGCTGGAAGGCCGCCAACACCGCACTGCAGCTCCACGGCGGCTACGGCTACCTTGCCGAGTACGGCATCGAGAAGGTCGTCCGCGACCTCCGTGTCCACCAGATCCTCGAAGGGACCAACGAGATCATGCGAGTCATCGTGGGCCGCGCGCTCACCCAGGGAACGGCATGAGCGACCAGCAGCAGGACGCACCTGCCGTCGTCGTCTCGACAACCGGCCGGCTCGGCCGCCTCGAGCTCAACCGCCCCCGGGCCATCAACGCGCTCAACCACGAGATGGTCGGGCTGCTCCAGGAGGCGCTGGACGCCTGGCGCGAGGACGACGCCGTCCGCACCGTGCTGCTCACCGGCCGCGGCGAGCGCGGCCTGTGCGCCGGCGGCGACATCGTGTCGATCTGGAAGGACGCGAAGGCCGGCACCCACGGGTCCGCGCGGTTCTGGTCCGACGAGTACGTCCTGAACCACGCGATCAAGACCTACCCCAAGCCGTACGTCGCCGTGATGGACGGCATCGTGCTCGGCGGCGGCATCGGCGTCTCGGCCCACGCCAGCCACCGCGTCGTCACCGAGCGCTCCTCCCTGGGCATGCCCGAGACCGGCATCGGCTTCGTGCCGGACGTCGGCGGCACCTGGCTGCTCTCCCACGCGCCCGGCGAGCTCGGCACCCACCTCGGGCTGACCGCCGGCTCGGTCGGCCCGGGCGACGCGATCGCCCTGGGCCTGGCCGACCACTTCGTGCCCTCCGAGCGCCTCGAGGAGCTGGCCCGCCGCCTCGCCGAGGAGGACCCGGACGCGGTGCTGGCCGACCTCGCCGAGACCCCGCCCGAGGCGTCGCTCCCGGCCCAGCGCTCCTGGATCGACGAGTGCTACGCCGGCGACGACGCCGCCGCGATCCTGGCCCGCCTGCGCGAGCACCCCTCCCCCGAGGCCCAGCAGGCGGCGAGGACGCTCGCGAAGCGCTCGCCGTTCGCGGTCACCACCACCCTGCGCGCCCTGCGCGAGGCGGCCGGCCTGGCCGACCTCGGCGCGGCGCTGGCGATGGAGCTGCGGCTGACCGTCCGCTTCCTCGACGTCCCCGACTTCGTCGAGGGCGTGCGCGCCCAGGTCATCGACAAGGACCGCAACCCGCAGTGGCAGCCGGCCTCGCTCGACGAGGTCGACCCCGCCGCCGTCGCCGCCCTCTTCGAGCCGCTGCCCACCGGCGAGCTCGCGCTCCCCACCACCACCGGAGGTCCCGCATGAGCACCACCCCCGTCGCCTTCATCGGCCTGGGCAACATGGGCGGCCCGATGGCCGCGAACCTGGTCAAGGCCGGGCACCCGGTCACCGGCTTCGACGTCGGCCAGGAGGCCTGCGACAAGGCCCGCGAGGCCGGCGTGGACGTCAAGGCCACCGCCGCCGAGGCGGTCCAGGGCGCGGCGGCCGTCGTCACCATGCTCCCCAACGGCGCCCTCCTCCTCCAGGTGTACGACGAGGTGCTCGCCGCGGCCGCGCCCGGCACGCTCTTCGTCGACTGCTCCACGGTGGCCGTCTCCGACGCGCGGACCGCGGCCGACCTGGCCGTCGCCGCCGGGCACCGCGCCGCGGACGCCCCGGTCTCCGGCGGCGTCGGCGGCGCCGAGGCCGGCTCGCTGACCTTCATGCTCGGCTGCGACGACGCCCTGGTCGAGGAGACCAGCGCGCTGCTCGAGCCGATGGCCGGCCGCGTCGTCCACTGCGGCGCCTCGGGCGCCGGCCAGGCCGCGAAGATCTGCAACAACATGGTCCTCGGCGCCTCGATGATCGCGATCTCCGAGGCGTTCGTGCTCGGCGAGAAGCTCGGCCTGACCCACCAGGCGTTCTTCGACGTGGCCTCCACCGCCTCGGGCCAGTGCTGGGCGCTGACCACCAACTGCCCCGTCCCCGGCCCGGTGCCGACCAGCCCCGCCAACCGCGACTGGAAGCCCGGCTTCGCCGGCGCGCTCATGGCCAAGGACCTCGGCCTGGCCCGCCGCGCCCTCGAGGAGTCCGGCACCGACGCCGCCGTCGGGACGCTCGCCGAGGAGATCTATCGTCGGTTCGCCGACGAGGGCGGCGCCGGCCTCGACTTCTCCGCCATCGTCAACACCATCCGGGAGCGCTCGGCCGCCACGGCCGGGTGACCCGACCAGACCCGCGACCAGACCCGCGACCAGACCCGCACCGCTGAGGAGCCCCATGTCGTCGTACGAGACCATCCAGGTGACCCGCGAGGGCCGCGTCGGGACGATCACCCTCGACCGGCCGAAGGCGCTCAACGCCCTCAACGCCCAGCTGATGACGGAGGTCGTCGCCGCGGCCGAGGAGCTCGACGCCGACCGCGGCATCGGCGCGATCGTCGTGACCGGCTCCGAGCGGGCCTTCGCGGCCGGCGCGGACATCAAGGAGATGGCCGCGCAGTCCTACGCCGACATGGCGCTCGGCGACTGGTTCGCCGCCTGGGACCGGTTCGCGAACCTCCGCACCCCGGTCATCGCGGGCGTCTCGGGCCACGCGCTCGGCGGCGGCTGCGAGCTGGCGATGATGTGCGACCTGGTCATCGCCGCGGAGTCCGCGCGCTTCGGGCAGCCCGAGATCAACCTCGGCGTCTTCCCCGGCATCGGCGGCACCCAGCGGCTGACCCGCGCGGTCGGCAAGGCGGTGGCGATGGACCTCATCCTCACCGGCCGCACGATGACCGCCCAGGAGGCGCTCGCCGTCGGCCTGGTCTCCCGCGTCGTGCCGACCGAGGAGCTGCTCCAGCAGGTCGCCGAGGTCGCCGCGACCATCGCCGAGAAGTCCCTCCCGGTGCTCTACGCCACCAAGGAGGCCGTCAACCGCGCCTTCGAGACCACCCTGGCCGAGGGCGTGAAGTTCGAGCGCCGCACCTTCCACGCGACGTTCGCGCTCGAGGACCGCACCGAGGGCATGGGCGCCTTCGTCGAGAAGCGCACGGCCGAGTTCAAGCACCGCTGACGTCGGCACCGCTCCCACCGGGCCGCAGGTAGGCCGCCACCGCGGCGGCGACCTGCGGCCCGTGCGTCAGCGGCACCATGTGGGCGCCCACCGGCAGCGTCTCGGTCCGCGATCCCGCGGGCGCGGCCGCGACGAGCCGCTCGGCCCAGTCCGCCGGGCAGATCCGGTCGTGCGGCCCGCGCAGCACCAGCACCGGGCAGCGGACGCCGCCGAGCGTGCGCTGCAGGTCGTCGTGGCGCGCGGCCTCCATCGTGCGTACGCCGTGGAGCGGGCCGGTCCGCGCATAGCTCCACGCGAGCACCGGCAGCTGCCTCGGCGGCTCGTGGCCGGCCGTCCGCAGCCACCGCCCGAGCAGCGCCGGCCACGACCTCGCCCGCGGGTCGGTGCTCGGGCCGACGAGCACCAGCCCCACGACCCGGTCCGCGGCGAGGGCGGCGGCGTGGGCCGCGACCTGGGCGCCGGCCGAGTGCCCCAGCAGCACGACCGGCCCGTCGGCCGCCTCGAGCCGGTCGACCAACGCGCGGCCGAGCGCCGCTGGAGCGACCTCCTCCCCGCGACGTCGCCGGACGCCGTACCCCGGCAGCAGCACGGTGCGTGAGGGTCGCCCGAGCGCCTCGAGCGTCGGCTCCCACGCTGTCGGGCGCAGGCCGAGGCCGGGCACGGCGACCAGCGTCGGCCCGGGCTCAGAGCGCGAAGTCACCACGCCCGGCCCGGAACCGGCTCAGCACCTCCACGAGCGCAGCCACGTCCTCCGCGGACAGCCCGATCGTCTCGAAGACCTCCGCGTTGAGCACCGCGGTCGCCTCCTCCACCAGCCGCTCCCCCGACCCGGTCAGCACGAGCACCACCGAGCGCCCGTCCTTGGGGTTCGCGACCCGCTCGACGTGACCGTCCTCCGCCAGTCGCGCCGCGAGGCTGGTCAACGACGTCGGGTGGACCTGGAGGCGCTGACCGGCGCGGCGCATGGTCATCCGCTGCTCGGTGGCGAACGACAGCAGCCGCAGCAGCTCGAAGCGCGCGAAGGTCAGCCCGAAGGGCCGCAGCAGGCCGTCGATCTGGGTGAGCAGCAGCTGCTGGGCGCGCATGATCGAGGTGACCGCGGCCATGCCGGGCGCGGCGTCGTCCCACCCGTGCGCCACCCACTGGCGCCGGGCCTCGGCGATGGGGTCGCGGCCGGGCGTCGCGGGGCTGTTCATCGGCGCCGAGCCTAGAACAGGTCGGCCGGCCGCTGGGTGACTTCGGCCCCTCCGTCGACGTAGAGCACCTGCCCGGTCACGTGGGTGTTGTCCTCCGAGACGAGGAAGGCGAGCACCCGCGCGATCGCCTCGGGCGGCGCGTAGCCGTTGAGCGGCATCGGCACCGCGGCGTCCATGACCTCGCGCATGGCGTCGTCCTCGAACAGGCCGGTGGTCATCGGGGTCAGCACGACGCCCGGCGCGACCACGTTGAGCGCGATGCCGGCGTCCGCCCAGCCGGGCGAGATCGCCGTACGCCGCGCCCACTCCGCCAGCGCCGCCTTGGTCGAGGGGTAGATCGAGTGCGGTCGGCCGCCGTCGGTCAGCTCGACGGCCCGGGCGACCGCCGCCTCCTCGTCGCCCTCGAGGCAGGCCAGCCGGGTCCGCTCGTCGTTGCGCATCGTCCCGGAGATCGACCCCAGCACGGCGACCCGCGGCGCGGGCGAGCCGGCGAGCAGCGGCCGCAGCCCCTCGGCGACCTCGACGGTCCCGAAGTAGTTGATCCGCACCATCAGCGGGCTCGGCTCGGCGACCCCGGCGCAGGTGACCAGCGCGTCGACCCGGCCCTCGGTGAGCTGCTTGACGGCGGCGACCGCCGCGGCCCGGCCCGCGGCCGTCGCGAGGTCGGCCAGCACCTCGGCGTCGCGCAGGTCGACGCCCACGACCTCCTCGCCCCGCTCGCGGAGCTGGTCGGCGAGCGCTCGACCGATCCCGGAGGCGCTGCCGGTGATGACGGTACGACGGGGCATCATGCCCTCCCTGGTCCTTGGGTGACCTTCGACGGTAGCAGCGTCGTGATCGTCCCGTGACCGTCTCGTGACCCCCGGTGACCTGGTCGTTTGGCCGGGGCCTCGCGGCGGAGGACTCCGGTCAGCGGGACCTCGCCGGTGGTGCGAACCGCACCCCGTGCCCGACGGCCCGGGTAGTTCGCCCCACCCTTACGGGCCATTTGCCCCTGCCCTGGTTTCGGTTCCAAACCCTCGGGTAGGGGGCTTCCATGACGACGAGTGCTGTACCGCTGGGCCGACGACCGAAGGACCTTCGTCGCAAGGCCGAGACCGCCCGCCTCTTCGACGAGGCGGCCGCCACCACCAGCGAGGTCGAGCGCGAGCGCATCCACGAGGAGATCGTCCTCCTCAACATCGAGGTCGCTCGCACCCTCGCCTCCCGCTTCCGCAACCGCGGCGTCCCGCTCGAGGACCTCGAGCAGGTCGCCCTCCTCACCCTCGTGCGCATCGTCCCGAAGTTCGACGCCAGCAAGGACCGCGACTTCCTCGCGTACGCCGTCCCCTCCATCCGGGGCGACCTGAAGCGCTACTTCCGTGACTTCGGCTGGATGGTCCGCCCGCCGCGGCGCGTCCAGGAGATCCAGTCCGAGGTCGTGGCCGCCCACCAGCGCGCCCGCGAGTCCGGCGAGCCCGCCTCCCCGGAGAAGATCGCCGAGCAGCTCGATCTCAAGCCGTCCGAGGTCCAGGCCGCGCTCATGGCCGACGGCTGCTTCCAGCCGCTCTCCCTCGACGTGCCGGTCTCCCCCGACCACGGCCGGGGCTCGCTCGGCGACACCCTGAGCGACGACGACCCGGGCGGCGAGCGCGCCGCGGAGGCGCGGGCGATGCTGACCCCGCTCATGCGCGAGCTCAGCGAGCGCGACCGCCGCATCCTGCACCTGCGCTTCGCCGAGGACTGCACCCAGCAGGAGATCGCCGACCAGCTCGGCGTGACCCAGATGCAGGTCTCCCGGCTGCTCAGCCGGATCCTCGGCACCCTCCGCGAGGGCATCGGCGAGCTGGACCCCAGCGCCGTCTGACCCGACACCCCGCACGCACACGCACCGCGGCCCGCCACTCCTCCTCGGGGTGGCGGGCCGCGGTGCGTGCTGCTGCTGGTGGCCGGCGCGCGTGGCGCCGGGTCACCGGCGGCGAGCGGGCCTGGTCAGGCCGACTCGAGCGTCATGGTGTCGAACCGGCCGGCGGTCCCGGTCAGCTCGATGACCCGGGTCACCGCCGCGCTGAGCGCTGCGACGCTGAGGGTCCCGCCACTGGCGGCGACCTCCTGCTGGCAGGCGAGCAGCGCGGAGAGACCCGTGCAGTCGATGAAGGTGACCCCGTCGAGGTCGAGCACGACGGAGCTGCATCCTTCCGCGGAGCGGCGAGCGACCGCCCCGCGCAATCCCGGCGCCGAGAGGACGTCGAGCTCGCCGGTGACGACGACGCGCAGCTGGGGCGGATCGGGCACGGCGTTCACTGAGAAGTACAAGAGACCAACAATCCGGCCCGTGAGGTCCTGGTCGAGGTGCGCCGGATCCCCCGGTGCCCCTCGACGCTACGCCCCGGACGGGCACGCCTCACCATCGCGCTCGGTGATCATTCGGGGGCTCCACCCCACGGGGTGAGGTGCCCGGGCGCCGGCCCCGGCGGGTCTGGCGGCCGCGCACGCCGGGCAGGACGCCCGCGGCAGCCCGCGTCCCGGGGGCGGGTTGCCACTGATCCTGGCGCGGAAGATGAAGGCCAGGACGCGACCGCTGGGGGGCATTGGTCGCGACCTGGCCCCCGCATCCTGGCACAGCGGCCGGCCCCGAGCCGCGACGGCCACGGCGTGTCGGATCAGATCGGGAACGGCCCGGGCAGGTTGCCGAACCCGCAGGTGATCTCGCGCTGCCAGGTCCGGGTCCAGCGCCCCAGCTGCGCGGTGATCTGCACCTGGTAGTCCGTGGCGCCGACGTCGATCGTCTGCCGCGACGTCACGGTCGCCCGCTTCGCGGTCGTGGTGACGCTCTCGCCGCCGTTCGTCCCGGCCTTCTGGATGCGGAAGGTGTAGGTGACGCCGGGGATCTGGTGGGTGTCGTCGAACCCCGTGAAGCTCACCGTCGCGGACTCGACGAAGAAGCCGGTGGCACAGGTGTAGGTGCCGGTCACCGCCGTCGGCGTGACCACCGAGGCCACCTTCACCGTCGTACCGACGGGTGCCTGGCGGGCGCTGAAGAACGCCTGGGCGACCTGCGGGACGAGGACCAGGCACCCGACCACGAGCACGATCGACACGGCGCGACGCCAGGTGTCGATGCTGCAGGTCACGGGGGTCCTCCGGGGTCGGTCGGTGGTTGCGGGGTGATGGGGACCAGTCTGTCGACACGGCTTCAAGGGGCCCGGCCCGGAACCTCAAGGAACGCGCAAGGTCTGGCAGACTCCGGGGTGTGGATGGATCGGGTTCGGGTTCGGGTCAGGAGCGCAGGGCGCTGGTCGTCGAGGACGACGAGGACATCCGGTCACTGATCGAGTTCACCCTGAAGACCCAGGGCTTCGAGGTCACCGCGGTCGACTCGGGTCTCGCCGGCGTGGAGGCGGTCCGCACCTTCGACCCCGACCTGATCACCCTCGACCTCGGGCTGCCGGGCATCGACGGGATCGAGACGTGCCGGCGCATCCGGGAGACCAGCGACGCCTACGTCGTCATGATCACCGCGCGCGACGACGAGATCGACCGGCTCATCGGCCTGGAGACCGGCGCCGATGACTTCTTGTCCAAGCCGTTCAGCGTCCGCGAGCTCAAGGCCCGCATCAATGCGCTGTTCCGCCGCCCGCGCCGCGGCCCGGCGCTCTCGGTGGTCCCGACCTCGACCGAGCCGGACCACGAGGTGCTCGAGCACGGCGCGCTGCGCGTCGACGTCGACGGCCGCCGCGCGTTCCGCGACGAGGACGAGCTCGCGCTCACCCGCACCGAGTTCGACCTGCTCACCGAGCTGATGCGCACGCCGGCGCGGGTGTGGACCCGCGAGGCGCTGCTGCGCTCGGTGTGGGGCACCGACTGGGCGACCGACACCCACCTCGTCGAGGTGCACGTCGGCAACCTGCGCCGCAAGCTCGGCGAGAGCCGCGAGGGCCCGAAGTTCGTGCGGACGGTGCGCGGCGTGGGCTACCGGATGGAGTCCCTGTAGTCCTGGCTCAGCCGGGCCGGCAGGCCACCAGGTAGCCGTGCAGCGCCACCTCGGCGCGGTCCGCGGCCGGCGCCAGGCACGAGGCCGCGCGCCGCGCGGCACCGATGTCGCTGCACCGGACCTGCTGCTCCACCGAGCGGGCCAGGCCGGCGAGCTCGCAGGTGCCGACCGTCGCCGAGGAGGCCTTGAGGCTGAGCACCGCGTCCATCGCGGTGTCCACGTCACCGATGCTCAGCGCGTCGACGATGCGCTGCACCCGGGCCTCGAGCATCGAGCAGTAGCGCTGCACGAAGGAGACCGCGAACTCGCAGTCCTCCACGTCGCGGCGCAGGCGCTCGAGCGCGTCGGGGTCCAGGACGGCGGCCGCACTCATGTCCGCTCCCCCGCGGCCACGCCGTCCGTCTCGTCCTCGTCGGTCTCGTCCTCGTCGTCGCCGGACCAGATGAGCGACATGCCGAGCAGGAGCGCACCGCCCAGCGCCACCCACAGCACGCCGTCCTGGACGACCGGCGAGCGCAGCGCGCGGATGACGGTGCCGAGCTTCGGGACGACCGCCTGCATCTCCCAGACCGTGTCGCCCTCGAGGGTCGCGACCCACGGGTCGGCGTTCTCGTTGTTGTCGCCCTGGGTGCGGACCGCGATGGTGCCGTCGTCGTTGGTGATGACCTCGACCACCCGGTGCGTCTCGACCCGGTGGTCCTCGACGGGGATGTGGTAGCTGATCACGTCGCCCACGGCGACCTCGGAGGCCGGCTCGGGGGTGGTCACGACGACGTCGCCGGGCATGATGCCGGGCTCCATGCTGCCGGTGAGCATCGTGGAGGTGCGGTAGCCGAGCAGGTGCGGGCCCACGCCGAGGAAGGCGAACGCTAGGGCGCAGACGAGGAGCACCAGCGAGGTGACCAGGCCGACCAGGCCGCGGAGCACGCGGCGTACGCGCGGGGCGCGGGGGTGCTCGTCCCGGGGCGGCTGGGCGGCGGCCCGGCCGTCGCGCCCGGCGAGCGGGCGTGCGGGGCGCCCGGCGAGGGGCCGCTGCGGCGCTGCGGCGCGGTGCCGGCCGACGACGGTGGCGGCGTGCGGTGCTGCGGTGCTCACGACCGGTACTCCTCGCGACGCGCGCCGGACGGCGCTGGTGGGTAGGGCCCTGTACGGCCGTCGGGATCGCCGTCGGCCGCACAGGAGCTGGCTCAGCGGGCGTCGGCCGGGGCTCTGGAGGCCTCCCCGGACCGGACGTCCTTGATGAGGAGGACTCTGCCGCGCCCAGATCAAGGGTCCCGCCGGAGAAACCTCGAGATTTCCTCAAGGCTGCCCGCTCGAGGAGCGGTGGCGCCGCGGGCGAGGTCAATTCAGCCGGCGGGTGTCCTCGGGGGCCGTGCCGCCGCGGTGAACCTCCTCGACCATCGTCTGCAGGGCCGTGAGGGCGACGTTCTGGGAGACGGGGCCGAAGCTGACTCGGGCGACCCCGAGCTCGGCGAGCCGGGCGAGCGGCGGATGGCCGGGCAGGCCGATGAGGGTCAGCCGCTGCGGGCCGAACGCGTCGACGAGGTGGGCGACCTCCTCCTCGGAGAGGAAGCCGGGGACGAAGACGACCGGCGCGCCGGCGTCGAGGAAGGCGCGGCCGCGCTCGACCGCGTCGGCGAGCACCTCCCCGCGGTCGCGGTCGCCGGCGTGGAGGAAGACGTCGGTGCGGGCGTTGAGGACGAAGTCGATGCCGGCCTGCTCGACCACCTTCACGACGTCCTCGACCTGGCTGGCGGCCTCGGCGAGCGGCTTGAGCTGGTCCTCGAGGTTCGCGCCCACGACGCCGATGTCGATGGCCCGGCGGATCGTGCCGGGCGCGTCGCCGTACCCGCCCTCGAGGTCGGCGGTGACCGGCAGGTCGGTGGCGCGCACGATGCGCCCGACCATGTCGAGCATCTCCTCGAGCGGGATCTTCTCGCCGTCCTCGTAGCCGAGGGTGGCGGCGATGGAGTGGCTGGCGGTCGCCAGCGCGCGGGTGCCCGGGACGTCGGAGACGACCTTCGCGCTGATCGCGTCCCAGACGTTGACCACGGTGAGCAGCTCGGGCGCCCGGTGGAGGCGGAGCAGCTCGGTGGCCTTGGCGGCAGTGGTCCCCGTCGGGGTGGTCGAGGTGTCGGTCATGGCACCCCGTTACCCCCAGAAGACGCGGTCGACCACGGCCGTCGCGCGGCGGACCCGGCGCAGGTGGTCGTTGACCATCGCGTCGGTCTCCCCCGTCGGGTAGCCCAGGATGCTCGCGACCGCCGCCCGCTCGCGCGCGTCGCGCGGCAGCTGGTCCGACGGCGTGCCACGCACCAGCGTGACGGCGTTGCGGGTGCGGCTGACGTGACGCCAGGTCTCCTGGAGCACGTCGGCGTCCGCGGCGTCGAGGAGCCCGGCGTCCCGGGCGGCGTCGAGCGCCTCCATGGTCCGGGTCGTGCGCAGCCCCGCCACCTGGCCCGCGTGGCGCATCTGGAGCAGCTGCACGGTCCACTCGATGTCGGCGAGCCCGCCCCGCCCGAGCTTGAGGTGCATCTGCGGGTCGGCGCCGCGCGGCAGCCGCTCGCGGTCCACGCGCGCCTTGATCCGGCGCACCTCCAGGACGTCGTCCTCGGAGATGCCGTCCTCGGGGAAGCGCAGCGGGTCGATCAGCTCCTCGAACCGGCGGCGCAGGTCGAGGTCGCCGACCGCGGCGTCGGCGCGCAGCAGTGCCTGGGCCTCCCAGACCATCGACCACTTGGCGTAGTAGGCGGCGTAGGAGTCGAGGGTGCGGACCATCGCGCCCTGCCTGCCCTCGGGGCGCAGGTCGGCGTCGACCACCAGCGGCGGGTCGCCCCCGGGCAGCGCCAGGAGCCGGCGCAGCTCGTTGACCACCGCCTGGGCGTACGACGACGCGCGCTGCGGGTCCGCGCCGGGCACCGGCTCGTGCACGAACAGCACGTCCGCGTCGGAGCCGTAGGACAGCTCGAAGCCGCCGTACCGACCCATCGCGACGATCGCGATCCGCGTGGGCGGCTCCTCGAACCCCCGCTGCCGGGCCACGTCGCGGCCGACGACGTCGAGGGTGACCTCGAGGGTCGCGTCGGTGAGCCGGCTCAGTGCGGCGCCGACGGTGTCGACCCCGGTGTGCCCGACCAGGTCGCCGGCGGCGATCCGGAACAGCTCCCGGCGGCGCACGGCTCGCACCGCGCGCACCGCCTTCTCCAGGTCCTGCTGGCGGTGCGCGGACGCGGCCATCTCCTCGACGAGCGCCTCGGCGCCGATCGGCGCGAGGTCCTCGCCGAGGATCCGCACGCCCTGCGGCTCACGCTCGAGGAGGCTGGTGGCGTACCGCGACCGGGAGAGCACCAGGGCGAGCCGCTGGGCGACCTGGCCCTCGTCGCGGAGCATCTTGAGGTACCAGTGGCTGTCGCCGAGGGCCTCGCTGATCCGCCGGAACCCGAACAGTCCGGAGTCGGGGTCGGGGCCCTCGGAGAACCACTGCAGCATCACCGGCAGCAGCGCCCGCTGGATGGTGGCGCGGCGCGAGACCCCCGAGGTGAGCGCCTCGAGGTGGCGCAGCGCGGCCTGGGCGTCGAAGAACCCGAGCGCCGCGAGCCGCTCCCCCGCCGCCGCGGTCGAGAGCCGGACGCCGGGCCCGGGGATCGCGGCGACGGCCTCGAGCAGCGGCCGGTAGAAGATCTTCTCGTGCAGCCGGCGCACCTCGCGGCGGTGGTGCTGCCACTCCTTGTCCAGCGCGGCGGCGGAGTCGCGGAGGTAGCCCATGCTGCGGCCCAGCCGGCGCATCGCCTCCTCGTCCTCGGGCACCACGTGGGTGCGCCGCAGCTGGAAGAGCTGGATGCGGTGCTCGAGCGCGCGGAGGAAGGCGTAGGCCTCGTGCAGCGCCTCGCCGTCCTCGCGGCCGACGTACCCGCCCCGGGTCAGCTCGGCGAGCGCGCTCAGGGTGGCGGTGGCGCGGATCGCCTCGTCGCCGCGGCCGTGCACGAGCTGGAGCAGCTGCACGGCGAACTCGACGTCGCGCAGCCCGCCCGAGCCGAGCTTGAGCTGGCGGTCAGCCTCCCGGGCGGGGATGTGCTCGACGACCCGGCGGCGCATCGCGCGGGTGTCGGCGACGAAGCCCTCCCGCTCCGCCGCGCTCCACACCATCGGCGAGACCATCTCGACGTACGCCGCGCCCAGCGCACGGTCGCCGGCCACCGGGCGCGCCTTGAGCAGCGCCTGGAACTCCCAGGTCTTCGCCCACCGCTCGTAGTAGCCCTGGTGGCTGGCCAGGGTGCGGGTCAGCGGCCCGGCCTTGCCCTCGGGGCGCAGGGCGGCGTCGACGGGCCAGATGGTGCCCTCGGCGGTCTGGTCGGAGCACACCTGCATGAGGTTGCTGGCCAGCTGGGTCGCGGCGCGCAGCGCGGCGTGGTCCTCGGCCCCCTCAGCGGTCTCGTGGACGAAGACGACGTCGACGTCGGAGACGTAGTTGAGCTCGTGCCCGCCGCACTTGCCCATCGCGATGACGGCCAGGCGCGCCAGGCCCGCCGGCGCCCCCACCCGCTGGCGGGCGACGGCGAGCGCGGCCTCCAGCGTGCCGGCGGCGAGGTCGCTGAGCTCGGCGGCGGCGTCGTCGACACCGAGGGCGTGGGCCAGGTCGCGGGCGGCCAGGCGGAGCAGCAGCCGGCGGTACTCCACCCGCAGCGCGTCGAGCGCCTGCGCGTCGGGCAGCGTGGCGACGGGCTCGGCGGCGTCCGGGTCCGCGCCCACGCTGGCCAGCAGCGACGCGCGCAGGGCGTACGCCGCCGGGCGGGTCGAGCCGAGCGTGGGGTCGGTGAGCTCGCGCCAGTGCTCCGGGTGCCGGCACAGGTGGTCGCCGAGCGCCGCGGAGGCGCCGAGCACGCACAGCAGCCGCATCGCGGTGCCCTCGTCGTCGGCGAGCGCCTCGACCATCGCGGCGGGGTCGTCGCCGGCCTCCGCGAGGGCCTCGGCGAGCCGGACCAGGGCGCCGAGGGCGAGGTCGGGGTCCGCGGTGCGGGAGAGCAGGTGGAGGAGCTCCTCGGCGGTGGGCCCGAGGGCGTGCAGGTGCGCGAGGGCGGCCTCGGGATCGAGGAACCCCAGCCGGAGCAGGGCCCCCTTGGAGGTCGCCTTGCGGTTCACCGGGGCTCCCCGGCTCCGGCGGTCTCAGCCAGCTCGGCGAACCGGTGGGCGACCGGCGCCCAGGCGTCCTCGAGCTCGGGCCGGGCGACCTCGATGTCCGCGAGCAGCCGCTCCTGGTCGATCCCGCGGGCCTCGTGGGACCCGCGGTCGTCCTCGGCCCAGGGCCGCAGCACCTCGGCCGTCACCTCGGGGTGGAGCTGGAGGCCCCAGGCCGCCGGGGCGAACCGGGCGGCCTGCACGGCGCCGTCGGCGGTGCGGGCGAGCACGACCGCGCCGGCGGGCAGCGCGGTCACCACGTCGTTGTTCCAGTGCACCCCGCGCCGGGCGCCGGCGGTCAGCCCGCCCACGAGGGGGTCGTCGGCGGCCGCGTCGGTCCAGCCGACCTCGAGCAGCCCGAGCTGCTGCCCGCGCGGGTTGACCGCGACGGTGCCGCCGAGCGCGCCCGCGACCAGCTGGTGGCCCAGGCAGATGCCGAGCGTGGGCACGCCGGCCGCCACCGCCGCGCGGACCAGCTCCTTGGTGGGCGCCAGCCAGGCGTGGCGGTCCTCGTCCTCGGCGCCCATCGGGCCGCCGAGCACGAGCAGGGCGTCGTGCGTGAGCCGGCCGGGCAGCGGGTCGGGCAGCGGGTCGCCCGCGTAGGGCCGGGCGACGTCGAGGGTGCAGCCCGCGGCGGCGAGCCAGTCGCCGACGAGGGCGGGCGGGCAGTCGGCGGCGTGCTCGACGACGAGCACCCGGGGGCCGGTCACGGGCGGTGGCCCTTCGGGACGCCGGGCCCGGCGTCGAGCGAGGGGTCGTCGGCGATCAGCGCGAGGAACAACAGGCTCAGCGCCACCACGATGGCGACGAAGCCGAGCTGCCCGACGACCACCGAGGCCGGCAGGAGCAGCACCGCGGCGACCACGCAGGCGCGCTTGGCCGCGGCCGAGCGGGAGGGCAGCAGCCGCAGCGCGAGCCCGGTCGAGGCGAGGACGACCGCGGCGACGACCGCCACGGACACGCCGTACGTCAGCGCGTCGGCGTCGTCGGGCACGACCCCGACGAGCACCCACACGGCGTACGCCGCGACGACCGCGCCGACGCCGAGGGCGACGTACAGCGCGAGCCGGAGGCGTCGCGTGCGGTCCTGGCTGTAGACGACCGTGCCGGTGGTGGTCACGGGCTCAGATGACCGGGAGCATCCGGTCCCGCTCGAAGGCGGAGACCTGGCCGCGGTACTCGTCCCACTCCACGCGCTTGTTGCGGAGGAAGAAGTCGAAGACCTGCTCGCCGAGGGTCTCGGCCAGCAGCTCGGAGGTCTCGGCGATCGTGATCGCCTCGTTGAGGTTCTTCGGCAGCGGCTCGATGCCCAGGGCGGTGCGCTCCCGCTCGGTCAGCGACCACACGTCGTCCTCGGCCTCGCGGGGCAGCTCGTAGCCCTCCTCGATGCCCTTCATGCCGGCGGCGAGGACCGCGGCGTAGGCGAGGTAGGGGTTGCAGGCCGCGTCGATGGTGCGCAGCTCGACCCGCGTGGACTGGCCCTTGTTCGGCTTGTACATGGGCACCCGCACCATCGCGGAGCGGTTGTTGTGGCCCCAGCAGATGTAGGAGGGGGCCTCGCCGCCGAACATCATCCGCTTGTAGCTGTTGACCCACTGGTTGGTGACCACGCTGATCTCGCGGGCGTGGCGCAGGACGCCGGCGATGAACTGCCGGCCGGTCTGGGAGAGCTGGTACTGCGCGCCGGCCTCGTAGAAGGCGTTCTGGTCGCCCTCGAAGAGCGAGACGTGGGTGTGCATGCCCGAGCCCGGGTGGGTGGTGAACGGCTTGGGCATGAAGCTGGCCCAGATGCCCTGGCCCAGCGCGACCTCGCGGATGACGGTGCGGAAGGTCATGATGTTGTCGGCGGTGGTCAGCGCGTCGGCGTACCGCAGGTCGATCTCCTGCTGGCCCGGGCCGGCCTCGTGGTGGCTGAACTCCACCGAGATGCCCATCGACTCCAGCATCGTGATCGCCTCGCGCCGGAAGTCGGCGCCCTTGGACTGCGCGGTGTGGTCGAAGTAGCCGCTGCGGTCGACCGGCACCGGCTCGTCGCCGGCCTCCGGGACGCTCTTGAACAGGTAGAACTCGATCTCGGGGTGGGTGTAGAAGGTGAACCCGCGGTCGGCCGCCTTGCCCAGGGTCCGCTTGAGGACGTAGCGGGGATCGGCGTACGACGGCGAGCCGTCGGGCATCTCGATGTCGCAGAACATCCGCGCCGTCGAGGGACCGTCGCCGCGCCACGGCAGGATCTGGAACGTCGAGGGGTCCGGCTTGGCGAGCATGTCGGACTCGAAGACCCGGGCGAAGCCCTCGATCGCCGATCCGTCGAAGCCGATGCCCTCGGCGAACGCGCCCTCGAGCTCGGCCGGCGCCACCGCGACGGACTTCAGGGAGCCCAGCACGTCGGTGAACCAGAGCCGGACGAACCGGACGTCACGTTCCTCGAGACTGCGGAGAACGAAGTCTTCCTGCTTGCCCATGGCGCCAGCCTAGGGCCGGTCCTCGCCGACATGTGACCGGGACCCCACCACGTGGCACTCCTGCAGGGTCGAGGTGGCAGTGCTGCAGGGTCGAGGTGGCAGTGCTGCAGCGTCGGGGCCGAGTACGCCGCGAGCGGCCGCCGGCGTACCGGCGACCGCTCGAGGTCGGATGAGGCTGTGGAGCTGTCGGTGCGTTCCGGGCCAGCGGGCCTCGGGTCAGCGGTTGTCGGCGGCGCGCTGGGTGGCGTCGAAGACCATGTTCACGGTGTCGCTCTGGCCCTGGAACTCGTCGTCCGCGGCCATGGGGAACGTCAGCGTCACCCGCAGGTTCGAGACCTTCGCGTCCGTGTTCAGCGCCGTGGTCGCCGCGGCCAGGTCCAGGTTCGCACCCACCACCGGACGCGAGGCCAGCACCTGGGTGGTGGTGCCGGCGCACTTCAGGGCCCCGTTGGCCTTGGCCGGGTCGACCTTCACCCAGGCCACCGAGCACTGGTCGACCGTCATCTGCAGACCGTTGGTGATGTCGGTGGTCAGCAGGTTGTCCGCCGCGCCGGTCGTGGTCATCGTGACCGTCCCGAACTCCTCGTCGGTCGCGCCGCGGGTCAGCACCACGTCGCGCTCGATCGTGTCACCGGGCACCAGGCCGGCCACCGCGATCTCCGGGCCCTGCGTGCTCGTGCCCAGGTCCAGGTTGATCCGGCCCGCGTCGACCTGCTCCGAAGCCGAGGTGGTCGAGGTGAACGCACCGAAGGTGCCCAGACCCGCCACCGACGCAGCACCCGCGACCAGCGCCACCGAGGCCACGATCTTGACCGCCGTGGTCCGGCTGCGACGCGAGACCTTCGGGCCGGTCACGGCCTTGCGGGAGGTGGCGGCCTTGCGGGAGGTGGTGGTGGAGGTCATCGGAGGAGCCTTTCGAGAAGGGGATCCGCCGGCATCTCCGGCGGGGTGTTCCTTGATGACCAGAACTCTGCCGCCCCCACATCAAGGCACCACCCGCCACAACCACGACGTTCCCTCAAGCCCTCCGCAAGACCCCTGAAGTAGTCCGGCGGGGCATCCCGGCTCGACGTCCCGGCGCGGTCAGTGGGTCAGGGTGACCGTGCACTCCGCGCCGCCGGAGGCGGGCGTGGCGGTGGCGGTGAACCGGCCGCCGTCGCGGTCGGGCGTGGTGACCTCGACGCCGAGCTCGCCGTCCTCGTCCACGGTGCGGTTGCCCTCGAACAGCGAGTCACCGTCGCGGTCGATGGTGATGATCCAGATCTGCTCGGCCCCGGTGGACGTCAGCTCGTAGTCGACCTCCAGCCCGTCGTTGCGGTCGTCGTCGCCCACCGAGAGCCGGGCGATCGCGTCCGAGCAGTCCTCCTGCGCGGAGGTCTCGTGCTCCTCGGCGAAGATGAAGTACCAGACGGCCGCGCTCGCGACGGCGATCGCCACGAGCACCCCGACCGTCAACAAGACCCTGTTGCTCACCGCGACCCCTTCCGTCGGCCTCTGTCGACCCTGGACGGGTGCCGGCGTGGCCGGCAGGTCCGCTGGCCCGGGCGACCGGGGCCGTTCGGCCTAGGCCTCGGGGACGTGCGCCTCGATCTCGGCGAGCCACGCGGTCGGCGTCGCGTCCGAGGGCATCCGCCAGTCGCCGCGGGGCGACATGGTGCCGCCGGCGGAGACCTTGGGGCCGTTCGGCAGGGCGGAGCGCTTGAACTGGCTGGAGAAGAAGCGCTGCACGAAGAGCACGAGCCACCGGCGGATCTCCGCGAGGTCGTACTCCGCGCGCCGGTGGTCGGGGAAGTTCGGCGGCCACTCCCCGGCGTCCTTGTCGTGCCAGGCGTGCCAGGCCAGGAAGGCGATCTTGGAGGGCGGCATGCCGTAGCGCAGCACGTGGAAGAGGGTGAAGTCCTGCAGGGAGTAGGGGCCGACGCTGTCCTCGGTGCGCTGCGGCAGCTTGTCCTCGCGGGTCGGGATCAGCTCGGGGGTGATCTCCTGCTCGAGGATCTCCCGGAGCACCTCGTTGGTCTCCTCCTCGAACTGGCCGCTCCCGATGACCCACCGGATCAGGTGCTGGACGAGCGTCTTGGGCACCCCGGAGTTGACCGTGTAGTGCGACATCTGGTCGCCGACGCCGTACGTGCACCAGCCCAGCGCCAGCTCGGAGAGGTCGCCGGTGCCGAGCACGATGCCGCCGCGGTGGTTGGCGAGGCGGAAGAGGTAGTCGGTGCGCAGGCCGGCCTGGACGTTCTCGAAGGTGATGTCGAAGACCTCCTCCCCGTCCGCGTAGGGGTGGCCGAGGTCCTCGAGCATCTGCGCGGCGGCCGGGGTGATGTCGATCTCCTCGAAGGTCACGCCCAGCGAGCGCGAGAGGCGCGTGGCGTAGGACTTCGTGGTGTCGCCGGTCGCGAAGCCCGGCAGCGTGAAGGCGTGGATGTCGCTGCGCGGCCGACCGAGCCGGTCCATCGCCCGCGCGGCCACGATCAGGGCGTGGGTGGAGTCCAGCCCGCCCGAGACGCCGATGACGACCTTGGGCTGGCCGATGGACTCCAGGCGGCGCTCGAGGCCGGAGACCTGGATGTTGTACGCCTCGTAGCAGTCCAGCGCGAGCCGCTCGGCGTCGTCGGGCACGAACGGGTAGCGGTCGACCTTGCGCCGCAGCCCGATGTCCCCGGTCGGCGGGTCCAGCTCGAACTCCACGGTGCGGAACTCCGCGTGCCCCGCATGGGTGCGGCGGTTGTCGTCGAACGTCGCGGTCCGCAGCCGCTCCAGCCGGCTGCGGTCCAGGTCGGTGTCGACGACCGTGCGGCGCGGGCCGTCGGGGAACCGCTCGGTCTCCCCCAGCAGCTCGCCGTGCTCGTAGACCATCGTCTGGCCGTCCCACGACAGGTCGGTGGTCGACTCCCCCTGGCCCGCCGCCGCATAGACGTACGTCGCCAGGCAGCGCGACGAGGCCGACCGGGCCAGCAGCTTGCGGTCCTCGGCGCGGCCGACCGTGATCGGGCTGCCGGAGAGGTTGGCCAGCACCGTCGCGCCGGCGAGCGCGGCCTCGGCGCTGGGCGGGATGGGGACCCACATGTCCTCGCACACCTCGACGTGGAGGACGAGCCCGCGCACGTCGGTCGCGGCGAAGAGCAGGTCGGCGCCCAGCGGCACCTCCTGGCCGGCGACGACGGTCGTGCCGCCGAGGTCGTCGCCGGGGGCGAACCAGCGGCGCTCGTAGAACTCGCGGTAGTTCGGCAGGTAGGACTTCGGCGCGACGCCGAGCACCCGCCCGCGGTGGATCACCACCGCGGCGTTGAGCACCCGGTTGCCGTGGGTCAGCGGAGCCCCGACGACGATGACGGGGAGCAGGTCCTCCGAGGCCGCGACGACGTCGGCCAGCGCGTCCTCGACGGCGTCGAGCAGCACGTCCTGGAGGAAGAGGTCCTCGGCGGAGTAGCCGCTCAGGCACAGCTCGGGGAAGACCGCGACGGCGACGCCCTCCTCCGCGCACTCCCGCGCCTGGACGATCACCGACCGCGCGTTGGCGGCCGGGTCGCCGAGCGCGACGGGCATCGTGCAGGCCGCGACGCGCGCGAACCCGTGGGCGTAGGCGGAGTAGAAGTCCACGTCGGGGAGTTTCCCAGGTCCGCGGCCCGCCATGCGCGCAGGCCGAGGATGAGTCCGGCAGGGGTCCGGCGATGAGTCCGGCGGCCGCGGCCGGTCGGAGGTGGCACCCGACCCGAGGAGCAGCCATGACCGTCCGCGCGAGCAGCATCACCCCGTGCCTGTGGTTCGACGACCAGCTGGAGGAAGCGGCGCGGTTCTACGTCTCGCTCTTCCCGCACTCCTCGGTCGGCCACCTCAGCCGCTACACCGACGCCGGCCCCGGCGAGCCGGGGGCGGTGATGGCCGGCGACTTCGTCCTCGACGGGATCGCCTTCCGCGGCATCAACGGCGGCCCCCAGTTCCCGTTCACCGAGGCGGTCTCCTTCGCGATCTCCTGCGTCGACCAGGCCGAGGTCGACCGGTACTGGGAGGCACTGCTGGCCGACGGCGGCGAGGAGTCGATGTGCGGGTGGATCAAGGACCGGTTCGGTTTGTCCTGGCAGGTCGTGCCGACCCGGCTCTACGAGCTGGTCTCCGACCCCGACCCGGCCCGCGCGCAGGCGGCGGTGCAGGCGATGCTCGGGATGCGGCGGATCGTCGTGGCCGACCTGGAGGCGGCCGCCGACGCCGCGAGCAGCGACGGAGCCGCCGCGCCCGCGTGACCACGGACACAGGCGCTCGGGAGGCGGCCCGGCACTAGCCTGGTCGATGGTCCGTGGACCTCACCAGGAGGCCGCGAGATGACACCCGAGGAGCCCGCATGAGCGAGGAGACCGCGCCGTACGGCACCGGACCGGCGAAGCCGGCCGGGACCGCACCGGTCAAGCGCGTCCGCACCCACCACCTGCGCGAGATGAAGGAGCGCGGCGAGCGGATCACGATGCTCACCGCCTACGAGCAGTACGCCGCGCAGACCTTCGACGAGGCCGGCATCGACGTCCTCCTGGTCGGCGACAGCGCCTCGAACAACGTCTTCGGCAACGAGACCTCGCTCCCGGTCACCGTCGACGAGCTGATCCCGCTCGCCCGCGCGGTGACCCGCTCCGCGCGCCGCGCGCTCGTGGTCGCCGACCTGCCGTTCGGCTCCTACCAGGCCTCGCCGGAGCAGGCGTACCTCACCGCCGTCCGGTTCATGAAGGAGGCCGGCGCCCACGCGGTCAAGCTCGAGGGCGGCGTGGAGATGGCGCCCCAGGTGCGCAAGCTCGTCGAGGGCGGCATCCCGGTGATGGCGCACATCGGCTTCACCCCCCAGAGCGAGCACACCCTCGGCGGCTACCGCGTCCAGGGCCGCGGCGAGGCCGCGACGAAGGTGCTCGAGGAGGCCCGAGCGATGGAGGACGCCGGTGCGTTCGGCGTCGTCATGGAGATGGTCCCCGGCGACGTCGCCGCCGAGGTGACCGCCGCGCTCACGATCCCGACGATCGGCATCGGCGCGGGCGCCGGCTGCGACGGGCAGGTGCTGGTCTGGCAGGACGCCTTCGGCCTGCGGACCGCCCGGATGCCGCGCTTCGTCAAGCAGTACGCCGACCTGCACGGCGTCCTGCTCGCCGCCGCCCAGGAGTACGCCGCGGACGTCAAGGCCGGCACGTTCCCCGGCCCCGAGCACACGTTCTGAGGGCTGGGCGGGCCCTGTCGAGGTGGGGCCCGCCCGGCTACGGTCGCCGCATGCGCGCGCTCCCGGTCGCCCTGCTGTCCTCGATGGTCCTCGCCCTGGTCCCGGCCCCCGCCGGGGCGCTGGCGCAGGAGGGACCCCCGGCCCTGGCCGCCCCGGCGGCCGAGGCGGCCAAGGCGGCCAAGGCCCCCGCGCTGCGGGTGCACACGGTCGTCGCCGGCCTCGACAAGCCCTGGGACGTCAAGCCGATCACCGGCGGCCGGCTGCTGGTGACCGAGCGCGACCGCGCCCGGCTGCTCCTCGTGCAGGGCGGCCGGGCCACCCCGGTCGACTTCCCGAGCTCGTCGGTGTGGGTCTCGGGCGAGACCGGGCTGATGTCGCTGGAGGTCGACCCGGACTTCGCCGACAACCAGCGCTTCTACACCTGCCAGGGCGGGTTCACCGCCGGCGGCGGGCACGACGTGCGCGTCATGGCCTGGAAGCTCAAGGGCGGCGCCGCGAAGCCGGTCCGGAAGCTCATCGGCGGCTTCCCGACCTCCAGCGGCCGCCACGGCGGCTGCCGGCTGCTCATCGCCCGCAACGGCGCGCTGCTGGTCGGCACCGGCGACGCCGCGGTCGGCACGAACCCGCGCAACCTGCGCTCCCTCGGCGGCAAGGTGCTGCGCCTGGACCGCCGGACCGGCAAGCCGTGGCCCGGCAACCCGTTCGCGAAGGCCGGCAACCGCGCCAAGCGCTACGTCTTCACCTACGGCCACCGCAACGTCCAGGGCCTCGCCCAGCGCCCCGACGGCACGCTGTGGTCGGTCGAGCACGGCAGCTTCCGCGACGACGAGGTCAACCGGCTGGTGCGCGGCGGCGACTACGGGTGGAACCCCGTCCCCGGCTACAACGAGCAGGTCCCGATGACCGACCAGTCGCTCCCGGGCACGCAGCAGGCGGCGCGCTGGCGCTCGGGCAACCCGACGATCGCCACCTCCGGCGCCGCCTGGGTGCAGGGCCGCCGCTGGGGCTCCTACGCCGGCATGCTCGCCGTGGGCGTGCAGAAGGGCGAGCGGGTGCTGTTCCTGCGGTTCGACGCCCAGGGCCGGTTGAAGGGCTCGAAGACCCCGGGCGCGCTGCGCCAGTTCGGCCGGATCCGCTCGGTCGTCAACGCCCCGAACGGCGACCTGCTCATCACCACCGACAACGGCTCCGGTCGCGACCGGTTGCTGCGGGTCAGCCCGCGCTGAGCGCTCCCGTCGATACCGGGTCGCGCGCCCGCCCGCCCTGTGGTCGGGTGAGCGCGTGCACCTGGTGATGCTGTTCGGCCCGCAGGCCGTGGGGAAGATGAGCGTGGGCCGGCAGATCGCCGAGCGGACGACGTACCGGCTCTTCCACAACCACGCCACGATCGAGCCGCTCCTCGAGGTCTTCGACTGGGGCACGCCGCCGTTCGAGAAGCTGCGGCTCGAGCTCCGCCGGCGGGTCATCGAGGAGGCGGTCGCCTCCGGGCTCCCCGGCCTGGTGTTCACCTACGTCTGGGAGCTCGACGCGCCCGGGGACACGGCGTACGCCGAGGAGCTGGTCGCACCGGTGGTGGCGGCCGGGGGCCGCGTGGACTTCGTCGAGCTGTGGGCCGACCTCGACACCCGGCTCGCCCGCGAGGGCACGCCCGAGCGGCTCGCCGCGAAGCCGTCGAAGCGCGACACCGCCTGGGCACGGGCGCACCTGCTGGAGTCGCACGAGCAGCACGTGCTCTCGACCGGGCCGGACCACCCGTTCCCGCTCGACCACCCGCACACCCGGCTCGACACCTCCGGGCTCTCCGCGGCCGACGCCGCGGAGGCGGTCGTGGAGCTGCTGGGCCTGCCGCGACGGGGCTGAGCGACGGGGCGGGCGGTCAGGGCTGGGCGGTCAGGGCTGGGCGGTCAGGCGGTCCATCCGAGGAACGCGCCGCCGGCGTTCATCAGGGCGAACCACAGCACGAGCGCGCCCACGCCTAGCCAGGGCAGCCGGTCGGGGTGCGGGGTCCACCAGGCGCAGGCGACCACGAGGAACGCCAGCCAGACCAGCACGAGCAGCACGACCGCCCACCACGGGGCGAGGAGCCCGCTCGCGGCGTACGGGAAGAACGCCGTGGCGATGAGCACCATCCCGACGAACGGGCGCGGCGAGATCGCGTCGGGCTGCTGCGGGCGGACCTTGCGACGGCGGGAGTACGCCAACCCTCAGACCCCGCGGCCGGCCGCGTCGCCGGGGGCGTCGGGGCCGTCATCGGCGTCGTCGTCGTCGTTCCACTTCGGGTCGTTGTCCCAGGCCGCGTTGCGCTCCTCGGTCGTGTCCAGCGCCCGCTCGGCCTCGGCGGCCGAGGCGTAGGGGCCGAGCCGGTGCCGGTTGGGGCAGAGGTTGTCCGCGGTCTCGACCCGGTGGTGCTTGACGCAGAACCAGTACTCCTGGTGGTCGCTCATGGCTGGAAGGTACCCGCGTCGCTACGTCAGGTCGTCGTACGACGCCTGGCCGGTCTCGGCGAGCCGCCGCTCGACGCGCAGCACGGCCACCTCGTGCTCGGGGTCGCCGCTCATCGCGGCCGCCAGCCGCAGGTGCGGCAGCGCCTCGACCAGCCGCGCCTGGCGCTCCAGCGCGCGACCCAGCGCGTGCCGCGCCCAGTCGTCGTCGGGGCTCTCGGCGACCAGCGCGGCCAGCTCCTCCTCGGCCCGCCCGAGCTGCGCGCGCAGCAGGTAGGCCCAGGCGCGCAGCGACCGCAGCCCGGTGTTGCCGGGCTCCTGCTCCAGCGCCGGCTCGATCACCTCGAGCGCCTCGACCGGTGCCCGGCGGGCGAGCAGGTCGTGGGCCGTGCGGTACGCCGACTCGTGGCCGCGCTGGCCGGGGAAGACCAGCGGCGGGGCCTGCAGCTCCTCGGACTCGTCCATGGCCCCCAACCTACGTCGCGCGTGGGACGGCCCGGTGTGCGATCCTTGGCCCGCGGACGGGCTGGCCGGGCGACCGCGGCGCACCTCCGGGTGCGGCGAGGAAGGTCCGGGCTCCACAGGGCAGGGTGGTGGGTAACACCCACCCGGGGTGACCCGCGGGAAAGTGCCACAGAGAACAGACCGCCACCCGGCTCCGGCCGGGCGGCAAGGGTGAAACGGTGGTGCAAGAGACCACCAGCGACCCGGGCGACCGGGCCGGCTCGGCAAACCCCACCCGGAGCAAGGTCAAGAAGTCGCGGGTCCGCCCGCGATGCGTGCACGTTCGAGGGCTGCCCGCCCGAGTGCACGGGTAGACCGCTGGAGGGCGTCGGCAACGGCGCTCGTAGATGGATGGTCGCCCCCCGACGCCCCGCGAGGGGCCCGGGGACAGAACCCGGCCTACAGGCCAGCCCGTCCGCTTCACCCCCTCTGACCTGTGGGGATGTGATTCACGGGGAGGTAGCGCACGACCACGCGGTACTTCCCTCGGAGCTTCGCGCCCTGAAGTGCCCTGCGCAGGACGGGCTTATTGATCGTGACCGTCGCAATGCGGGAGGAGCACACGGCCGCGCACGATCCGATCCACGTGCCGCGGACTCGTGACGGGCGGCCTGTCTTCTCTCCGGCCTGCCTTCTCTCACCGGGTCAGGCGGCGAGTGGATAGGGGCCCAGTCGGCTGTAGGCCACGACGGCCGCCGATGCCAGCAGCGCGGCGTTCACGATGATCGGCTGCGCCTCGTGCCGGCGCGCGTGGGTGAGGGCGGCGCCGACCATCAGCAGGACCAGGCCGATTGCCGCGACAGGGACGAGGGATGTCGCGACGCCGACGAGGCCGGGAAGCAGGAGACCGAACGCGGCGAGGACCTCGAGGAGGCCGATGACCTTGATCGCGCCTGGGCTGAACCCAGCGAGCGCCGCTCCGGTGCTGGATGCGACCAGCTTGTCCTTGGGTTGCAGCAGCTTGGCTGCACCGCTTGCGCAGAAGACGGCCGCCAGCAGTCCGGTGATGATCCACAGTGTCGTGTGCATGTGTGTCCGACGGAGCCGGCCAGGCAACTGTGAGGTTTCGCTGAGACCTCACACAACACCGCGCGCCTTCGTCGTAGGGGAATGACGCCGGACCGCTGGACACTTCTTGCCATGACTTCACACCCCACCTCGTCCCAGGACGGGGGTGATCCCGACCTGACGGCTGTCATGGCCGAGCGACGGCACCTGCGGAACCTCGCCTACCGCCTGTTGGGGTCCTTGGTGGAGGCCGAGGACGTGGTCCAGGAGACCTACGTCCGGTGGTACGCCATGTCTGAGGAGCAGCGAGCGGCCGTCCGGTCCCCGGGCGCGTGGTTGACGACCGTCGCCGGTCGGATCTGTCTTGACCTGCTGGGGTCCGCCCGTTCCCGACGCGAGCACTACGTCGGGGAGTGGGTGCCCGAGCCGCTGCCGACGCGGACGATGTGGGCCGAAGACGGCGCCACCCCGGTCGACCCCGCGGACCAGATCACGCTGGACGAGTCGGTCCACATGGCCTTCCTCGTCCTGCTGGACACCATGACACCGGCCGAACGGGTTGCCTTCGTGCTTCATGACGTCTTCCGCTACCCGTTCCCCGAGATCGCGGTCATCGTCGGCCGCAGTCCTGCCGCCACCCGGCAGCTGGCCTCTTCGGCGCGCCGGCGAATAGCCGGGTCGCCGCCACCGGTCACGTCCACGACCCAGCACACAGCGGTCGTGCGCCGCTTCAAGGAGGCATGGGAGGCCCGCGACATCGACGCGCTGGTGGGACTGCTCGATCCTCAGGCCGTCGCTGTCGGGGACGGTGGTGGACAGGTCAGCGCAGAGGAACGACCCGTGCACGGCGCCGCGAGAATCGCGGAGTTCCTTGTCGGACGCGCCACCGCGCTGGCCGGGGTGACGATGGCGGAGAGCCTGGTCAATGGGCAGCCGGGTCTGGTCGCGCGGTCGGGCGAGGCCATTGTCGCGGTGATGGCTTTCGAGGTCGTCGACGGCCGCATCGCGCGCATGTGGTCGGTGCTCAACCCGGACAAGCTGGTCGCCTGGGCCGAGGCAGACGCATGAGGAGCCGGGCGATCCTGGTCGGCGGGCTGCTCGTGGGTGCCGTCGGGATCGCGATCCTGTGGGCGGCCGGCGTCGACTTCCCCGTGGCGATCCCACCTGGTTTGGTGATCCTGTTGACCGGCGCGGCCGTCGTGGCCGGCGTCCGGCGTCGGTGGTCGGACGGGGTCGGAGCCCTGCTGGGACTGTTCGTGATCGTCGGCTTCGTCCTCAGCGGCATCAACGCTGACGGCTTCGACAACCTGCTCGGTGAGAACGGCGCAGCGGTGGCGATCGGCCAGGTCGTGCAGCTGGTGGGCGTGGTGACCGCCGCCGTCAGCGGCGCGCTGCTGGCTTTCCGGGGTGACTGAACGCCGCACCGCAGTCCTGCTCGACCGCGGCGCGCCGGTGCTCTCGAAGTGAGCCACCTCGCCGTGTTCGCCGTGGACGACCGGCTTGGGCCCCGCTCGTCGTCTCGTGCAGCAGTCCCGATCGTTCGTGGGTCGATGGTCGGCATGGGGGCCTCCGAGGCAGCCTTGTGGTCACGAGACCCGCTGCAGGCGCCGGCGGTACGTGAGGGACGAAGTCCCGTCGATCACGCCGACTCGGGCGCTTCGCCCCACGTATCCAGCTCCAACCGACAGCCGTCCACGGCTTGACAGCGCCACCGTGGTGTTGCGTACCTCACGCCTGCGCCGAGAAGGAGGCTCGTGGTCGGGTGCGCTAGTTTTGCGCCCTGACCCGGCACGGACCGGGTGAGGCGAACGTGCGCTTCTGCGTCGGCAGTCCGAGGCTGGAAACCTCCAGAGTCAGTCTCGAATCCTCTGGAGCTTCAGTATGTCCTCGGTCTTGCCGTCTCCCCACACTCGCTGGTGGGCGCTGGTCGTCCTCGGCCTCACCCAGTTGATGGTGGTCCTCGACGGCACCATCGTTGCCATTGCCCTGCCAGCCGCGCAGGCCGACCTCGGCATCGCAGATGGGCAGCGTCAGTGGGTCGTCACCGCCTACGCCGTCACCTTCTCCGCCCTGCTCCTGCTCGGCGGCCGGATCGCCGACTACTGGGGCCGCAAGCGCACCTTCATGGTCGGCATGGTCGGGTTCGGCGCCGCCTCGGCGTGGGGCGGGCTTGCGCAGTCAGGCGCCGAATTGATCGCCGCACGCGGACTCCAGGGCGTGTTCGCGGCGCTGCTGGCTCCCGCTGCCCTCGCGATGGTGGCCGTGTTGTTCCCCAGCGGCCGTGACCGCAACGTGGCTTTTGCTGTCTTCGGCATCATCGCCGGCACCGGCGCCGCCTTCGGCTTCCTGCTCGGCGGCGTGCTGACCCAGTACGCCGACTGGCGCTGGTGCCTGTTGGTGAACCTCTTCTTCGTCATCGCCGGTCTGATCGGCGGCAAGATCCTGCTCATCGAGAGCAAGGCCGAAGGCGACACCCGCTATGACATCCTCGGCACCGTCACCGTCGCGCTGTCCCTCGGCGCGCTGATCTACGGCTTCGCCCGGGCCGAGCACGGCTGGGGCGAACCCGACACGATCGGCTTCCTGACCGCCGGCGCCATCCTGATGGGCATCTTCGTGTGGTGGCAGGGTCGCACCTCCCACCCGCTCCTGCCCCTGCGCGTGATCCGCGACCGCGTGCGCGGCGGAGCCTTCCTGCTACAGGCCGTCGTCGGCGTCGTCATGGTCGGCGCGATGCTCTACCTCACCTTCCACTTCCAGCTGGTCCTCGGGATGAGCCCGCTGGCCGCCGGCTTCGGAAACGTCGCGATGACCGGGGTCATCATGGCGACCGCGCCGGTCTCCACCAGGCTCTTCACCACCTTCGGCCCCCGCGCGGTGCTCACCGCTGGTCCGCTCCTCACGGCGGCCGGACTCTTCCTCCTCAGCGGCATCACCGCCGAGGGCAGCTACTGGTCCGAAGTGCTGCCCGGCCTGGTCGTGATGGGGCTCGGCTTCTCCCTGATCTTCGTGCCGCTGCAGAACCTCGCCCTGGCCGGGGTCGACCCCCACGATGCCGGGGTCGCCTCCGCGCTGGCCAACGCCTCCATGCACGTCGGCGGCTCCATCGCGGTAGCCGTGTTCACCGCGCTCTACACCTCTTCGCTGACCGAGTCGCTCACCCAGGGCGCGGGCAAGCTGCCCGCACTGGCCGGCGCCCACGGCGACGTCTTCTTCGCCGCGGCCTGGGTGATGACGCTGGGCGCCGTCACCTCTTTCGCACTGATCCGCGGACCCAAGACCGGGATGCTGCCCCCCGTCGACGCGGTGGCCGCCCACTGACTCCTGATTCACCGAAGGTGATTCGGAATCGGTGATTCCGGCGCATGAGTGGCGCATGGATATGGAGGCGGTGGCCGTGGCCTGGCTGGTCCGCCGGCCGGTGCCGGCTCTTCCACCTCGAGAACCACCCACCCGCGCCACCCTTGACAGAACCTAGGAGCTTCCCCGTGCCCTCCGGCCGGCGGGCCAAGGAGAACCGGCCGGATCTGCGTAGGACTCTTTCGTTCGAGCACGTGTTCGAGTAGAATGAGGCATGGCCTTGATCGCGACGCTCGAGCACCCGCTGGACACCCCAGCCGACGTGCTCGCGTCCGCCCGGGCCGAGCAGAAGGCGGCGAACGCCGCTGAGGCTCGTCTGCTGGAGACGGCGGTGCAGTGGTGCGTGCTGCACCCGGCGGAGTCGTTGGACGAGGCAGCGACCTGGTCGGTGTTCCGGGGGTTCGGTGACAAGCCGGTGTGCCTGGCCGGTGAAGGTGCGCCGTTCGTGACCGAGTTCGCGGTGGTGGAGTTCGCCGCCGGGCTAGGCAAGTCCGAGGACGCCGGCCGCGCCTACCTGGCCGAGGCGCTCGAGCTGCGCTACCGGCTCCCGAAGCTGTGGGCGAAGGTGACCTCACTGGATCTGCCCGCCTGGAAGGCCCGGTCGCTCGCCCGCCGCACCCTGCACCTGCCGAAGAAGGGCGCCGCGTTCGTCGACACCCACCTCGCACCCGTCGCCTCGACCATCGGCCCCGCGGCTCTGGAGCGGTTGCTGGAGGAGGCGCTGGTCCGGTTCGACCCCGACGAAGCCCAACGGGTCGCGACCGAGCGGGCCGAAGCTCGGCACGTGACCATCCAGTCCCGCCAGGTGTCCTTCGACGGACACGTGGACGTCTGGGCGACCCTCGACCTCGCGGACGCGCTCGACCTCGACGACGCCCTGACCAAGGGCGCGGCGAGGCTCGAGCAGTTCGGCTGCACCGACACCCTCGACGCCCGCCGGTCGGTCGCGCTGGGTGACATGGCGCGGCGGCAGCTGAGCCTGGAGTTCGACACCGACCCCAAGCCTCTCGTGGTCCACGTCCACCAGAGCCCCGACGGGACCCTCGACGACATCACCCGCGTGGAGAACGTCCGCGGGTTCGTCCTCACCACCCAGCTAGCCGACTGGTGCACCCGCGCCGCGCGGTCCGACGCCGGCAAGACGATCACCGTCAAGCCCGTCATCGACCTCAACAGCCGGATCCACGTCGAGGCCTACGAAGTCCCCGACCGGCTTTCAACCCAGACCCTGCTCCGCGACCACCACTGCGTGTTCCCCTGGTGCACCCGCCCCGCCCACGCGAACTCAAGGGTGGACGACGACCACGTCATCCCCCACGCCAGGGGCGGACCGACAGCGACCGAGAACATCGCACCACTCTGCCGACGCCACCACCGCGCCAAGACCCACGCCGGCTGGTCGCAGCAGACACCGGCAGCGGGGGTGTTCGAGTGGCGAAGTCCGACCGGCCTCACCTACCGGGTCGACCACCACGGCACCCACGACCTCGGCCCCGAACCACCCCCGACATAGCCCCACCGCCCCGACCCCGCCGGACCACCCAGCCGGCGGGGCACAGGCACGTCGAGACGCCCCAGCCCGGGCGCGCAGCTCGCTGGCTGGACGAGCGAACCTCGTCGAGGAGGGCAGCGAGCGTTTGCTGACACCTCGCCGAGCACACGGGCTGAGATCCGCCCGTCGTCGAGGACGAGCGCGCTCGGTATGGCACTCGGCGGCAGCGACCCGGCGAAGGCGAGCAACGCGGTTCCGTCCTCGTCCACGAGGCTCGGGCGGAGACCCCGAGCTCCCTCACGAAGGCTCGGGCTGCGGCGGTGTCGGTCTCGTGGCTCTCGAGGGGAGACTCGACCACCGTCGAGGGTGCGGCCTTCGAGAGGCGCCGGCGCTCGCGCTCCTCGGCGGGAATGACCTGCACGACCCGCCTCCCGAGATGAAGCCGGTGCACTGGTCCTTCCGATGCGGCGCATGCCGTGACGAGCAGGCGGCGCCCCGGGCTCCTCGGGCTCAGCGACGCACCATCCGTAGGCTCGCCCCCATGATCGAACGCCGACTCGTCCTGGTCCGGATCACTGCGGCGGAGATGCCCACCGCGGGGACCGCGACGGCCTTCGAGCTGCCCGACAGCGTGCTGACGATGCTCGACGAGGGCTGGCGGGTGGTCAACCACACGACCGGCTTCCCGGACCTCTCCGGCGACATGGTCGTCTCCCTCTACTGCGAGCGCCCCGCAGCCTGACCCCGCCCGCCCGAGACTCAGCCCGGCAACCCCGACCAGGGGTCCTCGCGCCGCCACAGGGTCGGCAGGTGGACGGAGACGCCGTCGGCGGTCGCGAGCCGGTCGAGCGTGCGGATCGAGGCGTCGAGGTCGTCGCCGGCGTACGGCAGGGCCCGCAGCGGGCGGTCGAGCGGCCGGAAGAAGTCGTCCCAGTGGGTCAGCACGACCCGGCTGGCGCCGACGGCGCGCACGGTGTGCTCCCAGTACTCCTCGACGTAGGACTCCGGCTGCACGCCGAGCTGCCCGACGCCGAGGTAGGCGACGTCGGCGCGGCACCCGGCGAGCGACCCGGCGACGTACCCGGCGCTCCCCTGCACCAGCGCGGTCCGGCCGCTCGGGCCGTGGGCGAGCAGGATCGACCACGCCTCGCCACAGCGGTACGCCGCCGTGCGGGCCGGCGGCACGACGGGCGCCTCGATGGAGCCCGGGTAGCGGTCCGGCGGGCAGTGGGCGGAGGCGACGAGGGTCAGCGTGAACGCCCCGAGGGTGAGCGTGTCGCCGGAGGAGACCACGCGGATCCGTTCGTCGGGCAGGCCACCCCCGCGGCCGACGTTCGCGGTGGAGGTACCTCCGACGAGCAGGGCGCCGGTGCGCCCGGCGACGACGGCGGAGTCGAGCGCGTGGTCGTAGTGGCTGTGCACCGGGACGACCGCCTCGACGCGGACGTCCCCCGCGTCGGCCAGCGCGCGGCCCAGCGCGGCGTCGATCCGGTCGAGGTCAGGGGCGATCCGGCCGAGCCCCACCTGCAGCAGGCCGGGGCGGGTGAAGAACCCGTCGGTGAGCACCGCGGAGGTGCCGTCGGAGACCAGCAGCGTGGAGACGCCGAGGAACGTCACGCCGAGCGCGCCGTCGGCCGCGGGCGGGACGTCGTGGCGGGAGGCGTGCCGGTGCAGGTCGGGTCGTCCGGGCTTGAGGCGC
Source organism: Nocardioides marmotae (assembly GCF_013177455.1). Lineage (NCBI taxonomy): Bacteria > Bacillati > Actinomycetota > Actinomycetes > Propionibacteriales > Nocardioidaceae > Nocardioides > Nocardioides marmotae. Next base: position 2,923,851 of record NZ_CP053660.1, read on the forward strand.
ACGCCGGCACGCTAGTGCCAGGAAGTCCGGGTCCGACGGAACCCCGCCCGCCCCGGGCCGCGTCTACCCCCTGATGGACGAGAACGAGTTCGCGGCGTACGCCGACGAGGCATGGCCGACGCTGGTGCGGGCGGCGGTGTTCCTGGGCTGCTCGCGGGCCGACGCCGAGGACGCCGCGCAGACGACGCTCGTCAAGTGCTTCCGCTCCTGGACGAAGGTGACCGGCGCCGACAACCGGGAGGCCTACGTCTACCGGATGCTGGTCAACACCGTCCGCGACAGCCACCGCCGGCCCTGGCGCCGCGAGCGCTCCCACGCGGACGTGCCGGACGACCGCGCCGGCCGCGGGCACGACCCGCACGGCGCGGTCGAGGTCACCGACGCCATCCACCGGGCGCTGAGCGGGCTGAGCAAGGTCAACCGCGACGTCGTGGTGCTGCGCTACTTCGTCCAGCTCACCGAGGCCCAGACCGCGGCCGCGCTCGACGTCGCGCCCGGCACCGTCAAGAGCCGCCTGTCGCGCGCGCTCGCTCACCTCGCCACCGACCACCACCTCGCCGACCTCACCGGGAGGACCCACCCGTGACCGACCTCGAGCGGCTCTGGGACGACGTCCCCGTCGGCCCCGCCCCCACCGACCGCATCCTCCGCGCCGCCCGCCGCGAGCAGCGGTCGTGGCACCGCCCCCTGCTCCGCTCCACCGGCACGGTGCTCGCCCTCGGCGCGCTAGCCGCCGCGTTCGTCGCCGGCACGTCGGTCTCCGACGGCCCGCCGGAACCGCCCGGCTCCCCCGGCGCCGGCGGGGCGGGGGGAGCCGTCGCGGAGTTCTCCGGCGCGCTCGTCGCGGCCGGGTCGTGCGAGGCGCTGCTCGAGCACTACGTCGACGCCGGCCAGGAGCTGGTCGGCCCGTGGGGGTGGGAGCAGATGTGGCCGGCCATCGCGGCGGAGGGCGCCATCCGGCGGGACGGCGCGCAGCGGCTCCGCGCCCCCGTGGCGGCCGACTACTCGGCCAAGGCCAGCCGCGCGACGAGCAGCGAGACCGGCACCAACGTCCAGGAGGCCGGCGTCGACGAGCCCGACCTGGTCAAGACCGACGGCGAGGTGCTCTACCGGTACGCCGCCGGCCGGCTCACCTCCTACGACGTGACCGGACCGGAGGTCGAGCGGATCGGGTCGGTGGCGCTCTCCGGGACCGACGACGCGGAGATCCTGCTGGCCGACGACATCGTCGTCGTGGTGGGCGAGGACCGCGTGGTCACCGTCGACGTGGCCGACCCCGCCACGATGGCGCCCCGCACGCAGCTCGACCTCACCTCACCGGTCGTCACCGCCCGGCAGCACGGCGGCGACGTCCGGCTGATCGTCTCGACCGGCCTGCCGGAGCTCGACTTCGTCGAGCCGAACCGCCGCCGCGGCATCACCCTCGCCGAGGCCCGCCGGCGCAACCGGGCCGTCGTCGCCGACACCACGATCGCCGACTGGCTCCCGCGCGCCTCGCTCGACCGCGGCCCGGAGGAGCAGCTCTCCGACTGCGCCGACGTCGCGATCCCCAGCACGCCCGCTCCGCTGGGCACGACCACGGTGCTCGGCTTCGCCGCCGACGACCTCCCCGCCCGCGACGTCACCGGCATCGCGGCCGACGCCTCGACGACGTACTCCTCCCCCGACCGCCTCTACCTCGCCACCGCTGGCGGCTGGGGCGGCTGGGGCGGCTGGCCGTGCCCGACCTGCTCGAGCCGGATCATCACCACGGAGAGCGACGGCACGACGCAGGTCTTCGACCTCGAGCTCGACGGCATCGGCACGCGGTACGCCGGCGCCGGCCGCGTCGACGGCGCGGTCCGCGACCGGTGGGCGATGGACGAGGTCGGCGGCGTGCTCCGGCTCGCCCTCTCCCCCACGACCGCGACCGGCCGCGGCAACGCGGTCGTGACGCTCCGGCGCGAGGGCGATGAGTTGCTCGAGGTGGGCCGGCTCGACGGCATCGCGCCGCGCGAGGACATCACCGCCGTCCGCTGGTTCGACGACCTGGCCGTGCTGGTGACCTTCCGCCAGGTCGACCCGCTGCACACGATCGACCTCTCCGACCCGGCGCGGCCGCGGATGCTCGGCGAGCTGAAGATCCCCGGGTTCAGCGCCTACCTCCATCCCCTCGGGGAGCGGCGGATGCTCGGCATCGGCGAGGGCCCCGTCCCCGGACCGCGCGCGAGCCGCGGCTGGGGCGCGCAGGCCGGCCTCTTCGACGTCACCGACCTCACCGACGTGCGCCGCCTCGACACCGTCGACTACCCCTCCGGTTCGTACGCCGGCGTAGCCCGTGACCCGCGCCAGCTGGCGTGGCTGCCGGGGATCCGCACGGTGGTGACCGTGGTCGCGCGCGGCCGGGCGGGCTACGTCTCGGTCCTCCGGCTGGCCGACGGGCGGATGCGCAACGAGATGGTGCTCGCCGAGCGGGGGCGGGACCTGGACGCCGTCCGCCTGGTGCCGCTGGCCGGCAACCGGGTCGTGCTGGTGACCGACGCGGACGCGTCGTACCTCGACCTGGCCGGGCCGCCCGCGGCCGAGTGACGGCGGTCGACGGAGCACGACTGTTCACAGGACCGTCCGAAAGGACGAGTATCGCTCGCCCGAGTCCGGTTACGGGGGCCAGGTCCGGCGACGCCAGCGAGGGTGAGCATCACTCTTCTGCGGCGACACCGGGCGACGGCGCGACTCGGGGATCGGCATGGGGTCTCCGGGTCGCGCCACCTACCCGGTCGCGACCTTGCGGAGGGGCCGGCGTCAGCGCAGGTGGACCGCGACGAGCGCGACGTCGTCCTCGCGGCGCGCCGGGAGCATCCGCCGCAGCAGCTCGTCGCCGAACGACTCCAGGCCACGCCCCTCGTGGAACAGGCCGGTGAGCCGCTTCGCCAGGAGGGCCAGGCCGTCGTCGAGCGGCTGGTCGCGCCGCTCGACCAGGCCGTCGGTGAAGAGCAGCAGCATCGAGCCGCGGCGCAGCTCCACCACGGACTCCCGTCGGTCGACCTCGGGTTGCAGGCCGAGCAGGAGCCCGGGCTCGACGTCCACGAGGAAGCGCACCTCGCCGGTCTCGTCGACCACGACGGGGGGCGGGTGCCCGGCGTTGGCCCACCGCACGCGGGTGGTGCCCGCCTCGCTCCCGGGCTCGAAGCGGACGATCGCGGCGGTGGCGGTCGTCCCGAGGTCGAGCACCTCGATCGCCTCGTCCACACCGCGCAGCACCGCGGCCGGCCCGTCGCTGGTGTGCACGGCGATGCCCCGCAGCACGCTGCGGATCTGCGCCATCGCCGACGCGGCCACGACGTCGTGGCCGACGACGTCACCGATGACCACGACCGTCGCGCCGTCGCGCTGGCGGAAGGCGTCGTACCAGTCTCCGCCGACCTGCGCGGCCTCCGAGGCGGCCTCGTAGCGCACGACCACCTCGAGGGACTCCGCGGCCAGCGGCGGGGTGAGCATGCTGTGCTGCAGCGCGGCGGCGAGGTCGCGCTGCTCGGCGTAGAGCCGGGCGTTGTCGACGTGGACGCCCGCACGGGCCGTCATCTCGCTGACCAGCGCGATGTCGTCGGCGCCGAAGGTCGGTCGCTCCGAGCCCCGGAACAGCGACACCAGGCCGACCGTGCGACCACGGCCGCGGAGGGGGACGACCAGCGCCGAGGCCGGCTCGAGCGCACGCACGAGGGTCCGCGCCTCCCCGGGGGCCAGCACCTGCTCGATCGCGGAAGCGGCGTCCGCGGGGACGAGCACCGGCTCCTCGGACACCAGCGCCCGGGCCAGGAAGGAGTCGTCGCTCAGGGAGGCGATGCGGAGCTCGGCGTACCGGTCGAGCAGCGGGCGACCGGCCGCGTCGCGGTGCCACCGGCCGACGTCGCGGACCCGCTCGCGCCAGCCGCCGCGCGTCTCGTCGGTCACGAGGGTGACCAGGCACCAGTCGGCCATCTCGGGCACCAGCACCTGCGCCAGCAGTCCGACCCCGATCTCGGGGTCGAGGCTGCTGGTCAGGGCCTCGGAGGCCGCGGCCAGCAGCGCCGAGCGCTGGCTCTCCCGCGCCAGCAGCTGCTGCGCGGCGTGGCGGTCGGTGACGTCGTTGAAGTAGACCGAGAGCCCGTCGGGGGTCGGCCAGGCCCGCACCTCGGACCAGGTGTCCAGCGGCGGCGGGTAGTAGGCGTCGAAGGCCACGGGCTCGCCGGTCGCGACCGCCGCCCGGTAGTAGCGCTCGAAGTCGGTCCCCAGGGCCGCCGGGAACAGCTCCCAGAGCACGGCGCCGACAAGGGTGCGCGAGACCCCGCCGAGCAGCTCGTGCGCGGCTCGGTTGGCGTAGGTGAAGCGCCACTCATGGTCGAGGTGGAAGAACGCCGTCGGCATGGCGTCGAGCACCCGTTGGACCCGCGCCTCTCCCTCCGCCACGGCGGTGTTGTCGAAGGCGATGCCGAGCAGCCGGACGGCCGGGCGGCCCTCGGCGGGGGCCACGGCGCGGCCCCGGGCCACGACCCAGCGGATCTCGCCGTCGGGCCGCACGACGCGGTACTCCGCGGCGTACGCCCCACAGCTCTCGATGGCCTCCGCCTGGGCCGCCTGGACCCGCGCGCGGTCCTCGGGGTGGATGGCGGCGTCGAAGGACTCGATCGTGCCGGCGAAGGTCTCCGGGTCGAGCCCGAAGATCGCGAGCACCCGGTCGTCCCAGACCAGCTCGCCGGTGACGAGGTCCCAGTCGAAGGCGCCGACCCCACCGGCGATGACGGCGAGCTCCCAGCGCAGCCGCGCGGTGCCCTCGCCGGGGGCAGGGCTCGCGGACCCCCCTGGCGTGCTCGGCATGTCCACTGCGCCACCTTCGGAGTCGTCGACCCCGCGATGATCCCACGGAACGCGCGAGGACCGCGCCGGAAACGCCGATCCGCCCAGGGTCTGCGGGCGGCCGCGACGGGGTACCTCGCCGCCCCCAGACCCCGTCCCCTCGTCGAGGAGAGGAGCACCAGCGTGCGAGCGATGGTCTACCGCGGTCCCTACCGCGTGCGCGTGGAGGAGAAGCCCGACCCACGCATCGAGCATCCCAACGACGCGATCGTCCGCGTCACCCGCGCCGCCATCTGCGGGTCCGACCTGCACCTGTACCACGGGATGATGCCGGACACCCGGGTCGGCCACACGTTCGGGCACGAGTTCATCGGCATCGTCGAGGAGGTCGGCTCCTCGGTGCAGAACCTCCAGGTCGGCGACAAGGTGATGGTGCCGTTCAACATCTTCTGCGGGTCCTGCTTCTTCTGCGCGCGCGGGCTCTACTCCAACTGCCACAACGTCAACCCGAACGCCACGGCGGTCGGCGCGATCTACGGCTACTCCCACACCACCGGCGGGTACGACGGCGGGCAGGCCGAGCTGGTCCGGGTGCCGTTCGCCGACGTCGGCCCCTCCCTCGTCCCCGACTGGCTCGACGACGAGGACGCCCTGCTGATGACCGACGCCCTGGCGACGGCGTACTTCGGCGCCCAGCTGGCCGAGATCCGCGAGGGCGACACCGTCGCGGTGCTCGGCGCCGGTCCGATCGGGCTGTTCGCCGCGCGGAGCGCCTGGCTGATGGGCGCCGGACGCGTGGTGGTCATCGACCAGCTGCCCGAGCGGCTGGAGAAGGCGCGCACCTTCGCCCACGCCGAGACGATCAACTACAACGAGGTCGACGACGTCGTCCTGGAGATGAAGAAGCAGACCGACCACCTCGGCTTCGACTCCGTCATCGACGCCGTGGGGGCGGAGGCCGACGGCAACCTGGTCCAGCACCTGACCTCGGTGCGGTTCAAGCTCCAGGGCGGCTCACCGGTCGCGCTCAACTGGGCCATCGACGGGGTGCGCAAGGGCGGCGTGGTCTCGGTGATGGGCGCCTACGGGCCGATGTTCAGCGCGGTGAAGTTCGGCGACGCGCTCAACAAGGGGCTCACCCTGCGGATGAACCAGTGCCCGGTGAAGCGGCAGTGGCCGCGGCTGCTGGAGCACGTCCGCAACGGCTACTTCAAGCCCAGCGACATCGTCACCCACCGCATCCCGCTCGAGCACATCGGCGAGGCCTACCACCTGTTCTCGGCCAAGCTCGACGGCTGCATCAAGCCGGTCATCATCCCCGACGCGAGCTGAGAGGACGCCCCATGGAACGCACCGACCCCCGTCCGGTCTACACCCGCCGCAAGCCGCCGCTGCCCGAGACGCCCGAGCAGCTGCGGGCCCGCATCCCCGGCTGGGGTGTGGACCTCGACCCCGCCGACCGGCCGTCGTACCCCCGCGAGATCGCGGCCGAGACCGGCGCCCGCTGGGACCTGCCCGAGCCGCAGCCCGAGCACGGCGAGCGCGAGCGCTCGATCGAGCACGCCATGCTCACCCCGGTCTTCGGCACCGCCCAGCCGCTGCACGGCCTCTCGGGGGCCGTGCGTCGCTACGCCTACCGGCGCCACAGCGAGGGCAAGGCGATGCACTGGCTGCTGCTCCTCGCCGCCGACCGCGTCGACGTCGTCGAGCACGTCGTCGGCTCCCTCGCCACGACCCGCCCCGACGACCCGCTGACCGAGACCGGCCTCGGGGCCGAGGTCGCGCACGGGAGGTCGCGGTTCGGCCGGGGCCGCTCGGACCTGCGGCACCAGGCGATCGACCCGCTGGTCAACGGGGCGCCGTGGGTGGCCGGGGCGCTCGGCGCCACCTGGGCGGTCCGCCGACTGGTACGCCGCGTGGCGTCCCGCTGACCGCGGCTCAGCGGACCGCGGTCGCCTTGACGCGGAACTCGCGCCGGTCGTCCAGCGGGAGGCCCATGCACGCGAAAGCCGTGGCCTGCCAGCAGCGGTAGCGGCTGCTGGTGTTGGCCAGCGTGACCTCCACCCACGACACCGACCCGAACGGCACCCGCACGGTGGCCTCGCCGTCGCGTCCGGTGCGCACCAGCCGGGTCGCCACCGGCCCGCGGCGCGGCTTGGTGGTGACGACGGCGGTGCCGCCCTCGACGGTGGCGGGCAGGTCGAGCTGGAGCCGCAGCCGGGTGCCGCGAGGCACCCCCGCGGCGGGTCGGAGGCGGATGGTCGCGGCGGCGAGGTGGTCCAGGCGCAGCGAGCCCCAGCCGGTGGACGCGCCGGCCCGGAGCACCGTCTGGTCGGCCAGCGGGGCGTTCGGGTAGCGGTTGGCCCGCCCCTCGTCGTACGTCGTGCGGGCGCGGCGGTTCTCCGCGGCGAAGCGGGCGAACGCCGCCCGCAGGCTGGTGCCGCGCTTGCGCAGCACCCGGTCGACCGCCTGGACCGACCAGCGGTCCGCGGCGCCGCGGCGCCCGTCGGCCTGGCGCCACACGTCGCGGACGAACGTCGGCAGCCCGGCCTTGGCGCGCGGGAAGCGCTCGGTGAGGTGGCGGAAGAAGATCCAGCCGCCGTACATCTGCAGGCCCCCGGAGTCGTCGAGGGAGACGCGCGGCTGGGCGAGCGGGGACTGGGCGAGGTACTGGACGTTGTCGTCGACGTCGGTGAACAGCTCGTCCTCGGCCCAGGTCGCGGTGGCCTCGAGCAGCCAGGCGTCCTCGGCGGCGTCGTAGGCGTACTGGACGGCGTGGAAGTACTCGTGCGCGGCGGTGACGCGCAGGTTGTCCAGCGGGTTGTTCTGGGGGAACTGGGCGGGGTCGTAGTCGTTGTCGAGCACGCAGTAGGCCCACACGTCGAACGGCCCGCCGGAGGGGACCTGCTGGTCGGAGGTGCAGTAGCCGTAGATGGCCTGGCTGCCGATGTCGGCGAGGTAGACGTCGGGGCGCTTGTCCCCGCCGAGGGTGCCGTCCCCGTGGGGTGCGCGGTAGCCGGCACGGACGTAGGTGCGGTGGACCTGGGTGAGGATCTTCAGGGCGCGCTCGACGTAGTCGGGGATCCCGTCGGCGTCCGCGTCGGCGCTGGGCACGGCGTGCCGCCCGGACTCGACCCAGTGGACGCACACCTGGGTGCAGCGGCGCTGCGGGTCACTGAACAGGCCGTACCCGTCGGGGTCCAGCGGCCCGTCGGTGGGCCGCGCGAGGATCCGGTCGGCCGCCTCGCGCTGCTCGCCCTCCAGCGCCGACCGGGTCAGCGCCAGGTCGCGCAGCGCGAGGGTGACCTCGCGGCCGTCGCCGGCGAGCGCGTCCTGCGCGGAGGCGAGGGCGGCCCGCGCCGCATGGACCTCGCGGGTGGGCCCGGTGCTCGGGCGCTCCCCGTCGGCACCCGCGGGAAGGACCCCGACGCCGGCGAGGCCGACGAGGAGGACGAGCAGCGCGGCGAGGCGGGCGGTCGGGCGAGGGAGCACGGGGCCTCCGAGGTCGGTCGGGGCGTCACCGGTGCGCCCGAGCGTCGTTGAGCCTGCCACAGCCGACGCGCTCCAGGAGGACAGATGACGGCACCGCACGACGACGGATCAGACCTGCGGTCCTACGCCGTGACCTGTGTCCTGGTGCTGTCGTTGATCGTCCTCCTCCAGGTGCTCCGCTACGCCTGAGCCGCGTCCTCGACGAGCTCGAAGGCCACGCGGCGGGTCGCCACGTCGGCGGTGACGAGCCGGACGCGTACGTCGGAGCCGAGCGGCAGGTCGGTGGCGCCGGTGACCCGGGCCTCGACGGCGACCTCCTCGACGGTGACGTCGCCCGAGCGCGGGTCGTCCTCGTCGAGGTCGACCACGACGCCGGCGAAGACCTCGCCGACCCGGGCGCCGAGCACGCCGGCCTCCACGAGGTCGACGATCGCCCTCTGGTAGCGGTTGGCGCGCTGCCCGGAGCCCTGGAGCGTGGCCGGCAGGCCGGGCAGCCGGTCGTGGACCCACGCCGGCACCTCGGTCCCGGCGCACAGCGCGAGGCAGATCTCGCCGGCGTACCGGTCGCCGAGCCGGCGCAGCGGGGCGGTCACGTGGGCGTACTCCGAGGCGAGCGCCGCGTGCAGCGGCTGCTCGGGGACCTCGCCGTCGAAGGCGACGTACCCGCTGCCGCGCAGCAGCCGCGTGCACGCCACGACCATCGCCGCGTGGTGCGGCAGGGCGGGGTCCAGCGAGCGGATGAAGTCGGGGTAGAGCTGCTCGGCGGGCCACTCGATGCCGAGGGCCCGGGCGGTGCGGTGCAGCCGCTGCACGTCGCGGGGGTCCGGCGGCGGGAGGGTGCGCAGCAGGCCGACCCGGGCGTAGACCATCAGCGAGGCGGCGGCGAAGCCGGTGAGCAGCGAGATCTGGGCGTTCCACTCCTCCACCGGCAGCTGCCGGCGCAGCTCGAGGCGCCAGTGGTCGCCCTCGATGTCGATCTCCTGCTCGGGCAGCGGCAGCGACACCCCGCCCCGGGCGGCCTCGCGGGCCAGCCGCAGGCGGCCGACCTCGCGCAGCAGCACCAGCACCTCCTCGGCCGTGCCGGCGTCGAGCGCGGCCTGCGCCTCCTCGTAGGTCAGCCGGCGGCGCGAGCGGACCAGCGCCCGCTCGACGTGGACGGCGGTGCCCTCGCCCTCGGCGTCGACGCGGATCGTCCACAGCAGAGCCGGGCGGACCTGGTCGGGGAGCAGCGAGGCGGCGTCCTCGGAGATCACCTTCGGGTGCAGCGGGATCTTGGAGTCCGCGCCGTAGAGCGTCTCGCCGCGGCGGTGGGACTCCTCGTCGACCGGGTCGCCCGGGCTGACGAAGGCGTGCAGGTCGGCGATCGCGTAGTGCACGACGTACCCGTCGGCGTCCCGCTGGATGTGGAGGGCCTGGTCGAGGTCCATCGAGCCCTCGGGGTCGATGGTCACCAGCGGCAGGTCGGTGCGGTCGAGCGCCGGCAGCCGCGGCGCGGCGGCCGCCCGGGCGGCGGCCTCCTCGACCTCCGGCGGGAAGTCCGGGGTGACGCCGAGCTCCTCGCGGATCGCCGCGATGCCCTCGCGGAGGCGGACCGCGGCCACGCCGTCCTGCCTGGTGCGGACCCGGACCACGCGGTTGCTCGGCATGCCTCGTACCTTAGGCCGGTGCTGATCCTGCTCCCGCCGAGCGAGGGCAAGACCGCCCCGCACCGAGGCGCGCCGCTCGACCTCGCCGGGCTCTCCTCCCCCGTGCTGACCGATGTCCGGGAGCGCGTGCTCGGCGCGCTCGTCGCCCTGTCGTCCGGCAACCCGACCGAGGCCGCGACCGTGCTGGGTCTCGGCTCCTCCCAGCTCGACCTGCTCGAGCGCAACGCGCTGCTGCGCGACGCCCCGACCGCGCGGGCCGACCGGGTCTACACCGGCGTGCTGTACGACGCCCTCGACGCCGCCACGCTCAGCCCGGCCCCCAAGCGGCGGGCCGGCGCGCGGGTCGCGGTGGTCTCCAGCCTGTTCGGGATGGTGCGCCTGGGCGACCGGATCCCGGCGTACCGCCTCTCCGGCGACGTGACCCTGCCCGGGCTCGGCCCGGTGGCGGGCGTGTGGCGCGAGGCGCTCGGCCCGGCGGTGACCGAGGCGCTGGGCCGCGGACTGCTGGTGGACCTGCGCAGCACGATGTACGTCGCGTTCTGGCGACCCGACCGCGACCTGGCCGCCCGCACGGCGACCGTCCGGGTGCTGCACGAGTCGGGCGGCACGCGCAAGGTGGTCAGCCACTTCAACAAGGCGACCAAGGGCCGGATCGTCCGCGCGCTGCTCGAGGACGGCCGCGACCCGCGCACGCCGGCCGCGCTCGCCGAGGTCCTGCGCGACCTCGGGTGGGCCGTCGAGGTCGGCGAGCCCACCGCGAAGGGCACCCAGCTCGACGTGGTGGTCAGCCAGCTGTAGCCGCGGCGGCGGCGCGCGCCGCGGCCAGCTTGTCGAGGATCTCCACCAGCACGCCCGCCAGCTCCCAGCGCTCGGCCTCGGGCTGGGCGCGGTAGAGCTGCTCGAAGGTCACCGCCTGGAAGGCCGCCTCGACGACCAGCACGAGCGGCCACAGCGCGTCGACGTCGACGGAGGGGTACGCCGCCCGCCACACCTCCGTGTGCGCCTCGCGGACCGCCGCGCGGGCCTCCTCGGCCGCCCCTCCGGTCCCCTGCCCGGCCTCGCGGGCGGCGCTGTCGGCGAGGTGCTGGGCGTCGAGGAACGGGTGGGTCAGGCAGGCGTCGGTCCAGTCGTAGAGGACCGGCCGGCCGTCCCAGGCGACGTTGCCGAGGTGCAGGTCGCCGTGGTTGAGGGCGTCGGGGAGACCGGCGGCCCACAGGGTGCGGCACTGCTCGACCAGCCAGGGCTCCAGGTCGCGGGCGGTGGCGCGCTGCTCGTCGGTCATCAGGTGCTGCTCCACGCTGTCGCGGCAGACCGTGGCCAGCCCCGCCACCGTGGCTTCGAGGCCCCGGTCGGTGACGCCGGCGCGCAGGAGGGTCCCGCGGTGGGCGAGCGTGTCGAGCTGGAGGCGGGCCAGGGCCCGGGCGACCGCCGGCGCGTGCTCGGGGGCGGTGACGTCGTCCTCGGCCCCGCCCCACGACAGCGGCTCCATCAGCATCCACGCGCGGTCGGGGTCGACGGCGAGCACGCGGGGGGCAAGCCGCGGCGCGAGCCCCGCGACGGCGAGGGTCAGCGCGGGCTCGGTGCCGAACCCCTCGCAGGTCGCCTTGAACCACAGCTCGCCGCCGGTCACCGGCACCCGCAGCACCGCCGAGAGGCTCCACACCTTGACCGCCTCCGGCTCGCCGGCGCGGGCGTGCCCGGAGCGCGGTAGCACCTCGTCGAGCCAGGCCACGACCTGCTCGCGCCAGCCGGGCAGCCACCAGGGGGCGCGCCCGTCGTCGGGCGCCCCGTCCCGGCGCTCGCGGACGACGCGGCGCAAGCCGTCGGCCTGCCCGGGGACCAGGTCGAGGCCGTCGAGGCCGTCGAGGCCGTCGAGGCCGGCCAGCGGCCACCAGGCCGCGCCGGTGAGCGTCGTGGTCCCGTCGCCGACGAGGACGTTGGTGACGGTGCCGCCGTCCTCGCGCCAGGGCGCGGCGGCCACGAAGGCCGACGGGTCGCCGACCGCCGCGACGAGCTCGCGGTGGTCGGGCCAGCGCGGCTCGATCCGGACCAGGTGCGGCCGCTCCCCCTCGTCGGCGACCACCAGGACCCGGGTCAGCGACGGGTCGAGCAGGGCGACCTGGTGGTGACGGGCGAGCACGCCCGGATGTCTACCAGCGACCGAGCTCGTCGACCACGCCGTTGCCCGGGGGCAGGGCGTTGAACAGCCGCATCGAGCCGCGGCGGCCGCCCTCGGCCTCGGGGTAGAACGACAGCACCGTCACCGACGCGGGGGTCAGCTCCATGCGGAAGACAGCGTCCAGCGGCGCGTCCACCGCGTGCGCGACCAGCGTCTTGATCGGAGTCACGTGGCTGACCACGACGATCGCGCGGCCGGCGTGGGCGGCCAGCACCCGGTCGAGCCCGGCGAGCACCCGCTCCTGGACGGTGCGGAACGACTCGCCTCCCCCGGCGGGCACGTCGAGCGAGCCGAGCCAGGCGTCGAGCCCGGCCTGGTCCTGCTCGGCGACCTCGGCGAAGGTCAGCCCGTCCCAGGAGCCGAACTCCATCTCGGCGAAGCCGGGCTCCTCCAGCAGCGGGCGACCCAGGACCTCCGCGACGATCTCGGCGGACTCCCGGGTGCGGCGTACCGGGCTCGCGACGACGGCGTCGATCCGCGCGGCCAGCGGCGCCAGCCAGTCGGCGGTCGTCCGCACCTGCGCGCGGCCCTCGTCGCTGAGCCCGGGGTTGGCGCTGGCCAGGCCGCCGGAGAACCGCTTGGCCTGGGTGTGGGCGGTGACGCCGTGGCGGACCAGCACGAGCGTGGTGGGCGCGCCCGTGCCGGCCGACCAGCCGCGCGTCTGCGACTGGATCGAGGCCGGGGCGTCGCCCGCGGCGGCGGCGTCGGGGCTCTGGATCTCCTCGATGAGCGAGTCCTCGTCGAGCTCCGCCACCGTGACCCCGGAGCGGAGCCCGTCGAGGGCCTCGTTGGCGAGGCGGTCGGCGTGGGAGTTCCGGGCCCGCGGGACCCAGGTGTACGTCGTGCCGGCCGGCGCCAGCTGCGCGGCCTCGGCGGCCAGCGGCTTCATGTCCGGGTGCTTGATCTTCCAGCGGCCCGACATCTGCTCGACGACGAGCTTGGAGTCCATCCGGACCTCCACCGTCGCCCCGGGCGCGTGCTCGACGGCGAGCCGCAGCCCGGCGATGAGCCCGGAGTACTCCGCGACGTTGTTGGTCGCCCGGCCGATCGTCGTGCCGTCCTCGGCGATGACCGCGCCGGTCTCGGCGTCCTTGAGGACCGCGCCGTACGCCGCCGGGCCGGGATTGCCGCGTGAGCCGCCGTCGGCCTCGACGACGACCGAGCGGGGTCCGGTCACAGCCCGGACTCGGCCGTGCGGACCAGGATCCGCGAGCACTCCTCGCACCGGACGACCTGGTCGGCCGGGGTGCGCGCGATGATCGCGAGCTCGGCGTTGTCGAGGGTGAGCCGGCAGCCGCCGCACTGGCGGGCGCGGAGCTCGGCGGCGCCGACCCCGCCCTTGCTCGCGCGCAGCTTGTCGTAGAGGGCGACGAGGTCGGCGGGCAGGCCCTCGGCCTTCGCCCCGCGGCCGCCCTCGACGGTGGCGAGCTCGGCGTCGATCTCGGCGAAGCGGCGGTCGCGCTCGGCGGCGAGCGCTGCGAGCCGCTCGTCGTGGGCGGCGAGCTGCTCGTCGAGGTGGGCGAGGCCGCGCTGGGCCTCCTCGAGCTTCTCCATCACCTCGAGCTCGTCGTCCTCCAGGGAGCCGATCCGGCGCTCGAGGGACTCCAGCTCGCGCTGCATCCGCTCGAGGTCCTTGGGGTTGGAGATCAGGCCCTGGTCCATCCGGTCGCGGTCGCGGGTGCGGCGGGTCCGGACGGCCTCGACGTCCGCGTCGACCTTCGCCTGCTCGGCGCTCAGGTCGTCGACGACGATCCGGGCGTCGCGGGCCTGGTCGTCGATCACCTTCCGGCTGGCCTCGAGCTCGGCGATCTCGGCGAGCTCGGGCAGGTGCGACCGCTGGTGGCGCAGCTGGTCGGCGCGGGCGTCGATCTCCTGGACCTCGAGAAGCGCGAGCTGGGCGGTGGGGTCGGCTTTCAGCGGAGTGCTCCCTTGTGACGTGTTCAGGTGGGTCGTGCGGGTCTCAGACGCGGAAGCTCCACGGATCGGTCGACGTGGTGCTGACGCGGGTGCTCACCGTACCGCCCAGGGCGCCCGCGAGCCGCCTCTCGAGCACCGGCAGCCAGGTCCACTCCGCCGCCCAGTGAGCGACGTCGACCAGCGCCGGCCCGCCGTGCTCCAGGAACTCCGACGCCGGGTGGTGACGAAGGTCGCTGGTCACGTACACGTCGACGTCGCACCCGCGGACCCGGTCGAGCAGGAAGTCACCGGCCCCGCCGCAGAGCGCCACGCGTCGTACCTCGCGGTCGGGGTCGCCGCCGACCCGCACCCCCTGGGCGGTCGCCGGCAGGGCGTCGCGCACCCGCTCGGCGAAGGCCCGCAGCGTCATCGGCCCGACCGTGCCGACCCGGCCGGTGCCGGTGGACGCGGTGCCGGGGTCGGCGATCTCCACGACGTCGTACGCCGGCTCCTCGTAGGGGTGGGCCGCGAGCAACGCCCGGACCACCGCGGTACGCCGCCCGCGCGGCAGCACCACCTGGATGCTCACCTCCTCGACGACCTCGGAGCGGCCGACCTCGCCGATCGTCGGGTCCGCGCCGGGCATCGGGCGGAACCGGCCCTCCCCCGCCGTCGTGAACGACGCGCCCTCGTAGTCGCCGAGCTCGCCGGCGCCCGCCGCGGCGAGGGCGTCGCGGACCCGCTCGGCGCTGTCGACCGGCGCGAAGACCGTCAGCTTGTCCAGCGGCGCGGCCGGTGCGGGCAGCAGCGGCTCGAGGTCGGTGAGGCCGAGCGCGAGCGCCATCGACTCCGAGACCCCGCCGACGGCCTGGTCGGCGTTGGTGTGGGCCGCCAGCAGCGCACACCCCGCCCGGCTCAACGTGGCCGCCGTGCGGCCCTTCGGGGTCGCGGTCGTGAAGCCGTGGACCGGCTTGAGGAACAGCGGGTGGTGCACCACGAGCAGGTCCGCGCCCCACGCGGCGGCCTCCTGCGCGACGACCTCGGTGGGGTCGACGGCCAGCATCACCTTGCTCACCGGCGCCGCGAGGTCCCCGAGCACCAGGCCGACGGCGTCCCAGCCGTCCGCCGTGGCCGGCGGGTACCAGGTGTGCAGCAGGTCGACGACGTCCTTCAGCGCGGGCACCCGGCCAGGCTATCGCCGGGGGTGCCTAGGCTCGTTCCATGCCCGTCGTGAAGATCAATGCCATCTCCGTCCCGCCCCAGGCCGGCCCCGAGCTCGAGAAGCGGTTCGCCGCCCGTGCCGGCACCGTCGAGGGCACCCCCGGCTTCCTCGGCTTCCAGCTGCTGCGCCCGGTCGCCGGCGAGGACCGCTACTTCGTCGTCACCCAGTGGGAGGACGACGCCTCCTTCGAGGCCTGGCGCGACGGCGACGCCCGCGCCGCCCACGCCGGCTCCCCCGCCGGCGGCCCCGTCTCCACCGGCGCCTCGCTGCTGGAGTTCGAGGTCGTCCTCGACGTCCGCTGACGCTCGGCGGCTCGTCTGCAGAACGCGCCCTGCCGCCTTCGGCCTGGGGGCCGTGGGTGGTCGCGGTCCTTGGCAGCTATGGGACCAGGTACGTCGTGGGTCACGGTCCGCCGCCGGCTTCCTGGCCACCGCTGGGCTCCGGGTGGGCGCTGCCAACGCGCCTCCTCGCCCCGAGCGGTGGCCGTGGGGGCACCGTCGGATGCCGCGCATTGCCGCGCATGCCGCGGAAGTCCGCGGCCGACCTCGCGGGCGGGCTCCGGGCGTGCCTGTGCCCCGCCGACTGGGTGCTCCGGCGGGGTCGTGGGCGGTGGGGCTATGAAACCGGTGCCTCAGGCGGCTGGGGTGGTGGCGGTTCGGGTCCCAGGTCGTGGGTGCCTCGGTGGTCGACCCGGTAGGTGAGACCAGTCGCACTTCGCCACTCGAACGTGCCCGGCGATGGCGACTCCTGGTGCCAGCCGGCGTGGGTCTTCGCGCGATGGTGGCGCCTGCAGAGGGGCGCGATGTTCTCGGTCGCCGTCGGTCCGCCCCTGGCGTGGGGGACGACGTGGTCGTCGTCCACTCGCGAGTTCGCGTGGGCGGGTCTGGTGCACCAGGGGGCGACGCAGTGGTGGTCGCGGAGCCGGGTCTGTTGGCTGAGGCGGTCGGGGACTTCGTAGGCCTCGACGTGGATCCGGGCGTTGAGGTCGATGACCGGCTTCACGATGATCGAGGCCTGCCCTCGGGCGGCGCGGGTGCACCAGTCGGCTAGCTGGGCGGTGAGGACGAACCCGCGAACGTTCTCCACGCGGGTGATCTCGTCCAGCGTCCCGTCGGGACGCTGGTGCACGTGCACGACCAGCGGCTTGGGGTCGGTGTCGAACTCCAGGCTCAGCTGCCGCCGCGCCATGTCACCCAGAGCGACCGACCGGCGGGCGTCGAGGGTGTCGGTGCAGCCGAGCTGCTCGAGCCTCACCGCGCCCTTGGTCAGGGCGTCGTCGAGATCGAGCGCGTCGGCCAGGTCGAGGGTCGCCCACACGTCCACGTGCCCGTCGAAGGACACCTGGCGGGACTGGATGGTCACGTGCCGGGCCTCGGCACGCTCGGTCGCAACACGTTGGGCTTCGTCGGGGTCGAACCGGACCAGCGCCTCCTCCAGCAACCGCTCCAACGCAGCCGGCCCGATGGTCGAGGCCACCGGGGCGAGGTGGGTGTCGACGAACGCGGCGCCCTTCTTCGGCAGGTGCAGCGTCCGCCGCGCCAGCGATCGTGCCTTCCAGGCCGGGAGGTCCAGCGAGGTCACCTTGGCCCACAGCTTCGGGAGCCGGTAGCGCAGCTCGAGGGCCTCGGCCAGGTAGGCGCGGCCGGCGTCCTCCGACTTCCCGAGCCCGGCCGCGAACTCCACCACCGCGAACTCGGTCACGAACGGAGCACCCTCACCCGCGAGGCAGACCGGCTTGTCGCCGAACCCGCGGAACACCGACCACGTCGCTGCCTCGTCGAGCGACTCGGCCGGGTGGAGCACGCACCACTGCACCGCCGCTTCGAGGAGACGAGCCTCCGCGGCGTTCGCCGCCTTCTGCTCAGCCCGGGCGGACGCGAGCACGTCGGCTGGGGTGTCCAGCGGGTGCTCGAGCGTCGCGATCAAGGCCATGCCTCATTCTACTCGAACACGTGATCGAACAGAAGGGCCTGTTCGCACATCTTCAGAACGGGTCGGACGGTCCAGCGCGAGGCGGCGGCCAGAGACCCGGCAGCAGACAGCGACCCTCGGCGTACCCCGTCCCATAGCTGCCAAAGACCGCAACCACCCACGTCCCGCAGCCCGAAGGTCGGCTCACGGGGCCTCGACACGTCGGCGCCAGGGGCGCCTCCTGCTCGACCAGCGGGCTGACCCGGAGGCCGAAGGTCGGCCGCGCGGGGCCTCGACACCGCGGCGCCCTAGTTGACCTGCCGCTCCTGCTCCCGCCAGTACTCCGCACGCAGCTTGAACTTCTGCAGCTTGCCGGTGGCGGTGCGGGCGAGCTCCTCGCGGAACTCCACGGAGGTCGGCGCCTTGTAGCCTGCGGCCTTGTCCTTGCACCACGCGATCAGCTCGGCCTCGGTGGCGGAGGCGCCCTCGGCGAGGACGACGAGGGCCTTGATCGTCTCGCCCCACTTCTCGCTGGGCACGCCGATGACGGCGACCTCGGCGACGGCCGGGTGGGAGAAGATCACGTCCTCGACCTCGATGGAGGAGACGTTCTCCCCGCCCGTGATGATCACGTCCTTCTTGCGGTCGGAGATCGTGAGGTAGCCGTCCTCGCCGATCGTGCCGCCGTCACCGGTGTGGAACCAGCCGTCGGCGAGCGCGACGGCGCTCTCCTCGGGCTGCTCCCAGTAGCCCTCCATGACGACGTTCGACCGGGCGAGGACCTCGCCCTCGGGCCCGGTCGAGAGCCGTACGCCGAGCGCGGGCGCACCCGCCCGCACGAGCTTGGCGGCCCGCTCGTCGGCCGTGAGGTCGTCCCACTCCGCCCGGGTGCGGTTGACCGTCAGCAGCGGCGAGGTCTCGGTGAGGCCGTAGATCTGGATGAACTCCCAGCCGAGCTCCTCCTCGACCCGGGCGACGGTGCGGGTCGGCGGCGGGGCGCCGGCGACGATGATCCGCACCCGGTCGCGGCCGGGCACCTCGCCCTCCCACGTGGGCAGCGCGTCGAGCACGGCCGCGACGACCGCGGGCGCGGCGCACATGACGGTGACGCCGTGGTCGCGGACCCGGCGCAGGATCTCCGCGCCGTCGATCTTGCGGATGATCACCTGCTTGATGCCCAGCCCGGTCGTGGCGAAAGGCATCCCCCAACCATTGGCGTGAAATTGCGGGAGGGTGTGGAGGTAGACGTCGCGGTCGGTGAGCCCGGCGTGGAGCCCGAAGGTGAGCGCGTTGACCCAGATGTTGCGGTGGGTGATCTGCACGCCCTTGGGCCGCGCGGTGGTGCCGGAGGTGTAGTTGACGCAGGCGGTCGCGTTCTCGTCCGGCTCCCAGGGCTGCGGCGTCGCGCCGGGCGCGGCGTACAGGTCCTCGTCGTGGCCGAGGGTGAACCGGTGCTCGGCACCGACCCCGCCGAGGGCGTCCTCGAGCTCGGGGTCGACGTAGAGGGCGCGGGCACCGGAGTGCTCGACGATGTAGCGGACCTCGTCGGGCCGCAGGCGGAAGTTCACCGGCACCAGCACGCGCCCCGACCCGGCGACGCCGAAGAACGACCCGAGCAGACGGGCGCTGTTGTGGCTGACCACCGCGACCCGCTCCCCCACCCCGATGCCGAGCTCATCGAGGTGCGCGGCCTGGCGCGCGGCGAGGTCGCCGAGCTCGCGGTAGGTCAGCGAGCCCAGTGACGGCGCCGGCTGCTGCGGCTCGTCGACGACACCGGTGCGGTCGGGATAGACCGTCACCGCCCGGTCGATGAAGTCGGAGACGCTGAACGGGACGATCACGGGACCTCCTGAGCGGTTCGCGTACGACGTGGTGTGGGCCACTCTAGGCACCTGCGGTTGGGCTGTGGTTGCCGCCGTATCCCGACGGGACGGTGGGGAACCGACCGCCCATGGACACCTCGGACTTCAGCAAGATCAAGCAGGCGGCCGGCCCCTTCGCCACCGCTTTCGTCGACGTCAGCCGGGCCACGGAGAACGGCGAGCACGAGCACGAGCTGCGGGTCCGCGCGGCCGCCGCGCAGCTCAGCGAGCAGGGGGCCGACGAGGACGTCGTGGAGACCGTCGTCCGCGTCCTCTCCGCGCCGCTCGACCGGCCCGCGCCGGTCGGCCGGCTGGTGGTCGCCAACGCCGGCGGCGTGGTCCTCGACGAGGTGGCGACGGTCCGCGTCGACCGGCCGGTCGCGACCTGGGGGCCGCTGCCGGACCTGGCGGCCTGGGTGGAGCACCGCGACAGCACGGTCTCCTTCGTGCTCGCGGTCGTCGACCACACCGGCGGCGACGTGGCGGTGCACCTCTCCGACGTGCCGACCGCGCTGGACGCCCAGCGGATCCAGATCGACGACGAGCGCATCGCCGACGTCACCAAGGTGCCGGTCGGCGGGTGGGCGCAGAAGCACTACGAGGTGCGATCCGAGAACGTCTGGCGCGACAGCGCCGAGGAGGTCGTCGAGGCGATCACCTCCTACGTGCGCGCCGGCCACCGGCTGGTACTCCTCGCCGGCGACCCGACGTCCAAGGGCCTGGTCCGCGAGCGGCTCGAGAGCAGCACCGCCGAGGTCGTCGAGCTCAGCAGCGGGCAGCGCGCCGAGGACGGCGGGGACGCCGCGCTCCAGCAGGCGATCCGCGAGGCGCTGATGCAGCAGGTCGTCCAGCGCCGGCTCGGCGTCGTCGCCGAGCTCAAGGAGCGGCTGGGTCGCGGCGAGGCGGTCGCCGCCGGCGTCGAGGCCGTCGCCGACGCCTTCGTCCGCGGGCAGGTCGACACCCTGCTGCTCGACCCGAGCCGGGCCGCGGACGCCGAGCTGGACCCGTCACGGCACGAGGGCCTCGAGCTCGGCGAGGGCGTCCCCCAGCAGCCGCTCCGCGCCGACCAGGCCCTCATCGCCGCCGCCGTCCTCACCGACGCCGCGGTCACCGTCAGCCCGCACCAGGCGATGCGGGGCGAGCCCGTCGCCGCGCTCCTGCGCTGGGACCAGCCCGCCGTGGGCACCCAGGACTCCTGAGTCCCCAGGGGGCCGGGCGGACCACCGCGGACGCCGGCCGCTCCCGGACTGGGTACGGTCCGGCCGTGCCCACCCGCAGCGAGCGGCTCGACGCCCTCCCCTTCACCCGCGAGCACGGCCGCCTCGTCGTCGGCTCCGGCATCGGCTGGGCGCTCGACGCCATGGACGTCGGACTGATCAGCTTCGTCATGGCCGCGCTGGCCGTGCAGTGGGACCTCGGCACGACGACGCTGTCGTGGATCGCGAGCATCGGCTTCGTCGGGATGGCCGTCGGGGCCACCCTCGGCGGGCTGCTCGCCGACCGCGTCGGCCGGCGGCAGGTCTTCGCGCTGACCCTCCTGGTCTACGGGCTCGCGACCGGCGCCGCCGCGCTCTCCTGGTCGGTCGGCGCCCTCCTGGTCTTCCGGTTCCTCATCGGCCTCGGCCTCGGCGCCGAGCTGCCGGTCGCCAGCACGCTGGTCAGCGAGTTCGCCCCCGCACGCATCCGCGGGCGGGTCGTCGTCGCCCTGGAGTCGTTCTGGGCGGTCGGCTGGGTCCTCGCCGCCGTGATCGGCTACCTCGTCGTGCCCGCCTCCGACGACGGCTGGCGCTGGGCGCTCGCCCTCGGCGCGCTCCCGGTGGCGTACGCCGTCGTGGTGCGGCGCGGCCTGCCGGAGTCGGTCCGCTTCCTCGAGAGCCGCGGCCGGCACGACGAGGCCGAGGCCGCCGTCCGGCGCTTCGAGGCCGCCGCCGGGATCCCCGCTCCCCCGGCGAGCGAGCCGCCGAGCGAGCCGCCGAGCGATCCCGCGCAGCCACAGGTGGAGCGCAGCGAGCCGCGCGCTCCGGGCCCGAGGGCGCTCTGGGGCGCGCCGCACGCCACCCGCACCGCGGCGCTCTGGGCGGTCTGGTTCGGGATCAACTTCTCCTACTACGGCGCCTTCATCTGGATCCCCTCGCTGCTGGTCGCCGACGGGATGGACCTGGTCCGCTCCTTCGGCTTCACCCTGGTCATCACCCTCGCCCAGCTGCCGGGGTACGCCGCGGCCGCGGTGCTCGTGGAGACCTGGGGCCGCCGCGCCACGCTCTCGGCGTTCCTCGTCGGGTCGGCGGTCTCCGCGGTGCTGTTCGGCCGTGCCGACACCGAGACGGCGATCATCGCCGCGGGGATGGCGCTGTCCTTCTTCAACCTCGGCGCGTGGGGTGCGCTGTACGCCGTGACGCCCGAGGTCTACCCGACGACGCTGCGGGCGACCGGGGCCGGCGCCGCGGCCGGCTTCGGCCGGATCGCCTCGGTCCTCGCGCCGCTCTCGGTGCCGTGGCTCCTCGACGCCGGCAGCGGCACGACCGGCCTGTTCGTCGTCTTCGCCGGGTTCTTCACCCTGGCCGCCGCGGCGACCTGGGGGCTGCCCGAGCGCGCCGGCGCCGCCCTCAACGAGTCCTGACCCCGGCGGTCAGGCGGGCTCGGTCGACGCCTGAGGAGATGACCCGGCTCGCGGCCGCCTAGAGCCCGCTGCCCTCGTCCGCGGCATCATCGTCCGCGGCATCCCCGTCCGTCGACTCGGCCTCGCCACGGGACGCGCCGATCCCGGCGCCGAGCGCGAGCCCGATGGGGATGCCCAGGGCGAGGAACGCGACGCTGTCGAGTGCCATCCACAGCGTGACCCCGATGGCGGCGCCGATGGCCATGCCGATCGCGGTGGCGGACTCTGGGCCCTTCGATGACATGCCGCCGACCCTACGACAGCCCGGCAGCGGACTCCTCCGACCTTCCCGCTGGTCAGAACCGCGTTGGTGGGCGCAGAGGGGATCGAACCCCCGACCACCTCGTTGTAAGCGAGGTGCTCTACCGCTGAGCTATACGCCCGTGCCCGCTCGGGCGGCCACAGACTAGACGGTGGCGCACGGCCTCACGAAAAGGGCCGGAAATGAGTTGAACCGCTGGCGTCTCGGGTCACCAGCGGTTCAACGGGATCAACTCTAACGCGGGCCCCCGACAACGTCCCCGGTTGCCCCGGATCGCCCGCCGCGGTCTAGACGGGATCGGCGTGCAGGGTGAGCTGGCGCAGGTGCTCGTCGAGGTCGCGCCCCTCCGAGGTCGGGTTGTGCACCGACCAGCGCAGCACGCCGTCGCGGTCCAGCACGTAGGAGGAGCGGCGCGGCGCACCCGTCCGCTCGTTGAAGACGTCGTAGGCGCGGGTGACCTCGCCGTGCGGCCAGAAGTCCGAGAGCAGCGGGAAGTTCAGGCCGTCGGCGTCGGCGAACGCACGCAGCGCGTGCATCGGGTCGCAGGAGATCGCGAGCACCTCGGTGTCGAAGGTGAGGAACTCCGCGAGCCGGTCGCGCACCCCGGTCAGCTCGCCGGTACAGACGCCGGAGAACGCGTAGGGGAAGAACAGGATCGCGACCGCCTTCTGCCCGCGGTACGACGACAGCGTGACGTCCTGGCCGAACTGGTCGCGCAGGGTGAAGTCGGGCGCCACGCACCCGAGCGCGATTCCGCTCACTCGCCGTCCTTCGTGCGCTTCGTCAGCTCGCGCTTGAGGACCTTGCCGGTCGCGTTGCGGGGCAGCTCGTCGATCAGGACGATCTCCTTGGGCACCTTGTAGCGGGCCAGGTTCTGCTTGACCCAGCCCTTGAGCTCGTCCTCGTCGGCCGAGGCGCCGTCGCGCAGGACCACGAAGGCCCGCAGCCGCTTGCCGTAGTCCTCGTCGTCGATCCCGACGGCCGCGACGTCCACGACCGCCTCGTGGCGGGCGAGGCAGTCCTCGACCTCCTTGGGGAAGACGTTCTCGCCGCCGGAGACGATCATCTCGTCGTCGCGGCCCTCGACGTAGAGCCGCCCGTCGTCACCGATCCGACCGACGTCGCCGGTCGACATCAGCCCGTCGATCATGTCCTTGTTCCCGCCGCCGGTGTAGCCCTCGAAGAGCAGGCTGTTGCCGACGAAGATCCGGCCCGAGGCGCCCTGCGGCACCTCGGCGCCCTCCTCGTCGTACATCTTGACGGTCGTGCCCCACGGGGGCATGCCGGCGGAGTCCGGCGCCTCGCGCAGGTCCACGGGCGTGGCGATCGAGGCGTAGGCCACCTCGGTCGAGCCGTAGATGTTGTAGAGGTTGTCGCCGAAGTGGTCCATCCAGGTGATCGCGAGGTCACCGGGCAGGGCCGAGCCGGAGGACGCGACGACCTTGACGGTGTCGAGGGAGTAGCGCCGCAGCACGTCCTCCTCCAGGCCCAGGATCCGCTGGAGGAAGACCGGGATGACGGCCAGGGAGTCGCAGCGCTCCTCCTCGACCGTGCGCAGGCAGTCCTCGGGATCGAAGCGCCGCTTCAGGACGATCGTGGAGCCCAGCAGCATGGCCAGCGCCATGTGGGCGAAGCCCCAGGTGTGGAACAGCGGCGCGGCGATGTGGGTGCGCCAGCCGTGGCGCAGCGGCATCCGCGAGAGCAGCGAGATCGCCGCGTCGACACCGGCCTCGTTGCGCGGGGCGCCCTTCGGCGTACCGGTCGTGCCGGAGGTCAGGATGATGATCCGCCCGTGCCGGTCCGGGGGGTCGAGGTCGCCGTCGTCCGCCGAGGCGATCAGCCCCTCCAGGGTCGGCACCTCCTCCGAGCCGTCGGCGTCGCCATCGACCCAGGCCAGCACCCGCTGCTCGACGTCGGCCTCGGCGAGGAGCTCGGTGAACTCCTCGTCGTGCACGACGACGGTCGGCTTCTCCCGCTCGAGGACGTCGACGAGCTGGGGGCCGGCGAAGGCGGTGTTGAGGTAGAGCAGGTCCGCGCCGAGCTTGGCCGCGGCGATCGTGGTGTCGACGAAGCCGCGGTGGTTGCGGCACATGAGCGCGACCCCGTCGCCCTCCCCGACGCCGCGGGCGCTCAGCGCGCGGGCCAGCGCGTTCGACCGGCGGTGCACCTCGCCGAACGTCAGCTCGCCCAGCTCATCGACCAGACCGACCCGGTCGGGGTAGCGCACCGCGAGGCTCGCGAAGCCGCCGGCGGGGCCGGTGCCCCAGTCCTTGACCGTGCGCGCCAGCCGGACGAGCACCGCCGGCGGGTACGGACGGATGATGCCGGAGGACGCGAGCACCTTCGCACCGGTGCCCGCGGCCGTGGCGCGGCCGAGGAGGGTCTGGAGCACGGGTCAGAACCTACGCGGGCGTCTTGGGCGCGACCAGACGCGTGGCCGTCCAGTCCTTGCTGACCGCGGCGGTCGTCGTCTGCGAGAGGCCGGCGATGGGCGCGGCCTCGGCGATGTCGGCCGCGTCCACGGCGTTGGGCCGGCCGACCTTGGGGGTCAGCAGCCAGATCGCGCCGCCGCCGACGAGGTCGGTGAGGGCGTCGACGAGGCTGTCGACCAGGTCGCCGTCCTCGCGTCGCCACCACAGCACGACCGCGTCCACGACGTTGCCGTGGTCACCGTCGACCATGTCGGCGTCGATGGTGTTCTCGATGGACACCCGGAGGTCGTCGTCGGTGTCGTTGTCCCACCCGAGCTCCTGGACGACCATGCCCTTGGTGAGCCCCAGCCGTTCGGCGGGTCCGGTGCCGGGTAGGTCGGCGCCTGCGGCGCCGGTCGGGGTGGTGCCCCCACCCTCGGTCGAGCTCAACGTGGTCCTCCAGACGCGATCGGTACGGCCGCTATCCACGGCCTCGAGGAGTAGTCCAGCGGAGTCGGGCGCCCGATGCAACCCGTCGCGACCTGCGGGAACGCCACTTCTGCGTCACAGCGACGCCGCTGGAACGCCAGGGAGGGCGCCCCGCGGACCTCGACAGGGCCCCACGAGGACGCCACGAGCACGCCAGGAGCACGCCAGGAGCACGCTGGAAACGCCGCTGTGAGCATGCCGCCGGAGGGAGGGCGACAGGGCGCCGAGAGGGACCCCGGAACGGCCGAGGTCGAGCCGATCTCGGCTACCGACGGGTAAATTCCCTCGTGCCTGCTCGCGTGCAACGATGATGATGTGACCGGAGAACCACCCACCACCTCAGGCACCCGCACCGGCTCGACCCCCTCGGTGATCCACGAGGGCCTGCCGACCCAGCTGCCCGACATCGACCCGGACGAGACCCACGACTGGCTCGACTCCTTTGACTCCCTCGTCGACGAGCGGGGCCGCGAGCGGGCCCGTTACGTGATGCTGCGTCTGCTCGAACGTGCGCGTGAGATGCAGGTCGGCGTGCCCGCCCTGCGCAGCACCGACTACATCAACACCATCCCGCCCGAGCGCGAGCCGTGGTTCCCCGGGGACGAGGAGACCGAGCGCCGGATCCGGGCGTTCATCCGCTGGAACGCCGCGGTGATGGTCTCCAGCGCGAACCGCAAGGGCCTCGAGGTCGGCGGGCACATCGCGACGTACCAGTCCTCGGCCAGCCTCTACGAGGTCGGCTTCAACCACTTCTTCCGCGGCAAGGACCACCCCGGCGGTGGCGACCAGGTCTACATCCAGGGCCACGCCTCGCCGGGCGTCTACTCCCGCGCGTTCCTCGAGGGTCGCCTGAGCGAGGAGCAGCTCTACCGCTTCCGCCAGGAGGTCCAGCACGGGCCGGGCGCCGGCCTGCCGTCGTACCCCCACCCCCGGCTGATGCCGGAGTTCTGGGAGTTCCCGACGGTCTCCATGGGCCTGACCGGCATCAACTCCATCTACCAGGCGCGGTTCAACCGCTACCTGCAGAACCGCGGCATCAAGGACACCAGCCAGCAGCGCGTCTGGGCCTTCCTCGGCGACGGCGAGATGGCCGAGCCCGAGTCGCTCGGCGCGATCCGGATCGCGGCCCGCGAGGAGCTCGACAACCTCACCTGGGTCGTCAACTGCAACCTCCAGCAGCTCGACGGCCCGGTCACCGGCAACGGCAAGATCATCCAGGAGCTGGAGGCCAACTTCCGTGGCGCCGGCTGGAACGTGATCAAGGTCGTCTGGGGTCGTGAGTGGGACCCGCTGCTCGCCCGCGACGTCGACGGCGTGCTCGTCAACAAGATGAACACCACGCCGGACGGCGCGTTCCAGACCTACTCGGTCGAGGACGGCGCCTACGTCCGCGAGAGCTTCTTCGGCGGCGACCCGCGGCTGCGGACGATGGTCGAGCACATGAGCGACCAGCAGATCCAGAAGCTGCCGCGCGGCGGTCACGACTACCGCAAGGTGTACGCCGCGTTCGACTCCGCCACCAAGCACGTCGGCCAGCCGACCGTGATCCTCGCCAAGACGATCAAGGGCTGGACGATCGACGCGCTGGAGGGCAAGAACGCCACCCACCAGATGAAGAAGCTGACCCCGGCCGACCTCAAGCGGTTCCGGGACCGGCTCTACCTGCCCATCTCCGACCGCGACCTCGAGCGGGCCTACGAGGAGACCGGCACCGCGCCGTTCTTCCACCCGGGCGCGGACTCCCCGGAGATCGAGTACATGCTCGAGCGGCGCCGCCAGCTCGGCGGGTCGCTGCCCAAGCGGGTGCTGCGCGCCAAGCCGCTGACGCTCCCGGGCGACAAGGCCTACGCCGAGCTCAAGCAGGGCTCGGGCAAGAACTCCGTCGCCACCACGATGGCCGTCGTCCGCCTGCTCAAGGACTGGATGAAGGACACCGAGATCGGCAAGCGGATCGTGCCGATCGCCCCGGACGAGTACCGGACCTTCGGCATGGACGCGATGTTCCCGAGCGCGAAGGTCTACAACCCGGCCGGCCAGAAGTACGAGTCGGTCGACCGCAACATGTTGCTCTCCTACAAGGAGTCGGCGCAGGGCCAGATGCTCCACGAGGGCATCTCGGAGGCCGGCGCGATGGCCTCGGCCACGGCCGCCGGGTCGTCGTACTCCACCCACGGCGAGCCGATGATCCCGTTCTACATCTTCTACTCGATGTTCGGGTTCCAGCGGACCGGTGACTCGATCTGGGCGATGGCCGACCAGCTCGCCCGCGGCTTCCTGATCGGCGCCACCGCCGGTCGCACGACGCTGACCGGTGAGGGCCTCCAGCACGCCGACGGCCACTCCCCGCTCCTCGCGGTGACCAACCCGGCGGTCGTGCACTACGACCCGGCCTACGCCTACGAGGTCGCGCACATCATGCGTTCGGGCCTCGAGCGGATGTACGGCACGTCCGGCCCCGAGGGCAACGGCGAGAACGTCATCTTCTACCTGACGGTCTACAACGAGCCGGTCCCCCAGCCCAAGGAGCCCGAGGACGTCGACGTCGCGGGCATCCTGCGCGGCATGCACCAGGTCTCGCGCGCCGAGGGCGAGGGCCCGAAGGTCACGCTGATGGCCTCGGGTGTCGGGATGCCGTGGATCGAGGACGCCAAGCGGATGCTGGCCGAGGAGTGGGGCGTCCAGGCCGACACCTGGTCGGTCACCTCGTGGAACGAGCTGGCCCGCGACGCCATCGCGGCCGAGGAGTGGAACCTGCTGCACCCCGGCGAGGAGCCGCGCTCCTCCTACGTCGAGGAGCGTCTCGTCGACGTCGAGGGCCCGGTCGTCGCGGTCTCGGACTTCATGCGAGCGGTCCCGCTGCAGATCGCGCGCTGGGTCCCCGGCGACTACCGCGTGCTCGGCGCGGACGGCTTCGGCTTCGCCGACACCCGTCCCGCCGCCCGCCGGTACTTCCACATCGACGCCCAGTCCGTCGTCGTCCAGGCCCTCCAGGCCCTGGCCGACGCCGGCCAGATCGACCGCGCCCAGGTCGAGAAGGCGTTCGCGACGTACCGCATCGACGACCCGACGGCCGTCGCCGACGTCAAGCAGGAGGGCGGGGACGCCTGAGCGTCCCCCACCCGAGCACCGACGACCCGAGCACCGACGACGGAGCCCCCGCACGCCGAGCGTGCGGGGGCTCCGTCGTCTGGGTCAGGGGTCGGGTAGCCAGGTGCCGTGTGGTCAGGCGCTGGTGATGTCGGTGACCGTGGCGACCGGCGCCGGCTCGCTGCGGCCGTGGGCGAGCAGCGCGCGCACGCGCTCGCGGTCGTACGTCGCCGCCTGGTTGGTCCGGATGAAGTCGTGCAGCAGCTTGGCGAACCGCTCGGGGTGGTCCTTGTGCGGGAAGTGCCCGGCGTTCGGGATGACCTCGACGCGCGACCGCGGGGCGAGCTCCCCGGCCCGGCCGGCGTGCCGCACGGGGATGACGCTGTCGTCGCGGCCCCACACGACCAGCATCGGCATCTCCTCGGTGAGGTAGGCCCGGTCGGCCATGGTGACGACCTGGCCCTTCCAGTCCACGACGCCGCGCACGACGTGGCGGATGGCGTGGCGGGCGGCCGGGTCCTTGAAGGAGTCGTAGATCTCGGCCATCTCGCCGAGGTCGCGGGCGTGGCGCGAGGGCAGGGCGGACATCAGCCGCATCCCCTGCTTGCCGGCGTGCCGGATGCCGGGCAGCGTCAGCACGCCCATCACCTGGTGGAAGCCCGGGGTGGTCACGGCGCGGATCACCGGGGTCACCTCGGGGCCGAGCCCGCCGGAGGCGACGAGCACCAGCCGCTCGGTGCGCTCGGGGTACTGGTAGGCGAACTGCATCGCGACGCCGCCGCCGAAGCTGTGCCCGACGACCGTGACCTCCTCGATCCCGAGGACGGTGAGCAGGTCGCGCATGCCGTTGGCGAAGCCGCCGAGGCTGTAGTCGGCCCGGGGCTTGTCGGACTGCCCGTGGCCGAGCAGGTCGGGGGCGATCACCGTGTAGCGGCGGGCCAGCAGGTCGATGACCGGCGCCCAGGTGCTGTGGCTGCAGCCGAGCCCGTGCAGCAGGAGGAGCGCGGGCCCCGTCCCGACCTTCACGAACGCGCGGCGGTGCCCGTGGATGGTGACGTGCTGGACCTCATGGGGCTTCGGGGACACGCGGTCCTCCTCGTCGGAGCTGGGGTGCTCGTGGTCCGCCGACCCTAGGGCCGAACCCGGGTCGGTGGGAGCGAGATCGCCCGTTTTTCCTTGCCTGCAACAAGATTCCGCGCCGCGAGCCTCCCGCGCGTCCTCCGATCGGTCGGACCGCCCCACCCCCCGGGCAGGTGCGCGGACTAGCCTCGTGGCGTGCCGAGCCCTCGCCCCGTGGTACCCACCTCGAGCACGGCCGATGCCCTGCAGCGGGCCACCGGAGCGCTGAGCACCGCGGCGACGGCCCGGATGGACGCCGAGCTGCCGTGGTTCCGCGACCTGAGCGCCCAGGACCGGTCCTGGGTCGGGCTGATCGTCCAGGCCGGCATCAAGGCCTTCGTCGACTGGTTCCGGGCCGACGACGGCACCCCCGCCCCGGGCGCCAACGAGCTGGCCGCGTCGGTCTTCGGCGCCGCGCCCCGCGCCCTCGCCGGCGTGATCAACCTCCAGCAGACCGTCGACCTGGTCCGCCTCTCGATCGCGGTCGTCGAGAGCGACATCGACCGGCTGCTCGACGCCGAGGACGTCCCGCCGGTGCGCGCCGCGGTGCTGCGCTACGCCCGCGAGGTCGCCTTCGCCACGGCCGAGGTCTACGCCCGGGCCGCGGAGGTCCGGGGCGCCTGGGACGCCCGGCTCGAGGCGCTCGTCGTGGACGCGGTCCTGCGCTCGGAGACCGACGAGGCGGTGCTCAGCCGGGCCAGCGCCCTGGGCTGGGGCGCCGCCGGCGACGTGGCCGTGGTCCTCGGCTCGGTGCCGCACGGCCGGACGGCCGCCGACCTGCCCGAGGAGGTACGCCGCGCGGCGCGGGCCGCGGGCCTCGAGGCGTTGTGCGCAGTGCAGGGCGACCGGCTGGTGGTGCTCCTGGGCGGCGTGGGCGACCCGCGCGTGGGGGCCGAGTCGGTCGCCGGCATCTTCGGGGACGGTCCGGTCGTCGTGGGCCCGGCCGCCGACGACCTGGCCGGCGCCCACGTCTCGGCCCGCGCCGCGGTCTCGGCCCACCGCGCGGCCGCCGGGTGGCCCGGGGCGCCGCGGCCGGTGCAGAGCATCGAGCTGCTGCCGGAGCGGGCGCTGGCCGGCGACGGGCACGCCCGCCGGCACCTGGTCGAGCAGCTCTACCTGCCGCTGCTGCAGGCCCGCGGCACGATGATCGAGACGCTGGCGACGTACCTCGACGAGGGGTCCTCGATCGAGGCCACCGCCCGGGTGCTCTTCGTCCACCCCAACACCGTCCGCTACCGGCTGCGCCAGGTCACCGAGCTCACCGGCTTCTCCCCCACCCGCCCCCGCGACGCCTTCGTCCTGCGCATCGCCCTGGTCCTCGGTCGCCAGTCCGGCCGGGTCACCTGACCCCGGCGGCGCGGGAGTCCTCGGGGTAGTCGCGACGCGGCGTCGGAAGTTGTCGGGTTCCTACAACAACGCCGGGTGTGATTTCGTCCGCGTCCGAGGCGAGCGGGAGCGGGTCGGGGCGGCAGGGTGGACCTCGTGCTCGTCATCGTCGCCCCGGGCCAAGGGGCCCAGACCCCCGGCTTCCTCCGCCCCTGGCTGGAGGACCCGACCTTCGCGTCGCGCTTCGAGTGGCTCGCCACCGTGGCCGACGTCGACCTGGTCGCCCACGGCACGGAGTCGGACGCCGAGACCATCCGCGACACCCGGATCGCGCAGCCGCTGCTGGTGGCGACCGGCCTGGTCGCCGCCCTCGAGCTCTTCCCGCACCCCGCCGACGCGTTCGCACGGATCGGCGCGGTCGCCGGCCACAGCGTCGGCGAGCTGACCGCCGCCGCGGGCGCCCGGGCCATCACCGCCGAGCAGGCGATGGTCCTGGTGCGCGAGCGCGGCAACGCCATGGCCGCCGCCTCCGCGGTGACGCCGACCGGCATGACCGCCGTCCTCGGTGGGGACCGCGACGAGGTGCTCGCCACCCTGGCGCGCCACGGCCTCACGGCCGCCAACGACAACGGCCCCGGCCAGGTCGTGGCCGCCGGCACCCTCGAGCAGCTCGCGGCGCTCGCCGACGACGCGCCCGCCAAGGCGCGCCTGATGCCGCTGAGCGTCGCCGGGGCGTTCCACACCGAGCACATGCGCCCGGCCGTCGACCACGTCACGCGGCTGGCCCGGTCGGTCTCCACCCACGACCCGCGCACCCGGGTCATCTCCAACCGCGACGGGCAGGTCGTCCACGACGGCCGCGAGGTCCTGCGCCGCATCGTCGGCCAGATCGCCAGTCCGGTGCGCTGGGACCTGTGCCTGGAGACGATGGCCGACCTCGGCGTCACCGGCATCCTCGAGATGCCGCCGGCCGGCACGCTGACCGGCATCGCCAAGCGCGCGCTCAAGGGCGTGGCGACCTTCGCGCTGAAGACCCCCGACCAGCTCGACGCGGCCCGGGCCTTCTGCGACGAGCACGGAGAGGCCTCGGCGATGGAGACCTCGCCCACCTGGCGGATGGTCGTCTCGCCGGTCAAGGGCACCTTCCACATCGCCGGCGCCGCCGCGGCGACCGACGTCCTGCCGGCGGGCGCACCGATCGGTGACGTCGCGAGCCTGCGCGACCGGATCCCGGTCACGGCCGCCCACGGCGGCCAGGTCGTCGAGTGGCTCGTCGAGGACGGCGACCTCGTCTCCCCCGGCCAGCCGCTGCTGCGCCTCCACCCAGAGGGCGCGGCCTGATGCCGGCCGCCATCCGCGCCGCGACGGGCGCACCCCACGCGCGCATCCTGGGCATCGGTGCCTACCGCCCGCGGCGCGTCGTGCCAAACTCCGAGGTCGTCGCCGCGATCGACTCCAGCGACGAGTGGATCCAGCAGCGCTCCGGCATCAAGCAGCGCCGCTTCGCCGACCCCGACGAGACCATCGTGATGATGTCGGTCGCCGCCGCGCGGCAGGCGCTCGAGCGGGCCGGCGTCGACGTCAAGCAGGTCGACTGCGTCGTGGTGGCCACCGTCAGCCACCTCGTCCAGACCCCGGCCGCCGCGACCGCCATCGCCCACGAGCTCGGCACCGACCAGGCGGCGGCGTTCGACGTCTCCGCCGCCTGCGCCGGGTTCTGCCACGGCGTCGCCATGGCCGCGGACTTCGTGCGCGCCGGCAGCGCCCGCCACGTCCTGGTCGTCGGCGTCGAGCGGCTCTCCGACATCACCGACATGACCGACCGCGGCACCGCCTTCATCTTCGCCGACGGCGCCGGCGCGGCCGTCGTGGGACCGAGCGAGGAGCCCGGCATCGGGCCGGTCGTCTGGGGCTCCGACGGCGAGCAGGCCGACCTGATCCGCTCGCGTCACGACTGGCGCGACGTCCTGGCCGCCGAGGCGCCCGCGATGCCGCACCTGGTGATGCAGGGCAGCTCGGTCTTCCGGTGGGCCTCCTTCGCGATGGCCAAGGTCGCCCAGCAGGCGCTCGACCGCGCCGGGATCACCGCCGACCAGCTCGACTGCTTCGTCCCCCACCAGGCCAACATGCGCATCACCGACGCGATGGCGCGCTCGATGAAGCTCCCCGACACCGTCCGGATCGCCCGCGACATCGCCGAGCAGGGCAACACCTCGGCCGCGTCGATCCCGCTCGCCCTCGACCGGATGATCGCCGAGGGCGACGCCCGCTCCGGCGACACCGCGCTGCTCGTCGCCTTCGGCGCCGGCCTGGCGTACGCCGCCCAGGTCGTCACCGTCCCCTGACCCGCGGGCGCGAGCCGCGCCCGGCAGGTCCCACGATTCCCGCACCACCCCCAACCCGAGAGGAAGCACGCATGGCAACCACCGAGGAGATCCGCTCCGACCTCGCCGAGATCGTCAACGAGGTCGCCGGCGTCGACGCCGCGGACGTCCAGCTGGACAAGGCCTTCGTCGAGGACCTCGACGTCGACTCGCTGTCCATGGTCGAGGTCGTCGTCGCCGCCGAGGAGAAGTTCGGCGTCTCCATCCCCGACGACGAGGTCAAGAACCTCCGCACCGTCGGCGACGCCGTGGCCTTCATCGAGCGCGCCTCGGCCTGACGGCCCGCGTCACCGACCCGCCCGCACGTCCCCTCCCCGAGGAGCAGTCATCATGTCCGCCAAGCGCGTCGTCGTCACCGGCCTGGGAGCCACCTCCCCGGTCGGGGGCGACGTCCCCTCCACCTGGTCCGCCCTGCTCGAGGGCCGCTCGGGCGTCACGCCGCTCACCGAGGAGTGGGCCGAGCCCCTGGGCGCGCGCATCGCCGCCCGGGTGGCGGTCGAGCCCGGCGAGGTCCTGGACCGGGTGAAGGCACGCCGGATGGACCGCTCGGGCCAGCTGGCCATGGTGGCTGCCCTCGAGGCCTGGGCCGACGCCGGCCTCTCCGGTTCCGCCACGGAGGCCGGCGTCGACCCGGAGCGGTTCTCGGTCGCGATGGCCTCGGGCATCGGCGGCGTCACCACGCTGCTGAACAACTACGACGCGCTGCTCGCCAAGGGCCCGCGCCGGGTCTCGCCGCTCGCGATCCCGATGCTCATGCCGAACGGCCCGGCGGCGGGCATCGGGCTCGCGCTCGGCGCGAAGTCCGGCGTGCACACCCCCGTGTCGGCCTGCGCGTCGGGCAACGAGGCGATCGCCCTGGGCATCGACCTGATCCGCCTCGGCCGCGCCGACATCGTCGTCTGCGGCGGCACCGAGGCGGCGGTCCACGCGCTGCCGATGGCGGCCTTCGGCCAGATGATGGCGCTCTCCAAGCGCAACGACGACCCCGCCGCGGCCTCGCGGCCGTGGGACAAGGGCCGCGACGGCTTCGTGCTCGGCGAGGGCGCCGCCGCGCTGGTCCTGGAGTCCGCCGAGCATGCCGCCGCGCGCGGCGCCCGGGTGTACGCCGAGGCCGGCGGCGCCGGCATCACCGCCGACTCCCACGACATCGCCCAGCCCGACCCGGTCGGCGCGGGCGCCACCCGCGCCATGCGCTTCGCGCTCCGCGACGCCGACCTCTCCCCTGCCGACATCGTCCACATCAACGCCCACGCCACCTCGACCCCCCAGGGCGACGTGGCCGAGGCGCTCGCCATCCGCAACGCGCTCGGTGACGAGGGCGCCGGGGCCGTGCTGACCTCCACCAAGTCGATGACCGGCCACCTCCTCGGCGCGGCCGGCGCGCTGGAGTCGGTCGCGACGGTGCTCGCGATCCACCACCGCACGGTGCCCGCGACGATCAACCTCGAGGACCCCGAGGACATCGGCCTCGACGTGGCCGACAAGGTCCGCGACCTGCCCGCCGGGGACATCGCCGCGCTCAACAACTCCTTCGGGTTCGGCGGCCACAACGTCGCCCTCGCGTTCCGGAGCGTCCCGTGACCCAGGCCCCCACCGCGCCCCGCACGGCGACCAAGCTCCCGCGCGAGCAGGACCCCCGCCACCCGGTCACCCGGCTGCGGGCCCTGGTCGACGAGGGCAGCCTCGAGCTGATCACCCCCGACGACGACTCCGGCATGGTCGCCGCGGTCGGCACCGTCGACGGCACCCACGTCGTCGCGTTCTGCTCCGACGCGACCGTCATGGGCGGCGCGATGGGCGACCAGGGCTGCCAGGTCGTCGTCGACGCCTACCACCGCGCGATGACCGACGGCGTCCCGATCATCGGCCTGTGGCACTCCGGCGGCGCCCGCCTCGCCGAGGGCGTGCTGTCCCTGCACGCCGTCGGCCGGATCTTCAAGGTGATGACGCAGGCCTCGGGCCGCGTGCCGCAGATCTCCGTCGTGCTCGGCCCCGCCGCCGGCGGCGCGGCGTACGGTCCCGCGCTCACCGACGTCGTCGTGCTGGGCCCCGAGGGCCGCATCTTCGTCACCGGCCCCGACGTCGTCCGGTCGGTCACCGGCGAGGACGTCGACATGCTCCGCCTCGGCGGGCCCGAGCCCCACGGCCGCCGCTCCGGCGTGGTCCACGTGCTCGCCGAGACCGAGCGCGAGGCGCTCGACCAGGCGCGGCGGGTGGCGCACCTGCTCGGCGCCCAGGGCAGCCTGCGGGTCGCCGACGTCGAGGACCGCGACCTCGCCGCGCAGCTGCCGGAGTCGCGCAAGCGGGCCTACGACGTCCACCCGCTCGTGGAGACCGTCCTCGACGACGACACGATGCTCGAGCTGCACGCCCGCTGGGCGCCCAACATCGTCACCGCCCTCGGCCGGCTCGGCGGCCGGACCGTCGGCGTCGTCGCCAACAACCCGCTGCGCCTCGGCGGCTGCCTCGACTCGCTCTCGGCCGAGAAGGCCAGCCGCTTCGTGCGGATGTGCGACGCGCTCGGCGTGCCGCTGGTGGTCCTCGTGGACGTGCCGGGCTACCTGCCCGGTGTCGGCCAGGAGTGGGACGGCGTCGTACGCCGTGGCGCGAAGCTGCTGCACGCGTTCGCGGAGTGCGTGGTCCCGCGGGTGACGCTGGTGACCCGCAAGACCTACGGCGGCGCCTACATCGCGATGAACTCCCGCTCCCTCGGCGCGACCCGGGTCTTCGCCTGGCCCGGCGCGGAGGTCGCCGTCATGGGTGCGGTCGCGGCGATCCGCGTCCTCCACCGCCGCCGGCTCGCGGAGGTCGCCCCCGAGATCCGCCCCCAGGTCGAGGCCGAGCTCGCCGCCGAGCACGAGCGGCTCGCGGGCGGGGTCGACAAGGCGGTCGAGATCGGCGTCGTGGACGAGGTCGTCGACCCCGCCCTGACCCGATCGGCGCTGGCCCGCGCCATCGACGCGGCCGTCCAGGCCGAGGGCGTCCGGCACGGCGCGCACGGCAACATCCCCCTCTGAGCCGGACCGGGGGCAGCGTCGGGCCCGCCGGACACGCCCTGGGGTATGCGGCGACCGGTCGGTGGGCAGGATGACGGCATGGTCGACCTCGCCGCCCGCGTCCTCGTCCGCCCGCTCGCGCTCGCGCTCCTCGTCGTGCTCGCCCTCCCCGGGACCGCCGGCGCGGCGCTGGACGTCAAGCCGGAGTGGGGCAAGGTCATGGCGGCCAACGGGGTCCTGAAGAAGGGCTGCGCGTCCTACCCCTACCGCTACCGGCTCACGCTCCCCACCGACGACTGGGAGATGGAGGTCGTGATCAAGGACCCCGACGGGCGCTCGGTCGGCTCGGCGTTCCTCGTGAGCGACAGCGAGCCCACGGCCGGGAAGCGCTGGTTCAAGATGTGCGGCGTCGTGACCCGGCCCGGCAAGTTCACCATCCGCACCAAGCTCGCCGTCTGGGACGGCTGGAGCGAGGAGCCGGGCCGGTTGCGCACCGAGACGTTCCGCCTGCGCAAGCCGTGAGCCTCGCCCGGCCGTAACCCCGGGCGCCGGAGGTGCGTTGCACACGTGACCGCTGCCACACCCCGGAGGTCCCGATGCCGCGCCCACTGCTGATCCTCGCGCCCGTGCTGCTCGCCCTCCTGCTGGGCCTGGGCGCGGCGATCCAGCCGGCTGCGGCCTACCAGCACAAGGACTGGGGCAAGACCAGCGCACCCGACCGCAAGCTGCGCGAGGGCTGCCACCGGTACAACTACCACTACGTCATCGACCCGCCGAGCGACGACTGGGCCGCTGAGACGTTCCTCATCGACCCGACCGGCGAGAAGCTCGCGTCCGGGGCGTTCGACGTCGACGCCGATCCGGCGAAGGGGAAGTCGAGCTGGACGATCTGCGACGCCTCGACGAAGCCCGGACGGTTCACCATCAAGATGCGGGTGACGTGGCAGACGAGCCTCACCGAGATCCACAAGGGCTGGGTCAAGCCGTCGCACTTCCGGCTCTACCGCAAGCGCTGAGGTCCGCGGCCCGTCGCCGGGCCGCGGCTCAGACGACCTGGTGCAGCCAGCGGACCGGCGCGCCGTCGCCGGCGTGCCGGAAGGTCTCCAGCTCGTCGTCCCACGGCTTGCCGAGCAGCTTGTCGATCTCGACGAGCAGCGTCGTGTCGCCGAGGGCGGCCTTGACGACCGCGGCCTTGAGCCGGTCCTCGGGGATCATGATGTCACCGTGGAGGCCCGTGACGGCGTGGAAGACGCCGAGCTCGGGGGTGTAGGAGTAGCGGGAGCCCTCGGTGCCCGATGTGGGCTCCTCGGTCACCTCGAAGCGCAGGTGGTTCCAGCCGCGCAACGCCGAGGCGATGGCGGCGGCCGACCCCGGCGCGCCG
The DNA here is from genome assembly GCF_013177455.1 of Nocardioides marmotae. Lineage (NCBI taxonomy): Bacteria > Bacillati > Actinomycetota > Actinomycetes > Propionibacteriales > Nocardioidaceae > Nocardioides > Nocardioides marmotae. The sequence goes on from NZ_CP053660.1 coordinate 2,960,985, forward strand.
GTCCAGGACAGCTCGGCGCGGTAGGTGCCTGCCTGCGCCGGCTGGGGGGTCCAGTCGGCGTTGACGGCAGCACCCAGCACACCGCCGACGGCCCACTCGATGTGCGGGCACAGCGCGGACGGCGCTGAGTGGACGTACAGGACGCCCCTCGTCGCGGTGCGGGTAGCAGTGCGTGCGGTCACCGTGACCTCCTTCTTCCTCCGGCGCGAGCTACGCCTTCCCCAGCGATCTCGTGTCGGTCGAAGTCAGTCGAGTGACAACGATGTAGTTGTGGTCCCATTGTGACGCATGATGCCCCTGAGCACCAGCGCTACGCCAGGCGGGTCGTCAGCGCGTCGCCCGGGCCACACCGGCGCGGTGCGGACCGAGCCCCAGGACGGTCCCCAGGACCTCCTCGGCGATGCCGAGCCCGCCGAGATGGCTCTCCCCGTCGATCGGGGTCAGCGCGGCGTCGGGAAGCCGGTCCACGACGTGCCGGCCGTGCCGGAACGGCACGATGTGGTCGGCGTCGCCGTGCCACCAGCGCACGGGCACCCCGACCTCGTCGAGCCGGAATCCCCAGTCCCGCGTGAACAGCACCAGGTCGGCCATCGGCGCGGAGATCTGGAACCGGCTGCCGTTGAGCAGGTCGTCGACGAACATCGCCTTGAACTCCGGGCGGCCGAGCAGCCTCCGGTCGCCCGCCGGCTGCACCGCGGCGTACAGGTCGAGGAAGGTGCCGGCGATCGGTCGCACCAGGCGGATCGCCTGGGTCAGCCCGACCCCGAGCGGAACCCGCGTCGCCTCGATCACCGGCGCGAGGCGCACGGCGAGCTGGATCGGGCCACCGGGCGCGGCGTCCGGCCCCACCGTCGGCGCCACTCCCCCGAGCACCCCGATGCCGTGCACCCGGTCGGGCATCGCGGCCCCGGCCGCCAGGACGTACGGCGCCCCACCGGACAGCCCGACCAGCCGTAGCGTGTCGACCGCGAGCGTGTCGAGCAGGACCGCGAGGTCCGCGGTCCAGTCCGCGACGTCGCGGTAGAGGTGCGGGGTCGACGTGCCGATCCCGGGCCGGTCGATGCCGATGATCCGCACCCCGCTGGCCTCGGCGAAGACCCGGGCCTCCAGCGGGATCTGCCGGCGCCCGCCGGGGGTGCCGTGCATCCACACCACGGCCGGCCCGCGCGCCGCGCCGTACTCCGCGAAGCTGAGGCGCCGTCCGGCACGGACGGCGACGGTGCCCTCGAGGGCGGGGCGCTCCAGGTACGTCACGGCGGGCAGTGTGCCACGGGTCACAGGGCGCTGGCGGCCTCGCTGCCGAACCGGACCGGACCGGGGTCGACGACGTTGACCGGGTCCACGAGCGCTCCGAGGCGGGTCCCGGAGCCCTCGGCCGCCGTGCCCCCGACCGCCGTTCCCTCGACGACCGAGCCGTCGACCAGGTCGAGCACCACGACCGTGACGTTGTCCCGCCCGCCGGCCGCCAGGGCGGCCTCGGTGAGAGCGGCGGCCGCCTCGTCCGGCGCGCCGGCGCCGAGCAGCTCCGCGACCTCCTCGTCCGGCACGAGGTCGGTGAGCCCGTCGCTGCAGACCAGGAAGCGGTCACCGACCGCGGCCTCGACGGGCACGAGGTCGATGCCCTGGTCGGCGGGGTCGCCGTCGACGGAGCGGAGGACGACGTTGCGCCACGGGTGCCGGCCGACGGCCTCCGGGCCGAGCTGCCCCGTGGCGACCAGGTGGGCGACGTAGGTGTGGTCGGTGGAGAGCTGGGCCAGGGCGCCGTCCCGGAGCCGGTAGGCACGGGAGTCCCCCACGTGACCGAGCACGACCCGCTCGCCGTCGCACATCAGCACGGTGAGGGTGGTCGCCATCCCGAGCCGGGTGAGGTCCTGCTGGATCGCCCGGCGGATGCCCGCCCGGGCCCGGTCGGCGCCCAGGACGAGCGTCCGCTCCGGCGTGTCGGCGCCCGCGTCCAGGACCGCGCCGACGACGGCGGCTGCGACCGTCGCGGAGGCGACCTCACCGGCCTCGGCGCCCCCCACCCCGTCGGCCACGAGGCCGACACACGGGGCGAGGAAGCCGGAGTCCTCGTTGTGGTCGCGCACGTGGCCCGTGTGAGTGGCACCGGCTCCCGAGAACCACATCATCGACACTCCTCCACGACTGCCCGCAGTGAACCGCCGCTCGACGCGGGGGTCAAGGACCAGGGTCGCTGTACCCGACGCATGTCGTCCGTAAGCGCGGTGTGACGTGCCCTACTCTCTCGGGCATGACGACCGACGTCGCCCTCGAGGTGCGCCCGCGGCGTCGCCTCGTCCGCTGGGTCGTGCCGGCGCTCCTGGGGCTCGCGCTCCTGGCCGTGCTCGGCTGGTACGCCACGCACCCGCCCGTGCTCGCCACCTCGGCCGACCAGCGCCGGGCGACCACCGCGGTGGACACGCCGGTCTACGTCGGGATGTTCGCGGCACCGGGCGACCGCACCCTCGCCGTGGACGGCGTCAAGGTGCACGCCACCGCCAACACCGACGTCGACGTGGCTCCCCTGCTGTGCAAGGGCGGATCGCCGGTGGTCACCTCCGACCCCGCGACGTTCTGCCGGGAGCTGGTCGCGCCGGCGGGCAACCGCCTCGAGCCCGGCGACTCCCTGGTGGTCGAGGTGAGCGCTGCGACGCCGGCCGTGGTGGTGCTGGACCGGATCCGGGTCGGCTACCAGGACGGGATCCGTGCCGGGACCCAGGAGGCCGGGGTCGAGCACGCCGTGGTCACCGTGCTGGGACGCTGACCACGGCGGACGACTCACTCCTGCGGGATGCGCTTCTCGAGCGCGTCGGCGCGAGCGGCGGCGTCGGTGATCTCGTCGCTGTCGACCGCGTGCGTGCGGTGGAACCAGGTGAGCGCGTCGTTGAGCCGGCCCGCGGCCTCGAGGGTGTCGGCGTAGGCGTAGCGCAGCCGGACCACCCACGACGAGCGGTTCTTCGAGGTCAGCGGCGCCAGCTCCAGGGTGCGGAGCGCGGCGTCGAGCTGACCCATGTCGCGCCGGGCGCCGGCCTCGACGATGGTCATCTCGGCCTTGGCCTCGGGCGCGAAGTTCGCCACCGACGGGCTCTTCGCGAGCTTGAGCGCCTGGTCGGGGTGGCCGAGCGCGCGGTGGCAGTCGGCCATGATCGGCAGGTACGCCGTCTGACCGTTCATCCGCTTGGCGGCGCGCAGCTCGGCGAGCGCCTCGGCGTAGTGACCCGCGGCGTACGCCGCCTCGCCGGTCGCCTCGCGGACGACCGCGAGCCGCGGTGCACGGGCCCGGGCCGCCAGCGTGTGCTGGTAGGCGGTCTCCGGGTCGTCGTCGATGAGCGACCCGGCCGCAGCGAGGTGGCGGGCCACCCGCGACGCGAGCTTCTCGGGCAGGCCCTTGAGCTGCGCCGTGATCGCCCGGTCGAGCTCCTTGCCGGTGATGTGCTCTGGCAGGTCCGGACCGTCGTAGCGGGCCTGCTCCTGGGTGCGGTCGACCTGCTTGTCGGTCGGGCGCTTCCAGTCCTGCTTGCGGCCCGGCCGGTCGCCACGGTCGCTGCGCTCGGGACGGCTGCCCCGCTCGGGGCGACCGCCACCGGTGCGCCGGTCGCGGCGGTCCTCGCTGCGCGGCTCGAAGCGGTCGGAGCGCTCGCTGGAGCGACTCGAGCCACCGGTGCCACCGGAGCCACCGGGGCCGGCCTTCTGCGGGCGTCCGCTGCCGGACCTGTCCGGGCGGCCTCCGCCCGACGCGGCGGGACGGCCACGGCCACCGGAGGCAGGCTTCCCGCTCCGTGGCCCTCCGGACCGGCTTCCGCCGCCCGATCCCTGGGACGGCCGCTGGTTGCGACGCTCCTCGGCCACGACACACCTCTTCGCTTCCTGGCCCGCTGGGCCCGTTCCGACGTACTTCGGGGGGAAAAACACGTAGAGGCCACCTTGCGGTGGCCTCTACGGAGTGTATGTCCGGCGGCGTCCTACTCTCCCACAACCTCGCGGTTGCAGTACCATCGGCGCTGAAAGGCTTAACTTCCGGGTTCGGGAAGGGACCGGGTGTTTCCCTTTCGCTATGGCCGCCGTAACTCTAGCGGTCCACACTCCATCGACTCCGGGCACGGATGTGCTCTTCGGGGATGGCGTGTGTTCCAAGCCTCTATTCACCTGTGACCCACTCACGTGGGCGGTGTTGTGTTCTGGATTCGTGGACGCGAGCACTCGCAAGGACAGTTGTTGTCTTGGTTGAGTGGTTGTGGGACAAGCCCTCGGCCTATTAGTACCGGTCGGCTAGGCATTACTGCTGTACACCTCCGGCCTATCAACCCAGTGTTCTGCTGGGGGCCTTACCCACTTAACGTGGTGGGAAACCTCATCTTGAAACGTGCTTCCCGCTTAGATGCATTCAGCGGTTATCACTTCCGAACGTAGCTAACCAGCCGTGCCCCTGGCGGGACAACTGGCACACCAGAGGTTCGTCCATCCCGGTCCTCTCGTACTAGGGACAGCCTTTCTCAAGTTTCCTGCGCGCGCGGCGGATAGGGACCGAACTGTCTCACGACGTTCTAAACCCAGCTCGCGTGCCGCTTTAATGGGCGAACAGCCCAACCCTTGGGACCTGCTCCAGCCCCAGGATGCGACGAGCCGACATCGAGGTGCCAAACCATCCCGTCGATATGGACTCTTGGGGAAGATCAGCCTGTTATCCCCGGGGTACCTTTTATCCGTTGAGCGACCACGCTTCCACATGCCGTGGCCGGATCACTAGTTCCGACTTTCGTCCTGCTCGACATGTCTGTCTCACAGTCAAGCTCCCTTGTGCACTTACACTCGCCACCTGATTGCCAACCAGGCTGAGGGAACCTTTGAGCGCCTCCGTTACATTTTAGGAGGCAACCGCCCCAGTTAAACTACCCATCAGGCACTGTCCCTGATCCGGATTACGGACCTAGGTTAGACATCTAGTACGACCAGAGTGGTATTTCAACGATGACTCCACACCCACTGGCGTGAATGCTTCACAGTCTCCCACCTATCCTACACAAGCCGAACCAAACACCAATACCAAACTATAGTAAAGGTCCCGGGGTCTTTCCGTCCTGCCGCGCGTAACGAGCATCTTTACTCGTAGTGCAATTTCGCCGAGTCCACGGTTGAGACAGCGCCCAAGTCGTTACTCCATTCGTGCAGGTCGGAACTTACCCGACAAGGAATTTCGCTACCTTAGGATGGTTATAGTTACCACCGCCGTTTACTGGGGCTTAAGTTCTCCGCTTCGAACCCTAAGGCTCTAACAGGTCCCCTTAACCTTCCAGCACCGGGCAGGAGTCAGTCCGTATACATCGTCTTACAACTTCGCACGGACCTGTGTTTTTAGTAAACAGTCGCTTGGGCCTGGTCTCTGCGGCCTCCTCCGCTTCCCCACGCAAGGTGGTTGACGGATCGGGCCCCCCTTCTCCCGAAGTTACGGGGGCATTTTGCCGAGTTCCTTAACCATGGTTCGCTCGATCGCCTTGGTATTCTCTACCTGATCACCTGAGTCGGTTTGGGGTACGGGCGGCGCATAGCTCGCTAGAGGTTTTTCTCGACAGCATAGGATCATCCACTTCCCCATACGGGTCCCCATCAGATCTCAGACTCGTCATCAAAGACAGCCGGACGGATTTGCCTACCCGACGTCCTACATCCTTGGCCACGGACAACCATCGCCGTGGTTGGACTACCTTCCTGCGTCACCCCATCGCTTGACTACTACCAGCTCGGGTCCCACGCTCCGCCACATCCCATCCCCCCGAAGGGTTCAGTAAACGTGGTTTCGGGTGGTTAGCATCACCAGGTTCGTCATGGGCGCTACTTTGCCGGTACGGGAATATCAACCCGTTGTCCATCGACTACGCCTGTCGGCCTCGCCTTAGGTCCCGACTTACCCAGGGCAGATTAGCTTGACCCTGGAACCCTTGATCATTCGGCGCACGTGTTTCTCACACGTGATTCGCTACTCATGCCTGCATTCTCACTCGTGTCGGATCCACCCCTGGGTCACCCCGGAGCTTCACTCCCGACACGACGCTCCCCTACCCATCCACACACCTGAACCACAAGAGCTTAGTTATTGTGTGAATGCCATAGCTTCGGCGGATGACTTGAGCCCCGCTACATTGTCGGCGCGGAATCACTTGACCAGTGAGCTATTACGCACTCTTTCAAGGGTGGCTGCTTCCAAGCCAACCTCCTGGTTGTCAATGCGACTCCACATCCTTTTCCACTTAGTCACCGCTTAGGGGCCTTAGCTGATGGTCTGGGCTGTTTCCCTCTCGACTACGGAGCTTATCCCCCGCAGTCTCACTGCCGCGCTCTCACTTACCGGCATTCGGAGTTTGGCTAACGTCAGTAACCTTGTAGGGCCCATCGGCTATCCAGTGCTCTACCTCCGGCAAGAAACACGCGACGCTGCACCTAAATGCATTTCGGGGAGAACCAGCTATCACGAAGTTTGATTGGCCTTTCACCCCTATCCACAGGTCATCCCCTCAGTTTTCAACCTAAGTGGGTTCGGTCCTCCACGCGGTCTTACCCGCGCTTCAACCTGCCCATGGATAGATCACTTCGCTTCGGGTCTTGATCGTGCTACTCAACCGCCCTATTAGGACTCGCTTTCGCTACGGCTTCCCCACACGGTTAACCTCGCAACACAACGCAAACTCGCAGGCTCATTCTTCAAAAGGCACGCCATCACCCCAACACCCACAAGGGGCAGCCGGGCTCTGACGGATTGTAGGCACACGGTTTCAGGTACTATTTCACTCCCCGCCAGGGGTACTTTTCACCTTTCCCTCACGGTACTTGTCCGCTATCGGTCATCAAGGAGTATTTAGGCTTAACGGGTGGTCCCGCCAGATTCACACGGAATTTCAGGGGTTCCGTGTTACTTGGGATACCGTCCCAGAGACGAACGCTTACGCATACGGGGCTATCACCCTCTACGGCGCTGCTTTCCAACAGACTTCGACTTCACGAACGTTTTCTTACTCTGTGTCGATCCGGCAGAATCAACAAGACAGTCCCACGACCCCTCATGCGCAACCCCTGCCGGGTATCACACGCATAAGGTTTAGCCTCTTCCGATTTCGCTCGCCACTACTCTCGGAATCACTTTTGTTTTCTCTTCCTGCCGGTACTGAGATGTTTCACTTCCCGGCGTTCCCTCCACACACCCTATATATTCAGGTGCAGGTAACTGGACATGACTCCAGCTGGGTTCCCCCATTCGGACATCCCCGGATCAACGCTCGGTTGCCAACTCCCCAGGGCTTATCGCAGGCTCCTACGTCCTTCATCGGCTCTTGATGCCAAGGCATCCACCATGTGCCCTTCATAGCTTGTCTCACAAACACTCAACGAAGACAACAACTACAAAAGTTTCTTACAAGATGCTCGCGTCCACTATCCAGTTCACAAACAACAACCCCACCACCAGCCACCACACCGACCAAAGAATCGGAGGGGGTCTGCGGAGGAACAGCACTGAGGGAGTGATCCCCCAGAGCCCAACAGTGTGTCAACCATCCCCAGCTCCACCAGACCCCCAGGTTCCACACCCGATGTCAGCACCCAAACCCCCAAAGGAGCTTGAACACCAGCACGAGCAGTACTGAGAGGACCCGGCACAACCAGGCACAGCATCATCGACGATTCCACTAGTGAGACACCCCCATCGTCACCACACATTCGGTGGTGATCGGGATGTGTGCTCCTTAGAAAGGAGGTGATCCAGCCGCACCTTCCGGTACGGCTACCTTGTTACGACTTCGTCCCAATCGCCAGCCCCACCTTCGACGGCTCCCTCCCACAAGGGGTTAGGCCACCGGCTTCGGGTGTTGCCGACTTTCGTGACGTGACGGGCGGTGTGTACAAGGCCCGGGAACGTATTCACCGCAGCGTTGCTGATCTGCGATTACTAGCGACTCCGACTTCATGGGGTCGAGTTGCAGACCCCAATCCGAACTGAGACCGGCTTTTTGGGATTCGCTCCGCCTCGCGGCATCGCAGCCCTTTGTACCGGCCATTGTAGCATGCGTGAAGCCCTGGACATAAGGGGCATGATGACTTGACGTCATCCCCACCTTCCTCCGAGTTGACCCCGGCAGTCTCCTATGAGTCCCCGGCATAACCCGCTGGCAACATAGGACGAGGGTTGCGCTCGTTGCGGGACTTAACCCAACATCTCACGACACGAGCTGACGACAGCCATGCACCACCTGTACACCGACAAAAAGGGGCACCATCTCTGGCGCTTTCCGGCGTATGTCAAACCCAGGTAAGGTTCTTCGCGTTGCATCGAATTAATCCGCATGCTCCGCCGCTTGTGCGGGCCCCCGTCAATTCCTTTGAGTTTTAGCCTTGCGGCCGTACTCCCCAGGCGGGGCGCTTAATGCGTTAGCTGCGGCACGGAACCCATGGAATAGGCCCCACACCTAGCGCCCAACGTTTACGGTGTGGACTACCAGGGTATCTAATCCTGTTCGCTCCCCACACTTTCGCTCCTCAGCGTCAGGACATGCCCAGAGAACCGCCTTCGCCACCGGTGTTCCTCCTGATATCTGCGCATTTCACCGCTACACCAGGAATTCCGTTCTCCCCTGCATGCCTCTAGTCTGCCCGTATCGAAAGCAAGCACCGAGTTAAGCCCGGTGTTTTCACTCCCGACGCGACAAACCGCCTACGAGCCCTTTACGCCCAATAATTCCGGACAACGCTCGCACCCTACGTATTACCGCGGCTGCTGGCACGTAGTTGGCCGGTGCTTCTTCTGCGGGTACCGTCACTTTCGCTTCGTCCCCGCTGAAAGAGGTTTACAACCCGAAGGCCGTCATCCCTCACGCGGCGTTGCTGGATCAGGCTTCCGCCCATTGTCCAATATTCCCCACTGCTGCCTCCCGTAGGAGTCTGGGCCGTGTCTCAGTCCCAGTGTGGCCGGTCACCCTCTCAGGCCGGCTACCCGTCGAAGCCTTGGTAGGCCATTACCCCAACAAGCTGATAGGCCGCGAGCACATCCCCCACCGAAAAACTTTCCACACAGATCTCATGCGAAACTGTGTCGTATCCGGTATTAGACCCCGTTTCCGAGGCTTATCCCGAAGTGGAGGGCAGATTACTCACGTGTTACTCACCCGTTCGCCGCTCGTGTACCCCCGAAAGGGCCTTACCGCTCGACTTGCATGTGTTAAGCACGCCGCCAGCGTTCGTCCTGAGCCAGGATCAAACTCTCCGTTGAAAAACAACACCCAACACCAACCACAAGGACCAGTGCTGAGAAAAAGAGATGCCCTGACAGACGACACTGACAATTACATTGTCAGAATCATTGTCAAAGAAACCATCAACCAACCCAACCACCAAAAGGCAATCAGATCAGCCGACGGGGCATAACAAACTAATTCGTCGACTATGACACACTGTTGAGTTCTCAAGGATCACACGCACCACAAGGCGACACGATCTCTCGCTGCCCTGAAGGCTGATCATCGCTCGGGGCCGGGAGCCCGGCCAGACCGGCCTTGCTCCCCGCCGCTCCCTGGCGACATGGAAAACATTAGACGGGGTCCGCGGGAAACACCAAACCGAGACGGCGTGACGGCGGGCACAGCCTCGTTCGGGCTGCTCAGGCCCCGGGTACGGGCGGCGTCGCGAGCAGTCCGCGGGTGTCCGCGACGGTGCGGCAACCCGCCAGCCGGAGCGCCTCGACGGTCTCCTCGAGCAGCTCGGCGTGGAGCCGCGCGACGCCGGTCTCCCCCTCGGCCAACGCCCACAGGGGCGGGCGGCCGAGGAACGCGGCGTCGGCGCCGAGGGCGAGCGCGGTGAGGACGTCGAGCCCGGTGCGCAGTCCCCCGTCGACGTACACCTCGGCGTCCGCCCCGACCTCGGCGGCGACCGCGGGCAACGCGTGCGCCGTGGTGGCCGCGCGGTCGAGCTGGCGGCCGCCGTGGTTGCTGACCCACACCGCGGCGGCACCGGCCTCCACGCACCGGCGGGCATCGTCGGGTCGGAGCACCCCCTTGACCACGACCGGCAGGCCGGCGGTCTCGCGGAGCCAGTCGAGGTCGTGCGGCCCCAGGTCGGTGGCCTTGTCGGCGCCGGGCCGTCCCTCGTGGTCCGGCCCGAAGTTCACCCGGACCAGGCCGGGGTCGACGGTGGCCCAGACGCTCTCCCCGGCGGCGTACTTGGTGGCGACCACGGGGGTGTCGACGGTGAGGACGACGGCCTCGGCCCCGGCGTCGCGAGCACGGGCGAGCATCGGCTCGGCCAGCGTCCGGTCGGCAGGGAGGTAGGCCTGGAGCCACCAGCGGGCTCCGGTCTCCCCGATCTCGGCGAACGGCGTGCCGGCGTTGCTCGAGACCACGACGAGGCCGCCGGCCGCGTGGGTGGCCCGCGCCATCGCCAGCTCCCCCTCGGGGTGGACCGCCCGTTGCAGGGTGGTCGGGGCGACGCCCCAGGGCAGCTCGCTGCGCCGGCCGAGGAGCTCGACGCCGGGGTCGACGTCGGTGACGTCGCGGAGCACGTGCGGGAGGAAGCGGTGCTCGCGCCACGCCCCCACGGCGGCCGCGGTCGTCAGCGACTCGCGGGCCCCCTGCGCGACGTACTCGGCGACGGGCGCGGGCAGGACCGTCCGGGCCCGCTCCTCGAGGCCGCCGAGCCAGCCGGTCATCGGACCTCGACGCCCGCGAACTTCTTCTTGCCCCGGCGCAGCACCAGCCAGGTGCCGTCGACGAGGTCGGCGGCGGCGGGGACCGCCTCGACGTCCTCGACGCGGACGTTGTTGAGGTAGGCGCCGCCCTCGCCGATGGTGCGGCGCGCCTCGCCCTTGCTGGACGCCAGGCCGGTGAGGACGAGCAGGTCGACGACCGACGGCAGCCCCTCCCCCCGCTCGACGGTCACCGAGCCGGCCTCGCGCAGCGCGGCGCCGAGCGTCGAGCCCCCGAGCCCGGTGAGGTCGCCGCCGCCGAACAGCGCGGCGGAGGCCGCCTTGATCCGCTCGGTCTCCTCGGCCCCGTGGACCAGGCTGGTGACGTGCTCGGCCAGCGCCTTCTGCCCGGCCCGCAGGAACGGCTTCTCGGCGTGGGTGGCCTCGAGCTCCTCGATCTCCTCGCGGGAGAGGAAGGTGAAGACGCGCAGCAGCTCGGGGACCTTCTCGTCCTCGACGTTGAGCCAGAACTGGAAGAAGGAGTACGGCGACATCATCTCCGGGTCCAGCCAGAGCGCGCCGCCCTCGGTCTTGCCGTACTTCGTGCCGTCGGCCTTGGTCAGCAGCGGCGTGACGAACGCGTGCGTCCGGTCGCCGGTCGCGCGGCGGATCAGCTCGACGCCGGCGGTGAGGTTGCCCCACTGGTCCGAGCCGCCGAGCTGGAGGTCGACGCCCTCGGCCCGGTGCAGGTGGAGGAAGTCCATGGACTGCAGCAGCACGTAGCTGAACTCGGTGTAGCTGATGCCGGCCTCGAGGCGCCGGCTGACCACGTCACGGGCGAGCATCCGGTTGACCGGGAAGTGCTTGCCGATGTCGCGGAGGAAGTCGATGGCCGAGACCTGGGCGGTCCAGTCGTAGTTGTTGACCATCGTCGCGGCGTTGTCGCCCTCGAAGGAGAGGAACGGCTCGATCTGCCGGCGGACGCGGTCGGTCCACTCCTGGACGGTGTCGAGGGAGTTCAGCGTGCGCTCCCCGGAGTCGCGCGGGTCGCCGATCATGCCGGTGGCGCCGCCGACGAGGGCGTACGGCGTGTGGCCGGCCTCCTGGAGGCGCCGCGCGGTCAGCACCTGCACGAGGTGGCCCATGTGCAGGCTCGGAGCGGTCGGGTCGAACCCCACGTAGAAGCGCACGCTCCCCGAGGCGAAGGCCTCGCGCATGGCGTCGAGGTCCGTCGAGTGGGCGATCAGTCCGCGCCACTCGAGGTCGTCGAGGAGGTTCGGGTCGAGGGACACGATGGGCCTTTCGTCGCGCTGGGTACCTGCCCACCAGCCTGCCGCATGGACCACGCGGTCGCCCACCGGGCTCCGCACGGGTCCTCGCTACGCTGGCTCGGTTTGCACGCGTGGGGAGCGACGAGGAGGGCCGGGACGGGTGATCGCCGGGAGGTACTCCCTCGAGCGCGAGATCGGCCGGGGCGGCATGGGCGCGGTCTGGCTGGGGCGCGACGAGGTGCTCGGGCGCGCGGTCGCGCTCAAGCGGATCGGGCTCGCGCCCGGCGGCGACGGCGCCGACCTCGAGCGCGCCCAGCGCGAGGCACGGCTCGCTGCCCGGCTCAACCACCCCCACGTGGTGGCGGTCTTCGACCTCGTCGACGAGGACGGCGAACGCTGGCTGGTGATGGAGCACGTCGCCGGCACCACCCTCGCCGAGCTCGTGCGCATCCGCGGGCCGCTCGACCCCGACACCGCGGCCGACCTGATCGGGCAGGCCGCCGATGCCCTCGCCGCGGCGCACGCCGCCGGGGTCGTGCACCGCGACGTCAAGCCCTCGAACATGCTCGTCACCCCCGACGAGCGCGTGAAGATCTCCGACTTCGGCATCGCCCGGGCCGAGGCCGACGCCTCCCTCACCCGGACCGGGCTGGTCACCGGCTCCCCCGCCTACCTCGCGCCCGAGGTCGCCAGCGGTCGGCTCGCCACCCCGCCGAGCGACGTGTGGTCCCTCGGGGCCTCGCTGTTCCACGCGCTGGCCGGCCGGCCGCCGTACGACGTCGGGGAGAACCTGCTCGGCGCGCTGTACCGGATCGTCCACGAGGACCCGCCGCGCCTGGACGACGCCGGTTGGCTGCGCCCGCTGCTCGCCGCCACGATGACCCGCGAGCCCGGCGACCGCTGGTCGATGGCGCAGGTCCGCGACTTCCTCCAGGCGGGGCCGGACGCCGCCGCCCACCGGCCCGTGCCGGTCGCGCGCGCCTCGCACCACGACGAGCTCGGCACCCAGCTGCTGGCCCGCGCCGACCGCGGGCCGACCCCGCCGCCTCCCCCGCCCTCCGAGGCGACCGTGCGGACCTCGGCGCCCCCCGCGGCCGGCGGACCTCCCGCCCCGGGCCCCGGCCACGCCGCGCCGCGCCGCCGCCTCGGACGCCTCGTGCCGGTCCTGCTCGGGCTGGCCGCGGTCGTGCTGCTCTCCGTCGGCGGCTACCTCCTCGGCAGGGGTGGGGGCGACGACGCGGGGCGGGAGGCGGGTGCGGCCACGACCTCGCCGCCGGCGTCCGCGACCGGCGAGCCGTCGCCACCGGCGCGGCCGACCGAGGCTGGCATCGAGGCCTTCGTCCGCGACTACCTCACCACCGCCGCCGCCGACCCCTCCGCGGGCTTCGCGATGCTCACCCCGGAGTTCCAGGAGGCCAGCGGCGGACTGCCGGGGTACGCCGGCTTCTGGGGCGACGTGGACTCCGTCGAGGTCGAGCGGGTCGAGGCCGACCCCTCGGGCCCGTCGGTGAGGTACCGGTACACCTACACGCTCTCCAACGGCCGCTCGATCCGCGACGACGTCAAGCTGGAGTTGGCTTTCGAGGACGGCCGGTACGCCATCGCCGGGGAGGGCTGAGCCCGGACCGTCCCACCCCCTAGGGTGAGCGGCGGGGAGGCGGGCGAGGCGGAGGGAGCGGCATGGAGCTGGACGCGATGTTCCGTGCCGTCGTCGAGACCTCCCCCGACGGCTACTGCGTCTTCGACCTCGACGGACGCATCCGCTACGCCAACCCCGCGCTCGCCCGGATGGTCGGCGTCGCCCCGGAGGCGGCGTCCGACCTCACGGTCTTCGACACCCTCGACGAGGTCGGCCGGCAGCAGTTCGCCGCGCACCTCGAGGACCTCCGCGCGGGGCGGTTCAACGAGCGCGAGGTCGAGGTCCGGCTGCAGCGGACGGACGGGACCTCCACGTGGGTGCTGACCCGGGAGTCCCCGCTGCACGGCCCCGACGGCGAGCTCCTCGGTGTCCTGCACCGGATGACCGAGTGGAGCGACCGCCGCCGCGACATCGAGGAGCTCGTCGAGAGCCGCAGCCGGCTGGCCGAGGCGCACCGGATCGCCCGCCTGGGCAGCTGGTCGTGGGACGTCGTCCACGACGTGGTCACCGGAGCACCGGAGATCCACGAGCTGTACGGCGTCCCCGCCGGGGAGTGGCCGGCGACGTACGCGGAGTTCCTGGACGTGGTGCACGAGGACGACCGCGAGGTCGTCGCCCGGTCGGTGCGCGAGGCGCTCGAGATCGGCGGGCCGTTCGAGTGGGAGGGACGGGTCCGTGGCGCGCACGGCTGGGTCTGGACGCGCGGGCGCGGCGTGTGCCACCACGACCCCGACGGCCGACCCGTCGCGATGTCGGGCACCCACCAGGACGTCACCGCGGCCAAGGAGGCCGAGCTCGCGCTCGTCGACCAGGTCAACCAGAACGTGCTGATGCAGGCGGTGGCCTCGGCCGCCAACGAGGCCCGGTCGCTGCACGAGCTGCTCGGCCAGGCGCGCGACCTCGTGCTGCTGCACGACGACTGGGAGCGCGGCCGGGGCTTCATGGCCCGCGAGGACGGCAGCGGCGTCGAGCCGTACTACGTCACCGAGGACGACCGGCGCGCCGACGCCGAGGATCCCGAGCGGGTCGCGCGGGAGCTGGCCCTGGCCGAGCGCGCCTTCGACGAGGGCCGCTCGGTGTGGGACGAGGACCGGCTCTCGATCGCCTTCCCGGTCTCCTACGCCGGCCGGGTGCACGCCGTCGTCGTCATCACCTCCGCGCCCCCGCTGACCCGGCACCGCATGGTCCAGGACATGGTCGAGGCCGTGGCCGTGCAGATGGCCCGGGTCGCCGAGCGCGAGCAGGCCGAGCGGCAGCTGGCCGCCGCCCGGGACCAGGCGATGGAGGCCTCGCGGCAGAAGTCGGAGTTCCTCGCCACGATGAGCCACGAGATCCGCACCCCGCTCAACGGGGTGATCGGCCTCAACGACCTGCTGCTGCGCTCCGCCCTCGACGCCGACCAGCTGCGGCTGGCCTCGGGCGTGCAGGTGGCCAGCCGGGCGCTGCTCGGCGTCATCAACGACATCCTCGACTTCTCCAAGATCGAGGCCGGACGCCTGGAGCTCGAGGAGGTCGACTTCGAGGTGCGGCCGGTCTTCGACCAGGTCGCCGCGGTCATGGCCGAGAGCGCCCGGGCCAAGGGGCTGGAGCTGATCGTCTCCTGCCACCCCGACGTCCCCGAGGTGCTGGCCGGCGACCCCACCCGCCTGGCGCAGGTGCTCACCAACCTGGTCTCCAACGCCGTGAAGTTCACCCCGCGCGGCGAGGTGTTCGTCCGGGCGACCTGCGCGCCCGTCGACGGCGGCCGCACGCGGCTCCACGTGGAGGTCGCCGACACCGGGGTGGGGGTGGACCCGACGAAGGCGCCGGGCCTCTTCGAGCCGTTCACCCAGGCCGACGCCTCGACCACCCGCGTCTACGGCGGGACCGGGCTGGGCCTGGCCATCTCCAAGGAGATCGTCGAGGCGCTCGGCGGCCGGATCGGCTTCGCCGCCAACCCCGGCGGCGGCAGCGTCTTCTCCTTCAGCGCGGTCTTCGACCAGCCCACCGGCACCGCCCCCGACGCCGGCGACGCCCACGCCCGCACCTGGCTGGCGGACCGCCGGGTGCTCGTGGTCGACGACAACACCCACAACCGGCTGATCCTCGAGGAGCAGCTGCGCTGGTGGCAGGTCCGCGCGGTCAGCGTCGGCAGCGCCACCGAGGCCGAGGCCGTGCTCGCCCGGGCGCGCGACGAGGGCGACCCGTTCGACGCAGCGCTGCTGGACATGGCGATGCCCGACCGCGACGGCCTCGACCTGGCCCGGGCCCTGCGCCGGGACGCGGCGTACGACGACCTCAGCCTGGTCATGCTCACCTCCTTCACCAGCGTCGACCCCGACGAGGTCGCCGCAGCCGGCATCGCCAGCTGCCTGACCAAGCCGGTCCTCGCGCCCGTGCTGCGCGGCGTGCTGCTCCGCGTGCTGGCGGGGGTCGAGGCCTCACCGGTGGCGCGCGAGCCCGAACCGCGGGCCGGGGCCGAGCAGCAGGTGCTCGTCGTCGAGGACAACCCCGTCAACCAGATGGTGGCCAGCGGCCTGCTGGAGTCGATGGGTTACCGCGTCCTCACCGCCGAGGACGGCGTCGAGGCGCTCGAGGTGCTCGCGGAGCGGTCGGTCGACGCCGTGCTGATGGACGTGCAGATGCCCCGCCTGGACGGGTACGCCGCGACCCGCGAGCTGCGCCGGCGTGAGCCCGACGGCTGCCGGGTACCTGTGATCGCGATGACCGCGGCCGCGGTCGAGGGCGAGCGCGAGCGCTGCCTCGACGCCGGGATGGACGACTTCCTGACCAAGCCCGTCGACCCGGCCGCGCTGGGGGCCGTGTTGTCGCAGTGGATCGGGGCCGCCGGTCCCGCGCCGTCGATCGAGGAGGAACCTGTGGAGCCGTCACCGTCGAACCCCGTGGACGGACTCGACGTCGAGCGGCTGGACATGCTGCGTGACCTCGACCCCGGCAACACCGCCTACCTCGACCGGGCCATCGGCAACTTCCTCGCCAACACCGGGCCGGCCGTCGACCGGCTGCGGGAGCTGGTCGCCGGCGACGACGTCGACGGGATGCGCCAGGCCGCGCACAAGCTGGCCGGGAGCGCGCTCAACCTGGGCGTGACCGACGTGGGGCTGACCGCGCGCGAGCTGGAGCTCCTCGGTGACGCCGGCACGACCGAGGGCGCCCTCCCGGTGCTCGCCGCGCTCGAGGCCGCCGTCGAGCGCGGGCAGCGCCTGCTCGAGGGCTACCGGGCTGGGTACTCCGCGTCCTCCTGACGCCCACGATCGGCGCCGACCTGGCCGCTCACCAGGCCTTTTTCACCCCTTCGGGCGACCAGTTCGGGTCGGGTGGGGCATCCGGACCCGCCTAGGTTCTACCCATCATGAACAGCGCGCCAGACAAGGCCCCCGCGGGGCGTCGTCGCCCCGTCCGGGTCGGTGTCGTGGACGAGTCCGAGCTGGTCACCACCGGGGTCGAGGGCATGCTCGCCCCGTACGCCGGGCGGCTCACGGTCGTCGACGAGCCGGCGGTGGCCGACGTCGTGCTGTGCGATCCCCTGGGCAGGCCGCTGGACATCGAGTCCTACCTCGCCGACGTCCACCGGCGCACCCACGGCCGGGTCGTCGTCTTCACCTGGCGCCTCGACCAGGGCAGCGTGCGGCGGGTGCTCGCCGCAGGCGCGTGCGGCTTCGTCTCCAAGGCCGTCGACGCGGACGAGCTCGTGCGCGTCATCGACGTGGTGCACCGCGGTGGGACCGTCGAGGCACCGGGGCCGGCCCTGGCGCTCCGCGACTCGACCCGCGACTCGCTGAGCGCCCGCGAGGCCGAGGTGCTCTCCCTCATCTGCCGGGGCCGCAGCAACCTGGAGATCGCCGCGGAGCTCTTCGTCTCGGTCAACTCGGTCAAGACCTACATCCGGCAGATCTACCACAAGATCGGTGTCTCCCGGCGCTCGCAGGCCGTGGCCTGGGGCATCCAGCGCGGCTACTGAGCCGGCGCCGCGCACGGTGCTCGGCGGGTGCTCTGTGGGCTCTGTGGGCTCGGCGGGCTCGGCGGGCTCGGCGGGCTCGGCGGGCTCGGCGGGCGGGTTTGTCGCCGGGGGCCGCGGGTACGGGGCGGCCATGAGTGATTCGAACACAGATGCGAACGCCGCGATGAACGTCTCCGCCGACCTCACCAAGGCCGAGGCGTCCGAGCACATCGACCGGCTCCAGCAGGCGACCGGGCGCGGAGCCGACGCCTGAGCGGGCCGGCCGGGTCGGCCGGCCGGGTCGGCTCCGGGGTCAGGTCAGGTCCACCCGGCCGCCGCGCTCGACGGTCCGCAGCTGGGTGGGCAGGCCCCGCTCGCGGCACCGCTCGAGGAAGTCGGCGCGGTCGGACCGGAAGACCGTGTAGTCGTCGAAGTGGACCGGCACCGTGACGGCCGGGCGCAGCAGGTCGACGAGGTCGGCGCCCTGCCGGTCGTCCATGGTCACCAGGACACCGAGGGCGCGCGTGCCGCCGAGGTGGACGACCGCGGCGTCGAGCGGGCCGGTGCGGTCCACCACGTCACGCAGGTAGGGACGGAACAGCGTGTCCCCGCTGACGTACACCCGGAAGACCGGCCGCCCGGGCTCCTCCAGCTCCAGCACGCTGCCCATCACCGGCGGCATGACGTGCTTGGCCGGGCCGGGGCCGTGCTGCCCCGGGACGGCCATGATCCGCAGCCGGCTGCCCCGGCTCGCCAGGTCCAGCGACTCCCACGTCCGCATGCCGTGGGCGCCGGCGAAGCCCCAGCGGGTGAGCGTCCGGCTCGAGGCGGGCGTGGTGGCGACCAGCAGGCCGCGGTCGAGCTCGCGGCGCGCGATCCGGTCGAAGTGGTCGCCGTGGAGGTGGCTGAGCAGCACGCCGTCGAGGGCCGGCAGGTCGGCCGGCTGCAGCGACGGCTCGGTCAGCCGCTGGGAGAACAGGCCCTTGCCGAGGTAGGCGCGCTGACCGCGGTGCAGGAAGTTGGGGTCGGTGAGCAGCGTGAACGGCCCGAGCCGCAGGATCGTCGTGGCCGTGCCGACGAACTCGAGGGACGCGGCCGAGGGGCCGTCGTTCGCGGGAGGAGTCATGCCGCCGGGGTTCCCGCTCGGGGACCGGGCCAACCGTGCGGCGAGAGGTGAGCGCCGGGCCGTGGAACTGGGGGGTGTGACCACGGCCCGGCGCGGAGGAATCTAGCTCCCGACGCCGGGGGCGGGAATCGTCCGTTCGGCTAATTTGTGGACGGCCGCCGACGGGTACTGCGTGCCCATGAACCGACCGTCCCGGCTCGCGAGCCTGCTCTACGGCATCGGCCTCGGCGGGTTCGTCGACGGCATCGTGCTGCACCAGGTGCTCCAGTGGCACCACATGGTCAGCCACGTCGACGACTACCCGACCACGACCGTCGCCGGCCTGGAGGCCAACACCCTCGCCGACGGGCTGTTCCACGTGCTGGCCTGGCTCTGCGTGGTCGCCGGATCCGTGCTGACCGTCCGCGCCTGGCAGCAGGGGCGGCTCGCGCCCACCTGGTCCTTCCACCTCGGCCTCGTGCTCGCCGGCTGGGGGCTGTTCAACCTCGTCGAGGGGGTCGTGAACCACCACCTCCTCGGCGTCCACCACGTCCGCGACGACCTCGGCGCACCGCTCTCGTGGGACCTCGGGTTCCTCGCCTCCGGCGTGCTGCTCCTCCTCGGCGGTTGGCTCCTCCACCGCCGCGGCGACCGGGCGCTGGCCGAGGGCACGGCGAGCCGGGCCGTCCGGGCCGGTTAGGCCGAGGCCTCCACCGCGCCCGTCGGCGCGGGGGCGGGCACGGCGACCGGCGCCCGGGACGCGCGCGCGGCGACGACCGCCACCAGCGAGCCGGCCGTGGCGAACACCGCGCCAAGCACCACCCACCCGACCGTCCCGTGCTCGATCGCGGTGACGGTCACGACGAGGGGCGCCAGCATCCCCGCGATCGAGTAGCCCATCTGGCTCACGCCCTGGTAGGCCCCGGCGTTCAGCGGGTCGGCCAGCTCGAAGGCCAGGCCCCAGGTGCCGGCCTCGGAGAGGATCTCCCCCGCCGTGCTGGCCACCTCCGCCACCAGGAGCAGCACGATCGCGGCCACCACGCCGACCGACCCGGAGGCGGCCAGCACCAGGCAGGCCACCGCGAGGAGCAGCCCCGCGCGCCGCACGGCCCGGCCAGCGGTCACCACCTCGTGGGTCCCCCGCGAGGCTCGCACCTGCAGGGCCGCGACCAGCACGGTGTTGGTGAGCAGGAGCACCGAGACCATCACGTCGGGCGCCGCGGTGTGGTGGGCGACCCAGAGCGGGACGCCGACGTTCTGCAGGCCGAACTGGAGCGCCATCACCGAGGTCAGGGCGGTGCTGGTCAGGTAGGTGCGGTCGCGCAGGGGCGAGCGCCCGCGCGGGGCGTCCGGTGCGGCGTGCCGGCCCCGGAGGGGTCGCAACGCCTCGGTGAGCCCGACGACGCGAGCCCGCAGTCCACCGAGCGGCACGGCAGCGGCGAGAGCGACGAACCCGACGACGACCATCGTGGTGCGGTACGCCGCGGCGGTGCCGACGAGGAGCGCGAGCGCGGCGAGGGCGGTGCCGAGGCCGATGAAGACGTTGGTGACCACGCGGAGCCGGGCCCGCACGCCGACCCGGTCGGGGCCGGTGAACCAGCGCGCGAGCAGGGTCTGCTTCGCGGTCCCCTGCACCGCGCGGGAGGCGACGGCCACGCACGCGACGAGCACGAAGGAGACGACGTCGTCGGCCGCGACGTAGGCCAGGAGCGCGAGGGCCTGGACGACCGTGGCCGCCTGCTGGACGCGGTCGGGGCCGAAGCGGTCGGCGAGCCGCCCGCCGAGGTAGGAGCCCGCGACGCCGGCGGCCCCGGCGATGGTCAGGCCCGTGCCGACGGTGGTCGCGGAGAGCCCGATGACGGTCGTGAAGTACAGCGCGCTCACGCTGTAGAACAGGCCGGTCGACAAGGAGCCCGCCATCGTCGCCAGCGAGAGCGCACGGGCGACGGGGTCGTCGGGGAAGAGGGTCCGCTTCAGCACGTGCGCAGTTCTCCCACGGGCCGAGCACCCGGCGCCAACGATGTAGCGTCCTGCTTCATGGTGGCCCGGTGATCGAGTACGAGCTGGGCGAGCTGGACCTCGGCGAGGTCCGCTTCGCGATCTCGCCGCTCAACGAGGTGGGGCTCGCGCTGCGCATCTTCCGCGACCCCGGGCGCTACCCCCACCACCTCCCCTGGCTGCGGATGACCGAGGCCGCCCGGTCCGGGCTGGACACCGAGGTGCTGGCGGCGCTGACCAACGACCGGCTGTGGACCCCCGACTTCCTGCACCCGCTGCCCACCTCCCCGCTCACCCGGTTCGCCGACGAGCTGGCCGGCGTCGCCGCGCTCCCCCCGCGGGTCGTCCGCGCCAAGCTGCTCGAGGTGCACGACGAGCTGCCCCCGGCCCTGGCCGGCCGCACCGACCGCGTCCTGCCCCGCGTCGTACGCGCGGTGCAGGGGTTCTGGGACGCCTGCTTCGAGCCCTGGTGGCCCCGGATGCGGGCGGTGCTCGAGGCCGACGTCGCCCACCGCGGGCGGGTCATCGCCCAGCGCGGGCTCGCGGCGATGTTCGACGACCTCAGCGTGCGGATGCGGCTGGTCGGCAACGTCGTGCAGGTGACCACGTCCGACCGGGACGGCTACCGGCGCTCGACGACCGGCGTCGGCCTCACGCTCGTGCCCTCGCTGTTCTCCCGGGGCGGGTCGACCCCGATCACGCCCGAGCAACCCCCGCAGGTGATGTACGCCGCCCGCGGGGTCGGCACGCTGTGGATGGCCGACCGCGTGACCGGTCCGCGGGCGCTGGCGGACCTGGTCGGCGAGGCGCGGGCCTCGCTGCTCGCGCTGCTCGACTCCCCCGCCTCCTCCACCGAGCTGGGCGTGCGGCTGGGGGTCACGACCAGCGCGGTGAACCAGCACCTGCGGGCGCTGCGCGCCGCGGGGCTGCTCACCTCGGCGCGGCACGGGCGCGCGGTGCTCTACCTGCGCTCCGAGCTCGGCGACCGGCTGCTGCGGGGCGGCTGAGCGCACTCGGGGCCGGCAGGGGCGCGCGGAAACCCCCCATGTGGGAGATGCGGCCGGGGGCGGCGCAGGACTCGAATGGAGGTCCGTGCCCTGCCCCCCACCGGAGGATGATGATGACCCGACCACGGACCACGCTGTTGGCCGCCCTGACCACGTTGACGGCCGGCGCCGCCCTCGCCGCCTCGACCGTCGGCCCCGCCCAGGCGCGCGTCGCACCCGAGCCCGACGACCTCACCACGATCGCCTCGCTCAGCGGGCCCCGCGGGGTCGACTCCGTGGGCCGCGGCCTGACCCTCGTCACCGAGGACGACGGCACCTTCAGCCTCGTCGTCGAGCGCCGCGGCGGTCCGGCCGTCGTGCGCGAGCTGGGTGGCCTGCCCGCGGCCGCGGGCTTCGCCCAGGCGATCTCGGCCGCCCGCGGGAAGGTGTACTTCCTGACCGGCGGTGGCGCCGCCGCGGCGGACATCCCCCCGGGCGGCGCGACGCTGTACTCCTGGACGCGTGCCGGTGGCCTGCAGGTCGTCGCCGACCTCGCCGCCTACCAGGCCGAGGACCCCGACCCCTACGACATCGAGGACGTGCCGACCGACACGAACCCCTTCGGCCTCCACGCCCTGCGCGACGGCACCGTCCTGGTCGCCGACGCAGGCAACAACGACCTGCTGCGGGTCTGGCCCGACGGCACCGTCAAGACCGTCGCCCGGTTCGCGCCGCGGGTCGTCGCCATCCCCGACAACCTCCCCGAGGAGCCGCCGGCGGCGCCGCTGCGCCTGTCCGCGGGCCGCGGTGCCGGCGACACCCCGGCGCCGGCACCGATGCCTCCGATGATCCCCGCGGAGTCGGTCACGACCTCGGTCACGGTGGGCGCGGACGGCTACTGGTACGTCAGCGAGCTGCGCGGCTTCCCGGCCACGCCGGGCACCTCCCAGGTCTGGCGGATCCGGCCCGGCTCCGAGGATGCGGTCTGCGACCCGGCGCCGTACGACGCGCACCAGGCCGCCCCCCGGCGCCACCACCGGCCGGCCTGCACCCGCTACGCCGACGGCCTGACCTCGATCGTCGACCTCGCCGCGGACCGCAAGGGCGGCATCTACGCCCTCAGCCTGTCGAAGGCGTCGTGGCTCCAGGCCGAGGCCGGCACCCCCGGCGCCGAGGTCGGCGGGCTCTTCCGCATCACGTCGCACCGCCACCACACCCACACCCGGGAGCTCGTCCCCGGTGAGCTCAACGCCCCCGGTGGCGTCGACGTCGCCCGCAACGGCGACATCTACCTGACCGGGCCCGTCTTCGGGCCCGGGTCGCTCATGCGACTGGACTGAGCCGAACCGAGCTGAACCGAACCGACCGGCCTGCCGCGACGCCCCACCAGCGTCGCGGCAGGCTGGGTCCATGGACCCGAGCAGCAGCGACCCGGACTTCGACGCCATCACCGACTGGGCGATGTCCCTGCTGACCATGCGGGTCAACACCCCCTCCGGGGAGTGGCTGCCGGAGGACTTCGAACGCGTCTACCGCCAGGGCTGGGCCGAGCTCGAGGGCTCCTTCGGGGCCAGCACGGCCAGCGAGATGGCGATCCTCGACCTCGCGAACATCGCCATGCACCTCGTCGACTACCTGGTCGCGGTCACCGGCGAGCCGGCCTCGCGCTGGCTCGAGCAGGTCCGCCGCGACTACGTCGACCTCGACGAGGACTCCTGAACCGCACTACGTACCCTGCGCCCGCCCCGAGGCCCCGTTGCCGTCGTGGGTTCCCCCGGTCGCTCCGCTTCCCCATCACCCGTCCAGGTGTCACCTCACCTGGACCCCACGGATGGAATCAGCAGATGCCCGAGACGACCGATCCCGACCTGCGCGCCCGGTTGCGGAGGCTCATCCGAGCAGCCGCCGACCTCGACGCCCTCAACCTGGCCTTCTTCACGGCCGAGACCGCCGTCGAGGACCACCTCGAGATGATCGACGCCGCGAGCGCGGAGCTCGAGGACGCCGTGCGGTCCTACGGAGAGCGCCGGGCCCAGCTCGGCCCCGCTCGGCCCCGCTCACCGCGGCCGGAGCACGACGGTGACCAGGGCCGCCCGGCTGGCGACGTCGGTGGTCGCGGTCAGCCCACCGGCGGCGCCGGCCGGGACCGGTCCCCCGCTGTCGGCGACGAGGGCTCCGATGCGGCCGCTGCCGCTGCCGATGGACTCGTCGCGACTGACGACCGACGCCGGCGGTGACCAGTCCGTGGTGGTCGAGGACTTGTCGGCCCAGTACGACACGACCCAGCTCCCCGAGCCGGCGACCGTCGCGGTCGGCGTCGTGTGGGACGTCGTCGCGGTCGTCTCGGACCGGGTGGCCACGGGCCCGAGCGGTGCGGTGGGCGACGTGCCGCGGTAGGCGACCAGCTGCAGGGCGACCTTGGTGAGGCTCGCGAAGCGCAGGGTCACGCTCGACCCCGCGTCCGCGGCGGTCGCGACGCGGCTCCACACGAGCGTGCGCTGGGAGCTGCCCGTGCGCACGTCGGCGACCTGCGTCCAGCCCGACGGAGGCGTGATCCCCGTGTCGCCCGCGCTCGCGCTGCCGAAGAGCAGCAGGGCATCCTCCGCCTGCACCGTCGTCGGGACGCGGAGCGTCGCGGCCGTGGTGTTGCCGGCCGCCCGGGCCACGCCGCGGAAGCCGATGGCCGACGCCGTCGAGGTCGTCGTCACCGCCTGGGTGGTCGACCCGGTGGCCCCGGCGGAGTCGGTGACCGTGAGCGTCGCCTGGTAGGTGCCGGGGGCGGCGAAGGTCCTGCTCGCCGAGACCCCGGTGGCGGAGCCGCCGTCGCTGAAGGTCCACCGGTAGCCGGCGACCGGGCCCTCGACGTCCGAGGAGCCACCGGCGTCGAAGGAGCAGGTCGTGCCGGAGCAGCTGGCGGTGAACGACGCCGTGGGCGGGGTGTTGCTCGGGCCCGCCAGGGTGTACGCCACGTGGAGCACGGGCGGGGTGGCGCCGTCGTGCGAGGACGCCCGCCGCTCGCCGGTGCCGGTCATGACCAGGGCCAGGGCGTTCCCCGAGCGCCAGCCGGGCCGACCGACGACCGCCTGCACCACGGTGCGGAGGTCGGCGGTGCGCTGGGCGGCGCCGGCCTGGCCGCTGGACCAGGCGGGCGGGGACCACGACACGGTGGCCGCCGTCCGCGGGCGGGAGGACACCGTGGTCGAGGAGGTCGTGAACGTCGCGGTGTCGTCCTGGGCGATGCCGGCGATGGTCACGTCGGTCGCGGCGCTGTTCGAACCGGTTGCCCGGAACTGGACCCACGCCTCGGTGATGGTCGCCCCCTCGGGCACGAGGAGGTCGTCGAAGCGGATGCCGATGGTCTGCGCGGTCGTGCCGGCCCGGGGGATGTTCAGGCTGGAGCCCAGCCAGTCGGCGTACCCCGTCGGGCGCTGCTCGACGTCGTCGAAGGCCTTTGCGACCGGGGTGTCGAGCGGCAGCGGCGCGCCCGCGGGCACGACCGTGACCGTGACGTCGTCGCTGCCGGTCAGGGCGCCGTCCGAGGCCGTGGCCCGCAGGACGTGGACGCCGGCCGCGGTGAACCGGGCGGTCGTGGTCGCCGCGTCGGGGGTGGAGAAGGTGACCGTCCCCGGCCCGGAGACACGTGTCCACCGGATGGTGGTGCCGGGCCCGGGCAGGCCGTCGTCGCGGACGCCGGCCGCGAGGGCCAGCGGGGCACCGACGACGACGGGGAGGTCTCGGCCCGCGGCGACCACGGGCTCGAGGTTGCCGATCGGCGGGAGCGTGGCGCGCAGCTGGTAGAGCTTGCCGTCGTTCTCGTCGGGGTCGGCGTCGTTGTCGACGCCCCGGTCGACGACGTAGAGGTCCCAGCGGGCCGGCTCGTCGAGCGCGGGGGCGACGGTGATGCCCGCGGCGAAGACCTGGCCGGAGGCCGAGATGTCGATCCGGCTGACCGGCATCAGCTGGCGGTTGAGCTCGTAGACCGCCTCGGAGGTGCTGTCCACCACGAGGAGGGTGCCCCGCCCCGGGTGGTAGCCGATGCCCTCGGGGTCCTCGGCGCCCAGTCGCTGGACGTCGACCTCCGTGGCGACGTCGTCACCGGTCGGGGCGACGCCGTCGAACCGGCCGTTGGGGCCCGGCCCCACGCGGTGCACGTCGTGGTCGGCGCCGTCGAGGACGAACAGCTCGCCGGTGGGCGGGAAGAAGGTCACGTCCTCGGGGTCGGTGCTGCCGAACGCGGCGGTGCTGAACGACGTACGCGTGTCGTCGGCGGTGCCCGCCCGCCCGTCGGCGCCGGGGTCGACCTCGTAGACGCGGAACTGGTCGTCGTCGGAGACGAAGACGTGGCCACTGCCCGGGTCGTAGCCGATGCCGGCCGCCTCCTTGGTGTAGGCCGTGGTCACCCCGCGGTCCACGACGGCTCCCGCCCGGGTCGTCTCGAAGATGTTCGAGCCCTGGTAGATCGGCGTCTCGTCGACCTCGGAGTCGGCGATGAGGAAGCGGTCCCGCTCGGGGACGTAGACGATCCCCGCCGGGTCCGGGATCGGCGGGGTGAGCCCGGAGGTCGCCACCGTGCGGACCAGGGTCGCGGTCACGGACGGCACGGCCGCTGCCGCCGGCGGGGCCGACCAGGCCGCCAGCCCGGCGGCAGCGACCGCCGCGGTGACCCCGACCGCGAGCGTCGCCCGCACCTGCTCGTCCAACGCACGTGTGAGCACGGTTCCTCCTCCGGAGCGCCGCCGTCGTGACGGTCACCTGCTCCAGAGTGGGACGGCTCGACCCAGGCGTCATGCCTGAAGTCGGGTAGACGGCGGCCCGGCTCGCGCTGGTAGGGCGTGTGGGGCTCGAACTCACGACCCAGGGATTATGAGTCCCTTGCTTCCTCGTCGGGCCCATCCGCCAGCGTCCGGAACTCGCCTGAACCGGCAAACGGCACCAGCGCGGGCGAGCCCGAACTTCTCGTTCTGAGCGACGTCGGCGTCAGCGACGTTTCAGGCTTCTGCCGCTGGGTCGACGGTGTAGATCCCGGGAGGGGACTCCGGCAGTTCCCGAGTGGTGAAGGCCAGGTGCCAGTCGGGCTGTGTATCTCCGTTAAGACGAAGCTCCCACGAGTACCGCTTGCCAGGAAGGATGGGAAGCGGACCGAACGGAAACGCCATTGGTACATCGATAGGAGTGCCGTGCTTTAGTCCGGGCGGACGGCCGACCTCGAACTCGCCTTGGACCTCGACGGGGAGCTCCCCCACCGGGGTCTGGGCGACGACCGCATGACCATCTTCGCCGAGCAGGCGGAGCTGCAGGTGGATCCGATCGTTCGCCTGAGTCCAAGGAACGTCGATCTTGATCGCGACGGCCGAAGGCGAAGGTTCGGGCCCAGTGACGCTCCAGCCCCCTCCAGAGATGTAGAGCTTGCCGTCCGCGACCGCTGCGTAGTCGCAGAGCATGAGGGTGGCCCTCATGCGGTGGCAGGCACCTTGGTCGAACTGACCGTCTTGAGGGTGCCACGGGGGGCGCGAACGTGCGGAACTGCGAGATCAGCCTTCCGCACGCCTCCGACGGCCTGCGACCCGCCTTGAAGCTGCAGAATCGACAGTTCGCTGCCGAAGGACGACTGGACGACTGGCGCCGACGACTCGTCCAACACCTCGCGCACGTCGATGTCTGAAGTATCGAGATAGAACGGCAAACCTTCACGCACCAGATCCCGAACCTCGACGAGGTCTGATCCCGTCACGACGAAACCCTCGACGTCGGGCGAATCCGCCCAGACGGTGCCTGCCTCGCGGTGATACCGCACCCTGACGATCATGCGTGACTCCCTTTCACAGCAGCTTGAGCGCATCCTCACTGCTCAAGCCAACGGTACCCACAAGCACCTTGCGGACGAGTCCCGGAGGCACTGTCGCACCATCGTGGAACGAGAACAAGACCCTCGGTCGTCCAGGAGCTTCCAGGAACCGGTGTGAGCCCTTCTGCCTAACGATCGCGTATCCGAGTGGTTCCCGCAGGAGAACGGCGAGGAGATCCTTCGCCTTCATCGAGGGGAACTGCGGCACGCCGCCACCCTAGGTGCTGTGCCGCCTCACCGCTGCCGCTCGGACCCTCACCATGTGCGGAGGCGGGATCTGCGGCTCGATCGCCAGCAGGCGCGCCTCAGTACGCACTGCGTATATCGAGCAACCACGGCGACTTGCCGCCGCCGACCGCGACGGTTGCGCATCCCCCACCGCGTACGAACGGCCCCGCCTACCTCCTGCCGCAGAGATCGCGCAGTACCGCTGACTCGCCGATGCCCGGTGGGTAGGGCGTGTGGGGCTCGAACCCACGACCCAGGGATTATGAGTCCCTTGCTCTGACCGACTGAGCTAACGCCCCGCGGGCCCCGTCCCCGAGGCGCGCAGGGGGACCCTACGCGAGCGTGCTCGCCGGCACGGAGCGGGGCTGCACGAAATGCATCGAGGGCCTGGCACGTCGTGCCAGGCCCTCGCTCTGCTCCCCCGGTTGGACTCGAACCAACAACCCTCCGGTTAACAGCCGAATGCTCTGCCAGTTGAGCTACAGGGGATCGGTGCAGCGCGCACACACTAGCAAGGCCCAGCGGCCGGGGAAAATCGAGGGGGTCAGCCCGGCTCGACCTCGGCACGGGCCGCGGCCAGGCCCCGCTCGGCCGCCTCGCGGACCGCCGGGTCGGCCGGGTCGAGGCCCTCGTCGAGCACGTATCCCCAGGTCAGCGCGCGGTCCCCGGAGGCGGGGCGGCGGGCCACGACGCGCAGTCCGCGGCCGCGGGAGACCGGCACGTGGCGGGTCAGGACGACGCTGGCGCTGACCCGTTCGCGGACCAGCTCGAGCAGGCGGCCGGGCTCGGCGAGCAGGATCCGGTGGACCGGCGACGGAACGCCCGGCGGGCCCACCTCGCGGACGAGGAGCTCGGTGGTGTCGCGGTCCCAGTGGGCCGACTCGACCTCCTCCCACGCGAGGCGCCGGCCGGGCAGGTACAACGCCTCGCGGGTCCCCCCGACGAGCCCTACCGAGGTCTCCGCCCAGGCGAGCAGGCGCTCGCCGCGGCGTACGTCGAGGTCGGGGCGCTCGCGACGCAGCGAGCGGGCCAGCGAGCGGGCCAGCGCGGCGGGCACGGGGATCCTCATGACTGGCTCCTCATGACTGGCTCCTCAAGACTGGCCGACCGTCCGCTCGCGCAGGGTGCGGCGGTGCTGCTCCAGCGCGGCCAGCTCGCCGAACATCCGGTTGTACTCCGTGGCGTTCTCGACCGGGTTGGTGCGCTGGAGCTTCGACTTCAGGTCCGCGATGCGCCGCAGGGCGGTCAGCTCGAGGAGCCCGAAGACGTGCATCGAGACGTACGCCGCGTCGGGCTCCTTCGCCGTGCGGATCGGCTCGACGCCCAGGGCGCTGATCGTGGAGGAGACCAGCGGGTCGGTGGCCGCGTCGCGCAGCCGGCCCGCCCACTGCGCGTCCCCGGAGCCGGCGACCGGGCCACCCGCGGCGGCGACGAGCCCCCACACGGCGCGGTACACGGGGTGCGTGAAGTCCTCGGAGCCGATCTCGGAGGTCGTCCGGCCGATGGCCATGGGGTACTGGATGACCAGCTTGAGCGTCTCCCGCTCGAGCGCGAAGCGCGGGTCGCGCAGGTCCGGGACCGGCGTGCGCGCGGGCCGCTCGGCCGGCTGCTCCGGCTGGGGCTCCGCGCGGCGGCCGCCCCGCTGGTCGGGCTTCGCGGGGCCCCGGGCCTGGGCGCGGCGCACCTCGGAGCGGGCCTGCTCGATGTCGACGCCGACCATGCCGGCGAGCTCGCGGGCGAAGGCGTCGACCTTGGATCGGTCCCGGACGCTCGAGACGAGACGGGCGCCCTCGCGGAGCGCGTCGACGCGGCTGTCGGCGCGGTCGAGGTCGTACTTCCCGACGACGTTGCCGAGCACGAACCGGTAGAGCGGCACCCGCCGGGCGATCAGCTCGCGGACCGCCGCATCGCCCTGCTGGATGCGCAGGTCGCACGGGTCCATCCCGTCGGGCTCGACGGTGACGTAGGTCTGGGACACGAAGTTCTGGTCGCCGGCGAAGGTCCGCAGCGCCGCCTTCTGCCCGGCGGCGTCGCCGTCGAAGGCGAAGATGACCTCGCCGCGGAACTCCTCGTGGTCGTGCATGAACCGGCGCAGCACCCGCGCGTGCTCGTCGCCGAAGGCCGTGCCGCAGGTCGCCACGGCGGTCGTGACGCCGGCGAGGTGGCAGGCCATCACGTCGGTGTAGCCCTCGACCACCACGGCCTGGGAGGAGCGCGCCATGTCCTTGCGGGCCAGGTCGATGCCGTAGAGCACCTGGCTCTTCTTGTAAATCGGCGTCTCGGAGGTGTTGAGGTACTTCGCGTCGATCCGGTCGTCCTCGAAGATCCGGCGGGCGCCGAAGCCGATCGTGTCGCCGCCGGCCTCCCGGATGGGCCAGAGCAGGCGGCCGCGGAAGCGGTCGTACGGCGAGCGGCCGACCGCGACGAGGCCGCCGACGACCAGCTCCTCCTGGGAGAACGCCTTCTGCCGCAGGTGCTTGAAGAGCGCGTCGCCGTCGCGCGGGGCGAAGCCGATGCCGAACATCTCCGCCGCGGCCTGGTCGAAGCCCCGCTCGGCGAGGAACTGCCGCGCGGCGAGCGCGTCGGGGGTCGAGAGCTGCTCGGCGTAGAACTGCTGGGCGACCTTGTGCGCCTCGACCAGCCGGTTGCGCTGCGGACCGCGGGGGCGGTCCTCGCGGATGTCGCCCTCCTCGTGGCGCAGCTGCACGCCGAACTTGTCGGCCAGCCGCTCGACCGCCTCGGCGAACGAGAGCGCGTCGATGTCCATCACGAACTTGATGACGTCCCCGCCGGCTTGGCAGCCGAAGCAGTGGAAGAACCCCCGGCTCGGGGTGACGTGGAACGACGGCGACTTCTCGTCGTGGAAGGGGCAGAGCCCCTTGAGCGAGCCGCCGCCGGCGTTGCGCAGCGTGACGTGCTCGGCGACGACGTCGTCGATCCGCGCCTTCTCGCGCACCTCGGCGATGCTCTCCTCGCGGATCAGGCCTGCCACGGGGCCGATCCTAGGCGCCGGGCGGGGATCAGTACTCGCCGGTCATCACGTTGTGGAGCGGCTCGCCCGCGGCGTACCGGTGGAGCTGGTCGCGGACCAGCCGGTGGGCGCGCGGCCACATCGCGCTGCTCGCGCCGCCGACGTGGGGGCTGACCAGCAGGCCGGGGGCGTCCCACAGGGGGCTGTCGGCGGGCAGCGGCTCGGTCTCGGCGACGTCGATCGCCGCGCGGACCCGGCCGGAGTGGAGC
Organism: Nocardioides marmotae; assembly: GCF_013177455.1. Classification (NCBI taxonomy): domain Bacteria; kingdom Bacillati; phylum Actinomycetota; class Actinomycetes; order Propionibacteriales; family Nocardioidaceae; genus Nocardioides; species Nocardioides marmotae. Next base: position 2,991,897 of record NZ_CP053660.1, read on the forward strand.
GCCGCGACGAGGTCGTCGGTCACGACCACGGCCCCGCGGGCGACGTTGACCAGCAGCGCGCCCTCCTTCATCCGGGCCAGGAAGTCGGCGTCGACGAGCCCGCGGGTGGCGGCGGTCAGCGGCACGATCAGCACCACGACGTCGGCGTCGGGCAGCAGCCGGGGCAGCTCGTCGATGCCGTGCACGCCCTCGCGGGCGGTCCGGGCGACCCGCACGACCTCGACCTCGAAGGGCAGCAGGCGCGCCTCGATGGCCTCCCCGATCGCGCCGTGCCCCACGAGCAGCACCCGCCGGTCGGCCAGCGCCGGGCGCCAGCCGGGGGTCCACTCGTGGCGGTCCTGGGCGCGGACGAAGTCGGGGATGCCGCGCAGCGAGGCGAGGATCAGCGCGAGGGTCAGCTCGGCGGTCGAGGTGTCGTGGATGCCGCGCCCGTTGCACAGCGCGACGCCCTCGGGCACCCGCGAGCGGACGTTGTCCACGCCAGCGGAGAGCAGCTGGACGACCTCGAGGCTGCGCATGCGCGGCAGCACGTCGCCGATCGCCGGCCCCATCTGGTACGGCGGCACGTAGAAGCGCACGTCCTCGACCGAGTCCGGCACCTCCCGCGTCGGGTCGACGACCTCGTAGCGCAGCCCCTCGGGGGCGTCGCCGAGCTCGGCGGGGTCGAACGGAAGCCAGACGAGTCGGTCGCTCACATTGTCGACCCTACCGGTAGGGATTGCGTCGGCGTCAGCGGCACAGCCGGGCGTGCCACTCCACCGCGCTCGCGTCGGTCAGCGAGGCGACCTGGTCGACGACGACCCGCAGCCGCGCGGCGTCGTCGGCCGCGGCGGCCCAGTCCTCGGCGAAGGGCCGCTGGAGCGCGTCCGGGCCCCGGTCGACCAACGTCCCCACCAGGTCGGCGACCAGCGCGCGCTGGCGCTCCATCAACGCCACCCGGTCCTCAGCCTGCATGACGTAGCGCGCCGCGATGCCCTTGAGCACCGCGATCTCCAGCCGGGTCGCCTCCGGGACGACCAGGTCGGCGCGGTAGCGGACGAACGGCCCCTCCCCCGCGGCGTACGTCGCGTGCTGCACCGCGCCGCAGAACCGGCCGATCAGGTCGCTGGTGAGGTTCTTCAGCGCCGCGAGCCCGCGGCGGCTGCCGTCGTAGGGCGTGGCCGGCCAGGACCCCTGCGTCCGCAGGCCGGTGAGCACCTCGTCGAGCACGTCGTCGGTCGCGTCGGGGACGTACCAGTCGCGGACCGTCTCCCAGACCGCGGCGGTGTCGAGGAGGGTCAGGTCGACCCGGCCGGCGACGATGCCGTCCTCGATGTCGTGGACGGAGTAGGCCACGTCGTCGGCGAGGTCCATCACCTGCGCCTCGAGGCACTGCCGCTCGCCGACCGCACCGACCCGCATCCAGTCGAAGACCGGCCGGTCGTCGTCGTAGACGCCGAACTTGCTGACCTCGCGCGGGGAGCCGTCGGCGTGCACGCCGTGCGGCGCCTCGGCCCGGGCGCGCGGCCAGGGGTACTTCGTGCAGGCGTCCAGCGTGGCCCGGGTGAGGTTGAGCCCCACCGAGGCGCCGTCCGGGCCGAAGGTCTTGGCCTCCAGCCGGGTCAGCAGCCGCAGCGTCTGGGCGTTGCCCTCGAAGCCGCCGCACGGGGCGCTGAGCTCGGCGAGCACCCGCTCGCCGTTGTGGCCGAACGGCGGGTGGCCGAGGTCGTGGGCCAGCGCGGCGGTCTCGGCGATGTCGGGCTGGCTGCCCAGCGCGCGGGAGAGGTCGCGCGCGACCTGGGCCACCTCGAGGCTGTGGGTCAGCCGGTTGCGGACGAAGTCGTCGGTCTGCGGGCCGACGACCTGGGTCTTCGCCGCCAGCCGCCGGGAGGCGGCCGCGTGCACCAGGCGGGCGCGGTCGCGCTCGAAGGCGGTGCGCTCGGGGGCGTCGACACGCTTGGGCGGCTCGGGGACGATCCGCTCCCGCGCGGCGGCGTCGTACAGCTCTTCGGTGCTCATGGCGGAGGCGAGCCTAGAGGGACCCGCCCCCGGCCCGAGCGCTCAGTACGTCGTGACGTGGACGTGGTCGTAGTGGTTGGCCGTGGTGGAGCCGCGGTCCTCCATCGCGCGCCAGCCCTCGCCGGCACGCTCGACCGACCAGATCTTCTGGGCGTAGATGAGGTAGGAGACACCGAGCGCGGCGTGGTTGGCGCGGACGAACTCCGCGACCTCCCAGCCGCGGTCGCCGCTGACCATGATGTCGACCGCGAGGCCCTGGGAGTGCTCCCCGTCGCCGCGGAAGGTGCCGTACGTCGAGATCTCGGGGAAGGCCGCGCAGACGGCCTCGTGCACCTTGACCACGTTGGGGCTCACGCCGGAGGCGACCGAGGTCCCGTTGGTGCAGGCGGCGCCGAGCTGCGGCTCGGTGGCCGCATCCTCCGAGCCGGCCTCGGTCTCGGCCTCCTCGGTCTCGGGCTTCTCGGCGACCAGGTAGCCCCGGCTCACCCAGCGCGCGGTGCCGTCGACGACGATCTCCTCGCGGCCGAAGAGGGTACGACCGGTGACCAGCACCTTCTCCAGGGCGTCGACCTGGCCGACGTTGTCGGCCGCCTCGCCCGGCGCGTCCCAGAGGTTCAGCGTGGTGGTGGTCCACTTCCGGGTGTCGGCCTGGGCGACCGCGCGGCGGACGGCGGGGGCGGCGGTGATCCGCTCGACCTTCGTGGGCTTGCGCTCGATCCGGTCCGAGGAGCGGGAGACGACCGGCTGGCGCTCGAACTGGGTGTCGATCGACGGGCTGGGGGTGCTCGCCTCACGTGCCGTCGCGGCCACCAGCTCGGCGGACGAGGGGGTCGCGGCGACACCGAGGGTGACGGCGCCGACGGTCGCGAGGAGCGCGACGGGTGCGGCCACGAGGGCGGCACGGGGCTTGCGGCGGGCATTGGCGTCCCGCTTGTGGCGGTGGTCTGCCACAGCGTTGATCCTTTGCAGTTGCTGGCATGGGACGGCCGGTCAGCTTCGTCGCTGGACCGGCGCGGTCCCACCGTGGCACACCTCCGCCGATCTCCGTGAAAGATCAACGGTAAAAACTGCTGTGCGTCGTCTCACCCACCGGTCGCGCTGTCGGCGTCCTCGGGAGCCACGCACCCCAGTCCGTCGGTCTCGTCGAGCCAGCCCTCGGGCAGCACGACCTTGCTCCGCGGGGAGCCCTGGCGACCGCGCGGCGCGCCCAGCTCCGAGGCGGGGAACGGCTCGTCGGGGTCGAGGTCGGCCAGCAGCGCGTCGAGCGCCGCGAGGCTGTCGACCAGGCCGAGCGAGCGCCGCATCTGGCCGCCCGCGGCGAAGCCCTTGAGGTACCACGAGACGTGCTTGCGGAACTCCTTGCAGCCCCGCTCCTCCCCCATGTGCTGGCACAGGAGCTCGGCGTGCCGGCGCATCATCGCCGCCACCTCGCCCAGCCGGGGCAGGGTCGCGACCTGCTCGCCGCCGAAGGCCGCCGCGAGGTCGCGGAAGAGCCACGGTCGGCCCAGGCAGCCGCGCCCGACGACGACGCCTGCGGCGCCGGTCTGCTCGACCATGCGCACCGCGTCGGCGGCCTCCCAGATGTCGCCGTTGCCGAGCACCGGGATGTCGACGGCGGCGACCAGCTCGCCGATGGCGTCCCAGTCGGCCTCACCGGAGTAGGCCTGCGCGACGGTGCGGCCGTGCAGCGCGATCGCCGCGACGCCCGTCTCCTGGGCGATCCGGCCGGCGTCGAGGTAGGTCAGGTGGTCCGCGTCGATGCCCTTGCGGGTCTTCATCGTGACCGGCACGTCGTACGGCGCCGCGGCCGCGACCGCGTGCTCGAGGATCCGGCCGAGGAGGCCGCGCTTCCAGGGCAGCGCCCCGCCGCCGCCCTTGCGGGTGACCTTGGGGACCGGGCAGCCGAAGTTGAGGTCGATGTGGGCGACGCCGTACTCCGCGCAGAGGATCTCCGCGGCCTTGCCGACGTAGACCGGGTCGGTGCCGTAGAGCTGGACCGAGCGGGTGGTCTCGAGCTCGTCGAAGACCAGCATGTCGCGGGTGTGCTGGTCGCCCTCGACCAGCCCGCGGCTGGTGATCATCTCGCAGACGTAGAGGCCGGCGCCCTGCTCGGCGCAGAGCCGGCGGTACGCCGCGTTGGTGATGCCCGCCATCGGCGCGAGCACCACGGGGGTCTCCACGCGCAGCGACCCGAGGGTCAGCGAGGTGGGCAAGGTCATGCCGGCCATTGTCCGGCGGCCCGGCGGGCCGACCCAAATCCGGCCAGATCCGACCCAGATCCGGCTCGGATCCGGCTCAGATCCGGCTCAGATCCGGCTCAGCGCAGGACGGTCCCCTGCACCGCGAAGCCCCACTCGCGGCGGTAGCGGCTGGCCCGGGCGCAGTCCGCGCCGCCCGCGGCCGCGTCGACCAGGCACCGGACGAGCACGTAGCCGCGGCCGGGCACCCCCGAGAGGTAGACGAGGCCGCCGCGGTCCTTCTCGAACCAGACCTGGTCGCCGACCTGGTGGGTCAGCCGCCGCGTCGCGAGCAGCCGGCCGTCGTCCACACGACGTACCTGCAGGTCCTCGTGGCGGGTGGTCGGGGTGGGGGCGACGCCGGCCACGAGGGTGCCGTCGGCGGAGATCGCGCTCGGCACGAACGCCGCGTCCCAGGCGGGGGTGGCCGGCGCGCGGAGCGAGGTCGGCCCGTAGCGCCCCTCGGCGGTCTCGACCATCGCGAGGTCGTGCTTCGGGGCCACGACCGCGCTGTGCACGTCGACGCAGGTCAGCGACTCCTCGGTGTCATCCACCGGCTCGGGCGGGACCCAGGTGCAGGTCCGCCCCGGCAGCGCGATCCGCACGCCGCCGCCGTCCCAGCGCAGCGCCGTGCCGACCTCGCCGGGAAGCCGCAGCCGGGCCACCACCTCGCCGAGGGCCTCACCGGTGAGGGACAGCACCACGCCGACCGCTCCGCCGTCGCGGTCCCTCGTCCACCGCAGCACGCGGTAGGGGTGGAAGGACTGCAGGAAGTACGTCCCGTTCTCCCGGTCCCAGGCCCGCGCGACCTCCCGCGCGCCGCCGCTGCCGCCGACGGCGTACAACCGCACCGAGGTCTGCCGCTGCTGGGCCACCAGCCACCCGAGGTTCGACGGCCCGACCAGCCGGAGGGAGTACGCCGGGTCCCGCGGCACCCCGATCCGCCGCTCCTTGCCGCTGCGCAGGTGGAGCAGCGCGGCGCCGCGCGGCTGGGCGAGCCGCTCGACCCACGCGAGGTCGGCGTCGGGGCCGCGCGCCAGGTCGTCGTCGGGGCCGGCGACCGCGGGAGCGGCCGGCAGGAGCAGGGCGAGGCCCACCAGGGCGAGCAGGACGGTCTTCCTCATGCCCGGTCCGACGCTCGCGGCGCCGGGAAGGTTCAGCCCTGCTTGCGGTTCTTCCCGCCCTTGCCCTTGCCCTTCTTGCCGTTGCCCGGCTTCTTCACCTTCTCGACCGGGCCGGTCCAGGTGATCGGGGCGAACTCCTGGGTCGGGCGGAAGCTCACCGCTGTCAGCTCGCCCTTGTCCGGGGCGAGGTAGACCAGGCAGACCTTCGTCTTCTTGCCGGGGCCGAACTTCTTGGGCAGCGGCGTGCTGGGGCAGGGGTCGAAGCGGCTCGCGAACGAGGAGGACTCGACCAGGGTGTTGCGGCCGTCGACGATGTAGAGCGGGACCCGGCGGCCGCCGAGGTTGGTCTCGCCCTCGTTGGCGACGGTGACGCGCACGAAGTAGGGGGTGGCCTTCTTGGTCGCGGCGTCGAGCTGCCAGCCGCGGAAGGACTCCTTGAAGGAGGTCTTCTCGATCCGGTCGACCCGGATCGAGAGCACGCCGACCTGGTCCTGCCGCGGCTCGTAGGCCACGGTCGCGGTCTCCCCCACCTCGAGCTCGCTGCCCTGCGGGGTCAGCTCGACGCCCTCGGGCACCGGGAGGTACGGCGTGGCGCTGGCCGACGCCGTGCCCGCGCTGCTCGTCGGCGACCCGCTGCCCTCCGCCGACGGGTCGTCGGAGTCGTCGGAGCAGGCGGTGAGCAGCAGGCTGCCGGCCAGGAGGCCGGCGAGCGCCGCGCGGGCGGGGCGGGACGGACGCATCCCTCGATTGTGCACGCCGGGGCTGGTCAGCACCCGACGAATCGCTGCGCGAACCAACCCGTGACCTGGTCCAGGCCGACGCGCTCCTGCTCCATGGTGTCGCGGGAGCGGACCGTGACGGCCTGGTCCTCGAGGGTGTCGAAGTCGACGGTGACGCAGTACGGCGTACCGATCTCGTCCTGGCGGCGGTAGCGGCGGCCGATGGCGCCGGAGTCGTCGAAGTCGACGTTCCAGCCCGCGGTGCGCAGCTCCATGGCCAGGTCCTTGGCCTTCGGGGAGAGGTCGGCGTTGCGGCTCAGCGGCAGCACCGCGACCTTGACCGGGGCCAGCCGCGGGTCGAGGCGCAGCACGGTGCGCTTGTCGACGCCGCCCTTGGTGTTGGGCGCCTCGTCCTCGGTGTAGGCGTCGACGAGGAAGGTCATCAGGCTGCGCGAGAGGCCGGCTGCCGGCTCGATGACGTAGGGCGTGTAGCGCTCGTTGTTGGCCTGGTCGAAGTAGGAGAGGTCCTGGCCGGAGTGCTGGGCGTGGGTGGAGAGGTCGAAGTCGGTGCGGTTCGCGATGCCCTCGAGCTCACCCCACTCCGAGCCGGTGAAGCCGAAGCGGTACTCGATGTCCACGGTGCGCTTGGAGTAGTGGCTGAGCTTCTCATTGGCGTGCTCGTAGTGGCGCAGGTTGTCGGGGTTGATCCCGAGGTCGGTGTACCACTGCGTGCGCTGGTCGATCCAGTACTGGTGCCACTCCTCGTCCTCGCCCGGCTTGACGAAGAACTCCATCTCCATCTGCTCGAACTCGCGGGTGCGGAAGATGAAGTTGCCCGGGGTGATCTCGTTGCGGAAGCTCTTGCCGATCTGGGCGATGCCGAACGGGGGCTTCTGGCGGCTGGAGGTCACCACGTTGGCGAAGTTCACGAAGATGCCCTGCGCGGTCTCGGGGCGCAGGTAGTGCAGGCCGGTCTCGTCCTCGGTGACGCCGAGGTAGGTCTTGAGCATCCCGGAGAACTGGCGGGGCTCGGTCCACGCGCCGCGGGTGCCGCAGTTGGTGCAGGCGACCTCCTTGAGGTCGACGGTGTCGGGGTCCTCGATGCCCTTCTTCTCCGCGTACGCCTCCTGGAGGTGGTCGTAGCGGAAGCGCTTGTGGCAGGACTGGCACTCGGTCAGCGGGTCGTTGAAGGTGTCGACGTGGCCGCTGGCCTCCCAGACCTGCCGCGGCAGGATGATGCTGGAGTCGAGGCCCACGACGTCCTCGCGCATGGTGACCATCGACTTCCACCACTGGCGCTTGATGTTCTCCTTCAGCTCCACGCCGAGCGGGCCGTAGTCCCACGCGGAGCGCGTGCCGCCGTAGATCTCGCCGCACGGGTAGACGAAACCTCGCCGCTTGGCGAGGGAGACGACGTGGTCGACGGTCGTTGCGGGCGGCTTGGCCACGGGGTGAACCTCTCAGGGGAACTGCTGGTGCAGGGTGTCTCGGATGGATCGGATGGCTCGGTCGAGCGAACGGTCAGCCTAGCGAGCGTGGCACCCCGGTGTTGAGCACGGCCCCCGGGTCCACCGGCTCGTAGGCGCTCGGCTCGTCGAGGGCGCGGCTGAGCACCGGCACGGCGTCCATCTTCACCTCGTACGACGACAGCGCGCGGCGGTAGGCGCCGATGTTCGCCCAGGTGGTGGTGAGCACCCACAGGGTCGGGTCGTCGACGTTGCGGCCGATCCGGCCGGCGACGTACCCCGGCCGCGCGGCGAGCGCCGCGTGCGCCCGCTCCAGGTCGGCGCGGAACCTCTCGCCGTCGTCCTCGGGCACGCGGAACCTGTTGACCACCAGCACGGGGGCGAGCCTAGTGAGCCAGGACCCCCGAGATACGATTTGACAACCATTCTCAATCGAACTGAGAATCATTCTCATGAGTTCCCGCCGTCTGCGTCGTCGCACCGCCCCCGCCGTCTGCGCCGTCGCCGCCCTCGCCCTGAGTGGCTGCGCCGCGTTGACCGGCGAGGAGGAGTCGGGCGGCTCCGCGGAGGGCTCGCGCACGATCGTGGCCGGGCTCTACCCGCTGGCCTACGTCGCCGAGCGGGTCGCGGGCGACGCCTTCGAGGTCGAGAACCTCACCTCCCCCGGCAGCGAGCCGCACGACCTCGAGCTCGGCCTGAGCGAGACCGCGGAGGTCAGCGACGCGGCGCTGCTGCTCTACCTCGACTCCCTCCAGCCGGCGGTCGACGCCGCCGCCGAGGAGAACGCCGGCGGCGAGGTGCTCGACGCCGCGTCCGTGGTCGACCTGCTCCCCTTCGAGGACGAGCACGACCACGCGGACGAGGGCGGGGACGAGCACGCCGGAGGCGACCACGCCGACCACGACCACGACCACGAGGGACACGACCACGGCGACCTCGACCCGCACTTCTGGCAGGACCCGGTGCGGATGGCCGACCTCGGCGACGCGGTGGCCGAGCGGCTCGCCGAGATCGATCCGGAGGAGGCCGAGACGTTCCGCGCCAACGCCGCGGACCTGCGCGCGGACCTCGAGGCGCTCGACGAGGAGTACGCCGCCGGGCTGGCCGACTGCGCGCGGAACACCGTGGTCACCAGCCACGACGCCTTCGGCTACCTGGAGAAGTACGGGCTGGACATGCACGCCATCGCCGGCATCTCCCCCGACGCCGAGCCGAGCCCGGCCGCGCTGGCCGAGCTCCAGGAGCTGATCCGCGAGGACGGCGTCACCACGGTCTTCTCCGAGTCGCTGGCGAGCCCCAAGACCGCCGAGGTTCTCGCCGACGACGCCGGGGTGCGCACCGCGGTGCTGGACACCGCCGAGGGGCTGACCGACGAGACCGCGGACGAGGACTACCTTTCGCTCATGCGTGCGAACCTCGCTGCCCTGCAGGAGGCGAACGGCTGTTGAGCACCTCCTCCCCGGGTGCCTCCGAGCCGGTCGTCGAGCTGCGCGACGGCGCGGTCGCGATCGCGGGCCGTCCGATCCTGCGCCACATCGACCTGAGCGTGCACGCGGGTGAGTTCGTGACGCTGCTGGGCCCCAACGGCTCGGGCAAGTCGACGCTCGTGCGCGCACTGGTCGGCCTCCGACCGCTCACGCACGGCTCGCTGCGGCTCTTCGGCACGCCCTTCGAGTCCTTCCGCGACTGGCACCGGCTCGGCTTCGTCCCGCAGCGCTCGAGCGCGGCCAGCGGCGTGCCGGCCTCGGTCGCCGAGGTCGTCGCCTCCGGGCGGCTGACCCGCCGCCGGCTGCTGCGGCCCGCCGGGCGGGCCGACAAGGCCGCGGTCGCCTCCGCGCTCGAGCTGGTCGGGCTCGCCGACCGGGCCCGCGACAGCGTCGCCACGCTGTCCGGCGGGCAGCAGCAGCGGGTGCTCATCGCCCGCGCGCTCGCCGGGGAGCCGGACCTGTTCTTCCTCGACGAGCCCACCGCCGGTGTCGACCTGCCGAACCAGCAGGCGCTCGCCGACGCCCTCGGCGCCCTGTCCCGCGGCGGCAGCACCGTCGTCCTGGTCACCCACGAGCTCGGCCCGCTCGAGCCGCTCGTCGACCGCACGGTCGTGCTCCGCGACGGACGGATCGTGTACGACGGCGCGCCGCTCCAGGTCGACGACGCGCACGGCCACCACCACCCCAGCCCCCGGCGTACCGACCACCACCCCGGCATGGTCGCGCCGCTCGACCGACCCGACGAGGAGGTGTCCTGGTGATCGACCTCCTGGGTCACCCGTTCATGCAGCGGGCGCTGATCGCGGCGTTCGTCACCGGGCTCGCCGCGCCGGTCATCGGCACCTACCTCGTCCAGCGGCGGCTCGCCCTGCTCGGCGACGGCCTCGGCCACGTCGCCGTCACCGGTGTCGCCCTCGGCCTGCTCACCGGCGTCGCCCCCACCTGGACCGCCGTGGTCGTCGCCGTGCTGGGCGCGGTGGCGATCGAGGTCATCCGCGAGCGCGGCAGCACCAGCGGGGACCTGGCGCTCGCGCTGCTCTTCTACGGCGGCCTCGCCGGCGGCGTGATGATCACCGGCCTGGCCGACCAGTCGGCCGCACGGCTCAACCAGTACCTCTTCGGCTCGATCACCTCGATCTCGGTCTCCGACATCTGGTTCACCCTCGGGCTCGCCGCGGTGATCCTGCTCGTCGGCGTCGGGCTGCTCCCCCAGCTGTTCACCGTCGCGCAGGACCAGGACTTCGCGCGCGTCGCCGGGCTCAACGTGCGGGCCTACAACCTGCTCGTCGCCGTCCTCGCCGCGGTCACCGTCACCATCGCGATGCGCACCGTCGGGCTGCTGCTGGTCTCGGCGATGATGATCGTGCCCGTCGCGGCCTCCCAGCAGCTGGCGCGGTCCTTCCGGGCGACGATCATCGGCGCGGTCGTCGTGGGCGCCGGTGCGGCCGTCGGTGGGCTGCTGCTCGCGGCGTACATCTCGGTGCGCCACGACGCCTCCGTCGCCCCCGGCCCGACCATCGTGCTGCTCGCCCTGGCCTGCTTCGTGGCGACCTGGCCGGTGGGCGCGTGGCTGCGGCACCGCGCCCGGCTGCGCGAGCCGTTCCCCGCCGGCGCGGTCGCCCCCGTCCCGGCCACCGACCACGACGACCACCACCACGGCCCGGCCTGCGGGCACCTCGCGGTTCCCCACGACGACCACGTCGACTACGTGCACGATGGGCACCGGCACGCCCCCCACGGCCAGCACTACGACGAGCACTGAGGGACGGAGCAGACATGATCGAGCAGACCCCGCTCCGCCCGACGCGGCAGCGGCTCGCGGTGGCCGAGGCCCTCGCCTCCGTCGATGACTTCCGCTCCGCCCAGGAGATCCACGACCTCCTCGGCCGCCGCGGGGAGCCGGTCGGCCTGGCCACCGTCTACCGCACCCTCCAGCGCCTCGCCGACGCCGGCGAGGTCGACCTGCTGCGCACCGAGGACGGCGAGGCCGTCTACCGCCGCTGCTCGGGCACCCACCACCACCACCTCGTCTGCCGCTCCTGCGGCGCGACGGTCGAGGTCGAGGGGCCCGCTGTCGAGCGCTGGACCCAGAGCATCGCCGGCGAGCACGGCTTCTCCGACGTCAGCCACACCCTCGAGATCTTCGGCACCTGCCCCGCCTGCCGCTGATCCGGCGTACGGCGTGCGGCGTGCGGCCTCGCTCGCTCGCGTCACGCTCGGGGCGGTCGGTTCATCAAGGTATGCAGGCCAACCGTCACTCCCCTCGGTGAGCTCGCACGGGGAAGTGATGCTTCGGCTACATACCTTGATGAAACATCCGCCGACCACGCCGCGGGCCGGTGAACCTACGTTGGGGCCTGCCATTCGCGGCCGACGAGACGGAGTGGAAACTGGGCGAATCCGCGTCTCGACATGCGGTCTGACCTGGGGAAACAGTGCTTTGACTGTCGGTGGTGAGTGCTTGAGTAGACCCATGGCCAAGGACTCGAGACACCACGCACACACCGTGTGCCGGGCTGTCGCGAAGTCCCGCCGCAAGACCCGTCAGGCGGCGACCGCGGAGCTGTGGTCGATGTCGGACGAGGACGTCGAAGCGACCCTCCTGGAGGCCGAGAAGCTCCGTGCGCAGGCCGACGCCCTCGCACTCCGCCTGGTCGCCGAGGCCGACCGGCGCCACGCCGGCGAACGGGCCGGCGCGACCGACACCGCCTCGTGGTGGGCCCATCGGACCAGGCAGGAGCGGCGGGTGGCCAAGGGCCGGGCCCAGCTCGCGGAGTCCTTGGACCGGCACGAGCCGACCTCGGCCGCGCTGGTCGAGGGCGCGATCTCGGTCGACCACGCCCGCGTCATCACCTCGTGTGTCGACCGGCTCCCCGACGACCTGGAGGACCCGACCGTCCCGGCGCGCGCCGAGCAGCACCTCCTGCACGAGGCTCAGCACCTCGACCCCAAGACGCTCGCGGTCCTCGCCAAGCACGTCCTCACCGTGGTCGCCCCCGAGATCGGGGAAGCACGCGACGCCGCCGCCCTCGAACGCGAGGAGCGTGAAGCCCGCGCGGGTGCGTGGCTGACCATGTGCCCGGACGGCAAGGGCTCGGTGCGAGGGAAGTTCTCCATCCCCGAGCTCCACGCCGCGATGCTCCACAAGACCCTGCTCGCGTACGCCGCACCCAAGCACCAGACCGCTACCCGCACCGAAGACCCCGACGCGGTCGAGCAGGTCGAGCGGCGGCCATCACCGGAACGGATGGGGGATGCGTTCTGCGAGCTCCTCGAACGACTTCCCGCCGACCAGCTCCCGAAGGTCGGCGGACTGAACGCGACCGTCGTGGTCACGATGCATCTCGACTCGCTGACGGGTGGGCTCGCACCTGGGGTGCTCGACGACGGCGGCGTCATCTCCGCCGCCACCGCCCGCCGACTCGCCTGCGAAGCGGGGCTGATCCCCGCGGTCCTCGGCTCGAAGTCAGAACTCCTCGACCTGGGCCGCAAGACCCGACTGTTCTCCGGCGCCCAGCGACGCGGGATCAACCTGACGCAACCGACCTGCACCGCCGAGGGGTGCGACTGGCCCGCGCACCTGTGCCACGCCCACCACGACCAGCCCTGGTCCCACGGCGGCAAGACGGATCTCGCCAACGCCCGGAACCTCTGCCCGAGGCACCACGCCCGCATCCACGACCCCGCCTTCGAGACCACCCACCTCCCCGACGGGCGGGTCGCCTTCCATCGGCGGACATAGACCGACCAGCCAGACCCTCCCCGCAGTCAGATCCCTCGACCACCGCAACCACAACGGTCGGCCCCCGCCCACCGCGAGCCGAGAAGCAGCCGCGCCCAGGTGCCTCGACCACGACGGCGCGCAACCACGTCCTTCTCAAAGTCCTTCTACACCGCACCACCGGCCACCCACGGACGCGCCTCAGCCATCGCCGCGGACCCCGAGGGAGCACAGGCGGTAGGCACCTCACCGGGCCTCGACACGCTCGCCAGGGCTCGCTGCTCGACCAGCGGGTGGCCGCCAGGGCTCGCTGCTCGACCAGCGGGTGGCCGCCAGGGCTCGCTGCTCGACCAACGGGTGCCGCCAGGGCTCGCTGCTCGACCAGCGGGTGGCCGCCAGGGCTCGCTGCTCGACCAGCGGATGGACGCCCCGACCAGCGGGTAGACGGGCCAGCAGGCTCAGCCGGTGACGGGGAGCCGGACGCGGAAGGTGCTGCCGATGCCGAGCTCGCTGTCGACCTCGATCCGGCCGCCGTGGGCCTCGACGATCCCCCGGGTGATGCTGAGGCCGAGGCCGACGCCCTGGATCGAGCGCTCCTCGGCCTCGCGCGACCGGAAGAACCGGGTGAAGAGCCGGTCCCGGTCGGCGGCCGAGATGCCGATGCCCTGGTCGGCGACGGTCAGCTCGACGCGGCCGTCGGCGAGGGCGAGGCCCACCCGGACGACGCTCCCGGTCGCGCTGTACTTCATGGCGTTCGTCAGCAGGTTGTCGACGACCTGCTCGATGCGCGGGCGGTCGAGCAGCGCCGGCAGCGTGTCGGGGGCGGTGACCTCCAGCCCGATCCCGGCGGCGCGGTAGGAGGGCCGGACCGCGTCGGCGCAGTCGCGCACCAGGGCGGCCAGGTCACCGGGCGAGCGGCTCATCCCGACGGGCCCCGCCTCGATCTGGGCGGTGTCGAGCAGGTCGGTGATCAGCCGCATCAGCCGGTTGGCGTTGCGGTCGACGACCTCGAGCTGCCGGGCGGCCCGCGGCGCCACGGCGTCGTCCTCGCGCAGCATCTGCACGTACCCGACGATCGAGGTCAGCGGCGTACGCAGCTCGTGGGAGACCGAGGCGACGAACTCGTCCTTGACCTCCATCGCGCGCATCAGCTCGGTGACGTCCTTGTAGGCCAGCGCCGCCCCGGTGAACCGGCCGGCCTCGTCACGCACCGACCGTGCGGAGACCGAGAGCGCGCGCTGGGTCAACGGGTCGTCGCCGACCCAGATCCGGCAGTCGTCGAACTCCTCCCCACGCGCCGCGCGGTACGTCGGCATCGACTCCTGCGGCAGCGGCGTCACCCGGTCCGCGTCGTACACCAGGCCCGGCTGGCCGGCGCGGCCCGCGTGCCCGTCGGGGTAGGCCAGGGTCATGAAGTCGGCGTGCCGGCGGTTGATCGCGACGTACGACCCGGCCTCGTCGAGCAGCACCAGGCCCACGTCGACGGTGTCGAGGGTGGCCTCGGAGACGCGGCGCTGGTGCTCGACCTGCTCCATGCCGCCGGCGACGGCCAGGGCGGCGATGGTCGTGATGACCGGGATGATCACCGAGCGGGTCAGGTTCATCCCCTCGACGCCGGCGTAGAGCAGGCCGGGCACGGTCACGAGCGCGAGCGTGGCGACGGCGGCCACGAGCGCGCCGCGGCGACCGTGCAGCCGGCCCAGCCAGAGCGCGGGCACGACGGCGAGCAGGCCGGCGCCACCGTTCGGCTCGAGCCGGGCCAGCCCGACCACCCCGATGTCGGCGACCAGGAGCGCCCCGACGGCGGCGACGGGCAGCCGCCCGCGGGCGAGGACGGTGGCGCAGAACAGGACGAGCACGAGGAGCACCGCGACGGTCGGCGGGGAGACCCCGGGGCGGACGCCGCCGGCGTACCGCAGCACCGCGTCCACGCAGGCGAGCAGCGTGAAGCCGGCCTGGATCGCCCGAGGGTCGGCGGTGGAGGCGAGCAGCACGCCACGCAGCGCGGTCGCCCACGACCGCCCGCTCCCCCCAACGTCAGGCACCCGGCCAGTGTGGGGCCGCCGAGCGCTCTCGGTGGGACTTTGGAGGCGACTCGTGCAGGTCAGCGCGCTCCGCCGTACCTCCGGTCACGGCGCGCGTACTCCTCGACCGCCGCCCACAGGTGCCGCCGGTCGACGTCGGGCCACAGCACGTCGGAGTAGACCAGCTCGGCGTAGGCGGCCTGCCAGAGCATGAAGTTCGAGAGCCGCTGCTCCCCCGACGTGCGCCAGACCAGGTCGGCGTCGGACTGCTCGGGGACGTAGAGGTGCTTGGCGAAGGTGCGCTCGTCCACCTTGCGCGGGTCCAGCCGGCCGGCGGCGACCTCCTCGGCGATGCGCCGCGCGGTGTCGGCGAGCTCGGCGCGCCCGCCGTAGTTGACGCACATCGTCAGCGTCAGCACGTCGTTGTCGCGGGTCAGCTCCTCGGCGACCTGCAGCTCGCGGATGACCGACTTCCACAGCCGCGGCGCGCGGCCGGCCCAGCGCACCCGCACGCCGAGCTCGTGCATCTCGTCGCGGCGGCGCCGGATGACGTCGCGGTTGAAGCCCATGAGGAAGCGCACCTCCTCGGGGCTGCGCGACCAGTTCTCGGTCGAGAACGCATAGGCGGAGATCGCCTTCACGCCGATCTCTATCGCGCCCTCGACGACGTCGAAGAGCGAGGACTCGCCCTCCTCGTGCCCCTTGGTGCGCGGCAGCCCGCGCTCCTTGGCCCACCGGCCGTTGCCGTCCATGACGACCGCGACGTGGCGCGGGACGAGCTCGGCGGGCAGCTCCGGGGGCCGGGCACCCGAGGGGTGCGGCGTGGGCGGGCGGACGGCGCGGTTCACGGCGGCGAGCCTAGAGGGGCGCTCAGCGCTCGACGTACTCGATGGAGCGCAGGGCGCGCTCCAGGTGCCAGTGCAGGTACGCCGCCACGAGCCCGCTCGCCTCCTTGAGGTGCCGCGGCTCGGCCGCCTCGACCGTGGGCCAGTCCCCCGCGAGCAGCGCGCCGAGGAGCACGAGCGTCTCGGCGGCGGGCGCGGCCGACCCCGGCACCCGGCAGGTCGCGCAGAGCACCCCGCCCATCGAGGAGTTGAACCAGCGGTGCGGCCCCTCCAGCCCGCAGCGCGCGCAGTGCTCGAACGACGGCGCGTAGCCGGCGACGGCGAGCGAGCGCAGCAGGTAGGAGTCGAGCACCTGGCTGGGCGTGCGCTGCCCGGACGCCATCGCGCGCAGCCCGCCGACGAGCAGCAGGAACTGCTGGAGCGAGGGCTCGCGCTCCTCCGCGGCCAGCCGCTCGGCGGTCTCGAGCATCACCGTGCCGGCGGTGTAGCGGTCGTAGTCGAGCGCGATCTCGGACTGGAACGGCGTCAGCGTCTCGGCCTGGGTGATCGTGTCGAGGTTGCGCCCTTCGGCCAGCTGCAGGTCCACGTGGGTGAACGGCTCGAGCCGCGACCCGAACCGCGAGGTGGTCCGTCGCACCCCCTTGGCGACCGCGCGGACCCGGCCGTGGTGGCGGGTCAGCAGGGTGATGATGCGGTCGGCCTCCCCCAGCTTGTGGGTGCGGAGCACGATCGCCTCGTCGCGGTAGAGAGGCACCCCTCCATTGTGCGCGACTCAGGCGCCGGTACGTCGCCGCCGCCCCGTCGTGCGCCAGCAGCCGAGCGCGAAGCCGACCGCCGCGCGGTCGAGGCGCTCGGGCGCGACCCGCCACTCGAGGATCGAGCGGGCCTGGACAAAGGTGGAGCGGGGCAGCTCCTCGGCCAGCATCGCCGCGTCGGCCGCGGGGTGGACCGGGTCAGCCGGGTGGCCGACCACCAGCGCGGGCACCGTGATCCGGCGGCGGTCCTTCGAGGACGGCGCGAGCCGGCCGAAGAGCAGCCCGTGCACCATCGCCGCGAGCGCGTCGGCCCGCTGGTCGAAGGAGTCCAGCGCGATCCCGGCCCAGAACGGGACGATCCCGCGGGGCACCGGTCGGGTCAGCCGCCGGGCGGCGGTGACGGTGAAGGGCAGGAACCGCGCGGCCAGGAGCACCGGGGCGAAGGTCAGGATCCCCGCCTCGACCGCGTTGTCGAGGACCGGCATCTCGCAGATCAGCCCGCGCACCCGCTCGGGGGCCAGCACCGCGGTCTCGAGCGCGACGTTGGCGCCGATCGAGGTGCCGCCGACGATCGCCTGGGCGGCGCCGAGGTGGTCGAGCAGCGCGAGCACCTGCTCGGCGAACGCGGCCACCGAGTAGACCAGCGGGTCCGCCGGCCGGTCGGACCGGCCGTGCCCGAGCAGGTCGAGGGTGACGACGTGCAGCCCCTCGGCGGCCAGCCGGCGGGCCAGCGGCGCGTGCATGCGGCGGCCCATGAACTGGCCGTGGACCAGCACCACCCACGCGTCCCCGGCGCCGTACTCGGTGAACTCCAGGCGGTCGCGGCCGCTGTCGCCCTCCACGAAGAACTGCCCGATCCGCTCGGAAACCAGCATGCGGGGCACAGTAGTGCAGGACGATCGCGCGGTGACCCGATCGCCTGACGTCCGCGCCGGTCAGGCGCGGTTGACGGCGCTGGTGACGGCCTTGAGCGAGGCGGTGACGATGTTCGGGTCGACGCCGACGCCCCAGAGGACCTGGTCGCCGACCGCGCACTCGACGTACGCCGCGGCGTAGGCGTCGCCGCCGGCCGACAGCGCGTGCTCGGCGTAGTCGAGCACCCCGATGTCCCAGCCGCGCTCGGCGGCGACCTCGAGGCTGTTGATCGCGTCGACGAACGCCGCGATCGGGCCGTTGCCGGAGCCCTCGAGCGTGCGCAGCTCGCCGTCGACGTACACGTTGACGGTCAGCTGGTCCTTCTCGCCCGCGGCCGAGGAGGTGTGCACGGAGTTCAGCTTCAGCGGCGCCTCGCGGTCGAGGTACTCGGCGCGGAACATCGCCCAGATCTCGTCCGGGACGACCTCGCCGCCCTCGGCGTCGGTGTGCTGCTGGACGACCCGGCTGAACTCGATCTGCGCGCGGCGCGGCAGGTCCAGCTTGTGCTCGACCTTGAGGACGTAGGCGACGCCGCCCTTGCCGGACTGGCTGTTGACCCGGATCACGGCCTCGTAGCTGCGGCCGACGTCCTGCGGGTCGATCGGCAGGTACGGCACGGCCCACTCGTGCTCGGAGACAGGTACGCCGGCGGCGGCCGCGTCGCGCTCGAGGGCCTCGAAGCCCTTCTTGATCGCGTCCTGGTGGGAGCCCGAGAACGCGGTGTAGACCAGGTCGCCGCCGTAGGGGTGGCGCTCGGCGACGGGCAGCTGGTTGCAGTACTCGACCGTGCGCCGGACCTCGTCGATGTCGGAGAAGTCGATCTCGGGGTCGATGCCCTGGGTGAACAGGTTCAGCCCCAGCGTGACCAGGCAGACGTTGCCGGTGCGCTCGCCGTTGCCGAACAGGCAGCCCTCGATCCGGTCCGCGCCGGCCAGGTAGCCCAGCTCGGCCGCGGCGACCGCGGTGCCGCGGTCGTTGTGCGGGTGCAGGGACAGCACGACGTGCTCGCGGTGGTTGAGGTTCCGGCTCATCCACTCGATGGAGTCGGCGTACACGTTCGGGGTCGCCATCTCGACGGTGGCGGGCAGGTTGATGATGACCGGGCGCTCGGCCGTCGGCTCGAAGACCTCCAGCACGGAGTTGCAGACGCGGGCCGCGAACTCCAGCTCGGTGCCGGTGTAGGACTCCGGGGAGTACTCGTAGAAGACGGTCGTCTCCGGGATCCGCTCCTCGAACTTGCGGCAGATCCGCGCGCCCCGGACCGCGATGTCCTCGATGCCGTCCATGTCCAGCCCGAACACCACGCGCCGCTGCAGCGTGCTGGTGGAGTTGTAGAGGTGGACGATCGCCTGCTTGGCGCCGCGCAGCGACTCATAGGTGCGCTCGATCAGCTCCTCGCGGGCCTGGGTCAGCACCTGGATGACGACGTCGTCGGGGATCAGGTCGTCCTCGATGAGCATGCGCACGAAGTCGAAGTCGGTCTGGCTCGCGGCCGGGAACCCGACCTCGATCTCCTTGTAGCCCATGTCGACCAGGAGCTGGAACATCTTCTTCTTCCGCGCCGGCGACATCGGGTCGATGAGCGCCTGGTTGCCGTCGCGCAGGTCGACCGCGCACCAGCGCGGCGCCTGGGTCATCTCCGCGCTCGGCCAGGTGCGGTCCTCGAGACGGACCGGGATGAACGGGACGTAGCGCTCGAACGGCATGCCGCTGGGCTGCTGCGGGTTCTGCTGCCGGGCCGGGACGTGCGGCTGGGCGTCGTGCTTGGTCATGGGGTTCCTCGGCTGTCTGCTGGGTGGGCGGGTGTGCCCAGGTGGGCGCCGGCCGCGCGAGCACTCCGCAGCGAGGGGTCCGGCTGGGCTCAGACCTCGCTGCGGCAGCGAAGGAGGAGGTGCTGACGCATCATGACCCCGCCACTCTAACCCACCCCCGTCGCCGCCGACCGCGGGGTTCCTACCCTCGGAGCATGCCCCGACTGCTCGTCGTCCACCACGTCCCCACCCCGACCGTCGGCGTCCTGGCCGACGCGGCGCTCGCCGGCGCCCGCGACGACGCGATCGAGGGCGTCGAGGTGGTCGTCCGGCCGGCCCTCGAGGCGACGGCCGAGGACGTGCTCGCCGCCGACGGCTTCCTGCTCGGGACGCCGGCGAACTTCGGCTACATGTCCGGGGCACTGAAGCACTTCTTCGACTCGATCTTCCTCCAGGCCGGGGGCGCGCTCGCTGACGACGGCAGCGCGGGGGCCGGCTCCGGCGAGCGGCGGCCGTTCGGGCTGTGGGTGCACGGTCGCTACGACACGACCGGCGCCGTGCGCTCGGTCCTCTCGATCGTCGGCGCGCTCCCCTGGCGCCAGGCCGCGGAGGTGCTCGAGGTGGTCGGCGACGTCGGCGAGCCCGAGCGGGAGGCGGCGTACGAGCTCGGCGGGACGATCGCCGCGCTCCTCGCCGACTGACCGCTCGCCGCCCCCCTGCCGATTCCCACACACCTGTTCACCCGTCTGGGGGTGGTCGCCCGTTCCGAGGCCCGGGCAAGGGAGGTGTGCGCTCGTCACGAGCGAGTCCCCGCACGCCGCCGGGCCGTCCCACGGACGCCCCGCGGCCCACCAGAAGGAGCCACATGGCCACGCACACCAGCACGCCCACCACCGACCGGGACTACGCGGCCCCGCGCCGCATCAGCACCGAGACCAAGGCGTCGTTCAAGACCACCGAGCTGATCGCCTACCTCGCCGCCGTCGTCGGCGTCCTCCTCGCCTCGGCGATCGTGGACGCCTCGGACTTCGGCGCCCAGGAGGCGTGGTTCTACGTCACCCTGCTGACGATCGGCTACCTGGTCAGCCGCGGCCTGGCGAAGTCCGGCAGCCGTGACTTCTACGACGACGACCGCGGTGCGGGGACGCACCGCTGATCCGCACGTCCACGACGACACCGGCCCCCGACGCGATCGTCGGGGGCCGGTGTCGTTCGCGTCCAGGTGCCGGGGTCGGGCGGGTCAGCTCGTCGCGTACGGGAGCCGGACCATCTCCAGCACGTGCTGGGCCGGGGAGCCGAGCGGCGCGACGAGGTGCACGACGCCGAGGCCGAACCCGTTGGCCGGGGCCATCGCCTCGTAGAGCACCTGCACGCCGGCGCTGGCCAGCAGGGTCACCGCGCTCATGTCGATGACCAGGTCCGAGGTGCCGCCGTACGACGCGTGCGCGATGCGGCGGCGCAGCTCGTCGGTCCCCCGGTGGTCGACGGTGCCGCCGAGCAGCAGCAGCCCGGGGCGCTCCTCGATGGTCAGCGGCGCGCGGCTGGAGGCGTCCGCCCCGGAGGCGGTGAGCATGCCGACCGACCGCGTGGGCCGCAGCCGGAGGCGGGCGGTCGTGCCCTCCTCGCCGTGGTGGAGCTCGAACTCGTCGGTGAAGCCGCGGGCCATGGCCAGGCCGCGGCCGCGGGTGCCGGGCGCGCCGGGGGCGCGCCAGGAGCCGGTGTCGCGGACGGTGACCTCGACGACCCCCTCGTCGTCGAGGTGGGCGGTGACCTCGACGACCGCCTCGGAACGGCGGGTGGCGGCGGAGTAGGCGTGCTCGCAGGCGTTGGTGACCACCTCGCCGACGGCGTGCTGCAGCGCGACCTCGTCGAGCGGGCCGACCTGGAGCTCGTCGAGCCACTCGGCGAGCTCGACGCGCACCACGCGCGGGGTGTCGGGCATCGCGGGGTAGCTGAGCTCGAGGTCGGGCATCGGCTCGACGAGCTCGGCGGCGAGGACGGTGATGTCGTCCGCGACGCCGGTCGAGCCGGCCAGCCGCTCGATCGACTCGCGGCAGATCCGCTCGGGCAGCCGCTCCTCGATCCGCTCGAGGTCGGGCCCGGCGAGGACGGCCTCGCGGACCACCTCGGAGAGGTCGACGGTGCACTGGGCGACGGTGCGGCCGGGGCGCTCGACGATGCCGTCGCTGTACATCACCAGCACGTCGCCCTCCTCGAGCTGGTGCTCGGCGAGCTCGAAGGGCAGCCCGGAGGCCAGCGGCCCGGCGCCCGAGGCCGGCAGGAAGGTGGTCTCGCCGGCGGGGTTGACCACCATCGGCGGCGGGTGGCCCGCGGTGCAGTAGACGAGCTCACCGGTGCGGGGGTCCAGCACGGCGGCGCAGACGGTCGCGGCGCGCGCGGGCGGGACCCGCCGGGCCCGGGAGTCGAGGAGCTCGAGGGCGGCCTCGATGTCGCCGTCGAGGCGGGCGCGCTCCTCGAAGAGCGCACGCAGCTCGCCCATCGCGACCGAGGCGCGGACGCCGTGACCGACGACGTCGCCGACGGCGAGGACCAGGCGGCCGTCCTCGAGCGTGACCGCGTCGAACCAGTCACCGCCGGCCACCACGCCCTCGTCGGCGAGGAGGTAGCGCGCGGCCACGCGCACCCCGCGCGGGATCGGCACGCCGCCGGGCAGCAGGGCGTCCTGGAGGGCGACCAGGGTCTGGTCCGTGGCGCCGGGGGCGGCGGCGGGCGACGGCACGGTGGCGGCCGGGGCGGGCGGCGCGGCGGTCTCGGCGCCGCGGCTCGGCAGCGCCTGCGCCACCACGCCGCGGGGCGTGCCGTCCGGGCCGTGCCACGGGGCGAGCGCGATGCTCAGGCGGCCACGGCCGTCCGAGCCCCACTGGCCGGTGCGGTCGGCGCCGGTCCGGCCGACCTCCCTGACCAGGGCCAGGAGCTCGGCCACCGGGCCGGTCACCGCGCCGGAGCGCAGCGCCGCGACGGCGTCCTCGCCCAGCAGGTCGCGGCCGGCGCGGTTGAGCTCGGCCAGGCGCAGGTCAGGGCCCTCGAAGAGGGCGAGCAGGCCCGGCGCCTGGTCGAAGAACGACGTGCGGCCGATGCCGTCGTCGTAGGACCCTCCGTCCATGCCGTCCCTTCGTTGGTGCTGCTCGCTCATGGCTCCCCTGTGCCCAATTACCGACCGTCGTCACCCTGGGTGGGCGAGCGCAATCCTCACAGGCGCAGGGCGCCCGCCCGAGGCCGGCTCCGGGGATTCGGCCACGCCCGGTCCGGCGCCGTCGGCAGGTACCATCCGGACCGTGCGCCTGCTCTCCTCGTTGGTCCTCGTGGTGGCCGTCCTGGCCGGCTGCGGCGCCGACCAGGGCGGCGACGCCGACCCCGGACAGGTCGACGCCGTGGAGGTGCCCGAGCTCGGCGCCTGCCGGGTGCTGACGCCCGAGGACGTCGCTCGTGCCTCGAACGCCACCCGCACGGTCGACTGCACCGAGCGGCACACCGCCCAGACCTACGCCGTCGGCGACCTGCCCGAGGAGCTGCACGACGCGTCGTACGACGACGAGGAGCTCGGGGCGTTCGCCTACGAGACCTGCTCCCAGCGGTTCCAGGAGCTGCTCGGCGCCGACGAGAGCCTGGTCATGCGCACGATCGTCAGCTGGGCCTGGTTCCGTCCCTCGGAGAAGGCCTGGGAGGACGGCGCCCGCTGGTACCGCTGCGACGTGGTCGGCGGCGGCGAGCAGTCCGAGGAGTACGTCGCGCTGCCGGAGACCGCCGAGGGCCTGCTCCTCGGGCGCCCGCAGGACCGGTGGATGGTCTGCGCGCTCGGCCCGTCGGTCGCCGAGGGCGAGAAGGTGCCCTGCTCCCAGCCGCACGACTGGCGCGCGGTGACCACCATCAAGCTCGGCGACAAGTCCGACGAGTACCCCGGCGACCGCGTCGCCGAGGTCACCACCCGCGACTTCTGCTCCGACTCCGTCGGCGCCTGGCTGGGCTACCCCGTCGAGTACGACTTCGGCTACACCTGGTTCCACGAGGCCGAGTGGGAGGCGGGCAACCGCCGCTCGGTGTGCTGGGCGCGGACCCCGGACTGATGCGCCGCGGCACCGCCCTGGCCGCGCCCCTGCTGGCGGCGCTGCTGCTGGCCGGTTGCACGTCCTCCTCCGAGGAGGAGCCCGACGCTCCGGCCTCCGGGTCCTCGACCTCCGCCTCCCCCGACGCCGCCTCCCCCGACACCGAGGCGCCCGCCCCGTCGGCGGCCGCGCCCCGCGAGCCGGAAGACCGCGCCTGCTACCGGATGAGCTTCGAGGAGGCCGTCGCCCCGACGACCGACACCGCCCCGGTGCGGTGCCGGTCGCGGCACACCTCGCAGACGTACGCCGTCGGCCGGCTCGACGCCGTCGTCGGCGGCCACCTCCTGGCCGTCGACTCCGAGCGGGTCCAGCAGCAGGTCGCCGCCGAGTGCCCGCGGCGGCTGCAGACGTTCCTCGGCGGCGACCGCGCGGCGCTGCGGCTGAGCATGCTGCGGTCGGTGTGGTTCACCCCGACCGTCGAGGAGTCCGACGAGGGGGCCGACTGGTACCGCTGCGACGTCGTCGCGCTCGCCGGCCCCGAGCGGCTCGCCCCGCTGACCGGCCGCCTCGCCGGCGTGCTCGACCGGCCGGCGGCCGCGGCCCGGTGGGCGATGTGCGGCACGGCCGGCCCCGACTCCCCCGACTTCCGGCGGGTGCCGTGCTCGGCGCGGCACACCTGGCGCGCGGTCTCGGTCGTCGACCTCGGCGGCGGGAAGTACCCCGGCCCCCAGGCGGCCCGCGCCGCCGGCCAGGGGCCCTGCGAGGACGCCGGGCGCGCCGCCGCGGAGGACCCGCTCAGCTTCACGTGGGGCTATGAGTGGCCCACCAAGCAGCAGTGGTCGACCGGGATGACCTTCGGCCGCTGCTGGGCCCCGGACTAGAACCCGAGCTTGCGCAGCTGGCGGGGGTCGCGCTGCCAGTCCTTGGCGATCTTCACGTGCAGGTCGAGGTAGACCGGCGTGCCGAGCAGCGCCTCGATCTGCTTGCGGGAGTCGGTGCCGATCTTGCGCAGCCGGCTGCCCTTGTGGCCGATGATGATGCCCTTCTGGGAGTCGCGCTCGACGTAGACGTTGGCGTGGATGTCGAGCAGCGGCTTGTCCTCGGGGCGGTCCTCGCGCAGGTTCATCTCCTCCACGACCACCGCGATCGAGTGCGGCAGCTCGTCGCGCACGTCCTCGAGCGCCGCCTCGCGGATGAGCTCGGCGACCAGGATCTCCTCCGGGGCGTCGCTGAGGTCGCCGTCGGGGTAGAGCTGCGGGCCCTCCGGGAGCAGCCCGATGAGCAGGTCGGCGAGGAGCCCGACCTGGTCGCCGGCCGTCGCGGAGACCGGGACGATCTCGGCCCACTCCACGCCGGTCTCGGCGCCGAGCGCGGCGATGTCGAGCAGGTGCTGGCCGACCTGCTCGGGGGTGGCGAGGTCGGTCTTGGTGGCGATGGCGACCTTGGTGGTGCGCTTGACCTTGGCCATCTCCTTGACGATGAACCGGTCGCCGGGGCCGACCTTCTCGTTCGCCGGGAAGCACGCGGCGACCACGTCGACCTCGGCCAGGGTCGTCTTGACCAGGTCGTTGAGCCGCTCGCCGAGGAGGGTCCGGGGCCGGTGCAGGCCGGGGGTGTCGACCAGCACGAGCTGGGCGTCGGGCCGGTGCACGATGCCGCGCACGACGGTCCGCGTGGTCTGCGGCTTGGAGCTGGTGATGACGACCTTCGCGCCGACCAGCGCGTTGGTCAGCGTCGACTTGCCGGCGTTGGGCCGGCCGACGAACGAGGCGAAGCCGCTCCGGTGCGCGGGGCGCTCGGTGCTCTCGGTGCTCTCGGTGCTCTCGGTGCTCTCGGGGCTCGGGGTGGTGGACTCGCTCATGTCAGGCCTTACCTGTCTGCTTCGGGTTCGGAGGCCGCCGAGTCGTAGTCGGCCCAGATCTGCTCGTCGCTCTTGCCGGCCGCCTTGCCCGCGCGCCACACCGGGCCGGGGTCGACGGCCCGCGGCTGCCGGCGGGCGTGGGCACGCCAGTAGCCCATGACGTCGTACGCCGTGCTCGGCAGGCGCCGCACGTGCATGAGGTGCTTGCGCACCGCGCGCATCTGCGCGGACTCCCCCGCCATCCAGAAGTAGCCCTCGCCCTCGGGCCACTCGATCGACTCGACCGCGGCGGCCAGCCTGCTCTCGCCGTCGCCGGGCTGGGCCAGCCAGGTGACGTCGGTGCCGGCGGGGAGGTAGCCGGCCAGGTCCTCGTCGGCGGGCACCTCGGCCCACACGCGGGTCGGCGCGTCGACGGTCTCGCGGATGCGCGCCATGGCCGGCAGCGCGGTCAGGTCGCCGACCAGCAGCAGCCAGGCCGCGCCCTCGGGCATCGCGAAGGAGCCCTTCGCCTCGGTCACGGTGACCGTCTCCCCCACGACGTCGCGCCGGGCCCACTCGGTGACCAGGCCGACGTCGTGGACGACGACGTCGAGGGTCAGCTCGGCCCCGTCCCAGGAGCGCACGGTGTAGTACCGGCTCTGGAACTGGCCGGGGACCACCAGACCGACCCACTCGTCGGGGATGCCGGTCGAGGTGAAGCCGGCGAGCCCGGGCCCGCCGAGCACGAGCCGCACGAGGTGGTCGGAGACCTGGGTCCGGCCGACGACCTCGGCGGAGTGCTGCTGGGCCCGGGTGCTCACCGGGTCAGGCTAGTCACCACGTCGGACGCAGCGGGAATCCGTCGGACCCGTCCGCGGTGGTGTTGACCGCCAGCACCTGGTGGAGCTGGATGCCGTTGCGCTCGAAGGCGAGCCGCGAGCCGGCCATGTAGAGCCCCCACACGCGCGCGGTTCCCTCGCCGACCTCGGCGACGCACGCGTCCCAGCTCTCCACCAGGTTGTGGCACCACTCGCGCAGCGTCATCGCGTAGTGCCGGCGCAGGTTCTCCTCGTGCATGACCTCCAGCCCGACGTCCTGGGCGGCGGTGATGATCACGCCGGAGCCGGTCAGCTCCCCGTCGGGGAAGACGTAGCGGTCGATGAACGCGCCGGTGCTCGACGGCCGGTTGTGCGGGCGGGTGATGCAGTGGTTGAGCAGCCGGCCCTCGGGCTTGAGGTGGTCGCGCAGGAAGCCGAAGTACGCCGGGTAGTTGCGCACCCCGATGTGCTCGGTCAGCCCGATCGAGCTGATCGCGTCGAACCCGGTCTCCAGCACGTCGCGGTAGTCGGAGTGCCGCACCTCGGCCAGGTCCCCGACGCCGGCCTCGTCGATGGCCTCCTTGGCCCAGGACGCCTGCTCGCGCGAGAGCGTGACGCCGAGCGTCCGGACGCCGTACTCCTTGGCGGCGTGGATGACCATCCCGCCCCAGCCGCAGCCGACGTCGAGCAGCCGCTGGCCGGGCCGCAGGTCGAGCTTGCGGGCGACCAGGTCGAACTTCTCGGCCTGGGCCTCCTCCAGCGAGGCGTCGGTCGTCGGGAAGACCGCGCAGGTGTAGGCCATCGAGGGCCCGAGGACGTGGCGGTAGAAGGTGTTGGAGACGTCGTAGTGGTGGCTGATCGCCTCCGCGTCGCGGGCCAGGGAGTGGCGCACGCCCTCGACCACGCGGCGCCAGCGCGGCAGGTGCTCCTGCGGCGGGGTCGGCGGCGGCTTGAGGTGGGTCAGCCCGAGGCCCCGCACGAGCCGGACCGCCTCGGCGGCGCTCGGCTTGCGGAAGCGCAGGTGGTCCATCAGCAGCTTCATCGCCTCGTACGGGTCGCCGGGGTGCACCCCGTGCAGCCGCAGGTCCCCCGAGACGTAGGCCCGGACCATGCCGAGGTCGCCCGGCGCGGTCATGATGTAGGCCAGCCCGCGCGGGTCGGTCAGCTCCAGGCGGATCTCGGCGTCGGCCGGCCCGGCCGACGACCCGTCGTAGGCCTCGAAGCGCACCGGCATCCCGTCGCGCAGCAGCGACGCCACCGCGTCGCCGATCGAGATCGAGGTCATCGTCTCCTCACCACCTTGTCGTAGAGGCTGGTCAGCCTGTCGTCGGGGTCGAACGCCTGCTTGACGGCAGCGAGGTGCTCGCCGGCGTAGAGCCGGTCGAAGGTCGCGCGGTCGTAGAACGCCTCGGAGTAGAGCGACTTGTGCCCGCCCAGCTCGTGGACCTTCTCCTCGATGGCCCGGTTGCGCGGGCCCTCGGGTGCCTCGGGGCCGACGGGGACGGTGCCCCAGAACCCGACGTTGACGTACGTCGCGCCCGGCTCGAGCGGGTACGTCGGCCAGTCGGCCTTCGCGACCAGGGGGCACAGCCACACCGGCCGCATCCCCACCGCCTCGTCGAACCAGGTGAGGAACTCCGTGAGCCGGTCCACCGGCACCTCGACGTCCTGGATCACCCGCTCGCGCTGTGGCCGGCCGGCCCGGCGGTCGAGCCGGTCGACGACGCCGTAGCGGCGCTCGAGCGCCACGAGCCGGTGGTAGACGTCCGAGCGGCGCCAGCGGCGCGGCCAGACCCGGCGCGCGAGGGGGTGCTGGGCGCCGAACGCGCCGGAGCACCAGAACCAGTCGGTGTCCCAGCGCCACAGGTAGTCATAGGTCGTCAGCAGGTCGGTGGGCCGCTCGCGGATGCTGCGGTAGTAGATGTCCTGCCCGGTGTAGTCGCTGGTCGGGCCCGGCTCCTCCTGCCAGGTCGCCAGCGTCAGGTGGACCTCGTCCGGGGCGAAGGCAGTGCCGTCCAGCCCGTCGACGCGGACGCCGTCGTGCTCGCCGGTCGCGACGATCGACTCGATGGTCTTGGCGAGCAGGAACGGCTCGACCCGCACGTGGCGCAACGCGACGTACGACGGCACCCGCTCGAGGCTGATCCGCAGCCGGGTGGCGTACCCGAGCGAGCCGTAGGAGTTCGGGAAGGTGTCGAACAGGTCGTCCCCGGGGCGGGTGGTGACGACCTCACCGGCGCCGGTGAAGACGTCCATCTCCAGCACCGACTCGTGCGGCAGCCCGTTGCGGAAGCTGGTCGACTCGATGCCCAGGCCGGTGACCGCGCCGCCGAGGGTGATCGTGCGCAGCTGCGGGACGACGTAGGGGACCAGCCCGTGGGGCAGGGTCGCGTCCACGAGGTCCTCGTAGGTGCACATGCCCTGCACCTCGGCGGTGCGCGCGATCGGGTCGACCTCGATGACCCCGGTCAGGCCGCTGACGTCGAGGCCCGGGCCGATCGGCTCGGAGCGCGGCCGGAACAGGTTGGAGGTCTGCTTGGCCAGCCGGACGGGCGCCCCGGAGGGGATGGCGGCGTAGGAGTCCCGCAGCCGGTCGACCGCCTCGGCGTGCCGCTGCCAGGCGCTGACGGTTGTCACGGGCAACAAGTTACTCCCGGACGGCGCGCCCGCGCGCGCTTGACCTTCGGCCCGGGCCGGCCGGCCTCGGCCCGCTTCTCGCCCGTTCCCGCCCGGTCCCCCGGGCGGGGCTCAGGTGGTGGTGGTCTCCACCAGGGTGCCGCGCGGGTCGCCGCGGTGGACCACGACGCCGGCGCCGCCGAGGTCGCGCAGGGCGCCCAGGTCGGTCGCGGCGAGCGCGTCGGCCTCGGTCAGCACCACGGCCGCCTCGAGGCCGGTCGCGCCCGAGGCCACGGCCATCGCGACGCACACGCCGAGCGCGGAGACCTGCAGCGAGGGCAGGTCGACCGTCGCGGCGGCGTACGTCCGCCCGTCGGCGTCGCGGACCGCCGCGCCCTCGGCCGTCCGCGTGCGGGCGCGGGTCGCCCGGGCGAGGGTCACCAGCTTGCGGTCCTCCGCGCTGGTCTCGCTGCTGGTCTCGCTGCTGGTCTCGTGGTCGGTCACTCGTCCTCCTGGGTGCTCTCGTCGGACTCCTCGCCGACCGGGACGATCCGGACGGTGGCGACCTTGTTGCGGCGGCCGGCGGGGCCCTCGGCCTCGAAGCGCAGGCCGTGCGCCACCACGACCGAGCCCGGGATCGGGACCCGGCCGAGGTGCTTGGCCATCAGGCCGCCGACGCTGTCGACGTCCTCCTCCTCGACGTCGAAGCCGAACAGCTCGTCGAGGTCGTCGACCGGGTAGCGCGAGGAGACCCGCCAGCCCTGGCCGTCGGGCAGCTCCTCGCTCTCGACCTGCTCCTCGTCGTACTCGTCGGTGATCTCGCCGACGATCTCCTCGAGGAGGTCCTCGATGGTGATGATGCCGGCGGTGCCGCCGTACTCGTCGACGACGACCGCGATGTGCTGGCGGTTGGCCTGCATCTCCGAGAGCAGCGCGTCGACCGGCTTGGACTCCGGGACGTACGTCGCCGGGCGCATGACCTCGTCGATGCGCTGGGTCAGCTCGACCTCGGGCGCCTCGAAGTCGCGGCGCACCACGTCCTTGAGGTAGGCGAAGCCGACGATCGTGTCGAGGTTGTCCTCGATGACCGGCACGCGGGAGAAGCCCGAGCGCAGGAACAGCGACATCGTCTGGCGCAGGTTCTTGTGGCGCTCGACGTAGACCACGTCGTTGCGCGGGACCATCACCTCGCGGGCGGAGGTGTCGCCGAGCTCGAAGACCGAGTGGATCATCCGGCGCTCACCGGACTCGATGACCGCCGAGGCCTCGGCGAGGTCGACCAGCTCGCGCAGCTCGGTCTCGGTGGAGAACGGGCCCTCGCGGAAGCCCTTGCCCGGCGTCAGGGCGTTGCCGACGACGATGAGCAGCCGCGGCAGCGGGCCGAGCACGCGGGACAGCGCCATCAGCGGGCCGGCGGAGAACAGCGCGACGGTCTCGGAGTGCTGGCGGCCCAGGGTGCGCGGCGCGACGCCGATGACCACGAAGCTGACCACCAACATGATGGCGATCGTGAGCAGCACGCTGGCCCACCAGGCGCCATCGAGGACCTCGTCGACGTGCAGGGCGACCAGGACGATCGCGGCGACCTCGCACAGCATGCGGAGGAACAGCGCGGTGTTGAGGTAGCGGACCGGGTCGTCGAGCAGCGCGACCAGCTTCTTCGCGCCGGCGCGCTCCTCCCCGACCAGCTCCTCGGCGCGGGCGCGCGAGAAGGCGCTGATGCCCGCGTCGACGGCACTGAAGAGCCCTGCGAGGACGACGAGCCCGGCTGCTGTGACCAGCAGCCCGACGTCTCCGGCGGTCACCGGGAGCGCCACTCCTTCAGCAGCTCGTCCTGGAGACCGAACATCTCCTTGTGCTCCTCGGGCTCGGCGTGGTCGTAGCCGAGCAGGTGCAGGATCCCGTGGACCGTCAGCAGCTCGATCTCCGCGTCCTTGCCGTGGCCGGCGGCCTCGCCCTGCTTCTCGGCGATGTCCGGGCACAGCACCAGGTCACCGAGCACGCCCTCCTCGGGCTCCTCGTCGACCAGGCCGGGGCGCAGCTCGTCCATCGGGAAGGCGAGGACGTCGGTCGGCCCCTCCTTCTCCATCCACTGCTCGTTGAGCTCGGCGATGGTCGCCTCGTCGACGGCCTTGATGCACAGCTCGGCCATCGGGTGGACCCGCATCCGGTCCATCACGAACCGGCTGAGGTCGGCCAGCCACCGGACGTCGAGCCCGTGGCCGGACTCGTCGAGGACCTCGATGCTCATCGGCCCGCGTCCTTGGCCGCGCGCTGCTCGACGATCCGCTCGCGCTCGGCGTCGAACTCGTCGTACGCCGCCACGATCTTGCCGACCAGGCGGTGCCGCACGACGTCGTGGCTGGTGAGCCGGTTGAACGAGATGTCCTCCACGCCGTCGAGGATCCCCTCGACGATCCGCAGGCCCGACTTGACCCCGCCGGGCAGGTCGGTCTGGGTGATGTCGCCGGTGACCACGATCTTCGAGCCGAAGCCGAGCCGGGTCAGGAACATCTTCATCTGCTCGGGCGTGGTGTTCTGCGCCTCGTCGAGGATGATGAAGGAGTCGTTGAGCGTGCGACCGCGCATGTACGCCAGCGGCGCCACCTCGATCGTCCCGGCCGCCATCAGCTTCGGGATCGACTCGGGGTCGATCATGTCGTGCAGCGCGTCGTAGAGCGGGCGCAGGTAGGGGTCGATCTTCTCGCTCAGCGTGCCCGGCAGGAAGCCGAGGTGCTCGCCGGCTTCGACGGCCGGGCGGGTGAGGATGATCCGGTTGACGTTCTTGCTCTGCAGCGCCTGGACGGCCTTGGCCATCGCGAGGTACGTCTTGCCCGTGCCCGCGGGGCCGATGCCGAAGGTGACCGTGTGCTTGTCGATGGAGTCGACGTAGCGCTTCTGGTTCAGCGTCTTGGGGCGGATCGAGCGGCCGCGGTTGCTGAGGATGTTGAGGCTCAGCACGTCGGCGGGGCGCTCGGTGGTCTCGGCACGCAGCATCGCGAGCACGCGCTCGACGGTCTCCCCGGTCACGCCCTGGCCGGTGCGGATGATCGTCACCAGCTCATCGAGCAGCCGCTCGGCGAGGGCGACCTCGCCCGGCTCGCCGTACAGCGTGATCCGGTTGCCGCGGACGTGGACGTCAGCGTCGAAGGCCTGCTCGATGAGGCCGAGGTGCTCGTCCCCGGGCCCCAGGAGGCTCACCATGTTGATGCTGTTCGGGACCACGACGGTGTGCCGCGTGGCGTGGGTCTGGCTGTCAGTCATGGATGCCCGGTCGGGCGGCCTTTCGTCGACGGTGGGTGCCTGGCCATGCTACGGGAGGGCGCGCTCGCGCCCCAGCGAGTTGCCCGGCACGGGCGTAGCGTCGAGAGCGTGCCGAGTGTTCCCGGTGACCCGCGTGACCCGTATGACCCGCATGACCCGGTCGAGGACCCCGACGACCACGACGACGACACCCCGCCGTCCTGGGAGGCGGGCCTGCACCTGCCGCCCGACGCCCACCGGATGGGCCTCACCGCCCACGTCCCCGACGGCGCCCTCCTCGACTTCGCCAGCCGGCTCGACCCCACCAAGCGGCGGCACCGGATCACCGCCTGGGTGATGCTCGTCGTCTTCGGGCTCCCCGTCGTCTTCGCCGCCCTGCGGGTCCTGCAGCTCTTCTGAGCCCCGTCTGGTGGGGCTGATGGGCGCTGGTGGGGCCGGCGTGACCGCTGGGGCGGGCCTTGTCCACAACCGCTGATCCAACGGTGGCCGAACGCAGTACGACGTGGTTATCGTCCGAAGCGGGCGCCTCGGTCTGGGCGCCGGGGTCTCGGGAAGGACCACCACATGTCACTGCGCACCCTCGGCGCCCTGACGCTCACCATCGCCCTCGCGCTCTCCGCCTGCACCGGCGACGACCCCGAACCGACCTTCGCGCCCGAACCCTCCGCCTCGGCCACCACCTCCCCGGCCGCCGCCTCGCCAACGCCGGTGGCTCAGAGCCCCGAAGATGCGGTGCGGGCGTGGGTCGAAGCGCGTAACCGCGCTCTCCAGAATGGCGACACATCTGGCGTCGAGTCGCTGAGCTCACCGAGCTGCAGCACCTGCGAGGACCTGGTCGAACCCATCGAAGCGGTTTACGGAAGCGGCGGCCGGTTCCAGACGCCGGGCTGGGAGATAGCCGGGCTCGAAGTCCAGTCCGAGACAGATACGCATGCGAACTTGACCGTCGGACTCACCTACGCAGCAGGCAGCACCATCCCGTCGGAGGGCGCCTCTCCCGTCGAATACGGCGCGGAGAATCACATGGCGACTTTCCGGCTACGGCACGGTGGAGGCCGCTGGCTCGTTGACTTCATCGGTTACCTCTCGTGATCCGCGTCCTCCTGCTGCTGCTGTCGGCCGGTGCCAGCGTGCTGTTGACGCAGGTCGAGGCCCGGGCGGGCTGCACCTTCGTGGAACAAGTGGTGCTTGTCCAAGGTGTTGCCACCGTCCAGGTGCACGAGGTGTGCGACGCGGACCAGACGTCAGCATCGGCCGCCACGGGTCACTCGGGGCCTCTCCCACCGCGCGACTCGGATCTTGACGCAGTATGCGTTCGCGCCGCGCTTAGCACGGGCCTCGATCCGTTCGAGTTCTGCGAACCACCGAGCACTGAGCCTGCGGCAACGGCGCCGCAGCTCACCCCCGGCATGGTGGCGTCCGCCTTCCAGCGGATCCCGCTCCCGGCGGCCGAGCTCCAGGTCCAGCCACCCAACGGCCGAACACTCGTCAACTTCGCGACCAACTTCTACACCGAGCAGGGCGACCTCACCCGCACCGTGACCCTCCTCGGCCGACAGGTCGAGCTCCGCATCCACCCCACCCGCTACACCTGGGCCTTCGGCGACGGCACGACCACCACCACCGACCAGCCCGGAGCGCCGTACCCGAACCTCCAGGTCACCCACGACTACCGCACCGCAGGACAGGTGGCGCCGAGCGTCGACACCACCTACAGCGCCGAGTTCAGCGTCGACGGCGGACCCTGGCAACCCGTCGACGGCACGGTCACCATCCCTGGCGAGGCCATCGGCCTACGCGTCCTCACCGCCACCCCGACCCTCGTCGGCTATCGGTAGTGCGCGACCGGCGGACGTACCGAAGTCGCGAGAGGAACCCGGTGCCCCGCGTAGGACGAGATGCCGGAGGGACTTCGGTACGTCCGGAGGACGCGGGTGCTCGGTCTAGGCCTACGCCCGCCCTCGGACCGGATCCTGCGGGTCCTCAGCCCGGGGGCCAGGTCATCGACCGCCCGGCGAGCAGGTGGAGGTGGGTGTGGAAGACGGTCTGGCCGACGCCGGCGCCGGTGTTGAAGACGAGGCGGTAGTCCTCGTGCCCCTCCGCCGTGGCGATGGCCGCCGCGGCGGAGACCAGCTCCGCGGAGGCGACCGGGTCGCCGGCGGCGAGCGCGGCGGCGTTCGGGTAGTGGTCGCGCGGCACGACGAGCACGTGCGTCGGCGCCTGGGGGTTGATGTCCCGGAACGCGACGGTCCGCTCGGTGACGTGCACGACCTCGGCCGGCACCTCCTCGGCGACGATCTTGCAGAAAAGGCAGTCCGCATCACTCATGCACGCAACCTAGCGCTGCCCCGCGCGCGTCTCACCGGCATCGGTGCCCGGACCCGAGAGGATGGCCCCATGGATGCTCGCTTGCGGATCACCGCCCTGCTGACTGCCTCGACCCTCGGCCTCGCGCTCACCGCGTGCGGCGAGGACGGCTCAGCCGAGGACCCCACCCCCGCGGGCAGCACGACCTCGCCGAGCGCCTCCCCCCCGACCGACGCGACCGACGCGACCGACGAGCCCACCGCCGAGCCGACGAACCCCGCCCCCTCGGAGGGCGACGCGGAGACCACCGTGCCGGCCTACTTCGTCGGCGACACCCCGCAGGGGGCGCGGCTCTACCGCGAGTTCCGCCGCGTGAGCGGTGACCCGTACGTCGCGGCCGCCGCGCTGGTGACCGGCGGCGACGTGCTCGACCCCGACTACCGCTCGCTGTGGCCGGACGGGTCCTTCGCCGACGTCCGGCAGGAGGGCGACGCGATCGTCGCGGAGGTCGCCGACGACGGCTGGGCCACGCGCGGCGGCCTCTCGGCGAACGGCGCCCGGCTCGCCGCCCAGCAGCTCGTCTACACCCTCCAGGGCGTCGCCCAGGAGCGCCTGCCGGTGCGCGTCGTCGACGGCGAGGGCACGCCGGTGCCGCTCTTCGGCCTCGAGGGCGACCTGGCCCAGGCCTCCCCGCTGGAGGTGCTCGCCCTGGTGAGCATCAGCGGCCCCGAGGAGGGCGCGACCGTCTCGGGCACCTTCACCGCCGGCGGCGTCGCCTCCTCCTTCGAGGCGAACGTGCCGTGGCAGGTGCGCGACAGCGGCGGGAAGGTCGTGCTCGACGGCTACGCGACCGCCGAGGGCTGGATGGACAAGCTCTACCCGTGGGCCAGCGAGGTCGACGTCTCCGACCTGGCGCCGGGCACCTACACCTTCATCGCCCGCACCGATGACCCCTCCGGCGGCGAGGGCGGCGGCCCGATGGAGGACAGCAAGACCATCACCGTCGAGTAGCCGGCGCGGCGGGCTCCGACTAGGAGGCCGCGCTCAGCCCCAGCGGGAGGTCCGCGAGAGCAGCGCGGCGACGGCGGCGACACCCGCGGTCGACGTACGCAGCACCTCCGCGCCCAGCCGCACCGAGGAGGCGCCGGCGACGGTGAACGCCGCGACCTCCTCCTCGGTCAGGCCGCCCTCCGGCCCGACCACGACGACCACCGGGCCCTCGACCGGCACCTCGAGCGCGGCCAGCGGCAGCGACGCCTCCTCGTGCAGGACCACGCCGAGCGTCGCGGACTCCAGCAGCGCGACGACGTCGGCGGTCGAGGCGAGATCGGAGACCTCGGGGAACCACGAGCGGCGGGCCTGCTTGGCGGCCTCCCGGGCGGTGGAGCGCCACTTGGCCAGCGACTTCGCGGCCCGCTCGCCCTTCCAGACCGCGACCGAGCGGGACGCCGCCCAGGGCACGACGCGCGCGACGCCCACCTCGGTGAGCACCTCCACGGCGAGCTCGCCGCGGTCGCCCTTCGGGAGCGCCTGGACCACGATCACGGCCGGCGTCGGCGCCGCCACCCGGCGTACGTCGGCGAGGGACGCCTCGAAGACCCGCTTGCCGGTCGAGGTCACCTCGGCGGTGACCGAGGTGCCGGCCCCGTCGGTGAGGACGACGCTCTCCCCCACCCGCAGCCGGCGGACGGCGACGGCGTGGTGCGCCTCGTCTCCCTCGACGGTCACGGTCGACCCGACCCCGGCGCCCTCCAGCGTCGGGACGAGGTGGACCGGCAGCGACATCAGTGGCCGTCGAAGGCGTCGCGGAGCCGGCCGAAGAACGACTTCGAGCCGGGCTTGACCTGCCCCGACGGGGTCTCCTCGCCGCGGATCGCGGCCAGCTCGCGCAGCAGCTCCTCCTGGCGGGGGTCGAGGCGCTGCGGGGTCTCGACGGCGACGGAGACGACCAGGTCGCCGCGGCCGCCGCGGAGCCCGGGCACGCCCCGGCCGCGGAGCACCTGCTCGGTGCCGGACTGGGTGCCGGCGGGGATCTCGAGCTCGAACTCGGTCTCCACGCCGGAGTCGGCGCCCTGCTCGACGTCGGCCTCGAGCGTCGGCAGCGTCAGCGAGGTGCCGAGCGCGGCGGCGGTCATCGGGACGGTGACCGTGCAGTGCAGGTCGTTGCCGTGGCGGGTGAAGACGGGGTGCGCGGCGACCTGGATCTCGACGTAGAGGTCGCCCGCGGGGCCGCCGCCGGGCCCGACCTCGCCCTGCTCGGCGAGCTGGACGCGGGTGCCGGTGTCGACGCCGGCGGGGATCTTGACAGTCAGGGTGCGGCGGGAGCGCACGCGGCCGTCGCCGGAGCACTCGCGGCACGGCTCGGGGATGATCGTGCCGAAGCCGCGGCACGCCGCGCACGGGCGCAGCGTGCGGATCTCACCGAGGAACGAGCGCTGCACGTGGGCGACCTCGCCCTGGCCGCGGCAGGTCTCGCACGGCACCGGCTGGCTGCCCGGGGCGGCGCCGTCGCCGTGGCAGGCCGTGCACAGCACGGCCGTGTCGACCTTGAGCTCGCGGGTGACGCCGAACGCCGCCTCGGCGAGGCTGACCTCCAGCCGGATCAGCGCGTCCTGCCCGCGGCGCACGCGCGGTCGCGGACCGCGGCCGCCCCCGGCCGCACCGGGCTGGCCGCCGAAGAAGGCGTCCATGATGTCGGTGAAGGAGAAGCCCGGGCCCTGGCCGAAGCCGCCGGCCGCCCCGCCGAACGGGTCGCCGCCCCGGTCGTACGCCGCCCGCTTCTGCGGGTCCGAGAGCACCTCGTAGGCGCGGGAGACCTCCTTGAACCGCTCCTGCGCCTCCGGCTCGGGGTTGACGTCCGGGTGGTACTGCCTCGCGAGCCGGCGGTAGGCCTTCTTGATCGCGGTGTCGTCCGCGTCGCGGTCGACTCCGAGCAGCTCGTAGAGGTCCTGGCTCACCTGTGTTCCTTCTGGAGATCGGGGATGTGCGGGGTACGTCGGGGCGAGGGCACCGTCAGCCCTCGTCGAGGATCCGGGAGACGTAGCGGGCGACGGCTCGCACCGCCGACATCGTCCCGGGGTAGTCCATCCGCGTGGGGCCGACGATGCCCAACGTGGCCAGCGCCTCGTCGCGCGGGCCGTACCCGGTGGCGACGACGCTGGTGGAGGCGAGCTGCTCGTAGGGGCCCTCGGCGCCGATGCGCACCGTGACCGCGCCTCCCTCGGTCGCCTCGCCGAGGAGCTTGAGCAGCACGACGTGCTCCTCGAGCGCCTCGAGCAGCGGACGTACGGCGGAGTCGAAGGAGTCGCCGTAGCGCGCGAGGTTGGCGGCCCCGCCGACCGCGATCCGCGCATCGGAGCGGTGGTCCTCCATCGCGTCGGCGAGCGTCTCGACGACCGCGCGGGTGACGCCGGCGTCCTGGTCCGGCCCGGGGCCGGTGGCCTCGGGCACCGCCTCGCGCAGGCGTCGTACGGCGTCGGCGATGACCTCGCCGGTGGCCGCCCGGTTGACCCGCGAGCGGAGATCGGCCAGCGCGTCCTCGGCCAGCTCCGCGGGGAGCTCGACGAGGCGCTGCTCGACCCGGCCGGTGCTGAGGATGAGCACGACCAGCAGCTTGGTCGGGGCGAGCGCGACCAGCTCGACGTGGCGCACCGTCGAGCGGGAGAGCGTGGGGTACTGCACGACGGCGACCTGGCGGGTCAGCTGCGAGAGCAGCCGGACCGACCGGGTGACCACGTCGTCGAGGTCGACGGCGCCGTCGAGGAAGGAGGAGATCGCGCGCTTCTCGGCCGGCGACATCGGCTTGACCGTGCTCAGCCGGTCGACGAAGAGCCGGTAGCCCTTGTCGGTGGGGACCCGCCCGGCGCTGGTGTGGGGCTGGGTGATGTAGCCCTCGTCCTCCAGCACGGCCATGTCGTTGCGCACCGTCGCGGGCGAGACGCCCAGCGCGTGCCGCTCGACCAGGGCCTTGGAGCCCACCGGCTCCTCGGTCGCCACGTAGTCCTCGACGATGGCCCGCAGCACGGCGAGCCTGCGGTCCTCCTGCACGTCGCCTCCACCCCATCTCGGATTCGATCTGGCACTCGTCACGGCTGAGTGCCAACTGTAGCGCGCGGCGGCGCGGGTGCCGCGATCTCGGCGATCGAGACGCGGTCCTGGCCCCAGCGCCCACCTCGTGCATAGGTTAGGCTCACCTAAGTCGCACCGAGGGAGCACCGTATGACCGTCGTCCCGAGCAGCAGCGTCCGCCACGACCCGACCCGGCTCGCGGCCGCGGCACGCAGCATCCTCTCCTGCCCCGCGGGTGTCCACCTGGCGGTCGACGGCGTCCCTGGCGTGCTCGAGGGCGAGGAAGCGGCCGGCACCGGCATGCGGGACTGCGGAGGCGAGCCGACGTTCTCGACGCCGCTCGGCTCCGAGCTGGCCGTCGCCGCCGCCGACGGCCTGCGGGCGCTGCTCACCCTCCACAGCGGTCTCGGCCCCCGCGGCTCCGCCGACCGCACGGCGACGCTCGCCCTCGCCGGCCGGCTGGTCGTCCGCGGTCGGGAGGTCTGCGAGTGCTGCGGGGACCCCCGCGAGGTCGTCGCGCTCGAGCCCGACCTCGTCGCCCTGGGCCGCACGACCCGCGCGGGCATCCCAGCCGAGCAGCCGGTGCACGTCGATGTCGCGGCGTTCCGCGCCCCCGAGCACCAGCTCAACCGCGGCTACCTCCAGCGCTCGGTCGAGCACGCCAACAGCCACCACCAGGACGAGCTGCGCCGGGCCGTCTCCACCGCCACCGGGGCCCCGATGGACGACGTCGTCGGCGTGGGCCTCGCCGACCTGCGCACCGACCGCGTCGAGGTGCAGTGGGTCGGCCCGCACGGCGCCGACCGCACCGTCCTGCACTTCCCCCGGGCGGCCCGCACGACCGCCGAGCTCGGCGACCTGCTGCGCCGCCAGCTGCACCACGGCATGTGCTGACCTCGACGCGAGGGGAGCCGCCTAGGCTCGCCGGGTGACCTTCACCGAGATCGCCGACCGGGTCTGGGTGACCCGCCGCCCCTGGTTCGACGTGACCACGACCGTCGTCGGGGGCGAGCGCGGGCTGGTCGTCGTCGACACCCACGGCTCGGCCGCGGCCGGGCGCGCGCTCGCCGACGACGTACGCGCCCTCGGCGCCGGCGAGGTCGTCGCCGTCGTCAACACCCACTGGCACTTCGACCACACCTTCGGCAACCAGGCCTTCCGCGAGCTCCGCGCCGACCTGCCGATCCACGCCCACGAGGAGGCCGTCGCCGAGCTCGAGCGGGGCGCCGCCGCCGTCCAGGAGCGGTACGCCGCCGACCCGGCCGACCCGCACCGCGACGACGTCCTCGCGACCACGGTGGTGGTGCCCGACCAGACCTTCTCCTCCGCCCGCGTGCTCGACCTCGGCGACCGCGCCCTCGAGCTGGTCCACCCCGGGCGCGGGCACACCGCCGGCGACCTGGTCCTGCGGGTGCCCGACGCCGACGTGCTGGTGGCCGGCGACCTGGTCGAGTCCTCGGCCCCGCCGTCGTTCGGGGAGGACTCCTGGCCGATGGAGTGGCCGCTCAGCCTCGACATCGTGCTCGGGCTGACCACCTCCGCCTCGGTCGTCGTCCCGGGCCACGGGCCGGTCGTGGACCGCGAGGCCGTCGAGGAGCAGCGCAACCAGATCGGCATCGTCGCCGAGACCGCCCGCGACCTGGCCTCGCGCGGCGTGCCGCTCGCCGACGCGCTCGACGCCGCGGAGTGGCCCTGGCCGCGCGAGCACCTGGCCACCGCCGTCGCCCGCGCCTACGCCCACCTGCCGGGCAGCCAGCGGCGCTTGCCGCTGATCTGAAGCGGGTACGGACCCGCCATGAGCGAGCCCACCCCCGAGGACGCCGGCCAGGACGCGACCGGCATCGGCGACGACCAGCTGCCCGACGACCTCCAGCCAGGCGAGGACAACCCGCTCGCGGAGGGCCTCGAGCCCGGCGAGACCGCCGGCGACCTGCTCGAGGAGGGCAAGCACGCCGACCAGGACCAGCAGGACCAGCAGGACGAGCAGGACGGGTCGAGCACGTCACAGGACGACTGACCGGCGCGGCGTACGGCGCACCGTCGGCGCCCCGGCCTAGCGTCGGAGGCGTGACCGATCGCTACGGATCCGACGTCCTCTCCACCGACTGGCGCGCGCCCAAGCGCGGCCGTGCCGTCGAGGCGCCCGCCGACCTCGGCGCCGTGGTCGAGGAGGTCACCACCGACTGGGTCGGCGAGATCGTCGCCGTCGACCGCGACCTGCACACCGTCACCCTGGAGGACCGCCGCAACCGGCGGCGCACCTTCCCGCTCGGCGCCGGCTTCCTCCTCGAGGGCCGCCCGGTCATCCTGGTCGCGCCGGTCCGGCAGGCCGCGCCGGCCAAGCCCACCCGGACCGCGTCCGGCTCGATCGCGGTGCACGACGCGAAGGCCCGGGTCGCCCGGGCCAGCCGGATCTTCGTCGAGGGCCGCCACGACGCCGAGCTCGTGGAGAAGGTGTGGGGCGACGACCTGCGCATCGAGGGCGTCGTCGTGGAGTACCTCGACGGCGTCGACGACCTCGGCGAGCAGCTGCGCGACTTCCGCCCGGGCCCGAACCGCCGCGTCGGCGTCCTGGTCGACCACCTGGTCAAGGGTTCCAAGGAGAGCCGGATCGCCGATGCCGTCCGCCGCTCGCCGGTCGGCAAGCACGTGCTGATCGTCGGGCACCCGTTCATCGACATCTGGGCGGCGGTCAAGCCCGACCGCCTCGGGCTCCAGGCCTGGCCGGACGTCCCGCGCCACATCGAGTGGAAGAAGGGCGTGTGCCAGCAGCTGGGCTGGCCGCACCGCGACCAGGCCGACATCG
The DNA here is from genome assembly GCF_013177455.1 of Nocardioides marmotae. Classification (NCBI taxonomy): domain Bacteria; kingdom Bacillati; phylum Actinomycetota; class Actinomycetes; order Propionibacteriales; family Nocardioidaceae; genus Nocardioides; species Nocardioides marmotae. The sequence goes on from NZ_CP053660.1 coordinate 3,032,722, forward strand.
CCCGCGCGTGGAAGCACATCCTGGGCAAGGTGCACTCCTTCAACGACTGCGAGCCGGCGCTTCTCGGTAGGGTCGAGGAGTTGATCGACTTCGTCACCGAGGAGCACCCGTGAGCGACCCCTACGGCCCCCCGCCGTCCGACCCGCAGGGCCAGCCCTCCGGGAACCAGCCGTACGGCCAGCAGCCGTACGGGCAACAGCCCTACGGACAGCAGCCGTACCAGCAGCCCTACAGCCAGCAGCCCTACAGCCAGCAGCCCTACCAGGGCGGCGGCCCGATGAACCCCGACGAGCGCACCTGGGGCGGCGCCGCACACTGGTCGGCGCTGATCGGCGCGTTCGTCGCCATGGCGTTCCTCGGCCCGCTGCTGGTGATGCTGGTCAAGGGCAACCAGTCGGCCTACGTCCGCGCGCAGGCCGTGGAGTCGCTGAACTTCCAGCTCTCGATCCTCATCTACGGGATCGTCGCGTTCGTGCTGATGTTCGTCCTGATCGGGTTCATCCTGTTGCCGATCGTCGGCGTGCTGTGGCTGGTCCTCACGATCATCGGGTCGGTGAAGGCCGCCAACGGCGAGCTCTACCGCTACCCGCTGACCATCCGGATGGTCAGCTGAGCAGGTCGCGCACCACGGCGTCGGCGAGCAGCCGGCCCTCGCGGGTGAGCACCAGCCGGTCGCCCCGCACCACCAGCAGTCCCCGGTCCACCAGGCCGGGGACTGCTGCGTTCCCGGCCTCGTCGAGCACGGCGCGGTCGAGCCCGTCGGCGAGCCGCAGCTCCAGCAGCACCCGCTCGACCCGCTGGTCCTCGGCGGTGAGCACCTCGCGGGCGTGGGCGGGGCTGCGCCCGGCGGCCAGCCGGTCGGCGTACGCCGCGGGGTGCTTGACGTTCCACCAGCGCGTCCCGCCGACGTGGGAGTGCGCGCCGGGGCCGACGCCCCACCAGTCCGCGCCGGTCCAGTAGAGCTCGTTGTGCCGGCACCGCGAGGCCCGGTCGCGGCTCCAGTTCGACACCTCGTACCAGCCGAGCCCGGCCGCGGCCATCTGCTCGTCGGCCAGGAGGTACTTGTCGGCCAGGTCGTCGTCGTCGGGCATCGGCACCTCGCCGCGCCGCACCCGGCGGGCCAGGGCGGTCCCCTCCTCGACGATGAGCGCGTACGCCGACACGTGGTCGGGCGCGCAGGCCAGCGCGGCGTCCAGGGAGACCGCCCAGTCCTCGAGGGACTCCCCCGGCGTGCCGTAGATGAGGTCGAGGCTGACCTGGTCGAACCCCGCGGCGCGGGCCCACTCCACGGCGGCGGGGACCCGGAGCGGGTCGTGGGTGCGGTCGAGCACGCCGAGCACGTGCGGCACCGCGGACTGCATGCCGATCGAGACGCGGGTGAAGCCGGCCGCCCGGAGCCCGTCGAGGTAGGCCAGGTCGACGCTGTCGGGGTTGGCCTCGGTGGTCACCTCGGCGCCGGCCACCAGGCCGAACTCCTCATCGATCGCGGCCAGCACCGAGCCGAGGTCCTGCGGGCTCAGCAGCGTGGGGGTGCCGCCGCCGAGGAAGACGGTCTCCACGGGGAGGTCGCGGTCGCCGAGCACGCGCCGCGCGCGGCGTACCTCCTCGATCGCGGCGGCCGCGTAGGACCCGCGGGAGACGGTGGCGCCGCCGGTGGTCGCCAGCTCGGAGGCGGTGTAGGTGTTGAAGTCGCAGTAGCCGCAGCGCACCGTGCAGAACGGCACGTGCACGTAGAACCCGAACGGCCGCTCCCCCAGCCGCGCCAGCGACTCCTCCGGCAGGGCGCCGTCCTCGGGCACCGGGTCACCGGCGGGCAGGACGGAAGGCACGCGCTCCATCCTCCCACCGGCGAGACGGCCGGCCACATCGCCGGCGGCGTCAGCGGAAGTCGCGCGAGCGGTGCTTGTCCCGCAGCGCGCGGCCGGCCTCGGGGTGCAGCTCCTCGAGGGAGGAGATCTTGTCGGCCACCAGGTTGGTGGCGCCGTCCTCGCGCTCGAGCATCCCGCGGATGACGACCGCCGCGGACCCGGCGGCGGCCTTGCGGTGGCGCCGCCAGACCCCGACGGTGCAGATGACGTTGAGCATGCCGGTCTCGTCCTCGAGGTTGAGGAAGGTGACCCCGCCGGCGGTGCCGGGCCGCTGGCGGTGGGTGACCAGCCCCGCGACGCTGATCCGGCGGTTGGCCTCGGTCGCGGCCAGGTCGGCCACCGACCGGATCCCGGCGCGGCGCAGCTGGTCGCGCAGGTGGCCGAACGGGTGGCTGTCGGTGGTGACCCCGGTGGCCCACAGGTCGGCCATCGTCACCTCGACCTCGTCCATGTCGGGCAGCATCGGCGCCGCCCCCGAGGCCCGGACCCCCTCGAGCTGGTCCTCCTGCTCGGTCCAGCCGGCGTTCCACAGCGCCTGGCGCCGGGTCAGCCCGCTGGAGTCGAAGACCCCCGCGGTCGCCAGCGCCTCGAGCTGGCGGGTGTCGAGGCCGGCGCGGCGCGAGAGGTCGACCTGGTCGCGGAAGGGGCGCTCGGCCCGGGCGGCCACGATCCGCGCCGCCACCTCGGGGCCGATCCCGCGCACCGAGTCCAGCCCCAGCCGGACGGCGTACGCCGCGTCGCGCCGGTGCTGCGGGGTGGGGTCGGGGGTGCCGGGGACGAAGAACGTCTTGCCCGGGTGGTCGAGCAGGCAGGAGTCCATCCCGGTGGTGCGCGCGCCGGGGCCCAGCGGCTCGAGGTCGGCCCGGGCGCGGGAGCGCTCGAGGTCGGGCTTGAGCACGGTGACGCCGTGGCGCCGGGCGTCGCCGACGAGCGACTGCGCGGAGTAGAAGCCCATCGGCTGGGCGCGCAGCAGCCCGGCGAGGAACGCGCCCGGGTAGTGCAGCTTGAACCAGGAGCTGGCGTAGACGAGCTTGGCGAAGGACAGCGCGTGGCTCTCGGCGAACCCGAAGTTGGCGAAGGAGAGGATCTTGACGTAGATCGCGTCGGCGTCGTCGCCGACGATGCCGCGCCGCTCCATCCCGGCGTACAGCTTGTGCTTGATGCTCTCGATCCGCTCGATGCCGCGCTTGGAGCCCATCGCCCGGCGCAGCAGGTCGGCCTCGTCGGGCGTGCAGTCGCCGATGGTCTTGGCCATGTCCATCAGCTGCTCCTGGAACAGCGGTACGCCGAGGGTCCGCTCGAGCACCGGGACCAGCTCGGGGTGGGGGTACTCGACCGGGTCGCGCCCGGTGGCGCGGCGGACGTAGGGGTGGACCGCGCCGCCCTGGATCGGCCCGGGGCGGATGAGCGCGATCTCGATGGCCAGGTCGTAGAAGCAGCGCGGCTGCAGCCGCGGGAGGGTGCCGATCTGGGCGCGGCTCTCGACCTGGAAGACGCCGATGGAGTCGGCGCGGCAGAGCATGTCGTAGACCGCCGGCTCCTCCTTGGGGATCGTCGCCAGCTCCCAGTGGTCGCCGAGGTGCTCGGCCGCGATCCGCATCATGTGGTCGAGCGCGGAGAGCATCCCGAGGCCGAGCAGGTCGAACTTGACCAGGCCCATGAACTCGCAGCCGTCCTTGTCCCACTGCAGGACGGTGCGGTTCTCCATCCGGGCGTGCTCGATCGGGCAGACCTCGCCGATGGGGCGCTCGGTGAGCACCATCCCGCCGGAGTGGATGCCGAGGTGGCGGGGCGCCGCGAGCAGCTGGTTGGCCAGCGCCACGACCGGCTCGGGGATCGCGGTCTCGCCGGGGTCTCCGTCCGGCTCGACCCGGCTCCAGCTGGAGATCGACTTCGACCAGGCGTCCTGCTGGCCCGGGGAGAAGCCGAGCGCCTTGGCGGCGTCGCGGACCGCCATCTTGGGGCGGTAGCTGATCACGTTGGCGACCTGGGCGGCGTTGTGCCGGCCGTAGCGCTCATAGACCCACTGGATGACCTCCTCGCGGCGGTCGGAGTCGAAGTCCACGTCGATGTCGGGCTCCTCGTCGCGGTGCTCGGAGATGAACCGCTCGAAGGGGAGCTTGTAGAAGACCGGGTCGATCGCGGTGATGCCCAGCGCGTGGCAGACCACCGAGCTGGCGGCCGACCCGCGGCCCTGGCACAGGATCCCGCGGGAGCGGGCGAAGGCGACGATGTCGTGGACGATGACGAAGTAGCCGGCGAAGTCCTTGCGCTCGATGACCTCCAGCTCGTGGTGGATCTTCGCGCGCGCCTCGGCCTCCAGGTCGGTGCCGTAGTAGCGCTCCTCGAAGCCGCGCCAGGTCAGCACCTTGAGCCAGCTGATCGGGGTGTGCCCCTCGGGGATGCCGTCCTTGGGCAGCCGCGGGGTCGCCTTCTGCAGGTCGAAGACGACCTGGTCGGCCAGCTCCACCGAGCGGGCCACCGCGCCGGGGTAGCGGGCGAAGCGCCGCGCCATCTCCTCCCCCGACCGCAGGGACGCCGCGCCGCTCGCCGGCAGCCAGCCGTCCATCTCCGCCAGGCTGCGCCGGGCCCGGATCGCCGCCATCGCCGCGGCCAGCCGGTGGTCGCCGGGGCGGGCGTGGTGGACGTTGTTGGTGGCCACCGCGGGCAGGCCGTGCTCGGCGGCCATCGCGAAGAGCAGGTCGTTGGTGGCCGAGTCGGTCGGGTAGCCGTGGTCGACCAGCTCGACGGCCACCGAGTCGCGGCCGAACAGCTCCACGAGCCGGCGCAGCTCGCGCGCCGCCGCGGCGGGCCCCTCGGCCGCGAGCGCCGAGCGCACCGCGCCCTTGCGGCACCCGGTCAGCACCAGCCAGTGGCCGCGCCCGCGCTCGCCGAGCTCGGCGAGGTCGTAGACCGGTCGCCCCTTCTCCTGGCCGCGCAGGTGGGCGTCGGTGATCGCCGCGGCCAGCCGGTGGTAGCCCTCCACCCCGCGGGCGAGCACCAGCAGGTGGGTGCCCTCGGGGTCGGCCACGCCCTGCTGGGCCCGGCCGAGGTCGAGGGAGAGCTCCGAGCCGTACGCCGTGCGCAGGCCCGAGCGCCCCGAGGGGGCGGCGTTGACCTGGGCGGTCTCGGCGAACAGCGGCGCCCCGTGGAAGCCGTCGTGGTCGGTGATCGCCAACGAGTCCAGCCCGAGCCGGATCGCCTCGAGCACCAGCTGGTCCGGCGAGCTCGCGCCGTCGAGGAAGCTGAACCCGGAGTGGCAGTGCAGCTCGGCGTAGGGCACCACCGGCCCGTCGGGGGCGGCGACGTCGGTCTGCTTCGGCCGGCTCTTGCGCCGCGAGATCGGCGCCTCCGAGGACAGGTCGGGGCGCCCGGAGAGCCGCCGCTCGAGCTCGGCCCACGGCATGGCGGGGTTGTTCCAGCCCATCAGTCCCCTCCTCTCGACCGGGTCATCAGTCGTAGCCCGCCTCGGTCCACCACACCGACTCCGCGGCGGCCTGGTCGTAGGTCATCAGCCAGGCCCGGCCATCGACCCCGACCACCTGGAAGCGGGCCACCCGCCGCGGGGTGCCCTCCCACCACAGCTCCTCGACCGGCCACGGGCCGGCCCACGCCGCGACCGGCTGCCACGGCTCGTCGGCGTGCGGGCGGAACCGCGCCGGCTCGCCGCGCACCGCGCCCCGCTCGTCGACCACGACCGGCCGCCCGCCGGGGCCGACGAGCGCCGCGGGCCACGGGTCGGCCAGCACCCGGGCGGGCGCGGGGGGCGGGAGGGCGCCCGGCCAGGGCAGGCCGGTCGGGCGCAGCCCGGTGGGCCGTTCGCCCCAGGGCACCATCGCCTGCCGGTCCGCCGGGGCGCGGCCGCCCTGGAGCACCGGCACGAGGACCGCCTCGTGGCCGAGCATCCCCTGGACCCGCGCGATGCCGCGCTGGACCCGCTCGTCGGTGCCGCCCCAGAGCCCGTCGGCGTGGACGGAGTCGGGGACGACGGTCTCGGGCACGAACCGCACCCGCCCGACGGGGGCGCGGATCTCCCCGCCCCGGCTCATCCCGTTCATCGCGCCCTGGAGCTGCCAGTGCAGCCGGTCGACGACGTCCGCGGCGCCGAACCAGCGCGGGTGCACCCACCGCCGCGAGGAGGCCACGACGCCGTCGGCCTCGGCCTGCACGAGCAGCTCGGTGCAGACCAGGCCGTGGCGGGCCAGCTGCTCGACGAAGGCGTCGGCGGTGCGCCGGGCGCTGAAGCAGATGGTCTCCGCGGAGTCCAGCGGCGGCTCGAAGTCGACGTGCACCTCGAGGTCGGGCGGGGCGGTGCGCTCGGCGAGCAGCGTCTCGCCGCGACCCGAGACGACCCGGTGCACCCAGGCCACCTGCCGACCGAACCGGGCCAGCACGTCACCGGCGCCCAGGTCGGCCAGCTGGCCCAGCGAGCGCAGGCCCAGCCGCTTGAGCAGGCCGACGGTCTCGGGGTCCTCCAGCACCTCGACCGGCAGGGCGCGCAGGAACGGCACCGACTCCCCCGCCGGCACCACGACGCTGTCCTGCGGCCCGGCGCGCCGGGCCGCCTGCTCGGCGGTGAACAGCTCATCGGCGATCCCCACCCGGCAGTCCCAGACCCCGTGGCCGACCAGCTGCTCGGCCACGACCGCCGCGGCCTCGGACTCCCCGCCGTAGAACCGGCCCGGCGAGCGGAGCGCCACCAGGCCAGGCCGCAGCGGGGCCACCCCGGGCCGCAGCTGCTCGAGCACCACGAGCACGTCCTCGAAGGCCCGCGCGTCGCGGTCGGGGTTGGCGGGCAGGACGGCGATCTCGGGGCAGCGCGCCTGGGCGTCGCGCCGCCGCATGCCACGGCGTACGCCGAAGTCTCGGGCGGGGCCGTTGACGGCCTGCACCACGTTGGCCGAGAAGACCGCGGCCGGCTGCCGCGGGGGCAGCGCCTCCTCGGCCAGGGCGGCGACCACCGGCCAGTCCGGGCACCACACGACGAGCGCGCGCATCTCAGCCCGCGACCGCGACGGGACCGGGGAGGACCACCGGGGCGGCGGGCGCGGGCACGGGCTCGCCCTGCTCGCCGGGGAACCACAGCGCCGTACGCCGCGGTGGAGCCGAGCCGCGACGCGCCTCGACGACCAGCCGGCGGCTGCGCAGGTGGCCGTGGCCGAGACCGACCCCGGTCCACCGGGGCTCGGAGGTGGTCAGCCGGACCTCGCAGCGCGGCCACGGGCCGAGGGAGACCAGCACGGCGCCGCGCTTGCGCAGCCGGGCGCCGAGCTTCTCCGCGACGTGCTCCCCCACCCGGGGCGGCGGCCGCAGCACGACCAGCGGGGCGACGTCGACGAGCGCCGCGGTGACCTCGAGCCACTGCTCCCCGGGCTCGGGGACCAGCACGGTGCGGCCCAGCGCGACGCCGGCGGCGGCGGCCGCCTCCGCGCCGAAGTCCGGCACGCCCACGACCGCGCACCACTCACCCGCCTGCGAGGGGCCGGCCATCAGGGCCAGCGCGAGGGTGACGCTGTCGACCTCGTAGCTGCCCCCGGTGCGCAGCTGCACCACGCCGCCGAGGGCGGGATGGGTCGGCAGCGGCCGGCGCGCGACGCCGTCGGTCATCCGCTGCATGCGCTCGCGCAGGCGCTCGATCTCACCCCCCGCGGAGGGCGCTGCAGACGAAGAGGTGGCCACACCCCAGTATCGAACATGCGTTCGAACGCGTCAACCGGGGGTGGCCACCTCTGCGGTGGAGCCGTCTTCAGATGTGGGCGGAGCTGGGGGTGGAGCGGTGGATCAGGAGGCGTAGAGCGCGTCGATCCGCGCCTTGTTGTTGTCCTCCACGACGTTGCGCTTGACCTTCATCGAGGGGGTCAGCTCGCCCGACTCGATGGTGAGGTCGTGGTCGAGGATCTCCCACTTCTTGATGGTCTCCCACCGGTTCAAGCGGCCGTTGAGCTGCTCGACGTACCCGGCGACCATCTCCTTGACCTGCGGGGAGGCGACGACCTCGGAGTAGGACTTGTCGGCCATGCCGTTCTCCCCGGCCCACGCCGCCATCGCGTCGGGGTCGAGGGTGATCAGCGCGACGCAGTAGTTGCGCTCGTTGCCGAAGACCATGAACTGGCTGGTGTAGGGGCACAGCGCCTTGAACTTCGACTCGATGGCCGAGGGGGCGATGTACTTGCCGCCGGAGGTCTTGAACAGGTCCTTGATCCGACCGGTGATGGTGAGGAACCCGTCGGCGTCGAGCGAGCCCTTGTCACCGGTGCGCAGCCAGCCGTCCTCGGTGAACGCCTTGGCGGTCTCCTCGGGCAGGTTGTGGTAGCCCTCCATGACGTGCGGGCCCTTGATCTGGACCTCGTCGCCCTTGCCGATGCGGACCTGGGCGCCCGGCAGGGCGGGGCCCACGGTGCCCATCTTGTAGCCGTCGGGGTGGTTGACCGTCGCGCCGGCGGCGTTCTCGGTCATGCCGTAGCCCTCGAGGATGAGGATGCCCGCGGCGTTGAACCACTCCGCGATCTCCTGGTTCAGCGCCGCCGAGCCGGAGATGAAGAAGCGGACCCGGCCGCCGAAGCGGTCGCGGACCTTGCTGAAGACCAGCTTGTCGAACAGGCCGTGCTGGAGCTTGAGGCCGAGCGGCACGCTCTTGCCGTCGCGCTTGAGCCGGTCGACCTTGATGCCGACCTCGAAGGCCTTCTTGAACAGCTTCTCCTTCGCCCCGCCCTCGGCGGCCTGCATCGTGACGATGCGGCCGTGGGCCTTCTCGAAGATGCGGGGGGCGGCGCCCATGAACGTCGGCTTCACGATGCCGAGGTTCTCCACGATCTTGTCGATCCGGCCGTCGATGGCGGTCGCGAAGCCGCACGCGAGCTGGCTGGAGAGCAGCACCTTGCCGAAGGAGTGGGCCATCGGCAGCCACAGGAACTGCAGGTCCTCCTCGTGGAGGATGTCCTGGGCCTGGATCGCCGCGCCCTCGTAGACCCACGAGCGGTGCTGGAGGCGCACGCCCTTGGGCCTGCCGGTGGTGCCGGAGGTGTAGATCAGCGTCGCGAGCTGCTCGGGCTTGATCGCCTGCGCGGTCTTCTCGATGACGTCGGGGTGGTCGGCGAGGTACTTCTCGCCGAGCTCGGCGAGGTGGTCCATCGTGATGACCCAGTCGCCGTCCGCGGCGCCGTCGAAGGTGACGACCTTCATCAGGTGCGGCAGCTCGTTCTTGTGCCCGCGGATCTTGGCCAGCTGCTCGTCGTCCTCGGCGAAGACGATGCGGCACTCGGCGTCGCCGAGGATGTACGCCACGTCGGGGGCGTTCGTCGTCGGGTAGACCGTGGTGGTCGCGCCGCCGGCGCACATGACCGCCAGGTCGGAGAGGATCCACTCGTAGCGGGTGCCCGCGGCGATGCCGACGCGCTGCTCGGACTCCAGCCCGAGCGCCAGCAGACCGGCCGCCAGGCGGCGTACCCGCTCGCCCGCCTGAGCCCAGGTGACGGACTCCCATGCCTCCCCACGCGGGAAGCGGAAGGCCTCGGCCGCGGACGACGCGGCCACACGGTCGAGGAACTGAACGGCCATGTTCGGGGCCAGGTGGTCGACGAAGCTGGTGTCGTGGATGACGGGCATGGCTCTCCTGGGTGACGGCAGGGAGGGGAGGCCAAAGCGGCCGCTCCTCCCGTCGCGGATCGTTCCAGGTAACCTACGTCACTTCCAACTCGCGAGTAGGGAGTTCTCTTTGATTGGACACCCGATCAAAGTTTTTCCCTCAGGAGCGGGCGGCGACGTACTGCTCGGCCTTGCGGCGTGCCTTCTCCGCGAGGCCCTCGACCTCCAGCAGGCGGGGCAGCAGCGCGGGCTCGGTGTGCAGCGCGCGGAACATCGTCGCGATGGTGACGCCGTGCCCGGGCCGGTGCAGCACCTCCACCGCGTCACCGGTCTGGACCGTGCCGGGCGCGAGCACCCGCAGGTAGGCCCCCGGCGCGCCGTCGAGGGTGAACCGCTTGACCCAGGCGCGGTTGTCGAAGCCGCACCGGCCCATCCAGGTCTTGAAGTCGTTGCACGGCGTGCGGACGTAGGCCACCTCGAGCAGCGCGGTGCCGACCGCCCAGCGCTCCCCCACCTCGGCCTCGGTCACCTCGACGCCGCGGGTGGTGAGGTTCTCCGCGAACTGCCCGTCGCGGACCTCCTGGCCCAGGTCGACCGCCCAGCGGTCGAGGTCCTCGCGGGCGTAGGCGTAGACCGCCTGGTCGACCCCGCCGTGGTGGCGGGTGTCGGAGACCTTGTCCCCGGCCAGGCCGAGCCGGCCCACCTCGACCGGACCGGTCACCGGAGCCTTGTCGATGCTGGTGCGGCCGATGCCGGCCCACGCCGCCTCGCGGGGCGTGCCGACGTTGACGGAGACGAGCTGGGACACGCGAGGATTCTCACCCGCATCCGGCGCGCGCGTCGCATCTTCGTCCGGTCCGCCGGCCTGGACGGCCGGGGCTATTCCTGGACGGCCTTGGCGACCGCGACGCAGCGGGTGACCACCTCGCGGTCGGCCAGGTGCGCCAGCGCGCGGTGGACGGTGCGCACCACGACCCAGTCCCGGGCGCGGTCCTCGTCGAGCAGGGCGGCGTCGATCGCGGCGTGGAAACGCCGCCGCAGCGCGCCACGGACGTCACCGGCCACCTCCTCCCAGCGGTGCCACAGCAGCGGCGCGACCTCGCTGTGCGGGTCGCCCGCGAGCGGCTTGGGCGAGACCGCGCGCCACTCGTCCGGGTCCTCGCCCGCGACCAGGTGGGCGTGGTGCAGGTCGGTGTGGAGCAGCCGCTCCGCGCCGGGGTCGGCGACGAACGAGCGGCCCAGGGCGACCGCCTGCTCGACCAGGCGCCGCGGCAGCGGGGCGTCGCGGGGCAGCCCGGCCAGCGCCTCCGTCCGCCCCGCGACGTACGTCGCCAGGCGGGGCACCTGCGGCGGCGGGTCGACGTGGAGGCGGGCCAGGTGCGCCCCGACGAGCTCGCAGGCCGCGACGTCCCACTGGCCGGCGGCCGGGTCGGCGAGATCGGGTCCGGGGAGGCGCTCGAGGAGCAGCGCGCGCCGGTGCGGGTCGGCCCGCAGCAGGCGCACCGCGCCGGCGCCGCCCCACCGCTGGAGGGCGAGCGCCTCGTGCTCGGTGCGCTCCTCGACGACGCCGACCTTGAGCACGGCCGCCCCACGTTCGCCGCGCACCGGCAGCACCCTCGCGCGGTCCGAGGCGTGCGGCTCGCCGTCGCGCACCAGCCCCCACTCCTCGAGCAGGGCGTCGACGGTGGTGGCCACGCCCCCATCGTGCCGGGCGGCCGGCGAGGCGGCCCGCGAGGGTTGACCGTCCCGGGGCGGGGGTAGACCCTCCTCCGGGGGGTGTCGTCGCATGCGCATGTCCGAACGCTGGGCGGGTCGGCTGCCGTCCCTGCGCACCCAGCGCCCGCTGCTGGTGCTCCTGGACCTGCTGGCCGTCGTCGCCGCGGCCGCGCCCGTCGTGGGCACGGTCCGGATCGGGGCGGTGCCGGTCGGGGCGGCCGCGGCAGCGGTGCTGCTGACCTGCTCCAGCGCCGACCTCTACCGCCCGCGGCTGGTGCTCTCGGTGCTGGAGGACCTGCCGCGGCTGCTGCTCGCCGCGGTGCTCGGCACGCTGGCGCTGGTGGCCGCGGCGCCCCGGATCGGCGTGACCGGCGACCCGACCTGGCCGGTCGTGCCGGCGTTCGCCGCGGGCCTGGCCCTGCTGCTGCTGGTGGTCCGCACGGCGGCGTACACGACCATCCACGCGCTGCGCCGCCGCGGGCTCGCCGGGCACCCGGTGATCATCGTCGGCGGTGAGCCGGTGGGCTCCGCGCTGGCCGCCACCCTGCTCGACCAGCCCCAGCTCGGCCTGCGCCCGGTGGGGATCGTCGAGCGCGGGGCCAGCGCCCGGCGGCTGCCGGTCCCGCTGCTGGGCGGGATCGACCGGCTCGAGCAGGCGATGACCGACCTCGGCGTGCACGACGTCGTCTTCGCCTTCCCCGCCCCGCCGGACGCCGAGACCGTGGCGGTCGTGCGCCGCTGCGTCGAGCAGGACCGCCAGGTCTTCGTGGTGCCCCGCTTCCACGAGCTGATGGGCGCGACCGGCACCCGCGGCACCGAGGTGGTCCAGGGCGTGACGCTGATGCGGCTGCGCCGCTGGGGCCACCGGCCGCTCGCGCGGTGGGGCAAGCGCGCCCTCGACGTGGCGCTGGCCTCGGTCGGCCTGGTCCTCACCGCCCCGCTGATCGCGGCGTGCGCGCTGGCCTCGCGGATCGAGACCGGGCCGGGCGTGGTCTTCCGCCAGACCCGCGTCGGGACCGGCGGGCAGCCCTTCACCCTCTACAAGCTGCGCTCGCTCAAGCCCGACGACGAGGCCGAGAGCGCCACCCGCTGGAGCATCGACGGCGACGAGCGGGTCGGGCCGGTCGGGCGGTTCCTGCGCCGCACCAGCCTCGATGAGCTGCCCCAGCTGGTCAACGTGCTCAAGGGCGACATGAGCCTGGTCGGCCCGCGCCCGGAGCGGCCGCACTTCGTCGACGTCTTCAGCCGCAGCGAGAGCCGGTACGCCGACCGGCACCGCGTCCCCACCGGGCTCACCGGGCTGGCCCAGGTGCACCGGCTCCGCGGGGACACCTCGATCGCCGAGCGCACCCGCGTCGACAACTTCTACATCGAGAACTGGTCGCTGTGGAGCGACGTCAAGATCCTGTGCCGGACGCTCCCGGTCCTCGTCCGGGCGCCGCGAGGAGAGGTCGGCGCCGTGCGGCTCGGCCCCGCCGCTCCCGGAGAACCGCGAGGTAGACGCCGATGACCTCGCGGGCCGCGGTCAGCTCGTCGTGGTGGTCCTCCACGTGCAGCCGCCCGGCCCAGCCCTCGTCGGTGGCCACGTCGGGGGCCTGCAGCCGGTAGACCACCGCGTCGGCCAGGGCGTGGGCGTCGCCCGGCGCGACCAGCTGGCCCGCGTCGTCGGGGACGGCCTCGACGATGCCGGGGATCGCGGTGGCGACCACGCTGCGCCCGCAGGCCATCGCCTCCAGGGGCACCAGCGGCATCCCCTCCCAGCGCGAGGGCGCGACGACGACGTCGGCCGCGGCCAGCCACAGCGGCACGTCGGTGCGGCCGCCGGCCAGCAGCACGCCGTCGAGGTCGGCGGCCCGCCGCTCCAGCTCGGTGCGGTCCGGGCCGTCGCCGACGAGCACCAGCTGCGCGGTCGGCACCCGCTCGCGCACCGAGGGCCAGGCGTCCAGGAGCGCGTCCTGGCCCTTCTGCCGGGTCAGCCGGCCCACGCACACCACCGTCGGCACGTCGGGCAGGCCGAGCCCGCGGCGGGCCGCCAGCCGCTGCTGCGGGCCCTGCACCTCCAGGCGCAGCAGGTCCACCCCGTTGGGCAGCACCCGGGTGGGCGCCTCGATCCCGGCCTCCGCGCCGGCGAGCCGTTCGGCCTCGCTGACGGCGACCAGGCGGTCGGTCCAGCGCGCCGCGAGCCGCTCCCACAGCAGCGAGGCGCGGCGTGCCGGCCCCTCCACCGCGAGGAAGGACCACGCGTGCGGCTGGAGGACCGTGGGCCGGCGCCCGCGCACCGCGAGCCGGCCGGCCAGGCCGGCCTTGGCGCTGTGCAGGTGGACGACGTCGGGGTCGACGTCGGCGAGGATCCGGCGCAGCTCGGCGGTCTCGGCGAGCACCGAGCGGCCGGGGCCGCGGGTCGCGGACCACCAGCGCACCTCGGCCCCCGCGACGCGCGCGGAGTAGCCGAGCCAGCCGTGGGAGGGGCAGATGACGGTGACCCGCCAGCCGCGCCGCAGCTGCTCGCGGAGGTAGGAGTACTGCACCACGGCCACGCCCTCGGTGGTGGGCTCGGCCACGTGGGCCACGTGGAGCCGGCGGCGGATGTCGCCGTCCGGACGCGGGCGCCTGGACACGCCGGCCGCCTAGGTGAGCACCCGCTCGGCGCGGCGCCCGACGAGCACCGTCCCGAGCAGGCCCGCGCCCACCGACCGCACCCGGTCGGCGTGGGCGCGCAGCGCGGGCGCGGAGACCTCGCCCTCGGGCACCACCATGAGCAGCGCGCCGCGGGCGGCCATCACCCGGGCGTCGTCGCAGACCTCGAGCGGGGGCGCGAGCACGATGACGACGTCGTACGCCGCCTCGGCCTCGGCCATCGTGTCGGCGAAGGTGGTCTCGAGCATCGACTCGTACGGCTCGGAGCCGGCGTCGCCGGCCGGCAGCACGCTCAGCAGCTCGACCGGGCCGGGGCTGACCGCGTGGCGCAGGTCGGTGCCGGCGAGGACGTCGAAGAGACCCGGGGTGTCGGGCTCGGCGGCGATCGGGCGGCCGTGGCGCGGGCCCATCCGGCCGTCGACGAGCAGCACGGTCCGTCCGACGTTGGCCAGCGAGATCGCCAGGTTGGCGCCGAGCCAGACGTTGATCTCCCCCGGCCGGACGCCGGCGACGACGACCCGGCTGACCGGGTCGCCCGCGGCCTGCGCCTCCAGCGCGATGCGCAGCTGGCGGAAGACGTCGGCGGCGGCCGTGCCGGGGTAGAGCGCGGGCAGCGTGGTGGCGTCGCGCGGCACGCCCACGTGCGCGAGCAGCGGCGCGCCGGTCGCCTCCTCGGCCACCGCGCCGGTGTCGACGGTGCTGGTGCGCCGGTCGCGGGCGACCGCGGCGGCCACCGCCAGGACCAGGGCGAGCGCCGCGCCGACGCCGATCGCCAGCAGCAGGTCGGGACTGCTGTAGGTGCGCGGCGGCTGGGCCTCGTTGGTCTGGGTGAAGAGGAAGGAGCCGGCGCTGGGGTCGTAGTAGGGCAGCGTGATCGCGACCCGGTTGGCCAGGTCCGCGGCCACCACGGGGTCGCTGTCCTCGGCGACGACCTGGATCAGGATGGTGCCGCCGACCCACTCCGCGCTCACCGCCGAGCGCAGGTCGCTGACGTCGCGCTCGACGTCGAGCTGGCCCGCGACCTCGGTGAGCAGCCCGCGGCTGCCGGCCAGCTCGGCCAGCGTGCCGCGCAGCGCGTCGAGGTCGTCGGCCGAGGCGAGCGTGCCCGGGTCGGCGGCGGCCGCCAGCACGGCGGTCGCGCGGTAGGTCTTCGGCGCCAGCGCCACGCCCACGGCCACCGCGCCGGCGGTCACCGCCAGCACGAGCAGGACGAGCAGGCGTTGGCGCCACAGCGCCCCGCCGATCTGGTGCAGCTCCATCGGTCTTCCCCCCAGGTGGTCCATCAGGTCACGTCTTGGTAGATCGCGTCGTACGACGCCGTCATCGCGGCCGGTGAGAACCGGCGCTCGACGAGCGCGCCGGCCGCGGTCGCCAGGTCCTGCCGGCGGCCCGGGTCCTCGAGCAGGCGCCGGACCGCCTCGGCCCAGGCGTCCGCGGTGGGCTCACCCACCAGCTCGACAGCGCCGGCCAGCGAGGTGAGCCCGCCGACCGCGGAGGCGGCCACCGGCACCCCGGCCCCCATCGCCTCCAGCACCGAGACCGGCAGGCCCTCGCGGTCGCTGGCCAGCACCAGCAGGTCGGCCGCCGCGAGCAGCCGGTCGACGTCGTGGCGGTCGCCGAGCAGCCGGACACCGCCGGCCAGGCCGGCCGCGGCGACCTGTCGCTCCAGGGCCGGGCGGGCCGGGCCGTCGCCGGCGAGCAGCAGGAGCGGGGCCGCGGCCGCGCCCGAAGCTCCGAGGCGGGCCCAGGCATCGACGAGCAGGTCGGGCCGCTTGGGCGCGATCAGCCGCGCGACCGCGAGCGCGACCGGCACGTCGGCGGGCAGGCCGAGCGCGGCCCGCGCGGCCCTCCGGGCCGGCAGCCGCAGCGAGGGGGCGGCGTTCTCGACCACGCGCAGCCGGTCGGCGGGCAGCCCGCCGTCGGCCAGCCGGTCGGCGACGTCGTCGGAGACCGCGACCACCAGGTCGGCGCAGCGGCCGAGCAGCCGCGCGGCCCGCGGGTAGTCCTCGGCCGCGAGCCCGTGGACGGTCGCGACCAGCGGCGCGCGGCGGCCGGCGGCGCGCTGGGCCAGGGACGCGGCGAGCGTCGCGCGGACGTTGTGGGTGTGCAGCAGGTCGGCCGGGCGGTGCCGCAGCCGGCGGTGCAGGCGGGCCGAGGAGCGGACCAGCGCGGACGCGCCCGGGCGCCGCAGGGGCACCGGCACCAGGTCGGCCCCGCGGCCGGCGACCCCGGCGGTGCGCCAGCCGCGGTCGCTGGCCACGGCGACCTCGTCGCCGCGGTCGAGGCGGTCCGCGGCGAGGTCGGCCACCACGGCCTCGGCCCCGCCGGAGCCCATCTCGGCGATCACCATGAGCGTCCTCATCCGCGCACCTCCGCGTAGACGCGCTCGAGCCCGTCGACGCACCGGGCGAGGCTGAAGGACTCCTCGATGCGGGCGCGGGCCGAGCGCCCGGCGCGCTCGCGCCGCGCGTCGTCCTCGACGAGGGCGGCGAGCGCGGCGATGAGCGCCGCCGGGTCGTCGGCCGGGGCCAGCAGGCCGTCCACGCCGTCGCGGACCACCTCGGGCACGCCGCCGACGGCGGTCGCCACGACCGGCAGCCCGCAGGACATCGCCTGGAGGACCGAGAGCGGCAGGTTCTCCGCGGCGGAGGTGAGCGCGAGCAGGTGCCCGCGGGCGTACGCCGGCGCGGGGTCGGCCAGCCACCCGGTCAGCTCCACGCGGCCGGCCAGGCCCGGCTCGGCGGCGCGGCGCTCGACCAGCGCGCGGTCGGAGCCGTCGCCGACCACCAGCGCCCGGGCGGCCGGCACCGCTGCCAGCGCGTCGAGCAGCAGGCCGATCCGCTTCACCCCGCCGAGGACCCCGGTCCACACGACGGTGACCGGCCCCGGCGGCGGGCCGCCCGGCGCCGGGCGCCACCGGGCCGGGTCGACGCCGTTGGGCACCACCGACACGGCCCGCCCGGGCAGGCCCACCCGCTCCACGGCGTACGTCGCCACGGCGGCGCTCGGCACGACGACCCGGGCCCGGGCCCAGCGGGTGACCAGCCGCTCGCCGGTCAGGTAGTAGAGCCGGTCCCGGCGCCGCCGCTCGGCGGCCCGCACGTTGCCGGCGACCAGGTCCGAGAGCCCGTCGGCGACCCCGTGCAGGGTGTAGACGACCGGCGCGCCCAGCACCGGGGCGGCCAGCCGGGCCAGCCAGCCGGCACGGCGGTCGTGGGCGTGGACGACGTCGGGCCGCAGCGACCGCAGCAGCCCCAGCGCCTCCCGGGCGCCGCGGGCGTCGACCTTGCCGGCGACGGTCGTGGGGTGCCAGGTGACGCCGGGGGCGGGGGCGGTCCCGGAGGCGGGCCGCGGGCCGACGACGTGGCTGTCGACCCCGCGCCGGGCCAGCTCCGCGGCGACGTCGGACACGTGGTCGACCGGCCCGCCGGAGGACTGGGTCAGGACCTGCACCACCCGGGTCACGGCCGCTCCTCCCGGGCCAGGGCCGCGCCGAGGGCGCACAGCAGCCACAGCGGCAGGAAGTACTGCTCGGTGACGAAGACCGCGGCCACCGCGGTGCCGGCCAGCGCGACGCCGACGCCGCCGGCGAGCCGGTCGCGGCGGGCGCGCCACCCCGACCGGGCCGCCAGGTAGCCGGCGCCGAGCAGCCCGAGGAACGCCGCGAGCCCGAGCAGGCCGACCTCGGCGGAGGTCTCCAGGTAGGTGTTGTGCGCGACGTCGAGGTCGTGGTCGACGGCGTCGGGCAGCCGGCCGAGGTGGTCGCGGTGCTCGAGGGCGAAGGAGCCGGGCCCGTGGCCGAGCACCGGGGCCTCCAGGGTCATCCGGCCGGCGGACTCCCACAGGTCGAGCCGCTCGGAGACGTTCTGGTCGGCCACGACCCCCTTCTGGTCCAGGCTGACCTCGACCAGCTGCGGGAACAGCGAGAGCGCCAGCGCGACGGTGGTCAGCCCGGCGACGCCGAGCGCGAGCACCGCGCGCCAGGTGACCTGCCGGGTCAGCAGCGCGACGAGGACGGCGACGCCGAGGCCGAGCAGCGCGCCGCGGGAGAGCGTGCCGAGGACCGCGGCGAGCATCAGCGCGACGGCAAGGTCGTGGACCCACCGGCGGCGGGCGCCGGCGCGCAGGGCGATCGCGAGCGGGATCGCGGCGAGCAGGAAGAAGCCGAGGTCGTTGGGGTCGCCGATCGGCCCGCCGACGCGGCGGTCGGCGCCGAGGAGGTAGGCGACCATGCCGCAGACGGCGGCCGCCGTGCAGGACAGGACGTAGACCCCGGCGACGGTGCGGGGCGCGAGCGGGCCGCGCATCGCGTCGACGAGCACCAGCAGCACGACCACGAAGCCGGCCCAGCGCAGCAGCACGGCGGCGCCCGCAGGGCCGTTGGGGTGCAGCGCGGTCGCGGCCAGCAGCACCACGACCAGCACGAGGATCGCGCCGAGCACCGCGGTGCGGCCGGGACTGCGGGCGCCGGCCAGCGGGTGGGTCGCGCCGCGGAGCGGGCCACGGCTGCGGCGTACCAGCCAGGAGGCGAGGAGGACCGCCGCGAGCACCTTGGTGGCCCGCGGGTCCACGAGGGCGAGGTAGTCCTCGAAGACCGCGCTCGCGACGACGGCCAGGGCCGCCCACTCCAGGCGGACCAGCAGCGCGGTGCCGACCACCAGGGCGGTGCCGAGCAGGACCGCCGGCTGGGGCGCGAAGCCGACCGCGAAGCCGCCGAGGGCGGCCACCAGCAGCGGCACGACGAAGGTGCCGACCGCGCGGGGCCGGGTCACCGGGGCCTCCCGGCGCAGGCCGAGGTCGAGGACGAGGTCGTGGGTCACCATGGCGGCCCCCCGCGGCTGCGCCAGCGGTCGAGCGGGCGGAGGAAGGTGTAGGCGCCGTCGAGGACGTGGCGCAGGTCGGCCGCCTCGGTCGGGACGAACGCGCGGCGCAGCGAGAGCGGGTGCACCCGGCCGGTGTTGAGGCCGCGGTCGACGGTGATGCCGACGGAGTAGCCGGCGACCGCGGCGGCCGCCCGCACGCGGGCGTCCCAGCCGCCGGTCGGGTAGGCGAGCGAGCGGACCGGCCGGCCCAGCAGGTCCTCCAGCACCGCGCGCGACTCGACGAGCTCGGCGAGCAGCCGGTCGTCGTCGAGCGCCGGCAGCCACGGGTGGCTGACGGTGTGCGAGCCGATGTCGAGCCCCTCGTCGGCGGCCGCCACGAGCTCCTCGGCGGTGGCCGGGCGCAGCCGGCCGGTGCGGCAGGGCGCCGGCTCGTGGGCGTCCCAGGCGAACTGCTGGCCGGCGAGGATGCCGCTCACGACGAACAGCGTCGTGGCCAGCCCCCGCTCGCGCAGGAGCGGCCAGGCGGTCTCGACCACGCTGGCGTAGCCGTCGTCGAAGGTCAGCGCCACCGCCCGGTCCGGCAGCGTGCCGGCCCGCAGCCGCGCGGCGGCCTCCGCCAGCGGCAGCACGCACGCGCCCCACTCCTCGAGCACGTCGAGGTGGCGGCGGAAGTCGTCGATCCCAGTGGAGAGGCCGTCGGAGGTGCGGCCGTCGACGCGGTGCCAGCCCACGACGGTCAGCCCGGGCGCGGTCGCCAGGGAGCGGCGGGCCAGCGCGACCGGTCGGACCACCGAGGCCACGGCACGGGTGCCCGGTCTCATGCCGGCCTCCTCAGCAGCGCGGCGGCCTCGCGGAGGTGGTCGCGGTCCAGCAGCCACAGCGGCCCGACGTACGCCGCCAGGCCGGCCGCGCCGAGGAGGGCGAGCGTCCACGGGCCGGGCGGGACGTCGCCGAGCAGGGCGCGCACGAGGAGCACGGCGGCGACGAGCGCGAGCGCGCTGACCAGCGCCGGCCCCAGCCCGAGCGCCAGCGCCCGCAGGGAGAACCCGGACACGAACGTGCGGGCCAGGCCCAGGGCGAGCACCGCGACCAGTGCGGCGACGAGCGCCTGGGCCGCGGCGACGACGGTGATGCCCCGGTCCACCACCACGGCCAGGGTGGCGACCAGCAGCACGAGGTGCGCGAGCCGCAGGCCCAGTGCGAGGACCGGGCGGCCGGCCGCGTTGACCGCGGTCTGCACGAGCAGGCCGATGCTGAGCAGCCCGCCGTACGCCGCCAGCCAGGCCACCGCGGGCACGGCCGGGGACCACTTGTCCCCGAGCACGACGAGGTGGTCGGCGACCAGCGCGATGCCGAGGCTCAGCGGCAGCACCAGGGTCAGCGTCACCGTGGTCACCACGACGACCGCGCGGCCGAGCTCGCGGCCGCGGACGCGGCACAGGTAGGGGAAGGCGGCGCCGGTGATGACCACGACGATCATCAGGTAGGGCATGAACGCCAGGCGGAAGGCCAGGGAGTACTGCCCGAGCGCGATCGTGCCGAGGACCGCCGAGACGATCAGGTAGTCGATGTTGAGCTGCACCAGCTCCAGCAGGTGGGTGCCGGCGTACGGGCCGCCGTAGGACAGCAGCCCCCGCGCGTCGGCGGCGTCCCAGCCCGGCCGGACCGGCGGGTGGACGCACCAGGAGAGCAGCATCGTCAGCACGGCCTGGGTGACCTGGCCCGCGACGAGCCCCATGACGCCGTTGCCCTGGGAGACCAGCACCACGGCGAGGACCGCGCCGACCACCGAGGAGACGGTGTCCGGGATGATCCGGCGCAGGAACCGCAGCTCGCGCCGGAGCAGCTCGTTGGTGACCCCGGCGACGGCCGTGCACGGCAGCACCACGGTCAGGCCGCGGATCACCGCTGCTCCCCCGTCGGCGGCGCCGAGGGTGGCCGCCAGCCACGGCGCCGAGACCCACAGCAGGGCGGCGAGGACGACCGCGAGCCCCACGCCGATGGTGACCGCGGTCCGCGCGGCGCGCAGCACGTCGCCGCGCCAGTAGACCAGTGCGCTGGCGGTGCCGAGGCTCGCGAGCTGCACCGCCACGTTGGCCACCAGCGTGCCGAGCGCGACCAGGCCGAGCGCGGAGGGGGCGAGCATCGCGGCGAGCGCGAGCAGGACGACGGTCTGGGAGGTCTTGACGACCACCCCGTTGGTCGCCAGCCACAGCGCGCCGCGGGCGGTGCGCCCGGCCTCGCCGGTCTCCCCCGTGCCGGGGTCGTCGGCGGTGGCCGGGGCGGGGGCGGGGACGGCCAGCGCGGCGTCGACCGCCGCCAGGTGGGTGGCCAGCGCGTCGGCCGGCAGGTCGTGCGGGGAGCGGTTGCGCAGGAACAGCACGACCGCGGCGAGCGCCAGGGCCTGGCGGTGCTCGCGGTCCCAGTCGCGCCAGCGCCGGCCCGCGACGTCGAGCCCGCCGACCGACCCGGGCCGGTCGTGGTCGTCGACGAGCGCCATGACCTGCTCGGCCACGGTCCGGCCGGGCTCGGCGACGTCGCGCAGCGCGGGCACCAGCAGCCGGTCGAGCCCGGCCGGGGCGTCCGGCGAGGCGTTGTCCCAGTCGATGACGACGGCGGTCTCGCCGTCGAGCAGCACGTTGCCGGGCCACAGGTCGCCGTGGCACCAGCCGGTCGGCAGCCCCGCCTCCAGCACGGCCAGCAGGCGCGCCCAGCGCTCCCGGACCGGAGCGGGCACGACGCCGGCCCGGTCGCACCACGAGCGGGCCCAGCCCGGCGCGGTCGTCCCGGTGCGGTCGGCCGCGAGGACGTCGGCCAGCTCGTCGGCCACCGCCCACTGCCACTCCGGCCGCGGCCACGGCCAGCGCAGCCGCCCGCCGCGCGGCAGCCAGGCCGTCGCGACCCACGCGCGGCCCCGGGTCGTCCCGGTCGCCAGCGCCCGCGCCAGGAAAGGCGCGGCGGCCGGCACCTCCGCGCGGACCCGCTCCAACGGGTCGGGCCCGTGGTCGAGCAGGTCCAGACGCACCGCGACGTCGCCGGCGCCGGTGCGGACGCGCAGCAGCGTGTGCCCGGCGGTGGTCACCCCCACCAGCCGCCCCGGCGTGCCGAGCTGCTCGGTCACCTCGGCGACCACCTCGTCGGCCAGCGTCGGGGCCGGCGGGCCCTCGACCCGCAGGCGCGGCGCCCCGCGGTGCCGGGCGGCCCGCAGGCCGGCCCGCCGGCGCGCCCAGGCGACGGGGTCCCCGGCGGCGACCGGCCACCCGGTGCGCCACAGCAGCTCCGGCTCGTGCGCGCTCGGGTAGAGGACGTGGTCGCCCCCGGCGCCGGGCCCCGCGCCGAGCACCGCGACGCTCGCCCCCGGCGCGAGCGGCACCGGCGGCCGCCCGGCGTCGTACGGCTCGTGCTCGGTCTCGACCACGAGCAGGCTGGCGCGGACGCCCGCGGCGAGCGCCTCCTCGAGGTCCAGCGCGCCCGGGAACGCCGCGCGCAGGTGCGGGCCGAGGACCTCCCCGACCGCGAGCACCACGGTCGGTCCCGGGTCCGCCGGGAGCAGCACGCGGAAGGCCGCCAGCCGGTCGCCCACGGTCCAGTGCGGCGTCGTGATCGCCACCGGCCGGCTCATCGCGTGCCTACCATGACCGCCATGGGGGACTTCCGAGGCATGCTGCGCCCGCTCGCGGCCGCCGCGCTCACGCTGGTGCTCGGCGGCTGCGCGACCATCTCCGACCAGCTCGCCGGGAGCGAGGTGGACCCGGCCGTCTCCAGCACGGCCGCCAGCGCCGACTCGCTGCTGGAGACGGTCTCCTGGGGCGAGCTCGACGGGCTGGTCTCGGTGCTCGTGCGCAACCCGACCGACCGCACGCTGCGGCGCGCGGACGCGGTCGTCACGCTCCGCGACGAGCGCGGCACGGCGCTGGCCTCGACGGTGACGAGGCCGCGCAAGGGCGGGTGCTGCACGGTGCGCTCCCTTCGTCCCGGTGGGACCTATGGGTTGTACGTCGGCACGGTCGGCCCCGGCGCGGAGGTGGCCGACGTGGAGGTGACCTACCGCGACGTCTCGTGGTCGTCGGCGGCCATCCCCGAGGTCGGGGCCGAGCCGGTGCGGATCGAGGAGGGGCCGCGCGGGTCGGTCGTCCTGGCGGACGTGACCGCCCAGGACGACGACGTCCCGAGCGCGGTCGTGCAGGCCGTGGTCACCGACCGCGACGGCGGCCTGGTGGCCGTGGTCTCGGGCACCTGGACCTGCTTCGCGGCCGGGGAGACCCGGCGGATCTTCATGCAGCTGTTCCGCCGGGTGCCCGAGGGCTCGGTCGTGGAGTCGGTCTCGGTGCACCCCGACACCACCGCGGTGGCGCCGGAGTGCCCGGCCGGCTCCTGAGCCGGGCCGCTGCTCAGGAAGTGGCGCGGAAGAGCCACCCCAGGGGACGCGAGTCCCCCGACGCGGTCGTGACCACCTGGCTCGTGGAGCTGCTCGGGGCGCCCGCCCCCGCGCCGGTCGACCAGTCGGTCACCGGGCGCGGCGGGTCGGTGCCGAGGAAGCTCGTCGCGTTCTCGTCGCTCACCGGGGTCCCGGGGACGCGGTCGGCGGTGGAGACCCGACCGATCATCGGCGAGCTGCCGTTGACGGACCGCTCCTCGCGCTCCTCGCGGGCCGCGACGACGGGCTCGGCCGGGACCTGGGGCTCGACGGCCTGCTCGACGGCCTGCTCGGCCACCGGCTCGACCTGGACCTCGGGCTCGATCACCGGCTCGACGACCGGCTCGGCCACGTCCTCCACGACCTCCTCGGCGACCGGCTCCTTGACCGCCGGGAGCGCGGTCTGACCCACGGACTCGCGGACGGTGTCGCCGAGGCTGACCACGGGCAGTGCGGACTCGGTGACGGTGCGCAGCCGGCCGATGGTCGCGACGACGTCGGCGACCGAGGCGTTGGCACGCTCGAAGGTCGTGCCGAGGCCCCGCACGCCCGACTCGAGGTCGCGCAGCAGGCCGTCGGAGTGGTGCCGGACGTGACCCAGCGTCGCCAGCTGCTCCTCGCGGAGCTCCTCGCGGACCTGGGCGCGGACCTGGTCGAGCTCGCTCTCGGCCCGCACCCGGATGGCCTCGGCGTGGGCGTGCGCCTCGGCGCGCACCCGGTCGGCCTCCACCCGGGCCCGGGCCAGGATGCCGTCGGACCGCTCGGTGGCCTCGCGCACCAGGCGCTCGTACTCCGCCAACGACTCCGACTGGAGCCGGTCGGCCATGATCTGCGCGTCGACCAGCAGGGCGTCCGCGTCGGCGGCTGCCGAGGCCCGGATCCGGCTGGCGTCGGCCAGCACGCTCTCGGCCTCGCGGCGAGCGGAGAAGGCTGCTCGAGCCGCTTCGACCTGCTCTCCGGTGGTGCTCTGCGACGGTGACGGGCCTGCGGCCCGTACCCCGTCCATGACGTGGTCGTCCCCCTGCGGTGCCATGTACGTCCCCCAGTACGTGGTCGGTATACAGATGTGCTCCCAGGTCTGCCCCAGGTCGTTCGAACGTAAACCTCAACGGCTGTCCAGACCAGCCGTTACGGTGACGCTGTGCACGGCGATCCGGAGTCCTCGGTGCTCGTGCGCCACGACTTCGACAGCGAGGCGGCCGGCTGGGCGCGGATCTCGCACCAGGTGCCCCACCCGGCGCCGTTCACCCGTCCGTGGTGGCTGCGGCACGTCGCGCGCGGCACCCCGACCCACCTCCTGGTGCTCGCCGGCGAGGAGCCGGTGGGCGGGATCGCGCTGACCGGTCGACGGGTCCTCGGCGTGGAGCTGCTGCGTCCCGCCGGCCATGGCGTCCCCTGCCCCGACCACATCGACCTGGTCGCGGTGCCGGGCCACGAGGAGCGGGTGGCGGCCGCGTTCGCCGCGTGGTTCCGCCGGCCCGGCGCACGGGTCCTGGACCTGGCGGGAGCCCCGGAGCGCTCCCTCGCCGCCCGGTCGCTCGGGGTCGCGGCGAGGCCGATGGACGTCGCGCCGTACGAGCCGCTGGAGCCGGGCGGCGACGGCTTCCTGGCCTCGCGCTCCGCGTCGTTCCGGCGCAACGTGCGCCGCACCGAGACGCGGCTGGCCCGCGCCGGCGTGCGGCAGTGGACGGCCACCGGGGCGAGCGTCGCGGCCGCCCTCGACGCCTTCGAGGCGCTCCACCGCGACCGGCCGGACCGCGCTCCCCTGCTCGCGCAGATGCCCCGGTTGCGCCCCGCCGTCACCGAGGCGCTCGCGGCCGGCGAGGCCCGCGTCGACGTGCTGGAGGTCGGCGAGGAGCCCGCGGCAGTCTCGATCGCGTTCGTGGTCGCCGGGCGGCTCGCGCTCTACCAGCTCGCGCGCTCGACCGACCGCGCCCACGACGGGGCCGGCACCGCGCTGCTCGTGCGCGTCGTCGAGCAGGCGGCGGCCGCGGGGTGCCACGAGGTCGACCTGCTGCGCGGCGAGGAGGCCTACAAGGCCGGCTTCGCCTCCCGGCGACGGGTGCTCACCCGCGTGCGCGCCGCCCACGGCGCCCGCGGTCGCCTGCTGCTGGCCGCCTGGGACGGCGTACGCCGCCTCAACGCGCTGCGCCGCGGGGCCTCCTGACCGCCGCCCACGCCTTCATCGCACCCGCCTTGGCCCGGTCCCGGGCCGGTGAGTCCCCGAAGGCGTGCGGGGTGAGGCCGGTCCTCGCGATCTTGGCGTTGAACGCCTGGACCAGCGACTCGGTCTCGTTGTCGCGGTTCATGAACGTCACGGTCATCGACAGCGAGGTCTCCTCGCCGTTGACGATCCAGTGCGGGGTGTAGGGCGGGATGTAGCACCCGGTGCCCGGGCTGATCACGTGCTCGGCGACCGTCTCGGGCGGCTCGTGGAACCGGCCGAAGGAGCCGTTCCAGTACCGCTCGACCTCCCGCGCCTTCTCCTCCTCGTCGGCGAAGCGGCCGAAGCCGAGGGTGCGGGTGCCCTGGAGCTGCATGCAGAAGCTGTGCTCGATGTCGAAGTGCGCCGCGGTCACCCCCTTCGGGGAGCTCGCGAACAGGAAGCCCATCCGCCGGGTGAGGTTCTTCGGGTCCATCCCCGAGGCCTCGGCCAGGTCGTCGAGGACCTGGTCGACCAGGGCGCGGTAGCGCGCCACCTGGTGGACGTGGAGCAGGGTGAACCACGAGCGGTTCGCCGCCACGTCGCGGATGCGCTGCCCGATGTCGTCGGTGGACGCCGCGACGTCGGCGGCGTCACCGGCGGCGATGGGCTTCTCGGCCGGCTCGGCCGAGAGCGAGGCCGGCGGCAGCTCCTCGGCCAGCCGGGCGATCTCCTCCAGCGTGAGCAGCGGGTGCCCGGCCAGGCCGTGGCGGAAGCGGACGGGCGTGCGCGTCGCGATTTCGCGCGCGAAGGATGGGTCGATCGACGGCCACAACGCGGTCATGTTGTCCCCCCAGGACGGTCTCGGTCGTGCCGACACCCTGCCCAGGTACGCCCCCGCGCAACCCTGCGCCGCGGCCGCCGCGCCCCGTGACGCCTACTTCTTGCCGGTCTTCTCCGCCGGGGCCGTGGTCGACAGCGCGGCCACGAAGGCCTCCTGGGGGACCTCGACGCGGCCGACCATCTTCATCCGCTTCTTGCCCTCCTTCTGCTTCTCCAGCAGCTTGCGCTTGCGGGTGATGTCACCGCCGTAGCACTTGGCCAGGACGTCCTTGCGGATCGCGCGGATGTTCTCGCGGGCGATCACGCGGGCCCCGATCGCGGCCTGGATCGGCACCTCGAACTGCTGGCGCGGGATGAGCTCCTTGAGCTTGCCGGCCATCATCACGCCGTAGGAGTACGCCGCGTCGCGGTGGATGATCGCGGAGAACGCGTCGACCGGCTCGCCCTGGAGCAGGATGTCGACCTTGACCAGGTCGGCGGCCTGCTCGCCGGAGCGCTCGTAGTTGAGCGAGGCGTAGCCCTTGGTCTTCGACTTCAGCTGGTCGAAGAAGTCGAAGGCGATCTCGCCCATCGGCAGCGTGTATCGCATCTCGACCCGGTCCTCGGAGAGGTAGTCCATCCCGAGCATCGTGCCGCGCTTGGACTGGCACAGCTCCATGATCGTGCCGATGTAGTCGGACGGGGCGAGGATCGTGGCGTTGACGATCGGCTCACGGACCTCGGCGATCTTGCCGTCGGGGTACTCGCTGGGGTTGGTCACCGTCAGCTGCGTGCCGTCCTCCATGACCACGTCGTAGACCACGTTCGGCGCGGTCGAGATGAGGTCGAGGTCGAACTCGCGCTCGAGGCGCTCGCGGGTGATCTCCATGTGCAGCAGGCCGAGGAAGCCGCAGCGGAAGCCGAAGCCGAGCGCGCCCGACGTCTCCGGCTCGTAGGTGAGCGAGGCGTCGTTGAGCTGGAGCTTCTCCAGCGCGTCGCGCAGCTCGGGGTACTGGTCGCCGTCGATCGGGTAGAGACCGGCGTAGACCATCGGGTTCGGGTGGGCGTAGCCGCCCAGCGGCTTGGAGGCGCCGTGGTGCTGGCTGGTCACCGTGTCGCCGACCCGGGACTGGCGGACGTCCTTGACGCCGGTGATCAGGTAGCCGGTCTCGCCGACGCCGAGCTCGGTGGCCTTCATCGGCTCGGGGCTGATCACGCCGACCTCGAGCATCTCGTGGACCGCTCCGGTCGACATCATCTTGATCCGGTCGCGGTGCTTGAGCGAGCCGTCGACCACCCGGACGTAGGTGACCACGCCGCGGTAGGTGTCGTACACGGAGTCGAAGATCAGCGCGCGGGCCGGGGCGTCGGCGTCGCCGACCGGCGCCGGGACCTGCTTGACGATCTCGTTGAGCAGCGTCTCCACGCCCACGCCGGTCTTGGCGGAGGTGAGCAGCACGTCCTCGGGCTCGCAGCCGACGAGGTTGGCCAGCTCGAGGGCGTACTTCTCGACGTTCGCCGAGGGCAGGTCGATCTTGTTGAGCACCGGGATGATGTGCAGGTCCGCACCCATCGCGAGGTAGAGGTTCGCCAGCGTCTGGGCCTCGATGCCCTGGGCCGCGTCGACGAGCAGGATCGCGGCCTCGCAGGCCTCGAGGGAGCGGGACACCTCGTAGGTGAAGTCGACGTGCCCGGGGGTGTCGATCATGTTGAGCACGTAGGTGCCGGGGCCGGCCTCGATGTCGTGCTCGGCGGCCGCCTCCTCGGTGACCGTCCAGGGCATCCGGACCGCCTGCGACTTGATGGTGATGCCGCGCTCGCGCTCGATGTCCATCCGGTCGAGGTACTGCGCCTTGGCCTCGCGCTCCCCCACCACGCCGGTGAGCTGGAGCATCCGGTCGGCGAGGGTCGACTTGCCGTGGTCGATGTGCGCGATGATGCAGAAGTTCCGGATGATCGCAGGATCGGTGTGGCCGGGCTTCGGTGCAGACGTCTGGGGCACTGGCTCTTCTCGGCGGGCGTGGAGGTCGGACGGACTCTTCCATCCTCCCATGCGCGAACCGGTGGTCCCGACTCGGCGAGTGCGGCAGGATCCGTCCGTGACCGACGTCCTGCAGTCGAGCTGGCACGCGATCCCCGACGCGTTCCGCGAGCCCGTGGTGCTCGCGATGCCCTTCTTCGTCCTCTTCGTGGTGGTCGAGGCGCTCGCGGCGTACGTCCTGGAGGACGAGCGGCCGGACGGCAGCCCGCGGTACGACGCACGCGACGCGATGACCAGCCTCTCGCTCGGCTCGGTGTCGGTGGTGATGATGGCGCTGTGGAAGCTGCTCGGGCTGGCGATCTACACGGTGCTCTTCGTGCACGTCGCGCCCTGGCAGCTCCCCGTCGACGCGTGGTGGACGATCGCGCTGGCCGTGCTCGGCGTCGACTTCCTCTTCTACTGGGCCCACCGCGTCGCCCACCGGGTCCGGCTGGTGTGGGCGACCCACCAGGCCCACCACTCCAGCGAGCACTTCAACTTCGCGACCGCGCTGCGGCAGAAGTGGAACAACTCCCACGAGCTGGTGATCTGGGCGCCGCTGCCGCTGCTGGGCGTGCCGCCGGCGCTGGTCTTCCTCGGCTTCTCGATCAGCCTGATCTACCAGTTCTTCGTGCACACCGAGCGCATCCGCACCCTGTGGCGGCCGATCGAGCTGGTCTTCAACACCCCCTCCCACCACCGCGTGCACCACGGCAGCGACCCGGAGTACCTCGACCGCAACTACGGCGGCATCCTCATCGTCTGGGACCGGCTCTTCGGCACCTTCCAGCCCGAGCTGCACCGCCCGACCTACGGCCTGACCACCCCCGTCGGCACCTACCACCTGCTCAAGCTGCAGACCCACGAGTACGCCGCGATCGCCCGCGACGTCCGGTCGGCACCCTCCCTGCGGGACAAGCTCGGCTACGTGTTCGGCCCGCCCGGGTGGCGGCCCGCTGCCGCCGGCGCGACGGCTCCGGCGACGGCTCCGGCGACGGCTCCGGCGACGGCCGGCGGGGTGCCCGCCCCGGTGGCCGCCCTGCCCGCCGAGGGGTGAGGGACGCGGCTGCGGCGAGGATGTCCCGGTGACCCTGACCTCGGTGCCGCACGGTCGCACCGCCCGCCGGCTGGAGTGGCCCTTCCTGCCGCCGCACGTGCGCGACCTCGTCGAGCAGCACTGCGGGTCGCCGGTCGTCGGCACCCGCTCGATGAACAGCGGCTTCACGCCCGGCTTCGCCTCGGTGCTGACCTGCGCGGACGGCTCGCAGCACTTCGTCAAGGCGGCCTCGGTCGTCGCCCAGCGGGTCTTCGCCGACGCCTACCGCGAGGAGGGCCGCCGGCTGGCGGCCCTCCCGGCGTCGGTGCCGGCGCCGCGGCTGCTGTGGAGCCACGACGAGGACTGGGTCGTGCTCGGCATCGAGCACGTCGAGCACACCACTCCCCCGCGGCCCTGGCGCGGGGCCGACCTCGAGCGCGTCGTCGCCGCGCTCGAGGCCGCCGCGACCGCGCTGACGCCCCCGCCCGCCGGGCCGGCCCTGGTGCCGCTCGCCGAGGAGGTGGCCGACTGGCCGTCGTACTGGGACCTCGTGCGGCTCCAGGAGCTCGGCCGGGGGCTGGACGTGCCGGGCCTGACCGAGCACCTCCACGAGGCCGCGGAGCTCGCCGCGCTCGCCCCGGTCGTGGCCGCCGGCGACACGCTCGTGCACATGGACGTGCGCGACGACAACGTGCTGCTCGCCGCCGACGGCCGGGTGCTGCTGTGCGACTGGAACTGGCCGGTCCGCGGCGCCGCGTGGTTCGACACCGTCGCGCTGATGATCGGGCCGCACGGCGACGGGATCGACGTCGACGCCGTCCTGGCCCGCTCACCGCTGACCCGCGACGTCCCGGCCGACCACATCGACGCGGTGCTGGCCCTGCACGCGGGATACTTCCTGCTGATGCAGGCCCAGCGGGTGCCGCCGACCTCGCCCTTCCTGCGGACCGCGCAGCGCTGGAACGCCGAGGTCACCTGGGACCTCCTCGCGCAGCGCCGCGGCTGGCCGTGAGCGATTTGGGCGGCCGGAACGCCCGCTGCTAATCTCGTACGTCGCATGTCCGGCGCCCACCCCTGTGGGCGGAGGCGCCGACGGCTCAGGAGCATCAGCAGCACCCAGCAGCACACCCCACACCTACGACGAAGGCGCAGTAGTGGCGAACATCAAGTCCCAGATCAAGCGGAACAAGCAGAACGAGAAGCGTCACGAGCGGAACAAGGCCGTCAAGACCGGCCTGAAGACCGCCGTGAACAAGTTCCGCAAGGCCGCCGAGGCGGGCGACAAGGACACCGCGACGACCGCGGCCCGCGACGCCTCGCGCATGCTGGACAAGGCCGTCTCCAAGGGCGTCATCCACAAGAACCAGGCCGCGAACCGCAAGTCCGCGATCGCCAAGAAGGCCGCCTCTCTCTAACGGCCCTCGCGAACGGCGTCGACCCCACGGGTCGGCGCCTTTTTCGCGTTGCTCTCCCGGCGGCGCTCCCCCGGGATGGTGGCTAGCGCCCCTCGCGCAGCGCGGTGATCGTCAGCACCAGCCGCTCGAGGGTGTACGACGCGTCGCTGGCCGCGCCCTTGATGTCGGCGTCGGCCTGGGCGACCGCACGGATCGCCTGCGCCAGGCCCTGCTCGGTCCAGCCGCGGGACTGGTCGCGGATCGAGCGGATCTTCCACGGCGGCACCCCGATCTCCCGGGCCAGGTCGCCCTCGCGCATGCCCCGCGGGGCGCCCTGGTAGCGCGCCAGGCCGCGGACGCCGCCGGCGAACGCCGAGGTCACCAGCACCGGGGCGGTCCCGCCGTCCAGCGCCCAGCGCAGCTCCTCCAGCGCGACGTGGCGCCGGCCGGAGAAGGCGGCGTCGGCCACGGCGAAGGACTTCGCCTCCGCCCGGCCGCCGAAGTACCGCTTGACCTTCTCCACGTCGAGGGACTGGCCCGGGAAGTCGTGGGTGAGCTGGTGGGCGGCCGCGGCCAGCGAGCGCAGGTCCTGGCCGACCGCCGAGACCAGGAACGAGGCGGCCTCCTGGTCGATGGTCGAGCCGTACCGGCGCACCTCCGCGGCGACGAAGCCCGGGAACTCCGAGGCCTTGGGCTCACCGGACTTCACCTCGGTGACACCCGCGGCCTTGCGCAGCTTGGTCAGCACGCCGCTGCCCTTGGGGCCGCCGCCGTGGACGAGCACGAGCGCGACGTCCTCCACCGGAGCCTGGGCGTAGGCGAGCAGCCCTGCGACGGACTCCTCGGGAAGGTTCTCCAGGGCGCGGACGACGACGCAGCGCGTGCTGGAGAACAGCGAGGGCGCGGAGAGCTCCCCCAGCGTCGCGAGGGACAGCTCGCCGGCCGCGGTCTCGGACAGCTCGGCCTCGGCGTCGTGGGCGCGGACCGCCGCGCGCACGGCCGCGACCGTCCGCTCGTTGAGGAACTCCTCCTTGCCGGTCACGAGGGTGACCCGGCCCAGGACGTCTGCTGTCTTCGGACCCGCTGCCATGGTGGGTCCAGCCTCCCACAGCGCGCCGACGCACCTCCCCCGCGGCCGGGCGTTCACCGGCGCGTGCGGGTCTCCACGCCGCCGTCGGTGACCCCTACCAGCACGTCGCCGTCCTCGTCGGTGCGCAGCACCTGGGCGCCGGCGTCCGCGAGCGGGTCGAGCACCTCCTCGGCGGGGTGCCCGTAGCCGTTGTCCGCCCCCA
Organism: Nocardioides marmotae; assembly: GCF_013177455.1. Lineage (NCBI taxonomy): Bacteria > Bacillati > Actinomycetota > Actinomycetes > Propionibacteriales > Nocardioidaceae > Nocardioides > Nocardioides marmotae. The sequence continues at coordinate 3,064,474 of NZ_CP053660.1, forward strand.
CCGAGACCAGGACGACCCGCGCGCCCAGCGAGGCGAGGAACGGCAGGTCCTGGTAGCGGCTGCCGTGGTGCGGCAGCTTCAGCACGTCCACCCGCAGCCCCGGCAGCGCCCGGGCCAGCGCGGCCTGGCCCGGCGGCTCGAGGTCGCCGGTGAGCAGCACGCGCACCCCGCGGACCTCGGCCAGCAGGACCACGCTGCCGTCGTTGGCCGACTCCCCCTCCGGCCCGCCCGCCGCGATCGCCCCGGCGCCCGGCCGCGGCCACAGCGCCTGGAGGGTGACGTCCCCGACCCGCCGCGTGGTCGCGTACGTCGCCGTGCGCACCGGCAACCCGGCGGCCGCGGCCGTCGCCCGGGCGTCCGCCACGCCGCCGACCGGGTCGAGGACCGAGGTCCCCTCGACCGCGCCGACCGGCCGGCCGTCCAGGACCCCGGCCAGCCCGTCGACGTGGTCGGCGTGGAAGTGGCTGAGCACCACCAGGGGGACCCGGTCGACCCCGAGGTCATCCAGGCACCGGTCGACCGCGCCCGGCTCCGGACCCGCGTCCACCACGACCGCCTCCCCCGGCCCGGCCCGGAGCGCGAGCGCGTCGCCCTGGCCCACGTCGCACATCGCGACCACCCAGTCCCCGGCCGGCCAGCCCGGCGTCGGCGGCCGGACGAGCACCACCACCGCCAGGACCGCGACCACCGCCAGCGCGGTCACCGCGCGGGCCAGCACCCGGCGCAGGACCAGCGCGAGGACCAGGCACAGCACCGTCAGCGCCGCGAGCGCGGCCGGCCCGGTGCCCCAGTCGACGGCGGCGGTGGGCGCGTCGGCCCCGCGGTCGGCCACGGCCACGATCCAGCCGACGCACCAGCCGGCGCCGGTGCCGAGCAGCCGGCCGGCCGGGTCCCAGAGCAGGCCGAGGAGCCCACCGGCCAGGCCGAGGACGGTGGCCGGCCCCACCGCGGGCGCGACCACCAGGTTGGCGGCCACCGCGACCAGGCTGACCTCGCCGGAGAGCGCCGCGACCACCGGCGTGCACGCGATCTGCGCCGCGAGCGGGACGGCCACCGCCTCGGCCACCCACCGCGGGAGCCACCGGGCCATCGCGTCGCGCCACACCGGGGCGAGCACGAGGATGCCGGCGGTCGCGAGCACCGAGAGCGCGAACCCGGGCGACGTGGCGAGCCCGGGCTGGACGAGGAGCAGGACGACCACCGCGACGCCGAGCGCCCGGAACCCGCGCTGCCAGGCGTGCACCCCGAGCGCCAGCAGCGCGACCGAGCCCATCACCGCGGCCCGGAGCACGCTCGGCTCCGTGCGGGCGAGGAGCACGAACCCGAGGATGCCGAGCGCGCCGACGACGTACATCCCGCGGCCGCGGATGCCGCACCACCGCGCCACGACGAGCAGGAAGCCGACGACGAGGGTCAGGTTGGTGCCGGAGACCGCCAGCAGGTGGGTCAGCCCGGTCGTCCGGAAGTCCTCCTCGACCTCCGCGTCGAGCAGCTGGTCGTCGCCGGTCACCAACGCCGGCACGAGGGCGGCCTGGGCCGGCGGCCGGTGCTCGACGGCGTCGCGGATGGAGGCCCGCACCTCGTCGGCCCCGCGCCACCATGGCCCCGGGCCGGCCAGGACCTGCGGGTCGCCGGCGATCAGGACGCCGGCCAGGTCCGGGCCGTCGGCGGTGTCCAGCCGCCCGCCAGCACGGACCGTCGACCCGAGCCGCACGTCGGCCCACGGGTCGTCGCCCAGCACCAGCACCCGGGTGCGCAGCCGGGTGCTCGCCCCGCGGCCGGTCACCTCGCGCACCTCGAGCCGGGTCAGCACCCGGTCGGCGAACCGGCCCTCCACCGGGCGCGGGTCGGCGACCACCGTGCCGGTCACCGTGACGACCGCGCGCTCCCGGGCCAGGTCGGCGACGGGGCCGGCCCGGGTCTGCTCGACCCTGACCGCGGCCGAGCAGCCGACGGCCGCCGCCACCAGGGCGACCGCGGCGACGGTCGTCGCGAGGTCGCGGCGCCGGACCACCACCGCGGCGGCCCCGGCGGTCGCGACCACCGCCACCGCGGCGAGCGCGGGCAGCGGGAGCAGCTGGGCGGCGAGGCCCGCCAGCCAGGCCGCGGCGGCCAGCAGCGGCATCCGGACATCGACCCGGCCATCGCCCCGGTCAGCCACCTCCCACCGTCACGAACGGGCGGATCTGCGCGAGCGTCGCCTCGCCGATGCCGTCGACCTCGAGCAGCTCCTCGACGCTGGTGAACCCGCCGTGCTGGTCGCGCCAGCCGATGATCGCCGCCGCGGTCACCGGGCCCACCTCGGGCAGCGCCTCGAGCTCGACCCCGGTGGCGCGGTTGAGGTCGACGAGCGCCGCCGGCACCCCGGGCAGGCCGCTCGTCGCGGACCCGCCGGTGGGGCCCGGCGCTCCGGGTGGCGGGTACGCCGCCGGCGGCCGGCCGACGACCACCTGCTCGCCGTCGACCAGCAGGCGGGCGAGGTTCAGCGAGGACAGGTCGACGCCCGGCCGGGCGCCGCCCGCGGCCTCCAGCGCGTCGACCACGCGGGCGCCGGTGTCGAGCACGACGATGCCGGGGCGGCGCACCTTCCCGGCCACGTCCACCACCACCTCGGCCGGGGGCCCGGTCGATCCGGTCGGTCCCCCGGCCGGCGCTCCCGGCCCCGGCACGGCCACCGGCGGCACCTCGACCAGCTCCGCGACCGGCGAGGCCTGGACCGGTGCCGGCGCCACCGGCGTGCCCGGGTCGCCGCGCACGACCCACCAGCAGGTGACCGCCAGCCCGAGCGCCACCACCACCGCGACCACGGTCAGCTGCACCGAGCCGAGCGCTGCCCGCCCCCGCAACGTCTCGGGCACCGCGTCGGCCACGCTCGGCACCAGCGACACCCGCCGCCGCGCGGCATGCCTGCCGGGCACCGGCACGGGCGGGGGCCCTGGGGCCGGTGGCACGGGGGGCGGCGGCCGCGTCGCAGGCGCAGGCGCAGGCGCTGGGGCAGGCGCTCGCGCGGGCGGGGCCGGCGGCGCGGCGTGCAGCGGCGGGCGGACCCGGGTGTGCCCGGCCGTCCAGCCCTCCGGCTCGCCCGGCTCGCCGGCCTCCCCGGGCCACGCGTCGTACCCCTCCGTGCGCGGCCGCTCGGCCGCGAGCTCGGCGCTCAGCAGGGCCAGCCGTCGGGAGACGGCCTCCTGGTGCTCGGCGGCGGCACGGCGGGTACGCATGGCGCGACGCTAGGTCCGGGCTCGGACCCCTCCGCCGGCCCCGGACAGAGCTGTGGACAGCCTGTCCGAGGCCGCTGCCTGTGCACGGCTCGCGGGCCGCCGGAGCGCGACCGCACGGGGTCCTCAGGTGGGCCGCCCGACGCCCCACCCGTCACACCAGCACCACTTCTCAGGGGACTCCTGCACATACCAGGGGGCGAGCTCAATCGGTCTTAGCAACGGTCATGCTGCTGCCGGGTTGGCGAGCAGTTCGGCCAGCGCTTGGGCTGGGGTTTTGAGGTCGAGGGTAGGCCGGGGACGGCGGTTGAGGGTGGCGGCGATCCGGGCGAGGTCGTCGGCGGTGTGGAGTGAGAGGTCGGTGCCCTTCTCGAGCCAGAACCGCAGCAGCCGGTTGGTGTTCTCGTTCGTGCCGCGTTGCCAGGGCGAGTGGGGGTCGCAGAAGAAGACCGGCATCTCGAGGCGAGCCTCGACGTCGCGGTAGTTGGCCAGCTCAGATCCGCGGTCCCAGGTCAGGGATCGCCGCAGGTGGATCGGTAGCTGGCTCATCTCGCGGATCATCGCCTCGGCGACCGAAGCGGCGTCATGGCGGCCGGGCAGGTGCAGCAGGATCACGAACCGGGTGGACCGCTCGACCAGGGTGCCGACCGCCGAGCGGTTGCCGGCTCCCAAGATCAGGTCGCCTTCCCAGTGCCCGGGGACCGCGCGGTCGGCTGCTTCGGCGGGCCGCTGGCTGATCGTGAACGCCTCCCGGTACAGCGACTTCCCGCGTCCGTCGACCGCGCCGTGGGGCTTGCGGGTGCGCCGCTTGGTCAGCAGTTGCGCGGCGAGGTCCTTGCGCAGGCTGCCGCGGGTCTGGACGTACAGCGCCCGGTAGATCGTCTCGTGCGACACACGGTCCATGATCATGTGCGGGTGCTGGTGGCGCAGCATGGCCGCGATCAGCCCCGGGGACCAGCCCTCGTCCATCCAGGCCTCGATCCGACGACACAGGCCGCGGTTCACGACCAGCTTGAAGTCCTTGGGCCGGCGGCGGCGCTCGTGCGCGGCCCGGTGCGCGACCGGCGCCCAGTACGAGCCGTCCGGGCCGCGGTTGCGGGCCACCTCACGCCACACCACGGACTTGTCGCGCCCGATCATCGCCCCGATCTGCGCATACGAGCACTTGCACATCAGCCCGACCGCGATCGCGGAGCGGTCCTCGCTGGTCAACGGCCGCCGCTGCCGGCCTGGTTCGTCGGGGCCCTGGGCGCCGGGTACACCCGGGGCGGCGGTACCGGGAAGGCCACCCACAGCGCCGTACTGGATCACGGGAGTCACAAGCCCCGAGGATCGCCACCAGCTGGTCGCAGCATCAGCCGACACCCCGACAACCTCCGCGGCTCTCTGCAAAGAGAACCCACCACAGACCAACTCGAAGAACTCATCACGCGTCTCGTACGAGAACAACTTCGGCAACGCCACACTCCCATCGGTCAGCGTTGCTTAGACCGATTGAGCTCGCCGGGCAGATCACCCCTGATATGTGCAGGAGTCACCGGTTAACCGGGGACCCCGACAGACCCCCCGGCCCTCAGAACAACCGCGGCGCCACGCAGACGGCGAGCATGCCGGGGCCGACGTGGGCGCCGAGGACGGCGCCGAGCTCGCCGCACCAGACCTCGCGGCCCTCGAGCTGCTCGCCGAGCCGGTCGGCGAGGCGGCCGGTGAGGGCGGCCGCGCGGTCGGCGGAGGCGAGGTGGGCGACGCAGACGTCGACGGGCCGGTCGCCGGCGGCCTCGACGGCGAGCTCCTCGAGCCGGGAGATCGCGCGCTGGGAGGTGCGCACCCGCTCCAGGGACTCCACGCGGCCCTCGGCGATGGTCAGCAGCGGCTTGACCGCGAGCGCCCCGCCGAGGAGCGCGGCGGCGGCGCCGATCCGCCCGCCGCGGCGCAGGTACTCCAGGGTGTCGACGTAGAACAGCGAGGAGGAGACCTCGGCCCGAGCACGAGCCGCGGCGGCCGCGTCCTCGGCGGTGCCGCCGGCGGCGGCGACCTCGGCGGCCGCGAGCGCGGCGTACCCCGTCGCCACCCCGACCTGGCGGGAGTCCACCGCGACGACCGGCACCGGCGCCGAGCGGGCCGCGAGCTGGGCGGACTCGAAGGTGCCGCTCATGTCCCCGGAGATGTGCACCGAGACGATCTCGGTGGCCCCGTCGGCGGCGACGCGCTCGTAGACCTCGGCCATCACCGCCGGGGAGGGCCGCGAGGTGCTCACCGGGGTGAAGGACTTCAGCGCCGCGGCGACCATCTCCGGGGTCGCCCCGCCCCCGCCCTCGTCGTGCACCTCCGCGCCGATGACGACCTGGAGGGGCACGACGACGACCCCGTGCTCGGCCGCCGCCTCCGGCGGGAGGCTGGCGGTCGAGTCGGTGACGACGACGGTGCGACCCGGCATGGGCTCAGACCACCACGTTGACCAGCTTCGGCGCCCGCACGACCACCTTGCGGACCGGGCGGCCGTCGATCGCGCGGACGACGGCCGGGTCGGCCATCGCGAGCTGCTCCAGGTCGGCCTCGGAGATGTCCGGGGCGACCTCGAGCCGCGCCTTGACCTTGCCCTGGATCTGGACGACCGCGGTCACGGTGTCCTCGACCAGCAGCGCGGGGTCGACGGTGGGCCAGCCGACGCGGGCGACGGTGGGCTGGTGGCCCAGCCGCTCCCACATCTCCTCGGCGGTGTACGGCGCCACGAGCGACAGCAGGATCGCGACCGTCTCCACGGCCTCCCGCACCGCGGGGTCGGCGGGTCCGCATCCGGCGTCGATGGCCTTGCGGGTGGTGTTCACCAGCTCCATGGTCCGCGCGACGACCACGTTGAACCGGTGCGCCTCGATCAGCTGCTCGACCTCGTGCAGCGTCTTGTGCGTGGCCTTGCGCAGCGCGACGTCGCCGCCCTCGGGGGCGGTGCCGGGGGCGGAGGTGACGTCGCCGGCCAGCCGCCAGGCGCGCTGGAGGAACTTCACCGAGCCGCCCGGCGAGAGGTCGGCCCAGTCGATGTCGTCCTCGGGCGGGCCGGCGAAGACCATGGTCAGCCGGACCGCGTCGACGCCGTAGGTGTCGATCATCTCGCCCAGGTTCACCCCGTTGCCCAGCGACTTCGACATCGCCTTGCCCTGGTTGATGACCTGGCCCTGGTTCAGCAGCGCGGCGAACGGCTCGACGAAGTCGACCATCCCCATGTCGTGCAGCACCTTGGTGAAGAAGCGCGAGTAGAGCAGGTGCAGGATCGCGTGCTCGACGCCGCCGACGTACTGCGCGACCGGCATCCACTCCCGCGCCTGCTCGGGGTCGAAGGGGCCCTGGTCGTAGGACGGGTCCAGGTAGCGCAGGTAGTACCACGAGGAGTCCACGAAGGTGTCCATCGTGTCGCTGTCGCGCTTGGCGGGGCCGCCGCAGGAGGGGCACTCGGTGGTGACCCACGCCTCGGCCGCGGCCAGCGGGGAGACGCCCTTGGGCTTGAGGTCGGCGCCCTTCAGGTCGTCGGGCAGCCGCACCGGCAGCTGGTCCTCGGGCACCGGGACCTCGCCGCAGTCGGGGCAGTGCACGATCGGGATCGGCGCGCCCCAGAAGCGCTGGCGGCTCAGCAGCCAGTCGCGCAGGCGGAAGTTGACCGTGCCGGTCCCCCGCCCGTCGGCCTCCAGCTGCTCGATGATCCGGGCGATGCCGGCGGCCTTGTCGGCGAGGCCGTCCAGCGGGCCGCTGTTGACGTAGGTGCCGTCGCCGGTCGTGGCGACGTAGGTCTCCTCGGGGTTCTCCTCCCCCGTGTCCACCACGCGCCGCACCGGCAGCCCGAAGGCCTTGGCGAAGTCCAGGTCGCGCTGGTCGTGCGCGGGCACGGCCATGATCGCGCCGGTGCCGTAGTCGGCCAGCACGTAGTCCGAGGCCCACACCGGCATCCGCTCGCCGGTGACCGGGTTGACCGCGGTGACGCCCAGGTCCACGCCGGACTTCGGGCGCTCGGTGGAGAGCCGGTCGATGTCGGTGGCCTTGCGGACCTCCTCGACGTACGCCGCCAGCGCGGCCTCCTGCGCGGGCGCGACGACCTCGGCGGCCAGCTTCGCGTCGGCGGCCACGACCATGAACGTCGCGCCGTACAGCGTGTCGGGGCGGGTCGTGAAGACCGTGACCGTGCGGGTCTCCCCCGAGGCCAGCTCGATGTCGAAGTCGACGTGGGCGCCCTCGGAGCGGCCGATCCAGTTGCGCTGCATGGCCAGCACGCGGTCGGGCCAGGTGCCGACCAGGGCGTCCATGTCGTCGAGCAGCCGCTGGGCGTAGTCGGTGACCTTGAAGTACCACTGGTTCAGCTCGCGCTTGGTCACCTCGGCGCCGCAGCGCTCGCACATGCCCTGGACGACCTGCTCGTTGGCCAGCACCGTCTGGTCGTGGGGGCACCAGTTGACCGGGCTGTTCTTGCGGTAGGCCAGGCCCCGCTCGCGGAACTTCAGGAACAGCCACTGGGTCCAGCGGTAGTACTCCGGGTCGGAGGTGTGCAGCCGGCGCGACCAGTCGAAGGAGATGCCGTAGCGGCGGAAGGACTCCGCCTGGGTCTCGATGTTGGCGTAGGTGTAGGTCGCCGGGTGCTCGTCGTTGCGGATCGCGGCGTTCTCGGCCGGCAGGCCGAAGGAGTCCCACCCGATCGGGTTGAGGACGTCGTACCCCTTCTGCCACCAGTAGCGCGCGATCACGTCGTGCAGCGCCATCACCTCGGCGTGACCCATGTGCAGGTCGCCGGAGGGGTAGGGGAACATCGTCAGCGCGTAGCGCTTCTCCGCCCCCGGCGCCGCGCTGCCGGCGCGGAAGGGGTCGAGGTCGTCCCAGACCGCGCGCCACTTCTCCTGCGCCGCCGCCATGTCGTACGTCGCGGCCTCGTCGGTCCGGCCCGGCTGCTCGCTCATCTGCGTCTCTTCCCGTCTCACACGTGGGGGTGGTCGTCTGCTCCCGGGCACGCCCCCGGGGTGGTCCTGCCTGGGGCATGACTGCGCCCATGAAAAAAGCCCCTCGGTCACGAGGGGCAGCCGCGTCGGGTCGTGCTCGTCGACGCGGCTAGGTAAGGAGCAGGGTCCTGCGCATGGGGCTCATGGTAGCGCGAGCGCCAGACGGGTATCGGCCCGCCATGACCGACCGCCCCGAGACCGACCTCACCGTCGCCGTCACCGGCCCGACCGGCACCTTCGGCGCGGGGCTGGTGCCCCTGCTCGAGGCCGACGACCGGGTACGCCGCGTGGTCGGCGTCGCGCGCAGCGCGGTCGACCCGGCCGAGCGCGGCTGGGTCAAGACGACCTACCGGCGCGGCGACGTGCGCGACCCGGCCGCGCTGGCCGAGGCGTTCGCGGGCGCCGACGTGGTGGTGCACCTGGCCTTCGCGATCGTCGGCGGGGCCGCGGAGCAGACCCGCGCGATCAACGTCGACGGGACGCTCAACGCCTTCCACGCAGCGGCCGAGGCGGGCGCGCGGCGCTTCGTCTACGCCAGCTCGGTGGCGGCGTACGGCTTCCACGCCGACAACCCGGTCGGCATCGGCGAGGACTGGCCGACCCGGCCGGCGGACCGGCTGTTCTACGCCCGGGAGAAGGCCGAGCTCGAGGGCCTGCTGCGCGAGGCCGCCGCCCAGCACGACGGGATCGACCTCTACCTGCTGCGCCCGCCGATCGTGGTCGGCCCGAACGCCGTGGGCGGCAAGGCGCGACTGCCGGAGTGGGCCGCCGGCCTCGGGCGGCTGCTCCAGAGCGTGCCGAAGCGGCTCCCGCCGGTGCCGGTGCTCGTGCCCGACCTGCCGCTCCAGCTGGTGCACGAGGGCGACGTGGGGCGGGCGCTGCTGCAGTGCGTGGTCGCCGCCGGCCCGCCCGGCGCCTACAACATCGCCGCGGACGACACCCTGACCGCCGCCGACGTGGTCCGCATCCTCGGCGGCGTGCCCGTGCCGCTCCCGGCCGCGCCCGCCCACGCCGCCGCCCGGCTCGCCGCCGCGCTGCCGGGCCTGCCCCAGCCGGCGCAGTGGATCGAGGCCCTGGCCCACCCCGCGCTCATGGACACCACGCGGGCCAAGACCGAGCTGGGCTGGTCGCCGCGGGTCAGCGCCGCCGACGCGTTGCGCGAGACGCTCGGCCTGTCCACCTAGAGTTCGGCGCATGACCGTCACCGACATGTTCCGCCTCGACGGCAAGGTCGCCGTCGTCACCGGCGCCTCGAGCGGCCTCGGCGTCGCGTTCGCCCAGGCCTTCGCCGAGGCCGGCGCCGACGTCGTGCTCGGCGCCCGCCGCGCCGACCGCCTCGCCGAGACCGCCCGCCTGGTCGAGGCCACGGGCCGCCGCGCGCTGGTGGTGCCGACCGACGTCGCCGACCCCGACTCGTGCACGAACCTCGTCGCGCTGGCCATGGAGGAGCTCGGCCACGTCGACGTGCTGGTCAACAACGCCGGCATCGGCACGGCCGTCCCGGCGACCCGGGAGTCGCCCGAGGAGTTCCGCGGCGTCGTCGACGTCAACCTGAACGGCTGCTACTGGATGGCCCAGGCCTGCGGCCGGGTCATGCAGCCCGGCTCGAGCATCGTCAACATCTCCTCGGTGCTCGGCCTCACCACCGCGGGCCTGCCCCAGGCGGCGTACGCCGCGTCCAAGGCCGGCCTGCTCGGCCTGACCCGCGACCTGGCCCAGCAGTGGACCGGCCGCAAGGGCATCCGGGTCAACGCGATCGCGCCCGGCTTCTTCGACACCGAGATGACCGAGCAGTACCCGCCCGGCTACCTCGAGTCGCGCGGGGACCGGATCCCCGTCGGCCGCAAGGGCGACCCGGCCGAGCTCGCCGCCGCGGCGGTCTTCCTCGCCTCCCCCGCAGGCGGCTACATCACCGGGCAGACCCTCGTCGTCGACGGCGGGATGACCATCACCTGACCCGCTCGCCGCGGGCGTACGCCGCCGGGGGCACCCCCGTCCACCGGGTGAAGGCGTGGGTGAACGCCGCGGAGTCGGCGTACCCCAGCCGTCGAGCGACGTCGGCGACCGGCAGCGTCGCGCGCGACTCCAGCAGCGAGCGGGCGAGCGACTCGCGCACCTCCTCCACGAGCGCGCGGTAGCCGACCCCGGCCGCCGCCAGCCGGCGTCGCAGGCTGCGCTCGCTGAGGCCCAGGCCGGCGGCGACCGCGGCCATCGGGGCGCCCTCGGGCAGCCGCTGGGTGACCAGCACCTGCACGTCGCGGGCGATGCCGGTGCGCTCGCGGCGCCGCGCGACCACGTCGCGGCACATGTCCTCGGCGAGCCGCTCGCCGGCCACCGACGCCTCGCGCGGCAGCGGCCGGTCCAGCTCGCCCACGGCGAGGTCGAGCACCCCCGTGTCCGGGCCGAGGCGGCGGGTCGCGCCGAGGCCGCCGGGCACCAGCGCGTCGGCGACGACGTGGACCGCGGTGGTGTCCCGGGCGACGAGGAACGCCCGCACGTCCGCGGGCAGCCCGCGCCCGTCGACGACGAGCCGCACCCGGTCACCGGAGAGCTCGGCGCGCGGCAGCGCGAAGGCGTAGGAGAGGTCGATGAAGCGCAGCGCGACCTCCATCGCCTCCCGCACGGTCCGGCTCGCGAGCAGGGCGTAGCCCAGGACGCCGAAGGAGGAGGCGCGGTAGGTCGCGCCGACGTCCTCGCCGGAGCCGGGGAGCAGCCGCTGCAGGGTCCGCACGACCAGCAGCTCCTGGGCGGCGGTCACCTCGCGGCCGGGCGCGTCCAGGTCCCCCTCCCGCAGGCCGGTGCCGGCCAGCACGACCCGGGCCGGGACGCCGCGCGCGGCGGCGTACGCCACCAGGTGCGCGGTGCCGGCGGCCGCGCGGGGGAACTCCCAGTCCCGCGCCGCCGGCTCGACGACCTCGACCCCACCCATGGCCGGAATTATCAAGCACGCTGGCCGGGAAGTCTCCACGCGACCCGCGCGGCGCACCCAGGATGAGGCCATGGCTGAGCAGCAGGGACCACGCGTGGTGATCATCGGCGCCGGGTTCGGCGGACTGGGGGCGGCCCGCGCGCTGCGCGAGCAGGGCATCACCGACATCACGGTGCTCGAGCGCTCGAGCGACGTCGGCGGGGTGTGGCGCGACAACACCTACCCGGGTGCGGCGTGCGACGTGCCCTCGCCGCTCTACTCCTGGTCGTGGGCGCAGAACCCGCGCTGGAGCCGCCGCTACGGCACCCAGCCGGAGATCCTGGACTACCTCCGCTCGGCCGCCCGGGACGAGGGCCTCCTCGACCTGGTGCGCCTGGACCAGGAGGTCACCACGGCGGCGTACGACGAGGCGAGCGCGACCTGGCGCGTGGAGACCGCCGCGGGCGAGACCTTCGAGGCCGAGGTGCTGGTCTCCGCGGTCGGCCAGCTCTCGAACCCCGCCCTGCCGAAGGTGCCCGGCCACTTCGACGGCCCGGCCTTCCACTCTGCGCAGTGGCGCCACGACGTGGACCTCGACGGCAAGCGGGTCGCGGTCGTCGGCACCGGGGCGAGCGCGGTGCAGTTCGTGCCGGGCATCGTGGACCGGGTCGGCTCGATCACGGTCTTCCAGCGCTCGGCGCCCTACGTGCTGCCCAAGCCCGACCAGCAGTACAAGGCGCACCACCACCGGCTCTTCGAGCGGTTCCCCGCGGCCCTGCGCGCCGAGCGGCGCGCGGTCTTCTGGCTGACCGAGCGCTTCAACGGCGCCCTGGCCGGCGACTCCCCCATCACCAAGCCGCTGATGGCGGCGATCGGGGCGACGTGGCGGGCGCACCTGCGCGCGCGGGTCAAGGACCCGGCGCTGCGCCGCAAGCTCGTGCCGGACTACCCGCTGGGCTGCAAGCGGGTGCTCTTCAGCAACCACTGGTACCCCGCGCTGGCCCGCGAGCACGTCGAGGTCGTCCCCGACGAGGTGACCGGCCTGGAGGCGAACGGCGTGCGGACCGCCGACGGCCGCCTGCACGAGGCCGACGTGCTCATCTGGGGCACCGGCTTCGCGGCCACCGAGTTCCTCTTCCCCATGAAGGTGACCGGCCGCGGCGGCGTGGACCTGCACCGCTACTGGGCCGACGGCGCGCGCGCCCACCTCGGCATGACGGTCCCCGGGTTCCCCAACCTGTTCTGCATCTACGGCCCCAACACCAACCTGGGCGGCAGCTCGATCATCGGGATGATGGAGGGCCAGGCCGGCTACATCGCCCAGGTCGTCCGCCGCCTGGCCGACCGCGGGCTGCGCACCGTCGAGCCGACCGCCGAGGCCGCCGACGCCTACGACCGCGAGATGCAGTCGCGACTGGCGACCAGCGCCTGGGCCGGCTGCAACAGCTGGTACGTCGACGGCCCCCGGATCACCACCAACTGGCCGGGCCTGGTCGCGGAGTACCAGGCCCGCACCGCCACCGTCGACTGGGACGAGCTCGAGATGGCCTGACGGCCGGCGCGCGGGGGCCGGACCGGCTCAGCGGTGGATGGAGCGCGGCAGGCTGCGGTTGGCGACGCGGTTCTCGGCGTCGATCATCCAGGCGAGCTGCTCGAGCCGCTCGATGATGACGTGCAGGATGTCGGCCGTCGTGGGGTCCTCGGCGTCGACGTCGTCGTGGATGCGGCGGGCCGTGCCGGTGACGGCGTAGATCGCGGTGGTGATCAGGTCGACGCACTCGGCGGTGTTGACCTCGCCGGCGGGGAACGCCGGGAGCGAGGTCTGCTCGGCGACGGCGGCGGAGCGGCCGTCGGGGACGACGTACAGCGCGCGCATCCGCTCGGCGACCTGGTCGGAGAACTCCCGCGCGGCGTCGACGACCTCGTCGAGCTGCAGGTGGAGGTCGCGGAAGTTGAGGCCGACGACGTTCCAGTGCGCCTGCTTGCCCTGGAGGTGGAGCTCGATGAGGTCCACGCTGAGCTGCTGCAGGTGCGAGGCGAGCTGCTCGGAGGCGGTGAAGGCAGGCTTGGCGACGTGGGTGCTGTCGGGCTGCAGGAGATCGGTCATAGGGGCCAACTTAGCGACTTTTCTGGATCGGTTCCAGAAAGGGAAGGCTCCCCTAAGCGGGCGCCCCCTCCGGCGCGACGGCCCGCTGCTTGGCCCAGCGGTAGTCGGCCTTGCCCGACGGCGAGCGCTCGACCACCCCGACCCGGATCACCGCGCGCGGGACCTTGTAGCGCGCGACGTGCCGGGCGCACTCGGTGAGCAGGTCCTCGTCGGTCGCGGTCGCCCCCTCCTCGAGCTGGACGACGGCGACCGGCTCGCTCCCCCAGCGCTCGGAGGGCCGGCCGACCACCACGACGTCGCGGACGGCGGGGTGGTGGGCGAGCGCGCGCTCGACCTCCTCGACGAAGATCTTCTCCCCGCCGGAGTTGATGGTGACCCCGTCGCGCCCGAGCAGCCGGATCCGGCCGTCCTCGAGCAGGTCCGCGCGGTCGCCGGGGATCGAGAACCGCTCGCCGTCGATGATCGGGAAGGTCCGGGCGGTCTTCGCCGCGTCGCCGAGGTAGCCCAGGGGCACCCGCCCGCGCTGGGCCAGCCAGCCCCCGCCCTCCCCCGGCTGCAGGACGCGGGTGAGCAGGTCGTCGACCACGGTCGTCGCCGGCACCGGCGCGAACGTCGCGGCGTCGGCCTCCATCCCCTTCAGCGACATCGAGCTCATCTGCAGCCCGGTCTCGGAGGAGCCGGCGGCGTCCATGACGACCATGTGCGGCGCGAGCTCGAGGAAGCGGTCGCGCACCGCGGGGGTCAGCGGCGCGCTGCCGTTGTTGATCGCGGCGATGCCGGACAGGTCGTAGTCGCCGCGCTCGATCTCGTCGATCAGCGGGCGCACCACGGCGTCGCCGACGACGGGAATGCTGACCGCCCCCTCACGGATCGCAGTGGTCAGCACGTCGGCGGCGTCGAGGTGGTCGACGTGGTGGGGCAGCACGATCCGGCCGCCGCTGGTCAGGGTGTGGAACGTCGACCACTGGGCGGCGCCGTGCATGAACGGCAGCGCCATCAGCAGGGTCATCCCGCCGCCGGCAGTGCGGGCCGCCTCGGCGATCGAGTCGTAGGACGCATGCGGCTCGGTCGTGCCGAACGGCGTACCGCCCATCGAGGTGACGTAGATGTCGTCCTGGCGCCACAGCACGCCCTTGGGCATCCCGGTCGTGCCGCCGGTGTAGAGCACGAACAGGTCGTCGGGGGACGGCTCGGGCATCCCGGCGGCCGGCTCGGGCGTGCCGAGGACGGACTCGTAGTCCACCGCGCCGGGCAGCAGGTCGTGGCCGGAGTCGTCGGCAACCTGGACCAGCACCCGCAGGTGCGGCAGCCGGTCGCGGATCGCGGCGACCCGCGGCGCGAACTCGGCGTGGTAGACCAGCGCGGTCGCCGCGGCGTCGGTGAGCAGGTAGGCGAGCTCCTCCTCGACGTAGCGGTAGTTGACGTTCACCGCGGCGGTGCGGGCGCGGTAGCTGGCGAGCATCCCCTCGAGGTACTCGTTGCCGTTGCGCAGGTAGAGCCCGACGTGGTCCTGGCCCGACTCGTGGCCGGCCAGCCCGGACCGCTCGACGTGGCACCCGAGGCCCTGCTCGACGAGGAAGTGCGCGAGCCCGTCGACCCGGCGCTCGAGGTCGCGGTAGGTCAGCCGCCGGTCCCGCCAGACCAGCACCTCCTGGTCGGGGACCGTGGCGGCCACCGTCGCGAAGACCGTGGAGAGGTTGAACTGCTGGCTCATCGCGCCTCCTGAGTGGAACAGGTTGCAGAAACCGTAGAGCACCGGCGCCCCGGTGTGACGAGCGTTACGGTCACGTCCCAGGGACGGAGACGGCAAGGGATCGTTGATCGGTTGCCGCCACCGGAAGGGGAGGTCGACATGGACCGGGTCGAGGACCTGCTGCACGAGGCGCTCTCGGAGTACGCCGTGCAGGGCGACGCCTACCTCGCGCGCGTCGCCGAACGGATGTCGCCGGGCATGGGCCGCCTGGCGCTGGTGGTCCTGATCCGGGTCGACCGGTTCGGCGCGCTGCGGGAGGCCGACCTGATCGCCCAGCTGCGGCTGCCGGCCGCCGAGACGCGCCGCCTCGTCGACGACCTGGTCACCCGCGGCCTGGCGGCCCGCACCGGTGGCGAGGCGCCGATGCTCGTCGGGCTCACCGAGCGCGCGCGGGGCCTCCTGCTCGACGCCGCCGACGAGCGCCGCGGGCGGATCCTCGACAGCCTGGAGGACTTCACGCTCGAGGAGAAGGAGATCTTCGCCCGCCTGCTGGCGAAGTTCGTCCAGCGCGACGACCTGGTCGTCCGCTCCCTCGACCTGCCCCAGCGGGGCTAGACCGGCGGGGCTAGACCGGCGGGGTTAGACCGGCGGGGTTAGACGGGCAGGCCGAGCCGGTCGAGGTCGCGCCGGGTGTAGCGCAGGTGCGCCCACTCCTCCTCGAGGATCACGCGGAGGCAGTCACCCACGGTGGGCCGCCAGTCGCCGCCCCAGGGGTCCGCGCGTTCCTCGGCCAGCAGCTCGGGTGTCACGGTGGCGAGGACGTCGGTCACGAGCCCCTGCCGCTCGGCGCGCACGGCGAGGACCTCCTCGAAGGTGGGCGGGTCCGCGCGGAAGACCGACATGTCGAAGCCCATCCCCTCCGCGCCGGTGAAGACCTGACCGATCTCGTGGAAGGGCTGCTCGACGCGCTGGATCCCGCCGCGCAGCCAGGCGTCGGTCGCCAGCACGAGGTGCCGCAGCGTCTGGGCCAGGGACCACTCGTCCTCGACGTGGGCGTCGACCAGGTCCGGCGGCGTGGCCGCCACGGTCTCCTGCCACGCGGCCCGGACGGCCGCCCAGCCCTCGCGCAGGCCCTCGGGCGTCTGCGAGCGCTGGAGCGCGCGGCCGGGGAACCGGCGGTCGAGCTCGGCCTCGACCAGCGGCACCACGTCGACGCCGTTCACCAGCAGGCTGCCGAAGGACAGGTCGTGGCTGTCGATGTCCAGCCCGTCGACGTCGACGCTGCGCATGGTCACGCCGCTGACGTCGGAGAAGCGCAGCGTGGCGCCCTGGAAGCTCGTCTGGAGGAAGGTCGCGCCCGCGAACCCCTCGGCGCCGGAGTACGTCGTCATCGCGCCATCCTGACCCCTGCCGGCGCCCGCGTCGACCCGCTCAGATCCAGCGCTGGAACCAGATCCGGTCCAGCCAGTCCCCGTGGGTGAGCAGGCCGTTGGTGAAGATCGGCCAGAACCAGGCGAAGTTCAACATCACCAGCACCAGGAACGACCCGGAGACGACCACCCCGACGGTGCGGCGGGTCGTCGGGACCCGGGAGGGCCCGATCAGCCTGCCCATCGCCAGCACGATCGCCAGCACCACGAACGGCAGCGCGAGGGAGATGTAGAACAAGAAGATCGGCCGGTCGTCGTACTGGAGCCAGGGCAGCCAGGTCGAGGCGGTGCCGACCACGGCGACGCCCGCGCGCCAGTCCCGCGCGCCGATCCACGTCGTGACGGCGACCAGGAGCGCCAGCACGCCGCCCCACCACAGCACCGGGGTGCCGATGAGGAGCACCTGGCGCAGGCAGTCGCTGCCCTCGGGGGCCTCGCACCCGCGCGTGCCGGGCTGGATGTCGACGTCGGCGGCGACCCCGACGGGGCGGTTCATCAGCAGCCAGCCCGCGGGCTTGGAGGCGTAGTCGTGCTCGCTGCAGTTGAGGTAGTGGGTGTGGAAGGTGAACAGGTCCTGGTGGTAGCTCCACAGCGACCGCAGGGACTGCGCCACCTCGCCGGGGCCCGACGCGTCGGGCTCGGTCGCGGTCGGCCAGCGCGCCCCGGAGTCGTCGTCGTTGGCCTCGTTGCCGTCCTCGTCGCAGGGCCGCTCGGCCTCGAACTGGGTGTACTGGGTCGAGGAGAGGCTCTTCTCGTACTCGTCGGCGTGCACCAGCCAGCCGGTCCACGAGGCGACGTAGACGACCAGCGCGACGAGCACCATCCAGGCGAACGCCGGCACGCCGTCGACCAGCGCCGAGCGCAGCACCGGGCGGCGGACGCCGTGGGCACGGCGGGCGCCGGCGCTCCAGGCCCACACGAGCAGGCCGAAGGCGGCCAGGGGGTACGCCGCGGTCCACTTGGTGCCGACCGCGAGCCCGAAGAACACCCCGGCCCCGAGCAGCCAGGGCCGCCACAGCAGCCCGCGCACCGGGCCCCAGCCGGAGGTGACCGGCTCGGGGGCCAGCGCGGCGAGCCGGGCGCGGTACCAGTCGCGGTCGGCCACGACGCACGAGACGGCGCAGAGGGTGAAGAAGGCGAGGAAGATGTCGAGCAGCGCCAGCCGGGAGAGCACGAAGTGCAGCCCGTCGAACATCAGCAGCAGGCCGGCGACGACGCCGAGCATCGTGGAGCGGGTCATCCGGCGCACCAGCCGGACCATGACGAGCACCATCAGCGCGCCGACGACCGCCGAGGCGAACCGCCAGCCGAACGGGTCCATCCCGAAGATCCGCTCCCCCAGCGCGATCAGCCACTTGCCCACCTCGGGGTGGACGATCATCGAGGGGTCGGACTGCCACAGGCCGTCGGTGGTGCCGTCCAGGATCTTCTCGTCGGCGCCCTCGACGTACTCCCGGACGTAGCCGTGGTTGGCCAGCGACCAGGCGTCCTTGGCGTAGTAGGTCTCGTCGAACTGGAACTGGCGGGGCTCGCCGAGGTTCCACAGCCGCAGCACGAGGGCGAGCAGCGCGACCCCGATGGCCGCGGTCCAGGAGACGACCGGGTCCTCGCGGCGGGCCGCGAGGACCGGTGGGGTGCGCACGCGCTGAGGTTACCGACCGGGTCGGAGGCTCAGACGAGGTCCCGCGGCAACGCGCCGAAGCCGTCCGCGACCGCGGCGAGCAGGTCCTGGTCGACCGCCAGCTCGTGCTCGTCGAGACGCACGACCGGGCGTGCCGGGTGGTGGACGTTGACCGCGAGCACGAGGTCGGCCTCGACCAGCTCGGCGAGGCGGACCGGGCGGCGCACCGGGCGCCGGCCGAGGCCGGTCGCGACCTCGAGCAGCGCCGCCACGGTGACCGAGTCGAGCAGGTCGCCCCCGTCCGGGGTGGCCACCTCCTCGCCGCGCCACACCAGCACCGACCAGGTCACCCCCTCCAGCACCCGGGCCCCGCTGGTGGGCCCCGTGGTGAGCCCGGTGGTGAGCAGCGCGTCGTCGTACCCGGCGAGCTGGGCCTCGCGGCGCAGCCGGACCTGGGTGAGCAGGTGGGTGGCCTTGAGGTGCGCCAGCTCGCGGGCGTGCTCGACCGAGCGGACGGCGAGGCCCGGCGTCGGCGCGGGCGGCCAGGCGGCCGGGCCGGAGCAGACCAGGACGCGGCAGCCGGCGGCGGCGGCGGGGTCGTGCAGGTCGAGCCGGGCGGGGTACGCCGTCACCCGCACCGACGCCGCGCCCGGCCGCGCCCGCAGGTGCTCGCGGACGAGCCGGCCGACCTCGGCGCGGTCCAGCTCGTGGCCCCACAGCTCGCGGGTGCCGCGCGTGAGCCGGTCCAGGTGCCGCGGCCAGTCGAGGACGGACCCGTCGACGGCGACGAACGTCGTGTAGACGCCGTACCCCTGGAGCGCGAAGGCGGGCGGGACCGCGTCGACCTCGACGCCGTCGAGGGTGTGCCGGTCGGGGCCGCTCACCGCGCCGGGCTGTCGGCCGGGCGGGCGGCCGCGGCGCGGAAGGCGGCGGAGCGCTCCTCGTAGGAGGCGAACTCATCGAAGCTCGGCGCGCCCGGGGAGAGCAGGACGACCGCGGCGTCGGTGTCCGCGCGGGCCCAGGCGAGGGCGGTGGCGAAGTCGGGGGCGAGCCGGGCGGTGGGCAGGTCGGCGGCGAGCCGGGCGCCGGCGGGCCCGACGGCGACCACGTCGACCGGGGCGGCGGGGTCGCGCGCGGCGAGGTAGGACAGCAGCGGGGCGAAGGACAGCCCGCGGTCGGCGCCGCCGGCCAGCAGCGTGACGTGCGCGGCGGGGTAGGTCTCGAGCGCGGCGACGACGGCCTCCGGCGCGGTGGCCAGGCTGTCGTCGACCCAGGTGCGGCCGTCGGCGCCCGTGAGCTCCTCGAGCCGGTGCGCCAGCGGGGCGAAGGTGCGCGTCGCGGCGAGCAGCGCCGGGCGGCTGCCCGCGGGGAGGAGGCCCGAGACGTCGACCGCCGCGACGGCGAGCGCCAGGTTGACCAGGTTGTGCCGGCCGCGCACCGGCAGGTCCGCGGCGGGCACGTGGCCGACGCCGGCCCAGTCCAGGCCGGTCTCGTCCACGACCAGCCCGAGGGTGGCCGGGGCGACCAGCCGGGTGCCCGGCGTCGCCCGGGTCGCCACCAGGGTGGCCAGGTCCCCGGCGACGTCCGGCACGACGACCACCTCGGGGCCGTGCGCGACCAGGTTGAGCTTGTCGGCGACGTACTGCTCGTAGCCGCCGTGCCAGGGCAGGTGCTCGGGGTAGAGCGAGGTGACCACCGCGACGCGCGGGGAGCAGGTCAGGTCGGCGGCCTGGTAGCTGGAGACCTCCGCGACGGCCACCCCGGCGGAGCGGTCGTCGGCGGTCACCGGGGTGCCACCGTTGCCGACGAGCGCCGCCGGCACGCCGGTGGCCTGCAGCAGGTGGTGGACGAGCCCCGCGGTGGTGCTCTTGCCCTTGGTGCCGGTCACCGCGACCACCCGGTCGGCGTTCTCGCAGAGCCACAGGTCGGTCAGGGACGTCACCGGCACGCCGAGCTCGCGGAGCCGGAGGAACTCCGGGGCGGTGTGCGGCACGCCGGGCGACTTCACGACCACGTCGGCCGCGGCGAGGCGCTCCATCGCCGCCGGGCCGGCGACCGCGACCTCGCGCAGGTCGGCCGGCACGTCGTCGACGCCGGTGAGCGCGACGGTCGGCGCCAGGCCGCGGGCGGTCAGCTCGGCCAGCGCGGCGCGTCCCTCCCGGCCCGCTCCCCACACCACGACGGCGCGGCCGGCGAGCTCGTCATACCGCACGGGCGACCGTCTCGAGCGCGGGCGGCAGGAGGTGCTCGCCCTCGCGGAAGGCGAAGACGCCCTCGCGCTCGGCCGGCGTCGCGGTGACCTCGGCGAGCTCGGGCCGGGCGAGGAAGGGGTGGTCGCGCCACTCGGGGTGCTCGCGCAGCAGCGCCACGGCGACCCGGCACTCGTCGGGCTCCCCCACGCACTCGAACGGCTTGAGCAGGCCCTCGGCGCCGAGCAGCTCGAGGAACCCGGTCAGCTGGGTCTCGTCGGCGAACATGTCCCGCCCGCCGAAGATCGCCAGCAGCGCCTCGCGCGGCAGGAACGGCGCGAGGCAGAGGAAGACGAAGCGGCACTTGGGGCAGTCCGCGCACCAGGTGGTCCGGTCGCCCTCGCGCAGCTTGAAGGCGCGGTTGCAGCTGGTGAAGACGCGGTGGTACGCCGTGTGGTCGGCGAAGCGGCGGGCGATGCGCAGCTCGGTGACCGGCCGCAGCAGCGAGACGTACGTCGGCGCGCCGGCCGGCAGGCTCGCGCGCAGCAGCCGCTCGAACTCCAGGCTCTTGGACCACTGGTGGTTGATCGTCCGCCCGTGCCAGTCCACGTTGCCGAAGGAGGAGCTGGCCTCGTTGCTGAACACGACGGTGTCGTAGCCCAGCGCCAGCGCGGTCAGCACCGCGACGAGGGAGTTGACCGCGGTGACCGGGACGTGGCCGTTGGGCGCGCCGGCCTCGTTGAGCCGGAACAGCGTGGGGTCGAGCCGGCGGCGGGCGGAGTGCAGGTCGATCCCGGCGACCGCGGCGGTGTCGGTGATCGGGGTGTAGCTGTTGACCGAGAACAGCCCGACGTCGAAGCCGGCCCCCCGGACCGCCTCGATGGAGACGATCGAGTCCTTGCCGCCGCCCACGGCCACGAGCAGCCGCTGCGGGTCGGCGTCCGGGGCGGGCGCCGGGGCCGCCGGCTCGGGCAGCTCGTCGGCGTGCACCGTCGTGGCGAAGACCTCCGGCATCTGGTTGACGTAGGCGAACTCCCCCAGCCCGTGCCGGGTCAGCTCCTCCAGGAACCGCCGCTCGCGGGCGGTCAGCCCGCCGGGCACCGCCATCGGCACCGGGGCGAAGGCCTTGAAGTAGCTCAGCGAGGCCGCGAGCGCGAGCAGCCGCAGCACCTGGTCGCGCACCCGCGGGTCGACGTGGTCCAGCGTGCCGGGCAGCTCGACAACCTCGGTCAGCTCCTCGACGGTCCGCTCCCCGGCCCGCGCGGCGTACCGCAGCGAGACCGTGGCGCCCTCGACGACCGGCGCGGCGATCGCGAACTCGGTGACCTCGACACGTTCGTCCGACCGCATGCTCACCACCCCGCGAGTCTACGGGGGCCGGGCCCCCGCCGCGGTCGCGCCCGGGCCGGGTCGGGAAGCAGCGCCGGAGATGCAGCAGGGCCCGACGGCGATGCCGTCGGGCCCTGCTGTTCGTCCTGGTGGAGCTGAGGGGACTCGAACCCCTGACCCTCTGCATGCCATGCAGATGCGCTACCAGCTGCGCCACAGCCCCAGGTCGCTGCCGTCCGGGTCTCCCCGTCAGGCGGCTCGCAGAATGTTACTCAAAGCCGTTCCGAAGACGAAATCGGGGTCAGCCCGTAGGCCGCCAGCACCACCAGGCCCGGCTCCGCGCCCGCGCCGGGGCGCTGCTCGAGGACCAGCCAGTGGCAGTTGCGCAGCGCGCGCAGGGTCCGCGCCGCCTCGTCGGGCCAGCCGAGGAGGGAGGCGACGCCGACCTTGATCGCGCCGCCGTGGGAGACAGCGACGGTCGTCTCCCCCGCCGGCGTGGCGGCCAGCGCGTCGCGCAGGGCGTCGGTCATCCGGGCGCGCAGGGCGGCCAGGCCCTCGCCGCCGGGCACGACGTCCCAGTCGCCGGCGAGGAACGCCGCGAACTCCGCCGGCGCCTGCGCGGCGTACTCCGCGTGCGTCATCGTCTCCCGCACACCGAGCATCGCCTCGCGCAGCCGCGGGTCGTGCTCGGCGTCCAGCCCGGTCTCCTTCGCGACGTACGCCGCGGTCTGCCGGGCGCGCGCGAGGTCGGAGGTCACCAGCCGGGTCGGGCGGTACGCCGCGACGTACGGCGCCGCGGCCGCCGCCTGCGCGTGCCCGGTCGCGTCGAGCTCGACGTCGTGCTGGCCCTGGATCCGCTTCTCGGCGTTGTAGGCCGTCTGCCCGTGCCGCAGCAGCACCAGCCGCCGCGGCCCGGACTCAGCGCTCGTCATCAGCGCTCGTGCTCAGCGCTCGTGCGAGGTGACGTCGGCGGGGAGCTTGATCGTGGGGCAGTCGCGCCAGAGCCGCTCGAGGGCGTAGAAGGCGCGCTCCTCCTCGTGCTGGACGTGCACGACGACGTCGCCGTAGTCGATGAGCACCCAGCGTCCGTCGCGCTCGCCCTCGCGGCGGATCGGCTTGGCGCCGATCTCGCGGAGCTTGTCCTCGACCTCGTCGACGATCGCCTTGACCTGGCGGTCGTTGGTGGCGGAGGCGAGGACGAAGGCGTCGGTGATCGCCAGCTGCTCGCTGACGTCGAAGGCGACGATCTGTTGGGCGAGCTTGTCGCTGGCCGCGCGGGCGGCGGCGTGGACGAGCTCGATGGCGTGGTCGGTGGCGGTCATGAGTCTCCGAGGGTGGTGTCCGCCGGCACGGGGGCCGGGACGTCCGGTGGGTAGAGGTCGTGCTTGGCGATGTACTGCACGACGCCGTCGGGCACGAGGTACCAGACGGGCTCGCCGCGACGGGTGCGTGCGCGGCAGTCGGTCGAGCTGATCGCCAGGGCCGGGATCTCCACCATGGTGACCCGGTCCGCGGGGATCGAGGCCAGCGTGGCCTCGTCCATGGTGTAGCCCGGGCGCGTGCAGCCGACGAACTGCGCGAGCGCGAAGAGCTCCTCGGCGTTGCGCCAGGTGAAGATGTCGGCCAACGCGTCGGCGCCGGTGATGAAGTACAGCTCCGCGTCCGGCATCGCCTCGCGCAGGTCGCGCAGGGTGTCGATCGTGTACGTCGGGCCCTGCCGGTCGATGTCGACGCGGGAGACGGTGAACCGCGGGTTGGAGGCGGTCGCGATGACCGTCATCAGGTAGCGGTGCTCGGCAGGTGAGACCACCCGGTCGGACTTCTGCCAGGGGTCCCCGGCCGGGACGAAGACGACCTCGTCGAGGTCGAACCAGGCCTGGACCTCCGCCGCCGCCACGAGGTGGCCGTGGTGGATGGGGTCGAAGGTCCCGCCCATCACGCCGACACGGCGCCGGCGCTCGGTCATGGTGCTCAGCTGTGCTCGCGCCCGCCGCCGAAGGCCATCAGGGCCAGGAGCATGCCGAAGAGGACGACCAGGAAGCCCACGCCGATCCCCCAGCTCAGGGCGTGGTCGATCTCGTGGTGGGACTCCTCGGCAGCGGCGAGGACGACGAGCGCGTTCAGCATGGGATGCACCCTACCGGGCCCGCTCGGCGCGCCGGGTGCCGGTCAGCGGACGTGGCCGTCGCCGGTGACGACGTACTTGGTCGAGGTCATCTCGGGCAGGCCCATCGGGCCGCGGGCGTGCAGCTTCTGGGTGCTGATGCCGATCTCGGCGCCGAACCCGAGCTCGCCGCCGTCGGTGAACCGGGTCGAGGCGTTGACCAGCACGACGGCGGAGTCGACCTCGGCGACGAACCGGCGGGCCGCGCCCAGGTCCTCGGTGAGGATCGCGTCGGAGTGCCCGCTGGAGAAGCGCCGCACGTGGTCGATCGCGGCGCCGAGGTCGGGGACGACCGCGGCGGAGATGTCGAGGGAGAGGTACTCGGTGGCGAAGTCCTCCTCGGTCGCGGGCACCACGCCGTCGTACGCCGCGAACGCCGCGTCGCCGTGGATGGTCACCCCGGCCTCCTGGAGGGCGGCGACGACCCGCGGCAGGAACGTCTCGGCCAGGTCGGCGTGGACCAGCAGCGACTCCGCGGCGTTGCAGACGCTCGTGCGGTGGGTCTTGGCGTTGAGCACGACGGCCAGCGCACGGTCGAGGTCGGCCGCGCGGTCGACGTAGACGTGGCAGTTGCCCACGCCGGTCTCGATGACCGGCACGGTGGACTCCTCGACCACCGAGCGGATGAGGCCGGCGCCGCCGCGCGGGATGAGCACGTCGACGTGCCCGCGGGCCCGCATCAGCGCCTTGACGGTGTCGCGGGACTCGCTCGCGACGAGCTGGACCACGTCGGCCGGGAGCCCGGCCGAGACGGCCGCGTCACGGAGCACCTCGACGATCGCCGCGTTGCTCGCGGCCGCGCTGGAGCTGCCGCGCAGGAGCACCGCGTTGCCCGACTTCAGGCAGATCCCGGCGGCGTCGGCGGTCACGTTGGGGCGGGCCTCGTAGATCATCCCGACGACGCCGAACGGCACCCGCACCTGCCGCAGCTCCAGCCCGTTGGCCAGCGTCCCGCCACGCAGCACCTCGCCGACGGGGTCGGGCAGGCCGGCCACCTCGCGCAGCCCCTGGGCCATGCCGGCGAGCCGGTCGTCGGTGAGCCGCAGCCGGTCGACGACGTTGGGCGGGGTGCCACCCTCCTCGGCGCGGGCGGTGTCCTGGGCGTTGGCCGCCAGCAGCGTCGGCGCCTGCTCGAGCAGGGCGGCGGCCATCGCCTCCAGGGCGGCGTCCTTCTGGGCGCGGGTGGCGAGGGCGAGGACCCGCGCGGCCTCGCGCGCGCGGATCGCGAGGTCGACGACGTCCTGCTCGGTGCTGCTGCTGGTCATGGGGCCGAGCGTAGTTGCGCCCACCGGCCCACCACGACGTGGTCGCGGCCGGTGGTCAAGGGCCGGCGGTCGTGTGCCCACGGACGCGCCTCGCCGCGTCCGCAGGCACACGACCGTGCCGGGCAGGAGCGGCTACGACTCGGTCGTGCCGTTCGTGGCCGGGACCGGGTCGCCGCCGACCGCGCCGGTGGCCTTGCCGGTGGCCTTGCCGATCGAACCCTTGACCAGCGCCTCGAGGTCCAGACCGGTGGAGGTCTTGAGCATGCTCAGCGTCTGCACGACGTTGTCGTTGACCTGGCGCGGCAGGGCGCCGGCCCCGTCGGGCGAGATGACGGTGAGCTGGTCGATCGCGGCGATCGGGGCGGCCACCTCGCGGGCGATCTGCGGGAGCACCTCGATGAGCATCTGCAGCACGGCCGCGTCGTTGTAGTGCGCGAACGCCTCGGCCCGCTTGTCCATCGCCTCGGCCTCGGCGTGGCCGACGGCCAGCGTCGCCGCCGCCTGCGCCTCGCCCTCGGCCCGGGTCGCCTCGGCCTCCGCGACGCGGCGGGCCCGCTCGGCCTCACCGCGGCGCTCGCCCTCGATGGCCTCGGCCTGGGCGAGCGCGGAGCGGCGGGACTTCTCCGCCTCACCGGTCAGGCGGGCCTCCTCGGCCTTGGCCTGCGCGGCCGCGATGGTCGAGGCCTTGCGGGCCTCGGCGCCGGCGATCTCGGCGCTGCGCTTGGCCTCGGCCTCCTGCTCGACCTTGTACCGCTCGGCGTCGGCCGGCTTGCGGACCTGGGTCTCCAGCTGGCGCTCGGTCAGCGCCGCCTGCCGGACCGCGACCTTCTCCTGCTCCAGGAGGATCGCCTGGTCCCGGTCGGCCTGGGCCAGCGGGCCGGAGGCGGCGGCGTTGGCCGCGGCCGCGTCGGTCTCGGCCTTGATCTCGGCCTGCTTGAGCGCCAGCGCCCGCTGGGAGATCGCGATCTCCTGCTCGGCGAGGATCCGCGCCTGCTCGGCGGCCTGCCGCGCGTTGGCCTCCGCGATCGAGGCGGCCTGCTGGATGCGCGCGGCCTCGGGCCGGCCGAGGTCGGCGAGGTAGGTGCCGTCGTCGGTGACGTCCTGGATCTGGAAGGTGTCGAGGATCAGGCCCTGGCCGGTCAACGAGTTCTCCGACTCGTCCGCGACGCGCTGGGCGAAGGCGGCGCGGTCGCGGATGATCTGCTCGACGGTCAGGCCGCCGACGATGGAGCGCAGCGCGCCCGCGAGCACCTCCTGGGTGAACGCCTCGACGTCCGCCTGCTGGCTGAGGAAGCGCTGGGCGGCCAGCCGGATCTGGTCGGCGTTGCCGCCGACCTTGACGATCGCCACGCCCTCGACGTTCAGCTTGATGCCCTGGCCGGAGACGGCGCCGCGGATCTGCACCGAGATGCGTCGCGAGGAGAGGTCGAGCACGCCGAGCTTCTGCACGAACGGGATCACGAACGTGCCGCCGCCGAGGATGACCTTCTGCCCCGACAGGTCGGTGGTCAGCGCCCCGGTCTCCGGGTTGAGCACGGCCTTGCCCTTGCGCCCGGTGACGATGAAGGCCTGGTTCGGCCCCGCCACCTTGTAGCGACTGGTGACGAGCAGCACCAGCAGCACGAGCAGGACGACGAGCCCTCCGACGGGTAGCAACAGGTCCATCCGGGTCCTCCGGGTCTCAGCGGGGTGGTGGGGGTGGTGGTGGTGGTGGTGGTGGTGCGGGTGGTCAGGTCAGGTCAGGTCAGCTCGTCCCAGAGCGGGGCCACGGTGACCGCCGTCGGGGACAGCACGCTGGTGACGTGGACGCGCACGCCCTGGTCGAGGGGGCGGTCGGCGCGGGCGTTGAAGCGCAGCACATGACCACCGACGAGGACGTCGACGACGCCGAAGCCGCCGTCGGGGATGGTGGTGACGACCCGGCCGTCACGGCCGAGCGCGTCCTCTCCGGTGGGGGTCGCGTCGGTGCCGCCGTCGCGGACCAGGCGGGTGAGGGACCCCGCGATCCAGGCGAAGAGCGCGCCGGCCGCCAGCCCGACCGGCAGGGACAGTGCGGCGGGCGCCCCGAGCGCCTGGGCCGCGGCACCGCCGAAGCCGGTCGCGGCGACGAACGCGCCGATGACGGCGGTCGAGAACGCGTCGCCGGCCAGCGCGTCGAGCGCCCCGTCGAGGACGTCCCCGAGCACCAGCGAGAGGAGGAGCAGGAACGCGCCGACCAGGCCGATGATGAGGAAAGCGGTCACGCGAGAGCTCCTGCTGACGAGACGCCCGAGGTTCCGGGCACGCTGGCAGCCTCCCCACTCCCCCGGGTTCCAACCACCTCCCGGCCCTCCGGGCTGGACCGGGTAGGCCCCCGTGCCCCGGACATGCGAGACGGCCCGCCCGAGCAGGTGCTCGGACGGGCCGTCGTACGCCGCGTGAGGAGCGGCGGGCTGGTGGTCAGCCCTTGCGCTTGTTGATCTCCTCGGTGGCCGCGGGGAGGACCGAGTGCAGGTCGCCCACGACGCCGAAGTCGACGAGCTCGAAGATCGGCGCCTCCTCGTCCTTGTTGACCGCGACGATCGTCTTCGAGGTCTGCATGCCGGCGCGGTGCTGGATCGCACCGGAGATGCCGTTGGCGACGTAGAGCTGCGGGGAGACGACCTTGCCGGTCTGGCCCACTTGGAAGGTGTGCGGCATCCAGCCGGAGTCGACCGCGGCGCGCGAGGCGCCGACCGCCGCGCCGAGCGCGTCGGCCAGGCCCTCGACCGGCTCGAAGTTGCCGCCGGTGCCACGACCGCCCGAGACCACGATCGCGGCCTCGGTCAGCTCGGGGCGACCCGAGGCCTTGCGCGGCTGCTGGGCCACGATCTGGGCCTTCTTGGCCGAGTCGGAGATCGTCGCGGCGAACTCCTCGACGGTGCCGGCGGCGCCGACCTCCTCCACCGGGGCGGAGTTGGGCTTGACCGTGATGAGCGGGACACCCTGGGTGACCTTGCCCTTGACGGTGTAGCTGCCGGCGAAGACGGACTGGGTGACGACGCCACCCTCCTCGATGTCGACGGCGTCGGTGATCAGGCCCGAGCCGGTCTTGATCGCCAGGCGGGCGGCGACCTCCTTGCCCTCGTAGCCGGAGACGAAGAGGACCGCAGCCGGGGAGGTCTTCTCCACCAGCTGGGCCAGCGCCTCGGCCTTGGGGGCGACCAGGTAGCCCTTGATCTCGGTGTCGTCGACGACGTACACCTTCTCGGCGCCGAGCTGGCCGAGCTTCTGCGCGGCCTCGGCACCCTTGTCGGAGGAGCCGAAGAAGACCGCCGAGGCCTCGCCCAGGCGGCGGGCCAGGGTGAGCAGCTCGAAGGTGGGCTTGCGGATCGCGCCGTCGACGTGGTCGACGACGACCAGGACTTCAGACATCTCTATCTCTCCTCGGTCCTCAGATGAACTTCTTCGACACGAGGAACTCCGTCAGCGCAGTGGCGCCCGAGCCGTCCTCGTCCTTGACGATCTCGCCGGCGGTGCGCGGCGGGCGGGCCGTGGTCTCGGTGACCTCGGTCCAGGCGGCCGAGAGGCCGACCTCGCCGGCGTCCACGCCGATGTCGGAGAGCGACCAGGTCTCCAGCGGCTTCTTCTTCGCCGCCATGATCCCCTTGAACGACGGGTAGCGCGCCTCGCCGGTCTGGTCGGTCACCGACATGACCAGCGGCATCGTCGCGCCGATGACCTCGGTGGCGGTGTCGGAGTCGCGCTTGATGCGGACCTGGTCGCCCTGGGTCTCCACCACGGAGGCGAAGGTGACCTGGGGCAGGTCGAGGCGCTCGGCGAGCATCGCCGGGACGACCGAGCCGGAGGCGTCGGTCGAGGCCATGCCGCACATGACCAGGTCGACCTTCCCCCCCTCGTCGGACAGGGCGGCGCCGGCCTTCTCGATCGCCTTGGCCAGCACCAGCGAGGTGGCGACGTAGTCGGAGCCCGCGATGGCCTCGTCGGTGACCAGGATGCCCTGGTCGGCGCCCATCTGCAGCGCCTTCCGGACAGCGTCGACGGCCTTCTCCGGCCCCACGCAGAGCGCGGTCACCGTGGTGCCCTCGTTCTTCTCCTTCAGCTGCAGCGCCTGCTCAACGGCGTACTCGTCGAGCTCCGACAGGAGCCCGTCGACGCCGACTCGGTCCACGGTGTTGTCCGACTCGAACTGCCGGTCGGCAGTGGAGTCGGGCACGTACTTCACACAGACAACAATGTTCATGGTGACGGCCGGGAAGGCCCCTCCTGTGCACTCGGATGTGTTCGTGAGGCTACCGCCGGGTCAGAACGCAGGAAACAGAGGCCGGCGGTGGACTACCTCACAGCCCTCAGGCCTGGCGCGCAGCCGCTCAGGGGCGTACGACGCGCTCCACGACGCGGCCCACGACGAGCCATGCCACGGCGCCCAGGCCCCAGTTGAACAGCGCGTTCTTGGTCTCGGCGTTGCCGCCCTCGAACTGCTTGATCCCGTTGTCGCGGGAGAAGATGCCCAGGTCGACCGCGTCGGCGACGTCGAGCACGAACGTCACCAGCCCGTTGTCCCGGTTCGCCCCCAGGGCGATGCACAGCGCACCCACCGCCAGGAAGATCGCGGCCAGCGCGAACAGCGTCCACAGGACCGTCGCCACCTGCGCCCGCACCTTCGTGCCGCCGGTGAGGCCCTTCGTGCCTGTCATGCCTGCCATGCGCGCTCCCTCGTCCCCCTCGTCATCGGGTCGCCGACCTGTCTCGGACCCGCTTCGGCCTTCCTTCGGGGGGCATTGTGCCCGGGTCCACCCCCGCGTCGGCGACAATGACCCGGTGAGCCCAAGGTTGTGGAGGAGCGAAGGCGAGCGCGCCGCCGTCTGGCCGGGCCGCGCCTGGCCGCTGGGCGCGACCTGGGGCGAGGAGTCGACGAACTTCGCGGTGCACGCGCCACGGGCGACGACGGCCTGGCTGTGCCTGCTCGACGACGAGGGCGGGGAGACCCGCCACCGGCTCACCGAGCAGACCCTCGGCATCTGGCACGGGGCGCTCCCGGGCGTGGCGCCGGGCACCCGCTACGGCTACCGGCTCGACGGGCCGTGGGACCCCGCCGCCGGCCTGCGGTTCAACCCGAACAAGCTGCTGCTCGACCCGTTCGCGCGGGCGGTCTCCGGGTCGCTGACCGCCGACCCCGCGATCTTCGACTACACCCTGGGGGACCCCGGGACGATGAGCCCGCTCGACTCGGCGCCGTACGTCCCGGTCGGCGTGGTCGTCCACGACGACTTCGACTGGGGCGGCGACCAGCCGCTTCGCCGGCGGTGGCGCGACACCGTCATCTACGAGCTGCACGTCAAGGGCATGACCGCCCTGCACGACCGCGTCCCCGAGCACCTGCGCGGGACGTACGCCGGCCTGGCGACCCCCGCGGTCGTGGACTACCTCAAGGACCTCGGCGTGACCGCGGTCGAGCTGCTCCCGGTGCACCAGTTCGTGCCCGAGCCCGCTCTCGCCGAGCGCGGGCTGACCAACTACTGGGGCTACAACTCCCTCAACTACTTCTCCCCGCACAACGGCTACGCCGCCTCCGGCGACCGCGGCCAGCAGGTCGGCGAGTTCAAGGCCATGGTCAAGGCGTTCCACGACGCCGGCCTGGAGGTCATCCTCGACGTCGTCTACAACCACACCGCCGAGGCCGGCGCACTCGGCCCGACGCTGTCCTTCCGCGGCTTCGACGACTCGATCTACTACCGCGTCGGCAGCGACGCGGCCGGCGGGCCCGCGCCGGAGACCTACTGGGACGTCACCGGCTGCGGCAACACCGTCGACGCCGCCCAGCCCTTCGCGCTGCGCCTGATCCTCGACTCGCTGCGCTACTGGGTCACCGAGATGCACGTCGACGGCTTCCGCTTCGACCTGATGTCGGCGCTGACCCGCGTGGACCGCAAGGTCGACATGGGCTCCCACCTGCTGACCGCCATCGGCCAGGACCCGTTGCTGCGCCACGTCAAGCTGATCGCCGAGCCCTGGGACGCCTCGATGGACGGCTACCGCGTCGGGGAGTTCCCGCCGCCGTGGGTGGAGTGGAACGACCAGTACCGCGACGAGATCCGCGACTTCTGGCGCAACCACTCCCCCGGCATCCGCCGGGTGGCGACCCGGCTCGCCGGCTCCAGCGACCTCTACGCCGACGACGGCCGCTCGCCGTACAACTCGATCAACTTCATCACCGCCCACGACGGCTTCACCCTGCGCGACCTGGTGACCTACGAGCACAAGCACAACGAGGCCAACGGCGAGGACAACCGCGACGGCACCGACAACAACCGCTCGTGGAACCACGGCGTCGAGGGCGAGACCGACGACCGGGCGCTGGTCGGCGTACGCCGCCGGCAGGCCGCCAACATGATGGCGACGCTCTGCCTGTCGAACGGCGTCCCGATGATCACCGCCGGCGACGAGCGCGGCCGCACCCAGCGCGGCAACAACAACGCCTACTGCCAGGACAACGAGATCTCGTGGATCGACTGGCGCCCCGACGACGCCTGGCTCGACGTCTACGAGGTGACCAAGGCGGCGTTGCGGCTGCGGCGCGAGCACCCGGCGCTGCGGCAGCGGCACTGGTTCGAGGGTCGCCCGACGATCCGCGGCGGCCCCAAGGACCTGGCCTGGCTGCACCCCACGGGCCGGGAGATGGAGGCCGAGGACTGGTACGACCCGGACCTGCGCACGATCGGCATGTTCGTCTCCGGCGCGCCGCTGCGCTCCCCCGGGCCGCGCGGGGAGCAGCAGGTCGACGCGTCCTTCATGCTGTGGTTCAACGCCACCTGGCTCCCCCAGCGCATCGAGCTGCCCGAGAACGACTGGGTCCAGCGCGGCACGGTCGCGCTCTCCACCGACGCCCGGCTGCCGGTCGGCACCGAGGTCAAGGCCGGCGACCGGCTCACCCTCGGCCGCCGCACCGTCGTCGTCCTCCGCGAGTCCTGACCCGCGCCACCACCCGCTGGTTGAGCAGGCGGCCCCGCTGGTTGAGCAGGCGAGCGCCAGCGAGCCGTGTCGAAACCCCCGCACCCGCGCAGAGCCCTGCGCACCTCACCGGGTTTCGACACGCTCAACCAACAGCAGACCCGCGCCGCCACCACCCGCTGGTTGAGCAGGCGAGCGCCAGCGAGCCGTGTCGAAACCCGGCGACCATGGCCGAGGCCCTGCACCCCTCACCGGGTTTCGACACGCTCAGGCCGCCAGACGGCCTTCGCTGCTCAACCAACAGCAGACCCGCCCCACCACCCGCTGGTTGAGCAGGCGGCCCCGCTGGTTGAGCAGGCGAGCGCCAGCGAGCCGTGTCGAAACCCGGCGACCCTGGCCGAGGCCCTGCACCCCTCACCGGGTTTCGACACACTCAGGCCTAGCGGCCTTCGCTGCTCAACCAACAGCAGACCCGCGCCACCACCCGCTGGTTGAGCAGGCGAGCGCCAGCGAGCCGTGTCGAAACCCGGCGACCCTGGCCGAGGCCCTGCACCCCTCACCGGGTTTCGACACGCTCAGGCCTGGCGGCCTTCGCTGCTCAACCAACAGCAGACCCGCGCCACCACCCGCTGGTTGAGCAGGCGAGCGCCAGCGAGCCGTGTCGAAACCCGGCGACCATGGCCACGGCCCTGCACCCCACACCGGGTTTCGACACGCTCAGGCCTGGCGGCCTTCGCTGCTCAACCAACAGCAGACCCGCCCCACCACCCGCTGGTTGAGCAGGCGAGCGCCAGCGAGCCGTGTCGAAACCCCCGCACCCGCGCAGAGCCCTGCGCACCTCACCGGGTTTCGACACGCTCAGGCCTGGCGGCCTTCGCTGCTCAACCAGCGGTGCGGCCTTCGCTGCTCAACCAGCGGATGGTTCAGGCTGGCAGCGCCACCACGCCCAGCTCGGCCGGGGAGACCAGCAGCTCGTTGCGCGGCACGACCCGCACGGTGTAGCCGAACGCGCCGGACTGGTCGAGGGTGACGTCGCCGTCGAAGCGGTGCCGGCCACCCTCGTAGCTCTCGGCCAGGACCAGCTCGGTCACCGAGGTGTCGCGCAGCTCGTCCTCGCTGGTCGTGCGGCCGTGCACCAGCTGCACCGCGACGTCGCCGGGCGCGAGGTCGCCGAGCGCCACGAAGGCGCGCACCGACATCACCGCACCCACCTCGGGCGCGTCGCCCACACCGCTGCTCTCGACGTGCTCGACGCGCACGCCCGCCCAGCCGGTGCGGACGCGGCGCTTCCAGGCCGCCAGCTCCGCGGCGCCGGCGTAGTCGTCGTTGAGGCGCCGGGCGTTGACCGAGGCCGGGACGTAGAGCTGCTGGGTGTAGTCGCGGACCATCCGGGTCGCCAGCACCTTGGGGCCGAGCGACTTCAGGGTGTGCCGCAGCATCTCCAGCCAGCGGGTCGGCACGCCCTCCTCGTCGACGTCGTAGAAGCGCGGCGCGACCTCGTTCTCGATGAGGTCGTAGAGGGCCGCCGCCTCGAGGTCGTCGCGCTTGTCGGTGTCCTCGACGCCGTCGGCCGACGGGATCGCCCAGCCGTTCTCGCCGTCGTACCACTCATCCCACCAGCCGTCGAGGATGGAGAGGTTGAGCCCGCCGTTCAGGGCGGCCTTCATGCCCGAGGTGCCGCACGCCTCGTAGGGGCGCAGCGGGTTGTTGAGCCACACGTCGCAGCCGGGGTAGAGCGGCTGCGCCATCGCGATGTCGTAGTTGGGCAGGTAGGCGATCCGGTGCCGCACGTCCGCGTCGTCGGCGAGCTGCACGATGGCCTGGATCAGCTTCTTGCCGCCGTCGTCGGCCGGGTGGGCCTTGCCGGCCATCACCAGCTGCACGGGCCGCTCGGGGTCGGTGAGCAGCCGCTTGAGCCGGGCCGGGTCGCGCAGCAGCAGCGTCAGCCGCTTGTACGACGCCGCCCGCCGCGCAAAGCCGATGGTCAGCACGTCGGGGTCGAGCGCGGAGTCGATCCAGCCCAGCTCCGCGGGGGCCTGGCCGCGCTTCTCGTGGGAGCGGTGCATGCGCCGACGGGCGTCGGCGACGAGCCGCTCGCGCAGCTGGCGCTTGACGTCCCAGATGCGCCGGCCGGGGATCTTGTCGGCCGCGGCCCAGAAGCTGTCGAGGTCGTCGGGGTCCGCACCGACCTCGGTGGCCAGCTCGAAGACCTCGCGGGCGACCCACGTCGGGGCGTGCACGCCGTTGGTGATCGACCCGATCGGCACCTCAGCCTCGTCGAAGGCCGGCCACAGGCCGTTGAACATCTCCCGGCTCACGTGGCCGTGGAGCTTCGAGACGCCGTTGGCGCGCTGGGCCAGGCGGAAGCCCATGACGGCCATGTTGAAGACCGAGCCGTCGCCGCCCTCGTAGTCCTCGGCGCCCAGCGCGAGGATCCGGTCGACCGGGACGCCGGGCACCGGCCCCGCGTCGGAGAGGTACTGCTCGACCAGCGTGCGCGGGAACCGGTCGATGCCGGCGGGCACCGGCGTGTGGGTGGTGAAGACGGTCGAGGCGCGGCCGACCTCGAGCGCGGTGTCGAAGTCGAGCCGGGGGCCGGCCTCGTCGACGGTGAGCTCGCGGATCCGCTCGAGGCCGAGGAAGCCGGCGTGGCCCTCGTTGGTGTGGAAGACCTCGGGGGCGGGGTGCCCGGTGAGCCGGGCGTAGGCGCGCAGCGCGCGGACGCCGCCGATGCCCAGCAGCAGCTCCTGGCGCAGCCGGTGCTCGGAGTTGCCGCCGTAGAGCCGGTCGGTGACCCCGACGTAGTGCTCGGGGTTCTCCTCGACGTCGGTGTCGAGCATGAGCAGCGGCACCCGGCCGACGCTGGCGACCCAGATCCGGGCGACCAGGTCGGGGCCGTCGGGCATCGCCAGGGAGATCGTCGCCCGGGAGCCGTCGGGCTCGCGCAGCAGCGAGATCGGCAGCTCGTCGGGGTCCAGGACGGGGTAGGTCTCCTGCTGCCAGCCCTCGCGAGACAGCGACTGCTTGAAGTAGCCGTGCTTGTAGAGCAGGCCGACGCCGATGATCGGCACGCCGAGGTCGCTGGCCGCCTTGAGGTGGTCGCCGGCGAGGATGCCGAGGCCGCCGGAGTACTGCGGCAGCACCGCGGTGATGCCGAACTCCGGGGAGAAGTAGGCGATCGAGGACGGCCCGCCGGCGGGGCCACGCTTCTGGTACCAGCGGTCCTCGGTCAGGTAGGTCTGCAGGTCGGCCCGGGCCGCGGCCAGCGCGTCCAGGAACCCCTGGTCCCCGGCGAGGTCGTCGAGGCGGGCGCGGCCGACCGAGCCGAGCAGCTTGACCGGGTCGCGGCCGGTCGAGTGCCACAGCACGGGGTCGACGCGCTCGAAGACGTCCTGGGTCTCGGGGTGCCAGGACCAGCGCAGGTTCCCCGCGAGCTCGCCGAGCGCGGCGAGCGCGGGCGGGAGGACGGGACGGACGGTGAATCGACGAATGGCACGCACGAGGCTGACGCTAGCGAGATTCTTTGATCGTTCCAACTGTTTCGCGCTGATCCGTTCGCCACGTCCCGACCTGGGTACATGCCCCCAGAGCCGGAGCCCTCGGGCCCCGCCCGCACACCGCGACGGCGCGACTTGTGTGCCTGCCGCGAGACGCCACTAGGTTGGAGAAATGGTCGGACGCATACCCGTCATGAACGTCATGCCCGTGGTCGACCTCGGCCGGCAGCCGGCGAAGGCCACCGTCGGGGAGCCGCTGCCCGTCCGGGCCACGGTCTTCCGCGAGGGGCACGACCGGCTCGGCGCCGAGGTGGTCCTCACCGACCCCTCCGGAACGCGCCGCCCGCCGGTGCGGATGACCAAGCACGCCGAGGTCCCCGACCGGTACGACGCGTGGGTCACGCCCGACGCCCCCGGCGCCTGGACCTTCGAGATCCAGGCCTGGTCCGACCCGGTCGCGACCTGGCAGCACGCCGCGGGGCTGAAGATCCCCGCCGGTGTCGACGTCGAGCTGATGTTCAAGGAGGGCCGCCTGCTCCTCGAGCGCGTCCGCGGCGACCTCGACGGCAAGGACAGCGCCGCCCGCGAGGTGGTCGACGCCGC
Source organism: Nocardioides marmotae (assembly GCF_013177455.1). Classification (NCBI taxonomy): domain Bacteria; kingdom Bacillati; phylum Actinomycetota; class Actinomycetes; order Propionibacteriales; family Nocardioidaceae; genus Nocardioides; species Nocardioides marmotae. The sequence goes on from NZ_CP053660.1 coordinate 3,100,401, forward strand.
GATCGAGGCGTGCACCGACACCTCGCGCCCCGATGCCGCGCGGCTCGCGGTGCTGGAGGCCCCCGAGCTCGACGCCGTCTTCCTCGACCACCCGCTGCGCGAGCTGGTGACCGTCGAGGGCCCCTACCCGCTCTACGCCGACCGGGAGCGCGCCCTCTACGGCAGCTGGTATGAGTTCTTCCCGCGCTCGGAGGGGGCGACCCGCGACCCGGAGACCGGCAAGGTCACCAGCGGCACCCTCCGCACCGCCGCGGAGCGGCTCGACGCCGTGGCCGCGATGGGCTTCGACGTGATCTACCTGCCGCCGATCCACCCCATCGGCGAGGTCAACCGCAAGGGCCCGAACAACACGCTGACCCCCGGCCCCGACGACCCGGGCTCGCCGTGGGCGATCGGCTCGCGGTTCGGCGGGCACGACGCCGTCCACCCCGACCTCGGCACGATCGAGGACTTCGACGCCTTCGTCGCCCGGGCCGGCGAGCTCGGCCTCGAGGTCGCGCTCGACCTCGCGCTCCAGGCCGCCCCGGACCACCCGTGGGTCACCGAGCACCCGGAGTTCTTCACCACCCGGGCCGACGGGTCGATCGCCTTCGCGGAGAACCCGCCGAAGAAGTACCAGGACATCTACCCGATCAACTTCGACAACGACCCGAGCGGCATCTGCCGCGAGGTGCTGCGCGTGGTCAAGCACTGGATGAGCCACGGCGTACGGATCTTCCGCGTCGACAACCCGCACACCAAGCCGGTCGCGTTCTGGGAGTGGCTGCTCAGGGAGGTGCGCCGCACCGACCCCGACGTGCTGTTCCTCTCCGAGGCCTTCACCCGCCCGGCGATGATGCACGGCCTCGGCGCGGTGGGCTTCCACCAGAGCTACACCTACTTCACCTGGCGCACCGCGAAGTGGGAGCTCGAGGAGTACCTCCGCGAGCTGGCGACCGAGTCCGACCACGTCATGCGGCCGAACTTCTTCGTCAACACCCCCGACATCCTCCACGCCTACCTGCAGTACGGCGGCCCGGCGGCGTTCAAGATCCGTGCCGTGCTCGCGGCGACCGGCTCGCCGAGCTGGGGCGTGTACGCCGGTTACGAGCTCTACGAGCATGTCGCGGTCAAGCCCGGCAGCGAGGAGTACCTCGACTCCGAGAAGTACCAGATCCGCATCCGCGACTGGGACGGTGCCGCGCGCGAGGGCCGCACCCTGGCGCCGTACCTGACCCGGCTCAACGAGGTCCGCCGCGGACACCGGGCGCTCCAGCTGCTGCGCAACGTGGTCATCCACTCCAGCGACGACGAGAACATCCTCGTCTACAGCAAGCATGCGGTCGCCGCCGACGGCACCCCCGACGACGTGATCGTCGTGGTCAACCTCGACCCCCACGCCACCCGCGAGACCACGGTCCACCTCGACCTGCCCGCGATGGGGATGGAGGCGGGCGAGTCGTTCATCGTCCACGACGAGATCACGGGGGACGACTGGAGCTGGGCGCAGCACAACTACGTCCGCCTCGACCCCTACCACGAGCCCGCGCACGTCCTGACCGTGAGGAGGACCCGGTGACCGACGCCCCGACGAGCACGACGCCGGAGCACACCGACCAGCCCGAGCAGCACCTGAGCCCGATGGGCCAGGCGCCCGAGGGCGACCCGTTCCCCGACGACACCGCCCGCCAGCCCGACTGGTTCAAGACGGCGGTCTTCTACGAGGTGCTGGTCCGCTCCTTCCGCGACTCCAACGGCGACGGCACCGGCGACTTCCAGGGCCTGATCGAGAAGCTCGACTACCTGGAGTGGCTCGGGGTCGACTGCCTGTGGATCCCGCCGTTCTTCACCTCGCCGCTGCGCGACGGCGGGTACGACGTGGCCGACTACACCAACATCCTCCCCGAGATCGGCACGGTGGAGGACTTCCACCAGTTCCTCGACGAGGCCCACCAGCGCGGCATCCGCGTGATCATCGACTTCGTCATGAACCACACCAGCGACCAGCACCCGTGGTTCCAGGCCAGCCGGGAGGACCCCGACGGCCCCTACGGCGACTTCTACGTCTGGTCGGACTCCGATGAGCTCTACCAAGAGGCGCGGATCATCTTCGTCGACACCGAGCCGTCGAACTGGACCTGGGACCCGGTGCGCCAGCAGTACTACTGGCACCGGTTCTTCGCCCACCAGCCCGACCTGAACTTCGACAACCCGAAGGTCCACGACGCGATCCTCGAAGCGATCGCGTTCTGGTTCGACATGGGCCTCGACGGCTTCCGCCTCGACGCCGTGCCCTACCTCTACGAGCGGCCGGGCACCAACGGCGAGAACCTCCCCGAGACCCACGAGTTCCTCCGCAAGGTCCGCCGCTACGTCGATGAGAAGTACCCCGGCAAGGTGCTGCTCGCCGAGGCCAACCAGTGGCCCGCGGACGTCGTGGACTACTTCGGCGACTTCGAGTCCGGTGGCGACGAGTGCCACATGTGCTTCCACTTCCCGGTGATGCCGCGCATCTTCATGGCGGTCCGCCGCGAGTCGCGCTTCCCCATCTCCGAGATCCTCGAGCAGACGCCGCCGATCCCGCACGGCTGCCAGTGGGGCATCTTCCTGCGCAACCACGACGAGCTGACCCTCGAGATGGTCACCGACGAGGACCGCGACTACATGTGGAGCGAGTACGCCAAGGACCCGCGGATGAAGGCCAACATCGGCATCCGCCGCCGCCTGGCGCCCCTGCTCGACAACGACATCAACCAGATCGAGCTGTTCACCGCGCTGCTGCTCTCCCTGCCCGGCTCCCCCGTCCTCTACTACGGCGACGAGATCGGCATGGGCGACAACATCTGGCTCGGTGACCGCGACGGCGTCCGCACGCCGATGCAGTGGACCCCGGACCGCAACGCCGGCTTCTCCTCCGCGACGCCGGGCAAGCTGCACCTGCCCGCCATCCAGGACCCGGTCTACGGCTACCAGTCGGTCAACGTCGAGGCGCAGATGGAGAACTCCTCCTCGCTGCTGCACTGGACCCGCCGGATGATCCACGCCCGCCGGCACCACCCGGCCTTCGGCCTCGGCTCGTTCGGCGACCTCGGTGGCTCGAACCCCTCGGTGCTCTCCTACGTCCGCGAGCACGCCCAGGACGGCGAGGACGACATCATCTTGTGCGTCAACAACCTCTCGCGCTTCCCCCAGCCGGTCGAGCTGGACCTGCGGCGCTTCGAGGGCATGGTCCCGGTCGAGCTCCTGGGCGGCGTGCCGTTCCCGGCGATCGGCGAGCTTCCGTACCTGCTGACGATGAGTGGCTACGGCTTCTACTGGTTCCGCCTGACCAGGCCGGAGAACGCCGAAGAAGGGCAGCTGCTATGAGCGAGAACCCGCTGGACCGGCCCACCGTCGACCACCTCGACCCGCAGGTCTTCGTCGACTACCTCGAGAAGACCCGCTGGTTCGGGGGCAAGGGACGACCCTTCGAGGTCACCGGCGTCCGCCGCATCGGGCAGGTGCCCGGCTGCGTCGACGTCGGCCCCACCGTCGCCGACCACCTCGTCGAGCTCACCTACCGCGACGCCGAGGGCGGCCGCGAGACCTATCAGGTCCCGCTGGTGCTCTACACCGAGGCGGAGAGCCGGCTCGACCACGCCTTCATCGGCTGGTGGGAGGAGCCGGACCTCGGCTGGGTCCACGCCTACGACGCGCTGCACGACCGCGAGGCGATGGCCTGCTGGCTGCGCTCCTTCGTCGCGGCGAGCGACTCCCCCGTCGCCGGGGCCACCGGGCTCACCTTCCACCGCCTGCCCGGGCACGACCTCGACCCCGAGGGCGTCGCCTCGCTGTTCACCGGGGAGCAGTCCAACTCCTCGGTGCTCTTCGGCGAGGACTCGATCATGAAGCTGTTCCGCAAGGTGACCGCGGGCCCCAACCCCGACATCACCGTGCACGACGCGCTGACCCGGGCCGGCTCCACCGACATCGCCGCGCTCTACGGCTGGATGACCTGGACCGACCACGCGGGCGAGGAGTACCACCTCGCGATGCTCCAGCAGTTCCTGCGCACCGCCACCGACGGCTGGGACCTCGCACTGGCCAGCGTGCGCGACCTCTTCGCCGAGGCCGACCTCCACGCCCACGAGGTCGGCGGCGACTTCGCCGGCGAGTCCGAGCGGCTCGGCTGGACCCTGCGCGACGTCCACGCCCTGCTGCGCGAGCACTTCGGGGTGGAGCGGCGCGGCCCCGAGGCCGCCCGGGCGCTGGCCGACGGCATGCGCGCGCGGCTCGACGCGGCGCTCGAGGTGGTGCCCGAGCTCGCCCCGCACGCCGACGCGCTCCGCGCGACGTACGACGCGGTCGCGGCCCTCGACGGGGTCGACGTCCAGCACGTCCACGGCGACCTCCACCTCGGCCAGACCCTGCGCACCGCCAAGGGCTGGAAGATCGTCGACTTCGAGGGCGAGCCGGCCAAGCCGCTCGCCGAGCGGCTCGAGCTCGACAGCCCGTGGCGCGACGTCGCGGGGATGCTGCGCTCCTTCGACTACGCGCCCCGCGTGGTGGAGAAGCAGAGCGTCGACCTCAGTGAGGACGACGCCGAGGCCGCCGCCCAGCTGGCCTACCGGGCCGAGGAGTGGGCCCACCGCAACCGCAACCACTTCCTGACGGCGTACGCCGACGGAGAGCCGACCGCGGACGAGCAGGTCCTGCTGGCGGCGTACGTCGCCGACAAGGCCGTCTACGAGACCGTCTACGAGACCCGCAACCGGCCCGGCTGGGTGTCCATCCCGCTCGAGGCCGTCGCACGGATCGGAGCCGCATGACCACGCCCCGCAGCACCCCCTCCACCGGCAGCCCGGCCGGCACCTCGACCGGCACCTCGACCGGCACCCCCTCGGTCCGGCCGGTCGCCCGCGAGCAGCTCGACCTGATCCTCACCGGTGGCCACGGCGACCCGCACAGCGTGCTCGGCGCCCACCCGCACGAGGGCGGCGTGACCGTCCGCGTGCTCAAGCCGCTGGCCTCCAGCGTCGCGGTGACCGGCGCCTGGGGCGAGACCCGCCTCGAGCACGAGTACGAGGGCTTCTGGGTCGGCGTCCTGCCCGTCGCCGAGGTGCCCGACTACCGGGTGACGGTCGCCTACGACGGCGAGCCGGTCGAGGTCGACGACCCCTACCGCTTCCTGCCCACCCTCGGCGAGGTCGACCTCCACCTGATCAACGAGGGCCGCCACGAGCAGCTGTGGACCGTGCTCGGCGCGCGGGTCCAGCACTACCCCGGCATCGGGATCGAGCAGACCGTGTCGGGCACGTCCTTCGCGGTGTGGGCCCCCTCGGCCCGCGGCGTCCGGCTCAAGGGTTCCTTCAACAGCTGGGACGGCCGCGAGCACCCGATGCGCCAGCTCGGCAGCTCGGGGGTCTGGGAGCTGTTCGTGCCCGGGCTCGGCACCGGCACGGCCTACAAGTACGGCATCCTCGGCCAGGACGGCGAGTGGCGGGAGAAGGCCGACCCGATGGCCGCGTGGGCCGAGCGGCCCCCGGCCACCTCGTCCCTGGTGTACGAGTCCACCTACGAGTGGGGCGACGACGCCTGGATGGCCGAGCGGCCCGCCAGGCAGCCGGTCGCCGAGGCGATGTCGGTCTACGAGATGCACCTCGCCTCGTGGAAGAAGCACCCCGACGGCCGCTTCTGGTCGTGGGCGGAGCTGGCCGAGGACCTGCCGGCGTACCTCGCCGACCTCGGCTTCACCCACGTCGAGCTGATGCCGGTCATGCAGCACCCGTTCGGCGGCTCGTGGGGCTACCACGTGACGTCGTACTTCGCGCCGGACTCCCGCTTCGGCGACCCCGACGGCTTCAAGCTGCTCGTCGACCGGCTCCACCAGGCCGGCATCGGCGTCATCCTGGACTGGGTGCCGGGCCACTTCGCCACCGACGAGTGGGCGCTGGCCCGCTTCGACGGCACCCCGCTCTACGAGGACCCCAACCCCCAGCGCGGGTGGCACAAGGAGTGGGGCTCCCACATCTTCAACTTCGGGCGCAACGAGGTGCGCAACTTCCTCTACGCCAACGCGATCTACTGGCTCGAGGAGTTCCACGCCGACGGCCTGCGCGTCGACGGCGTCGCCTCGATGCTCTACCTCGACTACTCCCGCGAGGAGGGCGAGTGGACGCCGAACAAGCACGGCGGCCGCGAGAACCTCGAGGCGGTGCAGTTCCTCCAGGAGATGAACGCCACCGTCTACAAGCGGGTCCCCGGCATCGTCACGGTCGCGGAGGAGTCCACCTCCTGGCCCGGCGTCACCCGCCCGACCAGCGCCGACGGCCTCGGCTTCGGCTTCAAGTGGAACATGGGCTGGATGCACGACTCCCTCGACTACGTCGCGCACGAGCCGGTCCACCGCGCGTACCACCACGGCGAGATGACCTTCTCCCTCGTCTACGCCTGGTCGGAGAACTACGTGCTGCCGATCAGCCACGACGAGGTCGTGCACGGCAAGGGCTCGCTGCTGCGCAAGATGCCCGGCGACCGGTGGCAGCAGCTGGCGAACCTCCGCGCCTACCTCGGCTTCATGTGGGCCCACCCGGGCAAGCAGCTGCTGTTCATGGGCGCCGAGCTCGGCCAGGAGTCGGAGTGGGCGGAGTCCCGCGAGCTCGACTGGTGGCTGCTGGACCACCCCGAGCACCGCGGCGTGCACGCGCTGGTCCGCGACCTCAACCGGGTCTACACCGGCTCGCCCGCACTGTGGGCCGCCGACCACGACCCCGCCGGGTTCCAGTGGATCGACGCCAACGACGCCGGCCACAACACCTTCTCCTTCGTACGCCGCGTGCCCGACGGGGCCGCGACGCCGGAGCTGGTCTGCGTCGCGAACTTCGCCGCCGTTCCCCACGAGGGCTACCGGCTCGGCCTGCCCGCCGAGGGGGTGTGGGAGGAGGTGCTCAACACCGACGCCGAGACCTACACCGGCTCCGGGGTCGGCAACATGGGCGCGATCACCGCGGTCGCCGGCGAGCACCTCGGCCTGCCCGCCCACGCCGACATCGTGGTGCCGCCGCTCGCGACGGTCTGGTTCCGCCGCCGGGCCTGAGCTCTGCTGCGTCAAGGCTCAGCCGTAACGCGACGGCAACGCAGGACGCCGCTGGCGTCAACGTGGCGGGTGTGGGGTGCCCCGCATGGACACCACACCCGCCACGCCCGCCGCCACCGACCTCTCCCGTGCCCTCGCCCGGCGCGCCGTGCTGCGGGCGACCGCCGCCGGCGCGATCGGCAGCGGCGCCGCGCTCGCCGCCGGCGCCGGCACCCCGGCGTACGCCGCCCCCAGCAGCCGGGGCGTCACCATCCTCCAGCCCGGGCAGGGCAAGACCCGGGGCCGCTACGTCCGTTCCCGCGCCGACGAGGTCTGGTGGGGGCACCTGCCCAACCGCACCGCGAAGCCCGTCGCCGTCGTCGACTCCGGGACGGTCGTCACCATCGACACGATCTCCCACGAGGGGCTGCTCGAGGACCAGGGCAAGGACCCGCGGCAGTACTTCGAGACCTTCGGCGTCCCCGAGAAGCACGTGCTGCGCGACGCCGTCGCCGTCGCCGCCCGCGCCGAGCACGCCGGCCCCGGGCCGCACGTGGTCACCGGGCCGATCGCGGTGCGCGGCGCCGAGCCGGGTGACGTGCTCAAGGTCGACGTGCTCGCGCTGCCGCTGCGCGTCCCCTACGGCGTGATCTCCAACCGGCACGGCAAGGGCGCGCTGCCGGGCACCTACCCCGAGCAGTTCGTCGAGGACCCCGCCAACGCGCGGTACGTCAACGAGGGCGGCAACATCAGCGTCTTCGCCTCGGTCCGCCGCTCCGCCAAGCACGGACTGCGCGCGAAGCTGCCCGGCCCGGTGCCCGTCGGGTTCGGGCTGGCGCCGTTCCTGGGCCTGATGGGCGTCGCGCGCGACACCGACGCGATGGTCGACTCGGTGCCGCCGACGTACGCCGGCGGCAACCTCGACATCAACGACCTCGTCGTCGGCTCGACGCTCTACCTGCCGGTGCAGGTGGCGGGCGCGCTGTTCTTCACCGGCGACCCGCACATGGCGCAGGGCGACGGCGAGGTCGCGCTGACCGCGATGGAGGGCTCGCTGCGCGCGACGCTGCGGCTCTCAGTCATCAAGGCCGGCAGCCGGAAGGTGCCGAGGATCGCCTTCGACCAGCCCTTCGCCGAGACCCCCGACTTCTGGCTGCCGATCGGGCTCTCCGACGGCGACGGCCCCGAGGGCGGCGGCAACGAGACCAGCCTGGACCTGGCGATGAAGGACGCCGTGCGCCAGGCGCTCGCCTTCCTGGTCGAGGAGAAGGGGATGCCGGGGCCGGTGGCCTACGCCTACCTCTCGGCCGCCACCGACTTCCAGGTCTCCCAGGTCGTCGACCGCACCACCGGCATCCACGCGCTCATCCGCAAGGCCGACTTCGCCTGAGCCGCCCGGGCCGACCGGGCCGCCCGGGGCACCCGGGCTGCCCGGGCGGGGTCCCGGGCGGGGTCCCGGGCGGAGTCCCGGGCGGGGTCGGCGGGGGTCGGCCGGTGATCACCGGCCGACCCCTAGGGTGAACCCGTGACCGACCAGCCGACCACCTGGGCCACCGTCGCGGAGGGCGTCGCGCGGATCTCCTGGCTCCCCGGCGAGCCCGTCGACGTCGTACGTCGCGAGGTGGCCGAGGCCCTGATCACCCACGCCCGGGTCGAGGCCCTGGTCGACCCCGCCGACGAGGGCGGCCAGCGCACCGCCACCTGGTCGGGCATGCGCCGCGAGGGGGTCATGCGGGGCGTGACCGTCGACGGGACGCCGGTCGACCGGATCGTCTACGCCCGCCTGGCCACCGACGTGCCGACCTCGGAGCCCGAGGGCTTCCGGGCGCTGCTCAACTCCTTCCTCCCCCGCAAGCGCGCGATCGGCCAGATGCTGGTGCGCGACCGCGAGGGCCGGGTGCTGCTGTGCCAGCTGACCTACAAGCAGGACTGGGACCTCCCGGGCGGCGTCGTCGAGGTCGGCGAGTCGCCGCAGACGGCCGTCGAGCGCGAGGTCGAGGAGGAGCTCGGCCTCCGGATCTCCACCGGTTCCCTGCTGCTCACCGACTGGCTGCCGCCGTGGAGCGGCTGGGACGACGCGCTGTGCCTGGTCTTCGACGGCGGCGTCCACGACGCCTCGCTCACCGACCGGATCGTCAAGCAGGTCCGCGAGATCCGCTCCGCGGAGTTCCGCACCCTCGAGGAGGCCGACCAGCTCTGCGCGGACTTCACCGCCCGCCGGGTGCGCGCCGCGATGGCCAACCTCGGCGGCGGTCCGGCCTACACCGAGTCCGGGCGCGGCTGAGGCGCCTCCTTCATCGCCTCGTGCTGCTGAGGGTGCGCCCCGGCGCACGCTGGGCATCACGAGGCGGGGTCGGGCGACGCCGCGGCCGGAGCGCGACCAGCGCCCCGAGGACGAGCAGCGCGCCGCCGGCACCCTCGGCCACGTTGGGCACCTGCCCGAGCAGCAGCCAGGCCGAGACCGTCGCGACGACCGGGGCGAGCAGCACCCACGGGACCACGGCCGCCGACGGGTTGCGGGCGAGCAGCGTGTTGAACACGCCGTACCCCACGAGCGAGGCGAGCCCCGCGGTGTAGCCGGTGGAGACGACCGCCTCCCAGCCGAAGGCGGCGAGCCCGTCGGCCACGGCGGCCGGGCCGTCGACCAGCAGCGAGAGCGCCAGCAGCGGCACCGGCACGACGAGCGCGGACCACACGGTCAGGCCCAGGCCGCCCGGGGCGCCGGAAGCGCGGGAGACGACGTTGCCGGTGCCCCACGACAGCGCGCCGAGCAGGCAGAGGGCGAGCGCGGTGAGCGGTACGTGACCGCCTCGGCCGACCGCGACGACGACCAGGCCGAGGGTGCCCACCAGCACGCCGGCCGCCTGGGCGGCGGTGGGGCGCTCGCGAAGCACCGCGGTGGCGATCACGACCGTGAAGACGACCTGCGCCTGGAGCACCAGGGCGGCGAGCCCCGGCGGGAGGCCGGCGGCCATGGCGACGTACAGGAAGCCGAACTGGCCCAGCGACATCGTCGCGCCGACCAGCGCCAGGGTGCGCCAGGGCACCTGCGGGCGGCGGACGAGGAACACCGCGGGCACCAGGACGACGAGGAACCGGATCGCGCAGAACAGCAGCGGCGGGACCTCGCCCATCCCCCAGTAGATGACGATGAAGTTGAAGCCCCACACCGAGGCGACCAGGGCGGCCAGGAGGCTGTCACGGCGGTTCACGGGACCCAGCCTGCGGCCGACGATCCTGAAGCACCAGCGATGCTTTGCACCGATGACTGTGTACGGTCGCTTCATGATCGACCTCGCCGCCCTCACCTCGCTGCGGGCCGTCGCGGCGCACGGCTCGGTCGTCGCTGCGGCCGACGCGCTGGGGTTCACCCCCAGCGCGGTCTCCCAGCAGGTCAAGCGGCTCGAGCGGCAGACCGGCGTGCCGCTGCTGGAGCGGGTCGGCCGCGGCGTGGTGCTGTCCCGGCACGGCCATCACCTCGTGGAGGCCGGCGGTCGGGTGCTGGCCGACCTCGAGGAGCTCGAGGCCCGGCTGCACCGCGAGGCCGGCGCCGTCGCCGGGCGGCTGCGGATGACGGCCTTCTCGACCGCCGTGCGCGGCCTGGTCGCGCCGCGGCTGCGGCTGCTCCTCAACGAGCACCCCGACCTGAGCGTGACGCTGCACGAGTGCGAGCCCTGGGACACCGTCGACCTGGTGTCCTCGGGCCAGGCCGACCTGGGCGTGGCCCACCGCTGGGGCGACGTACCCCTCGTGGTCCCCGACCACCTGGTGGCGACGACGATCGCCACCGACGTCGCCGACGTGATCGTCCACCGCGACCACCCCCTCGCCGGCCGGGACCTGCTCACCCCCCGCGACCTCCTCGAGGAGGACTGGGTCGCGACCCCCGAGGGCACGATCTGCCGCCAGTGGCTGCACCGGATGTACGACGGCACCGGCCGGCTGCCGCGCATCGCGCACCAGTCGATGGAGTTCGACTCCCACCTCGCCCTGGTCCGCGCCCGCCTCGGCATCGCCCTGGTCCCCCGGCTCGGCCGTCAGCCGCTCGGCCCGGACCTCGTCGCCGTCCCGGCCGCCGAGCCGGTCCCCACGCGCGACGTGGTCGCCCTGCACCGGCGGAGCATGACCGACTCCCCCGCCGTCGCCGCCCTCCTCGCCGCGCTCCGGGACTGACCGGCCGCGGCGTGCACCGGAGTCCGGCCGCGGCTGATCCCTCCCCGGCAGCGTGGCCCCAGCGCGCGATCGCCGGGATAGTCCGACACGCACGCGCCCTTGCGGGATAGTCCGACACGCACGCGCCCTTGCGGACGGGATCCAGGGCGCAGGTGTGGCGGACTATCCCGCCGGGGGCGGGGTCAGCCGAGGTGGAGGACCCTCAGAACAGCGCGGACGCGAGCGCCTGGCGGCCGCGGATCACACGCGGGTCGTCGTTGCCGACGGCGGCGAACAGACCGAGCAGGTGCTCGCGAGCCGCGTTGCGCTCGTCGCCGGAGCTGCGTCGTACCAGGTCGACGAGCCGGGTGAAGGCGTCCTCGACGTGGCCGCCGAGCATGTCGAGGTCGGCGACCATCGTCTGCGCCTCGACGTCGTCGGGGTTCGCGGCCGCGGCGGCCCGGGCCGCGTTGAGGTCGACGCCCTGGGTGCGCTGGAGCACCTTGGCCATCGCGAGACCGGCGGCGGCCTCGGCGTCGGCGGGGTTGGCGTCGACGAGCTTCTGGTACTCAGCGACCGCGCGGTCGATGTCGCCCTCGCCGAGCGCGTCCTGCGCGGCGGCGTACCGCGGGTCGACCTGCGGCTCGGCGTCGTCGTCGGGCGCGGCCGCGGCGTGCAGCGGCTGGTGCCGGCCGGTCATGCCCTGCGCGGTCAGCTGCTGGATCACCTGGGTGAGCGCGGTGCGCAGCTCCTCGATCGGGAGCGCGTCCTGCAGGAGCGGCGCCGGCCGGCCGTCGAGCACGGCGATGACGAGCGGGATCGAGGGGATCTGCATCGCCTGGGCGATCTGCGGCGCGGCGTCGATGTCGACGAGGCCGGCGAGGAAGCGCCCCTCGAACTCCGCCGAGACGGTCGCGAGGTCGTCGGCGAGCTGGCCGCTCTCGGGCATCCGGGTCCGGGAGTAGAAGACGAGCAGCACCGGCGCGGTCATCGAGGCCTCGATGACGCTCTGGAAGTTCTGCTCGGTCACGCTCACGGCGTACGACGACCCGCCGACCGGACCGCCCGCCGCGCCACCTCCCTGACCGCCGACCGGGCCCCCGGGTGCCGCGCCCGCGGGCGGCGGCGCACCCGGCCCGGAGGGTGCGGCGGGGGCGGGTCGCTTCAACGCCGAGAGGTCGATGGCACCGGGGCGCGAGAACGGCTGCTGCGTCATGGCCGCAATCCTAGAGAGGAGCCGCCAGTCCGAGCTCGACCGCCTCCTCGCGGAGCTCCTCGCGGACGCTGGGGTGCGCGGCGTGCTCGATCAGCTGCCGCGCCTGCTCGCGCTGGTCGTGCCCGAAGACCTCCGCGACGCCCTGCTCGGTGATCACCGCGCTCATCTGGAAGGAGGTCACCGGCTCATCGACCAGCGGCACGATCGTGGAGACGTCGGCCTTGGGGTGCCAGGAGCGCAGCGCGATCAGCGCCTGCCCGCCGGGGCTGTGCAGCGCGCCGACGATGAAGTCGGTCTGACCGCCGAAACCGGAGTGGATGCGCGCCTGGATCCGCGAGGCGTTCGCCTGCCCGAACAGGTCGACCTGGAGCGCGGTGTTGACGCTGACCATCGCCGGGTTCCGGGCGATCCGGCCGGGGTCGTTGGTGGTCTCGGTCCGCGCCATGTGGATGCGCTCGTTGCCGTCGACCCACTCGATGAGCTCCTCGGAGCCGAAGAGGAACGACGCGGTCACCGGCACGTCGGGGTCCAGCGCGCCGGCCCGCTCGAGGGCGAGCACGGAGTCGGAGAACATCTCGGTCCAGATGCGCAGCCCGCGCCGCCCGGACAGGCCGAGCATGGTCGCGTCCGGGACCGCCCCGATCCCGGCCTGGAGCGTGGCGCCGTCGGCGACCCGGTCGGCGACGAGGGCCCCGATCCGCGCGGACGCCTCGTCGACGGGCACCACCTTCGCGTACGCGAGCGGCTCGTCGGCCTCGACCATGACGTCGACCAGGCTCGTGTCGAGCTCGGCGTCGCCGAAGGTCCACGGCAGGTGCCGGTTGACCTGGGCGATCACGACGCCGCCGCGGGCCCGCACGGCCTCGACGGCAGACGGGAGCACGTTGACCTCGGTGCCGAGCGAGACCTTCCCGCCGCGCGGCGGGGTCGTGTGCAGGAGGACGGCGTCGGGCGGCATCACCCCGCCGAAGAGGGTCGGCACCAGGGAGAGCCGCGAGGGGACGTAGCTCAGCCGCGGGCTGCGCCGCTGGCCGGGGCCGACGAAGGAGGTCTCCAGGGTCACCCCGTCGCGGTCGGGCAGCCCGGGTTGTCCGTTGAGCGCCCACAGCCGGTACGCCGGCAGGGCGGCGTCGAGCAGGCGCAACGTGTGCCACGGGGTGGCGTGGTTGCCGCTGACGACGACGCGGGGGTTCTCCGGGAGGCTGCGCAGGGCGGTCGTGAGGTCCACGGGCCCCATCCCAGCAGATGCGCGGTCAGCCCACGCGCGGGCCTCGCAGACCCGAGCGCTGGACCACGCGCTGGATGGCGAGGTCGCGCTGCACCGGCCTGCCGACGTACCGGATGTCGCGCAGGCCCTGCTCCTGGGCGGCGGACTCGAAGCAGAAGTGCCCGAAGCCGAAGATCCGCCCGTGCAGCGGCCGGACGACGGTGATGTCGAGGATGCGGTGCAGCGGCATCGTGGCCATCTTGGTGGTGAGCACCCCGTGGACCCGGAAGACGCGCATGTTGGTGATCACGAACCGGTCGCGGTGCTCGCGCAGCGCGCCCCAGCCCGCGTGCAGGGCCAGGCCGAGCGCCAGCAGCAGCGCGAGCCCGGCGAGGTCGATGTGGATCACGGGCACCCACGCCAGCACCGCGACGGCAGCCAGCACCTCCAGCATCGGCACCGTGTAGGCCGCCCAGTGGTGGCGCACCTCGTCGACGATCACCTCGCCCTCCTCGCGCAGGAGGTGGCGACCGATGTCGGGTCCCCCGAGCGGACGTGGCTGCTGCACCGCGGGCCTCAGAGCTCGCCGACGAAGGTGATCACCGCGTCGAAGAGGTCTCCGGTCCAGCTCACCACCTGGCCGCCCACCGCGGCCCCGGCGTCGGCGAGACCGCTCGGGTCGGTGAACATCCAGAAGCCGAGGAAGACGACCACCAGGACCAGCACCAGCTTCTGCATCACGCTTCCTCATCCAACGACGGAGTCACGACATGGCTCGGGCGGATCATCCCGGAGCCGACGCCCCGGACGCCGGAGGCGCGCCGGTCCAGACCTCCTGGCCGGGTTCGGCGGGTGGACGGCTCAGGCCCGGACCTGCTCCAGCAGCCGGTCGGCAGCCGCCCACGGGTCGGTCTCCCCCGCCGCGACGGCGGCCGCGAGCTCGTCGAGGCCGGCGTGGCCCCCGATGTCGCCCCAGGTACGCCGCAGGGCGGCCAGGGCGATCGCCTCGACCTCCGCGCGGGCCCGGCGGGCGCGCCGGCGGCCGAGCTCGCCGGTCTCCTGGAGCCAGGCGTGGTGGCGGTCGATCTCCGCGACCAGCTCCGCCAGGCCCTGGCCGGCCTGGGCGACGGTCGCGAGGATCGGCGGGGTCCAGCCGTCGTCGGGGCGATCGGCGAGCGCGATCATCGACCGCAGGTCGCGCCGCACCTGGTCGGCCCCGTCGCGGTCGGCCTTGTTGACGACGTACACGTCCCCGACCTCGAGGATGCCGGCCTTGGCGGCCTGGATCCCGTCGCCCATCCCGGGCGCGAGGAGCACCAGCGTGGTGTCGGCGAGTCCGGCGACCTCGACCTCGCTCTGCCCGACCCCGACGGTCTCGACGACCACGACGTCGCAGCCGGCGGCGTCGAGGACGCGGACCGCCTGCGGGGTCGACCAGGCCAGCCCGCCGAGGTGGCCGCGGGAGGCCATCGAGCGGATGTAGACGTCCGGGTCGCCGGCGTGGTCCTGCATCCGGATCCGGTCACCGAGCAGGGCCCCGCCGGAGAACGGCGAGGACGGGTCGACGGCGAGGACGCCGACCCGCTTGCCCCGGGCGCGCAGCTCGCGGACGAGCGCGTTGGTCGTCGTGGACTTCCCGACGCCCGGGGCGCCGGTGAGGCCGAGGACCTGGGCGCGGCCGGTGTGCGGCGCGAGCGCGGCGGTGACCTCGCGCAGCCGCGGGGACTCGTCCTCGACGAGGGAGATCAGCCGGGCGACGGCCCGGGCCTCGCCGGCGCGTGCGCGCTCGACGAGGCCCGGGACGTCCGCCTCCGTGCGAGGAGGCACTACTTCTTCGGGACCCGCACGATCAGGGCGTCGCCCTGACCGCCGCCGCCGCACAGGGCGGCCGCGCCGACGCCGCCGCCGCGGCGCTGGAGCTCCAGCGCGAGGTGCAGCACGACGCGGGTGCCGGACATGCCGACGGGGTGGCCCAGCGCGATCGCGCCGCCGTTGACGTTGACCTTGGCGTCGTCGAGGCCGAGCTCGCGCGCCGAGGAGATCCCGACCGCGGCGAAGGCCTCGTTGAACTCCACCAGGTCGAGGTCGGTCGGGCTGATGCCCTCCTTCTCGCAGGCCTTCGCGGTGGCGGCGGCCGGCTGCAGCTGCAGGGTCGAGTCGGGGCCGGCGACCTGGCCGTGCGCGCCGATCTCGGCGAGCCACTCCAGGCCGAGCTCCTCGGCCTTGGCCTTGCTCATCACGACGACCGCGGCGGCGCCGTCGGAGATCTGCGAGGAGGAGCCCGCGGTGATCGTGCCCTCCTTGGAGAACGCGGCGCGCAGCTTGCCGAGGGACTCGGCCGAGGTCTCGCCGCGGACGCCCTCGTCGGTGGAGACGACGACCGGGTCGCCCTTGCGCTGCGGGATCGAGACCGGCACGACCTCCTCGTCGAAGACGCCGTTCTTCCAGGCGGCCGCCGCCTTCTGGTGCGACTGCGCGGCGAACTCGTCCTGCTCCGCGCGGGTCAGGTTGGCGCTCGCCGCGTTGCACTCCTCGGTGAGCAGGCCCATCGCCTGGGAGGTGAACTGGTCGAAGAGGGCGTCGTAGGCCATCGAGTCCACGAGCTTGGCGTCGCCGAACTTGATCCCCTCGCGGGACTTCGGCAGGAAGTGCGGGGCGTTGGTCATCGACTCCATGCCGCCGGCGACGATGATCTCGGCCTCGCCGGCGCGGATCAGCTGGTCGGCCAGCGCGATGGCATTGAGGCCCGAGAGGCACACCTTGTTGATGGTGATCGAGGGGACGCTCATCGGGATGCCGCCGTTGACCGCCGCGAGGCGGGCCGGGTTCTGGCCGGCGCCGGCCAGGATGACCTGCCCCATGATCACGTACTCGACCTGGTCGCCGGAGACGCCGGCCTTCTCCAGCGCGCCCTTGATGGCGTGCCCTCCGAGGTCGGAGGCCGAGAGGTCCTTGAGGCCCCCGGACAGACGGCCGATCGGGGTGCGCGCACCCGCGACGATGACGGTTCCGGACATGGTGCTCCTCCAGCGTGGGGACGGCGGACGCGGCGGTGCAGCGCCCGTTTCGTCGGACACTACCCACGCGTAGGAACGCCCGGTAGAGCGCAGCGGAGAGGGCCGCGTGAGGCGCTCGTCACAAGGGGTCGCGGGGCCTGGTGGCCTCGGCGACCATGACCGTCATGACGGACACGACCGCAGCCACCAGCCCGCTCGAGATCCCCGAGCACCTCTTCACCGCCATCGACCACGTCGGCATCGCCGTGCGCGACCTCGACGAGGCCATCGCCTTCTACGAGGGCACCTTCGGCATGCGCCTGGCCCACCAGGAGACCAACGAGGAGCAGGGCGTGCGGGAGGCGATGATGGCCGTCGGCGACTCCGGCTCCCACATCCAGCTCCTCGCCCCGCTCGACGAGAGCTCCACGATCGCGAAGTTCCTCGACCGCTCGGGCCCGGGCGTGCAGCAGATGGCCTACCGGGTCACCGACGTGGAGGCCGTGAGCGCGATCCTGCGTGAGCGCGGCGTCCGCCTGCTGTACGACGCCCCGCGCCGCGGCACCTCGGACTCGCGGATCAACTTCATCCACCCCAAGGACGCCGGCGGCGTGCTCGTCGAGCTGGTCGAGCCGGCCGCGGACCCCGCCCACTGAGCAGTCCCCGACCCCGGGGCTGAGACGTCGCTCACTCACCCCTAGGCGGCGAGGTTACCGATCGGTATCTTCGCCGCACCCGTCCGCAGCCCCGCCCTTCCCTGAGGAGACCGCACCCGTGCAGAACATCCTGGACGCCATCCTCGCCGGCGACACCGCCAGCGAGGACTTCGCGAACCTGCAGCTGCCCGAGTCCTACCGCGCCGCGACGGTGCACAAGGACGAGGTCGACATGTTCGAGGGTCTCGCCTCGCGCGACAAGGACCCCCGCAAGTCCCTGCACGTCGAGGAGGTCGCCCTCCCCGAGCTCGGCCCCGGCGAGGCCCTCGTGGCCGTCATGGCCTCGGCGATCAACTACAACACCGTGTGGACCTCGATCTTCGAGCCGGTCTCCACCTTCGGGTTCCTCGAGCGCTACGGCCGGCTCTCCGAGCTCACCAAGCGCCACGACCTGCCCTACCACGTGGTCGGCTCCGACCTCTCCGGCGTCGTGCTGGCGACCGGACCCGGCGTGACGAAGTGGAAGCCGGGCACCGAGGTGGTCGCCCACTGCCTCTCCGTCGAGCTCGAGGAGCCCGACGGCCACGACGACACGATGCTCGACCCGCAGCAGCGGATCTGGGGCTTCGAGACCAACTTCGGCGGTCTCGCGGACGTCGCGCTGGTCAAGTCCAACCAGCTGATGCCCAAGCCGGCGCACCTGACCTGGGAGGAGGCCGCCTCCCCCGGCCTGGTGAACTCCACGGCGTACCGCCAGCTGGTCTCGAAGAACGGCGGCGCGATGAAGCAGGGCGACAACGTCCTCATCTGGGGCGCCTCGGGCGGCCTGGGCGGCTTCGCGACGCAGTACGCCCTCAACGGCGGCGCGACCCCGGTCTGCGTCGTCTCCTCCGAGGACAAGGCCGAGATCTGCCGCAAGATGGGCGCCGAGCTGGTCATCAACCGCAACGAGGAGGACTACCGCTTCTGGAACGAGGAGGGGACCGCCCAGGACCCCAAGGAGTGGAAGCGCTTCGGCTCCAAGATCCGTGAGCTCACGGGCGGTGAGGACATCGACATCGTCTTCGAGCACCCGGGCCGGGAGACCTTCGGCGCGAGCGTCTACGTCACCCGCAAGGGCGGCACCATCACCACCTGCGCCTCGACCTCGGGCTACATGCACGAGTACGACAACCGCTACCTGTGGATGAACCTCAAGCGGATCATCTCCAGCCACTTCGCGAACTACCGCGAGTCGTGGGAGGCGAACCGGCTCATCGCCCAGGGCAAGATCCACCCGACCGTCTCGCGCTCCTACCCGCTCGAGGAGGTCGGCCAGGCCGCGCTCGACGTGCACCACAACAAGCACCAGGGCAAGGTCGGCGTCCTGTGCCTCGCGCCCGAGGAGGGCCTCGGCGTCCGCGACACCGAGATGCGGGCCAAGCACGAGACCGCGATCAACCGCTTCCGCGGCGTCTGAGGACGCCGGACAAGCGCCCTCCGGGTGCCCGCGCCGCCCTCGCGCGCACCCCTCCAGACACCTGCCACCCCGGCACCGACGCGCCCGGTGCCGGGGTGCGGTGTTCACCGGTGATCGTGGAAGATGGGGGTTCGGCCGTCACCACCGCGATCGACCAGAGGATGTAGCTCATGAGCGACCAGGGTCTGTCCATCTTCAACAACGACCCGGACCGGGAGCCGGCCGACGTGGAGACGCCGGACGCGGACACGACGCAGGTGATCCCCGCCGTTCCCGGGGGCTCGGACAACACCCCGACCCAGGCCGTCCCGGTGCGCCCCGCCGAGCAGGGCCAGCGCACCCAGCAGCGCCCCGCGGTGGCGCGCCAGGCCGCCGAGCGTCCGGTGGTCCCGCCGCCGGCGAGCGCACCCGACTTCCCGGTCGTGCGCCGCGGTGGCTACGACCGGGAGACGGTCGACCGGAGCTTCCAGGGGCTGGTCGCGGACCACGCGGCGCTGGCCGCCCGCATCGCGCAGTCCGAGCGCCGCGCCCTCGACCTGGAGGAGCAGCTCGCCGAGGCCCGCGAGGAGCTGCGCGAGTACGAGCAGCCGTCGTACGCCGGGCTCGGCGGCCGCGCCTCGGCGATGCTGCGGCTCGCCGAGGAGGAGGCCGAGGAGATCCGGGCCGTCGCGGGTCGCGACGCTGCCGAGATCCTCGAGCAGGCCAACCGCGACGCCCAGGCGATCCGCGCCGACGCCGCCCGCGAGGCCGAGGACATGCGCATGGTCCAGCTCAAGGAGCTCGACGAGATGCGCACCCGATCGGTCGCCGACGCCGAGCAGGAGCGCACCCTCGCCCGCGGCGAGGCCGAGGACATGCTGGCCTCCGCGCGCCGCGAGGCCGACCAGCTCCGGCTCGCCGCGCAGCAGGAGACCACCGAGATGCGCACCTCCGCCCAGCGTGAGGTCGAGCAGGCGCGCGCTGCGGCCGACCGCGAGGTCCAGGAGGCCCGCCGGGCCCTGGCGGTGGAGAAGGAGCGCCTGGCCCGCGAGGCCACCGACCACCACAACAGCGCCACCGCGGAGACGCGCCGCCTCGTCGAGGAGGCCGAGGCCCGGGCCACCGCCGCCGAGGAGCGCGCCCGCGCCGCGACCAAGCAGGCCTCCGAGCACCGCACCACCGCTCAGTCCGAGGCCGCGGCGCTGCTGTCCCGCGCCCGCCGCGAGGCCGAGCAGATCGTCGCCTCCGCGCGCACCCAGGCGGAGTCGATCACCTCGACCGGGCAGGCGGAGGCCGAGCGGGAGGCCGCCGCGGTCCGCGCCGAGCTCGACCGCCTCACCAAGCGCCGGGACGCGATCGTCGCCCAGCTCGCCTCGCTGCGCGACGTCGTCGCCGGGTTCTCCGAGGACCAGACGTGACCTCTGGCCCATCCGGGCCGGGCACCGCACAGCAGGACCCGCCGGGCGACCGCGCGGCCCTGCGGGTCGAGGACCCCGAGGCGCCCGCGGCGCCCGCAGCGCCCGCGCACCCCGCCTACGACGGCCACCTCGGCGAGCTCGGCGCACCCCTGCGCCGCTCGCCGTTCGTCATCGGCTTCTTCGGCGGGCTCGGCGTCTTCCTGGCCTGGTGGCTCGGCGACCTCGTCGTCTCCATCGGGCCCACGCTCGTCCTGGTCGTCGTCTCGATGTTCCTCGCCGCGGGTCTCGACCCCGCCGTGCGGTTCTTCGAGCGGCGCGCCGGCCTGCGCCGTTCGTGGGCGGTCGTCGTCGTCATCGTCGGTGTCCTGGCCGCGCTGACCCTCTTCACCGTCGCGATCGTGCCGGTCATCAGCGACCAGGTCGCCTCGATCACCCGGAACGCCCCGGGGTGGCTCGACAGCCTCCAGGAGAACCAGCGGGTCCAGGAGTTCGACGAGAAGTACGGCGTCATCGACAAGGTCCGCGAGTACATCGCCGGCGGCGACTACGCCGGCGGCATCTTCGGCGGCGTCCTCGGCGTCGGCCTCGCCGTGCTCTCCGCGCTCGCCAACACCTTCGTGGTCACGGTGCTGACGCTGTACTTCCTCTCCTCGCTGCAGACCACCAAGACCGCGCTCTACCGCCTGGCCCCGGACTCCCGCCGCGACCGGGTCACCCGCCTCGGCGACCGGATCGTCGAGGGCGTCGGCGGCTACGTGTCGGGCGCGTTCATCGTCGCCCTGTGCGCCGGCCTGACCTCGCTGGTCTTCCTCTTCGTGATCGGCCTGGGCGAGTACGCCGTCGCGCTGGCCTTCGTCGTGGCGCTGCTCGACGTGATCCCGATGATCGGCGCCACCATCGGCGCGGTCCTGGTGACCGCGATCGGCTTCGCCACCGAGCCGAAGATCGGCATCGCCTGCGCGATCTTCTACCTCGTCTACCAGCAGCTGGAGAACTACGTCATCTACCCGCGCGTGATGTCGCGCGCGGTGGACGTCCCGGGCGCGGTCACGGTGATCGCGGCCCTCGTCGGGGCGGCGCTGCTCGGCGTCGTCGGGGCCCTGCTGGCCATCCCCACCGCGGCGGCGCTGCTGATGCTGACCCGCGAGGTCGTCGTCCGCCGCCAGGACGCCCGCTAGGCGAGCGGCGGGCGGCGCGGGCGTGGCGGGCGGGGCGGGCGGGGAGCTCCGGCTGACGCGGGCGCAGGCCCGCCGGATCGCCGTGCGGGCCCAGCTGCTCGACCTGCCCCGGCCCACCGACGTCCTGGCGGTCGTGCGGCACCTCGGGTTCCTTCAGCACGACCAGACCCGGGCGGTCGCCCCGAACGCCGACCTCGTGCTGTGGAGCCGCCTCGGCGCGACGTACGACCCCGCCGAGCTGGGCGAGGCGGTGGACGCGCAGGCCCTCGTCGAGCTGCAGGGCATGCTCCGGCCGGCGGAGGACCTCGCCCTGTACCGCGCGGAGATGGCCGCCTGGCCCGGCGCCGCGGAGGGGTGGCAGCGCGAGGCCGCCCAGTGGCTCGCCGACAACGACGGCTGCCGCCGCGACGTGCTCGAGCTGCTGCGCACCGACGGCCCGATGCCGGCGCGGGACCTGCCCGACACCTGCGTCCGGCCCTGGCGCTCCAGCGGCTGGAACAACGGCAAGAACGTCGAGCGCATGCTCGTGCTCCTCGTCGAGCGCGGCGAGGTCGCCGTGCACGGGCGCGAGGGCCGCGAGCGGCTGTGGGACCTCGCCGACCGGGTCTACCCCGACGAGCCGGCGGTGCCGCTGCCCGAGGCACTCCGGCGGCGCGCCGAGCGGCGGCTGTCCGCCCTCGGTCTCGCCCGGCAGCGCGCGGCCGTCTCCCCCGGCGAGCCCAACGACGTCGGGCCGGTCGGCGAGCCCGTCCGGGTCGAGGGCCTGCGCGGCACCTGGCGGGCCGACCCCGCCCAGCTCGCCCGGGCCGACGAGCCGTGGGCGGGGCGCACCGCCCTCCTGAGCCCCCTGGACCGGCTGGTCTTCGACCGCAAGCGGATGACCGAGCTCTTCGACTTCGACTACCAGCTGGAGATGTACAAGCCGGCCGAGCAGCGACGGTGGGGCTACTGGGCCCTGCCGGTCCTCGCCGGGGACCGCCTGGTCGGCAAGGTCGACGCCACCGCCGACCCCGAGGCCGGCGAGCTCCTCGTGCACGCGGTGCACGAGGACGAGCCCTTCGACGCCGCCCTGGCCGGCGAGGTCGGCGCCGAGCTGGCCTCGCTGGCCGACTGGCTGGGCCTGGCGCTGGTCAGGGAGTAGACGTCGGCACGACAGAGGTCGGCGCAGCCGCCGGCGTCGCCGGGACGGCCGCGGTCTGCCGCTCCCCCAGCTTCACGCCCACGACGCCCACCAGGACGAGCAGGCCGCCGACCAGCTGGACGGTGCGCGGGAGCTGCTCGAGCAGCAGCCAGGCGAACACGACGCCGGCGACCACCTCGAGCAGCGCCACGAAGGAGGCCAGCCGCGAGCCGAGCCGCCGTCCCGCGGCGATGCCGGTGCAGTAGGCCACCGCCGCGGTGACCAGGCCGAGGACGAGCAGCGGCACCCACCAGGCGACCTCGCGGTCGGCGTAGACCACGGTGGCCGTGGTCGCCCGCATCGGCAGCAGGCCGACGAGGCCGAGCAGCCCGAGCACGAGGGCGCCGACGACCAGGCCGCCGGCCGCGAGGGCGAGCGGCGGCAGGCCGCTGGAGGTGTCGGCGGAGATGATGAAGTACGACGCCACGCCCACCATCGCGCCGAGCGCCCAGGCGACGCCCACCGGGCTCAGGTCGGCGCCGGAGACCAGGTCGAGCACGAGGACCAGGCCGAGCGCCGCGACGCCCGCGCCGAGGAGCGTCACCGGACCGGGCCGCTGGCCGTGCCGCAGCCAGAGCCAGCACACGACCGCGGCGGGCGCGGTGTACTCGATGAGCAGCGCCGGCCCGACCTGCATGTGCTGGACGGCGGAGAAGTAGCAGAACTGGGCGCCGGCCACCGCGAGCAGGCCGTAGAGCACGACGGTGCCGGCGTTGCGGCGCAGCACGTCCCACCGGCCGCCGAGCGCCCAGACGCCGAACGGAAGCACGACCACCGCCGCGAGCCCGACGCGGACGAGCACCGTCGACCCGGGCGACCAGCCGGCCGCGAGCAGGCCGGTGGCCAGCGCGCCCGACAGCCCGAAGCTCAAGGCCGAGACCAGGGCGAACCCGAGGCCGCCGGCGAGCCGGGGCCCGGACGCCACCTCTGGGCTGTCATCAGTCAGAGTGCTCATCACTCATGACGGTACGAGCGGTGCTGGTAATCTGTCAACGTGGTCTTCGCCCATGACACCGAGCAGTCGCTCGTCGCCGCCGTGACGCTGGTCAACACCGCCGGCCCGCCCGACACGCTGGAGACGGTCGCGGACCTCGACGCCTACTACGAGCGCTTCGAGTTCACCGGGCGCCACGAGCGCACGCGCGCCGAGCTCGAGGAGGTCCGGGCCCTGCGCCTCGCGCTGCGCCGGCTGCTCACCGCCGACCGCGACACCGCGGCCGAGCTGGTCAACGCGATGCTCGCCGAGGCCCGCGCGCTGCCGCGGCTCGTGCGCCACGACCGGTTCGACTGGCACCTCCACGCGGTCTCCGCAGACGCGCCGCTGGTCAGCCGGATCACCGTGGAGGCCGCGATGGCGATGGTCGACGTGATCCGCGCCGACGAGCACTCCCGCCTCGGCGTGTGCGCGGACGAGGACTGCGACGGGCTGGTCCTGGACCTCTCCCGCAACCGCTCGCGCCGGTTCTGCTCGACCGCCTGCGGCAACCGCAACGCCGTCGCCGCCTACCGCGCCCGGCAGGCCGCCGACGCCTGAGGCGCGCTCAGCAGAGGCGCCGGACCCCCGTCGGGCTCACCGCGCGGTCGCGCAGGACCACCGGGAGCCGCGCACCCCAGTGGCGGCAGGCCCGCCGGAAGTCCCGGCGGCGGTACTCCACCGCGACGACCCGCCGGCCGTACGCCGCGGCGTACGCCCCGCACTCGCGGTAGCGCGCGCACTCCTCGGCGACCGCGAAGTCGAAGCCGAGCCGGGTGCCGTCGAGGCCGGCGAGGTTCTTCTGGCCCGCGGCCAGGCCCGCCTCGTGGGCCTCGGCCACGAGCAGCCGGGCGTAGGCCAGCGCCTGGCGCCGGGTGAGCAGGCCGCGGCTGCGGGTGAAGGAGTCGAGGTTGTCGTACTCGACGGCCTCGAAGCCGTCGGCGGCGCAGCGGTCGACCCACCGCCCGACGATCCGGGCGAGCGCGCGGCGCTTGGCCGGGGTGCGCAGGTCCAGCAGCCACTCCCCCCAGGCCTCGTCGCGGACCGGGCGACCCTCGTGGCGCAGGACCAGGTGCCTCCGCCCGCGCCAGGAGCGGCGCTCGTCGGGCTGGGTCTGGAAGGCGTTGACGTAGCAGACGTCGTAGCGCCCGGCCGGCTCGGCGCGGCGGTCGCGGACCACGATCCCGACCGAGGAGGGCACCGACCGCACGCCGCCGAGCTGGTAGTCCGCGTGGGTGCCGACCGGCAGCGGCTCGACGTCCGCGGCGGCAGGGGTGCCCGCGCCGGCGGGGCCGCCGGAAAGGAGGGCCAGCCCGGCCGCGAGCGCGACCAGGCGGGCGACCAGGCCGACGAGCAGGCCGACGAGCAGGCTCAGAAGTCGAAACCGTCGAACATGTCCCCGAGGCCCTCGCCGATCGAGCCGAGCCCCTCGCCGAGGCCCTCCCCGATCTCACCGAGGGCGTCGAAGCCGCCGAAGGCGCCGAACATCAGGCCCATGAACATGAAGTCCATCGCCGCGTAGCTGCCGAAGTAGCCGGCGGCGTAGGGCTGGTAGGCCCGCCCGCCCTGCCAGTACGGCACCCGCTGCGAGCCCACCATCACCTGGCGGATGTCCGGCGCGGCACCGACCTTGACCCGCTCGGCGTCGAGCTCGCAGGCCGGTACGTCGCGCCGCGTCCCGCCCGGCGGCGTGTAGGGCACGTCCTCGACCGAGAGCCCGTGGCGGGGGTCGAAGAAGCACGGCGGACGCCGGGCCGGGAGCGGCTCGCCGGCGACCCGCGCCCGGACGCACGCCATGGCGTAGCGCCCGTCCTCGAGGATCTCGGTGACGTGCTTGATTTCCTCGGGCCGGGCGAGCCGGTCCGCGGCGGTCTTCGCCGCCTCGTAGGAGTCCAGCGCTCGCTGGTAGTCGGCGTTCGCGCCGGCGTCCAGCGGATGACCGGCGAGGTCGGCGTCGAGGGACTGCAGCTCGACGCCGAGGGCGGTGATGTCCTCGGAGGCCAGCTTCTTCACCGGCTCGAGCTCGGCCTGCCGGCGCTCCAGCTCGCGGGCCTGCTTGCGCTTGCTCGAGACCCCCACGGCCACGAGCACGAGTGCGAGGAGGACCAGGATGACGAGCAGCTCCATGACGACAGCCTACGGTCCTCCCGGCAGCGGCCCGGGCACGTCGGCCTCAGCGGCTGTAGTCGTGGAAGCCCTGGCCGGTCTTGCGGCCCAGCCGACCGTCGGCGACGAGCTTCTCCAACGTCGGTGCGGGCGCGAACCCGTCGTGGCCGAACTCCGCGTGGAGCTCCTTCTCGATCGCCAGCGAGACGTCGTTGCCCACGACGTCGAGCAGCTCGAAGGGGCCCATCGGGAAGCCGGCCTGCTCCTTGATCGCGGTGTCGATGTCGGTCAGCTCGGCGCCGGACTCGTGCAGCTTGACCGCGTCGTTGAGGTAGGGGAAGAGCAGGCAGTTGACGATGAAGCCGGCCCGGTCGCCGCAGGAGACCGCGACCTTGCCGACCTTCGCGCACAGCGCCCGGACGGTCTCGTCCACGTCGGCGCCGGTCTGCGCGGTGGTGACCACCTCGACCAGCTTCATGACCGGCGCGGGGTTGAAGAAGTGCATGCCGATGACCGACTCCGGGCGCGAGGTCGCGCCGGCGCACTCCGCGATCGGGAGGCTGGAGGTGGTGGTGGCGAGGATGGCGCCGGGCTTGCAGATCCGGTCGAGGTCGGCGAAGAGCTCCTTCTTGACCGAGAGCTCCTCCGCGATCGCCTCGACGACGATGTCGGCGGTCGCGAGCGCCTCGCGCGAGGTGGCTCCGGTGAGCCGGGCCAGGACCGCGTCGCGGCCGGCCTCCTCGAGCTTGCCCTTGGCAACCAGGCGGTCCAGGGACTTGGTGATCGCGGCGCGGACGCCCGCGACCTTGTCCTCCGAGCGGCCGACGTAGACGACGTCGTACCCCTTCGCGGCGAAGACCTGGGCGATGCCGGAGGCCATCGTGCCGGTGCCGACGACCCCGACGGTGGCGATCTCGTGGCGCAGCTCCGGCGCGGCCTGCTCGGCGGCGCCGGCGGCCTCGGCGAGCGTGCTGCCGCTCGAGGCGAGCTTCTCCAGCAGGTCGGCCGGCTGGTGCAGCGGGTCGCCGGTCTCGGCGTACCGCTCGGCGAGCTGGTCGCGGACGGCGGCGGCACCGAGCTCGTCGACGGTGGCCAGGGGGCCCTGCGGGTAGCCGCAGCCGAAGCGCATCCCGGCGTCGATGTCGGCGGCGGAGGCGTAGCCGGACTCGAACATCCGGACGGCGTGGTTGAGGTACGGGAGGACCAGCGTCCGGGCGATCTGCTCGTTCGTCGTCATGTCCGGACTATGACATGAGTCCTACCGGCTGGTAACCCCTAGAACAGCGGCCGGACGAGGTCCTCGTCACACCCGCCGAGGCGGCCCTGCGGCCGCGGACAGGTAGATTCCCCGCCCGTGAGACTCGTCGTTGCGCGCTGCCAGGTCGACTACGCAGGGCGGCTCACCGCCCACCTGCCGATGGCCACGCGGGTGCTGATGATCAAGGCCGACGGCTCGGTGCTCGTGCACTCCGACGGCGGCTCCTACAAGCCGCTGAACTGGATGTCCCCGCCGTGCGCCCTGCGCGAGGGGACGGCCGAGGACGGCCGCGTCGAGTGGACGGTCACCAACCCCAAGTCCGACGACACCCTGCGCATCCTCATCGACGAGGTGCTCCACGAGTCGACCCACGACCTCGGCGTCGACCCGGGCCTGCAGAAGGACGGGGTGGAGAAGCACCTCCAGGAGCTGCTCGCCGAGCACCCCGCCACGCTCCAGCCGGGCCTGACCCTGGTCCGGCGGGAGTACCCCACCGCCATCGGCCCGGTCGACCTGATGTGCCGCGACGCCGACGGCGCGAGCGTCGCGGTGGAGATCAAGCGACGCGGGGAGATCGACGGCGTCGAGCAGCTGACCCGCTACCTCGAGCTGCTCAACCGCGATCCGCTCCTCTCCCCCGTCCGCGGCATCTTCGCGGCCCAGGAGATCAAGCCCCAGGCCCGCGTGCTCGCCACCGACCGGGGCATCACCTGCGCGGTCGTCGACTACGACGCCCTGCGCGGACTGGACGACCCCAGCCACCGGCTCTTCTGAGCCCGGGCCGGCGGATGCGCATCTTCCACATCGCGACCCTCGCGGACTGGCAGGAGGCGACCCGCACCGGCCGCTACACCACCTCGACGTACGGCGTCTCGCTGGCCGAGGAGGGGTTCGTCCACGCCAGCCGGGCCGACCAGTGGCAGGCCGTCCGCGAGCGGTGGTACGCCGGCGCGTCGGAGCCGCTGGTGCTCCTCGTCATCGACACCGAGCGGCTCTCCGCGCCGGTGGTCGAGGAGGCCGCGCCGGGGACGACCGAGACCTTCCCGCACGTCTACGGGCCGATCGAGACCTCCGCGGTCGTACGCGTCCTCCCGCTCGACGGCCCCGGCGCGCGGGCCGTGGAGGCCTCCTTCAGCCGGCTCTTCCTCGGCGAGGTGATGCACCGCGTGCTGCTGGCCTCGGTCGTGCTGGCCGCGGTGGCGGCGCTGGCGGTCCTCGGGAAGGCGGTGGTCCCCGCCCCCGGGTGGGGCGTCGTGCTCGGCACGGGGGCCGGCCTGCTCGTCGGGGTCCCGGCCGCGGTGATGATCGACCGCCGCCGGGAGCGCGCGCTCAGCGGGTCGCTGCCGCCAGCCGCACGGTGACGGTGGTGCCAGCCCCGAGCTCGGAGCCGACCTCGATGGTGCCGCCGTGCGCGTCGACGACCGCGCGCGCGATGGAGAGGCCCAGGCCCGCCCCGGGTACCTGGTCCCGGACGGCCGCCGGTGCACGGTAGAGCCGGTCGAAGGCCTGCTCGACCTCCTCGGGCCCCATGCCGGGCCCGGTGTCACAGACCCGGAGCTCGATCACCCCGCCGGGCACCGCGGCCAGCCCGAGGAGCACCCGCCCGCCGGGCGGGGTGAACTTGACCGCGTTGCCCAGCAGGTTCCCGACGACCTGCCCCAGGCGCCCCGGGTCGCCGCGGACGGTGAGGTCCGCGCCGGGCGCGGCTTCCACGGTCACCTCGATGCCCCGCCCGCGGGCGGCCAGCCGGGCGTCCTCGACCGCGGCCCGGACGACGTCGAGCAGGTCGACCGTGGCCAGCTCGACGTGCAGGCCCTCCTCCTGGAGCCGGGCGAGGGTCAGCAGGTCGTTGACCAGACGCAGCTCGCGGCGGGCGTTGCGGTCGATGACCTGGAGCATCCGCCGCGCCTGGGGGCCGATCTCGTCCTCGCCGAGGTCCCCGAGGAGCTCGGCGTAGCCGACGATCGAGGTCAGCGGGGTGCGCAGCTCGTGGGAGACGGTCGCGAGGAACTCATCGCGGATCCGGTCGGCCGTCTGCTGGATCCGGCGCCGCTCGCTCACGTCGCGGATGGCCGCGGCGACGAGCAGGCCGTCGTCGGTCTCGATCGGGGACAGCGAGATCTCGACGGGGAACTCCGAGCCGTCCTTGCGCACGGCGTGGAGCTCGCGACCCTGCCCCATCCCGCGGATGACCGGCGCGCCGACGTACCCCGACCGCTGGGCGACGTGCCCGTGGCGGAACCGCTCCGGCACCAGGTGCTCGATCGGGCTGCCGACCAGCTCGCCGGGCTGGTAGCCGAAGACCCGGTCGACCTGGCGGTTGCCCTGCACGATCACCCCGCTGCCGTCGACGATGACCGTCGGGTCGGGCGCGGCCTCGATCAGCTCGCGGAACTGCCGCTCCTGGCGCCGGCGCTCGGTGACGTCGCGGACGGTCGCGCAGACGTAGGTCTCGCCGCGGACCTCGATGCGCGCCAGCGAGATCTCCGCGGGGAACTCCGTGCCGTCGGCGCGGGCCGCCGCGAGCTGCAGGAGCCCCATCGGCCGATGGGCGTGGGGGCCGGAGAAGCGGTCACGCCGCGCCGGGTGGCCCGCGCGGGCCGCCTCGGGCACCAGGGTCTCGACCGGTCGACCGACGAGCGCGTCGGCGCTCAGGCCGAAGACCGCCTCGCAGCGGGCGTTGGCCGCGACGACCGTCCCGCCGGCGTCGGTGACGACGATCGCGTCCGGCGATGCCTCGAACACACCGGCGAACAGCCGCGCGTCCCCGACGGCCCGTGGCTCCATGGGCGGAACTCTAGGGCGAAACGCCTGACGCGCGGGGCCTGGTTCAGGCTCCGGCGATCCGCGGGGCCGTCGGGTCGGCGGAGCCGCCGCCCTGCTCGCGGGCGACGTAGTCCTCGATGTCGTCGATGTCGTCGGCGTTGCGCGTGACCACGGCGAGCAGGTCGCCCATGGTCGCGACCTCCTCCACCTGCTCCTTGATGAACCACTGGAGGAACTGCTCGGAGGCGAAGTCGTGCTCCTCGCGCGCCGTGCGCAGCAGGGCGCCGATCTGCTCGGTCACCCGCTTCTCCTGCTCCAGCGCGAGCGCGACGGGCGCCACCACGCCCTCGAAGGAGGCCACCGGCGCCGCGACACCGGGGATGACGACGTCGGCGTCGGTGTCGAGGAGGTACTGCACCATCATCATCGCGTGGTCGCGCTCCTCGAGCGCCTGGGCGTAGAAGAACGCCGCCATCCGCGGCATGGTCAGCGCGTCGTAGTGGACGGCGACCGCGAGGTACTGGTTGTGGGCGGCCAGCTCGTGGCCGATCTGGGCGTTGAGCTGCTCGACGAAGCGGGGGGCGACCATCAGGCGACCTTACCGAGGTCCTTCTTGGTCACCTTGCCCCCGTCCACCCGGACCAGCTTGCGCTTCTTGACGGTGTAGCCCTCCGGCAGCGTGCCCTCCTTGAGCATGCGCAGCGGGCAGCGGCCGCACTTGGACTTGGACGCGCAGCACTCGCGCTTGGGCAGCTTGCGGGGCTTCTCCCCCGCGACCGCCTGGTCCTGGGCCTTCTTCTTGGCCTTGTCCTTCTTCCCCACGGCCGCGACTGTAGCAGCGGGTTAGGTGAGCCTCACCTGTCTTGATGCCGATGTCTCGCCGTGTGGTCGCCCCGCACTCGGGGCACCGCAGCGGCATGGGACGGATCCGGGTCGGCATCTCGGGATGGACCTACGCCGGCTGGCGCGGCGACTTCTACCCGCGCGGGCTGGTCCAGCGGCGCGAGCTCGCCTACGCCGCGGAGCGGTTGACCTCGATCGAGGTCAACGGCTCCTTCTACTCCCTCCAGCGCCCCACGTCGTACGCCGCCTGGCGCGACCAGACCCCGGACGACTTCGTCTTCGCGGTCAAGGGCGGCCGGTACATCACCCATCTCAAGCGGCTGCGCGACGTCGACACCGCGCTGGCCAACTTCCTCGCCTCCGGCGTCCTCGCGCTCGGCCCGAAGCTCGGACCGCTCCTGTGGCAGCTGCCCGAGCGGCTGGCCTTCGACGCCGCACTGGTCGACGACTTCCTCTCCCTGCTGCCCCGCACCACCACCGAGGCCGCCGCGCTGGCCGCCGGCCACGACGACAAGGTGCCCGAGGACCGGGCGCTGACCGTCGCCGACGCGGAGCGACCGCTGCGGCACGCGCTGGAGTTCCGCAGCGAGACCTGGTGCACCGAGGAGGCCTTCGACCTGCTGCGCCGCCACGGCGTCGCCTGCGTCGTCGCCGACACCGCCCGGCGCTTCCCCATGCCCGAGCAGGTCACCGCCGACCACGTCTACGTCCGCCTGCACGGCGACACCGAGCTCTACGCCAGCGGCTACTCCCCCGCCGCGCTCGACCGCTGGGCCGAGAAGTGCCGCGGCTGGGCCGAGCACGGCGACGTGTACGTCTACTTCGACAACGACGCGAAGGGGTACGCCCCGCACGACGCCGTCGCCCTCATCGACCGCGTCGGCCGCTGACGCACCACCGCTGGTTGAGCAGGGAGGCGCCCCAGCGCCGACCGTGTCGAAACCCGGTGAGGGGCGCAGGGCCGCGACCACGTCACCGGGTTTCGACACGCTCGCTGGCGCTCGCTGCTCAACCAGCGGGACGTCGCTGGCGCTCGCTGCTCAACCAGCGGGACGTCGCTGGCGCTCGCTGCTCAACCAGCGGGACGTCGCTGGCGCTCGCCTGCTCGACCAGCGGCGACGGCCTGCTCAGCCCTCCGTGAGGCCGTTGGCCTTGCGGATGACGTCGACGATGCCGCCCATGATCTCGGTCAGGCCGAAGTCCTTGGGGGTGTAGACCGCCGCGACGCCCTGCTCGGCCAGCGCGCGGGCGTCGGAGTCGGGGATGATCCCGCCGACGATGACCGGCACGTCGGACATGCCGGCCTCGCGCAGGCCCTCGAGGACCGCCGGCACCAGCTCCATGTGCGAGCCGGAGAGGATGGAGAGGCCGACGCAGTGCACGTCCTCGGCGACGGCGGCAGCGACGATCTGCTCGGGCGTGAGCCGGATGCCCTGGTAGATCACCTCGAAGCCGGCGTCGCGGGCCCGCACGGCGACCTGCTCGGCGCCGTTGCTGTGACCGTCGAGGCCGGGCTTGCCGACGAGCAGGCGCAGCCGCCCGCCCTTGTTCCCGGCCAGCTCCTCGCCGGTGGCCTTGACCCGGTCGCGGACCGCGGAGAGGTCGGCGCCGGCCTGGCCGGCGGAGGCCGCGCCGACCGCGCCGGAGACGCCGGTCGGGGCGCGGAACTCCCCGAAGACCTCGCGCAGGGTGCCGGCCCACTCGCCGGTGGTCGCACCCGCCCGGGCCGCGGCCAGGGTCGGGAGCATCAGGTTGGTGTCGGTCTTGGCCGCCTCGGCCAGGGCGGCGAGCGCGCGGGCGACCTCGTCCTCGTCGCGCTCGGCCTTCCACGCCTCCACCGAGGCGATGGCGGAGGACTCGGCCTGGGGGTCGGCGGTCATGATCGCGCCGTCGAGGTCGGCGGTCAGCGGCGAGGGCTCGGTGGTCTCGTACTTGTTGACACCGACGACGACCTCCTCGCCGGACTCGATCCGGGCCCGGCGGGCGGCGTGGGCGGAGACGAGCGCCTGCTTCATGTAGCCCGACTCCACCGCGGCGATCGCGCCGCCCATGGCCTGGACCCGGTCGATCTCGGCCCGGGCGCTGGCGACCAGCTCGGCGACCTTGGCCTCGACCACGGTCGAGCCGGCGAAGATGTCGTCGTACTCCAGCAGGTCGGACTCGAAGGCCAGCACCTGCTGGAGGCGCAGGGACCACTGCTGGTCCCAGGGCCGGGGCAGGCCGAGCGCCTCGTTCCACGCCGGCAGCTGGATCGCGCGGGCGCGGGCGTCCTTGGACAGCGTGACGCCGAGCATCTCCAGCACGATGCGCTGGACGTTGTTCTCCGGCTGCGCCTCGGTCAGGCCGAGGGAGTTGACCTGCACGCCGTAGCGAAACCGTCGCATCTTGGGGTCGGTCACGCCGTACCGCTCGCGGGTGATCTCGTCCCACAGCTCGACGAAGGCGCGCATCTTGCACATCTCCTCGACGAAGCGCACGCCGGCGTTGACGAAGAAGGAGATCCGGCCGACGACCTTCTCGAAGTCGTCCTCGGAGACCTGGCCCGAGGCCTTGACCTGGTCGAGCACCGCGATCGCGGTGCACAGCGCGTAGGCCAGCTCCTGGGTCGGCGTCGCGCCGGCCTCCTGCAGGTGGTAGCTGCAGATGTTGATCGGGTTCCACTTGGGGATCTGGTGGACCGTGTAGGCGATCATGTCGCCGATCAGCCGCAGGGAGTGCTCGGGCGGGAACACGTAGGTCCCGCGCGAGAGGTACTCCTTGATGATGTCGTTCTGGGTGGTGCCCGCCAGCTGCGCGGCGACCTCCTCGGGCGTCGCCCGCCCCTCGGGCACGCCGGCCTGCTCCTCGGCGACGACCTGGTACATCGCCAGCAGCCACATGGCCGTGGCGTTGATGGTCATCGAGGTGTTCATCTCCGTCAGCGGGATGGAGTCGAACAGCTTGCGCATCTCGCCGAGGTGCGGGACCGGGACGCCCACCTTGCCGACCTCGCCGCGCGACATCGGTGAGTCGGGGTCGTAGCCGGTCTGGGTCGGCAGGTCGAAGGCGACCGAGAGGCCGGTCTGGCCCTTGGCCAGGTTCGATCGGTACAGCGCGTTCGAGGCCTCGGCGGTCGAGTGGCCGGCGTAGGTCCGCATCACCCACGGCCGGTCACGCTGCGGCCGTTCGGTCGGGGGCAGATCGATCTGGGGCCGCTCGGTCTGATCCTTCTCGGTCATGAGGGGAAGGGTAGGACCAGCGATACCGGTTGGTAACCGGAGCGCCGTGTGGGATGTCCGACACATCTGCCGGCCCGCCAGATGGGCACCGTCAGGCGCCGACCGCGTCGCGCTCGAGCTCGACGACGCTGCGCAGCCGGGAGAGGTGGAGCAGGCGGCGCACGGCCGGGCCGCAGCCGCGCAGCACCATGTGGTGCCCCTCGCGGGTGGCGACCAGGGTCGCCACGGCGAGCAGCCGGAGCGCGGTCAGGTCGACCGCCCCCACCTCGGTCAGGTCGAGCACGACGTCCTCGTGGCCGGCCAGGTGGTCGTAGATGGCGTCGCGCACCTCGGGCGTGCTGCGCACGTCGAAGTCGCCACTGAGCACCAGCGTGGGTCCGTCGGCCACGATGTCCATCTCGCCTCTTCCCTGCCCCCGGGCCCCTGAGAAAGCCCGGACGACGTGCGCCAGATCACTTCCACCCATAGTGACGCCCGGGCTGCCCGAGGGGTTGCCCCCGCGGTGAGGGTTTCTGCGCGTGTCGGTCGTGACTTGTTCAACTAGCGAGCGCCGCCAGCGCGGCGTACGCCGGGTGGTCATGCGCACGACCGCCCCCCTGTGGCCGGTCGCTAGCCTCTCGGACCATGGTCAACCTGACGCGGATCTACACCCGGACCGGCGACGGCGGCGAGACCCGTCTCGGCGACATGAGCACCACCACCAAGAACGACCTCCGGCTGCACGCCTACGCCGACGTCGACGAGGCCAACGCCCACCTCGGCCTGGCCGTCGTGCGCGGCGGGCTCGACGCGGACGTCGTGGCG
This sequence comes from Nocardioides marmotae, assembly GCF_013177455.1. NCBI lineage: Bacteria > Bacillati > Actinomycetota > Actinomycetes > Propionibacteriales > Nocardioidaceae > Nocardioides > Nocardioides marmotae. The sequence goes on from NZ_CP053660.1 coordinate 3,134,843, forward strand.
GTGCTGACCCACGTCCAGAACGACCTGTTCGACGTCGGGGCCGACTTCTGCACGCCGGTCGTGCCGGACCCGGAGTACCCGCCGCTGCGCATCGAGCAGGACTACGTCGACCGGCTCGAGGCCTGGTGCGACCACTACAACGAGGCGCTGCCGGCGCTGCGCTCCTTCATCCTCAACGGCGGCACCGAGGGCGCCGCCCACCTCCACGTCGCGCGCACCGTCGTGCGCCGCGCCGAGCGGTCCGCATGGGCCGCCTTCGAGGTGCACGCCGAGACGATGAACAAGCTCGCGATCACCTACCTCAACCGGCTCTCGGACCTGCTCTTCATCCTCGCCCGGCACGCGAACCGCGAGCAGGGCGACGTGCTGTGGGTCCCCGGCGGCGAGCGCGGCGCGCAGGACCAGACCGCGCAGGACTAGACGACGGCCGGGCGCGGCCGGGCCGCGAGGACGGCGACGGCCGCGGGGACCATCAGGGCGGGGACCACGAGCAGCGCCTCGAGGGTCCCGACCCGGTCGCCGAGCACTCCCAGCAGCGGCGGGCCGGCGAGGAACGCGCCGTACCCGATCGTGGAGACCACGCTGACCCGGGCGGCGGCCCGCGCGGGGTCGTCGGCGGCCACGCTCATCCCGACCGGGAAGCCGAGCGCCGCTCCGAGGCCCCACAGCAGGATGCCCGCGCCGACGAGCGCGACGTGATCGCCGAGCACGACGACGAGCACGCCCGCGAACACCGCGATCGTCGAGACCCACAGCACCGGCGCCCGGCCGAACCGGTCCAGGACGACCGGGCCGGCGAGGCGCCCGGCGGTCATCGCGGTGACGAAGAGCGAGAAGCCGGCGACGCCGACCCAGTGCTCGGCGTCGTGGCCGTCGATGAGGGCGAGCGCGAGCCAGTCGTTCGCCGAGCCCTCGACGACGGCGAAGGCCAGGACCATCACCCCGACCGCCAGCAGGCGCGGCTCGGTCCAGGCCGACCGCGGCCGCTCGGCGTGCTCGGGCTCCGGCGCGGGCGGGAGGTACGTCGCCGCCACCCGCCAGACCACGAGCAGCGCCACCGCCGCCACCACCGCCACGTGCAGGCTCATCGGCAGCGCCACGATGGTCAGCGGGATGCCGAGGCCCGCCCCGGCGATGGAGCCGATCGACCACCCGGCATGGAAGCGCGGCATCACCGTGCGGCCCATCCGGCGCTCGACCTCGGCGCCCTCGACGTTCATCGCGACGTCCCACACGCCGATCCCGATGCCGTAGAAGAACAGCCCGACCGCGGTGGCCGGGAGCGACTCCAGCACCGTCGCGGTCACCGAGGCGGCGGTCAGGCCGACCGCGGCGGACGTGACAGCCCCGCGGACGACCCGAGCGGCGCCGTACCACCCGATCAGCCGGCCGGTGGCGGGCAGGGCGAGGATCGAGCCGACGGAGATCGCGAGCAGCAGCAGCCCGAGCGTGGTGTTGTCGAGGTCGAGGTGCGAGCGCACGTCGGGCAGTCGGGCGACCAGCGTCGCGAAGAGCAGGCCGTTGAGGCCGAAGGTCAGGCCGACCGCGTTGCGGGGCCGCACCAGGGCGGGGTCGGTCCGGACCGCGGCCGGTGGGGCGGGGTGCGAGGTGTCAGCCACGGGTCCAGTCGGTGCCGGGAGGCCGGGCCTCGAGCCAGGCCTGGAAGCCGGTGAGGGAGGCGGGGCTCATCGCCAGCTCCACCTCGCCCTCGCGGGTGTGGCAGGAGATCACGACGTGGTCGGGGTAGAGCGACATCTGCTCGGGCCCCTCGGGCTCGCGGCGGCCGTCGTAGGCGAGCGCGTCGCGCTGCCAGGTCCGCTTGGGCCGG